>CAZEWJ010000012.1:0-98769 GCA_964515875.1 uncultured Ignavibacteriaceae bacterium | reverse complement strand
CGTAAAATAAAAAAGCCGATATAACTCGGCTTTTTCTGATTTGTAGCGGGGGCAGTCCACCGCGGCGGATTGAACCTACAGCCTATTTATTGATTAAAATTCTTTCTAAATACTCTCTACCAACTCCAGATTTTAACCACTTCTCTCTTTTAAGTGCTTCGGTCTTACTCTCAAACTCTTCTTTGTAAATTAATTTCCAATTTGTCCCTCTTTTTGTCCAAAAGGAAAGGGTTTTGTTATTATGCTCAAGCAATCTTTTCTCAAGATTGTCCGTCAATCCTTTGTATTTAAACCCTTCTTCGCTTTGAATAACATAAACGTAGTATTTCATAGTCGTAAAATAAAAAAGCCGATATAACTCGGCTTTTTCTGATTTGTAGCGGGGGCAGGACTTGAACCTACAACCTTCGGGTTATGAGCCCGACGAGCTACCAATTGCTCCACCCCGCGATATTTAAGTGGTTAAATATAGCTAATCTAAAATAGGATGTCAAATTAGGATAGGTTTTTTACAGAAGCAACGCTTCTGATTCTTCAATAGATTGAATATCTTACTAAACAAACAATAATTAAATACGTTTATTATTAACTCAATTATTAACATGAAACAATTTAAAATCTTTATATTCTGCATTCTACTAATTCAATTAGCTGGCTGCCAAATTTTTAATCAGAAAACAACCTCAAAAGTAAACTCTCCAAATGACGAAATGGAATTAGTTTTTTCTTTAACAGAAAAAGGGGACCCATTCTATCTTATAAACTTCAACGGTAAAAGAATTATTGATACTTCTTCCTTCAGCTTTGATTTTAAAGGTGCGAAATCTTTTGGGAAGAATCTTAAAGTTATAAACTCATTCACTTCTTCTTTTGATGAAAATTGGGAAACAGTTTGGGGAGAACAAAGATTTATCCGCAATAATTATAATGAATTGAAGGTTGAGCTTGAAGAAAAAGAAGAGCCTCAAAGAAAATGCTTTCTCGTATTCAGAGTTTTTAATGATGGTGTTGGTTTTAGATTTGAATTTCCCGAACAAAAAAATCTTAAAGATGTTGTAATTACTGATGAAAGCACTCAGTTCAATTTAACCGGGGATCATACCTGCTGGTGGACTCCCGGAGACTGGGATATTACTGAACATCTTTATAATACATCCCGTATTTCTGAAATTGATGCTTTATCTAAACGTGGACATCCTAATCTTATACAAACTTACATTCCAGAAAATGCAGTTAACGCTCCAGTTACATTGAAAACGGATGATGGAATTTATATAAGCATCCTTGAAGCTAACCTGACCGATTATTCCAGCATAACCTTAAAAGTTGATAAAGAAAAACTTCTATTTCAAAGTGAGCTCGTTGGTAATGAGGTGGGTATAAAAGTAAAAACAAAAACTCCCTTTGTTACACCCTGGAGATTGATTTTAATTTGCGACGAAGCCAAAGATTTAGTAGAATCAAGAACAATTCTTAATCTGAATGAACCGAACAAACTTGATCCTAACAAGTTAGAATGGATAAAACCAACAAAGTATATGGGCATCTGGTGGGAAATGCATCTTGGTAAAAGTACCTGGGATATGGCAAGCGGAAAACATGGTGCAACAACTGAAAATGCTAAACGATATATTGACTTTGCATCCGAAAATGGAATTAAGGCTTTGCTTATTGAAGGATGGAATACAGGCTGGGAAAGGTGGATCGGTTTTGAAGATCGTGAAGGCGTTTTCGATTTCGTTACTCCCTATGCAGACTATGATCTTAAAGAGGTTGTTCGTTACGGAAAAGAAAAAGGTGTTAATTTAATTATGCACCACGAGACTTCTTCAGCGGTAAGAACTTATGAACAGCAAATGGATACAGCTTTTGCTCTGTGTAAAAGTCTTGGCATTCATGCCATAAAAACAGGATATGTTGGTCCTATAATTCCCAAAGGTGAATATCATCATGGGCAGTATATGGTTAACCATAACAGAAAAGTGATTGAGAAAGCTGCTCAATATCAAATTATGGTTGATATTCATGAACCGGTCACTCCAACAGGATTAAGAAGAACTTATCCGAACTTAATGAGTGGAGAAGGACTAAGAGGACAGGAGTTTAATGCCTGGAGTATTGATATGAATCCGCCGAAACATCTTACAATTGTTCCTTTCACAAGAATGCTTGCAGGACCAATAGATTATACCCCGGGAATTTTTGATATAAAATTTGATAAATACAAAGATAAAAACCAGGTTAATACAACATTAGCACATCAGCTTGCTTTGTACGTTGTTATTTATAGCCCCTTACAAATGGCTGCAGATCTTCCTGAAAATTATAAAGGAAATCCTGCATTTCAATTTATAAGAGATGTTGGTGTTGACTGGGATACTTCAATTGTGATTAATGGTGAGATTGAAGAATATATCACCACAGTCCGAAAAGAAAGAAACACAGGGAAGTGGTTTTTAGGAAGCATTACGGATGAAAATGAAAGATCATTAAGTATTTCATTAAACTTTTTAGATGAAGGGAAAAAATATACCGCTACTATCTATTCGGATAAAGAGGATTCCCATTGGGATAAAAACCCAACTGTTTATAAAATAGAAAGCAGGATTGTTAACAAAACAACAAATTTAAATTTACAATTAGAGCCTGGCGGGGGAACTGCAATAAGCTTTATACCTGTTTCTGAATAAACTCAGATTTAGATTTAACTATAAAAATTAATCGGGATTATCTTAGAAAGAGGGTACAAACCGAAAAAATCCAAAGCCCAGATTATTGTAACAATTCCAAGTATAGTATTTATAATCATTATCAGCATTGTTTGCGGCTTCATCATCCAGGTAAGTGCATAAAGAACACCGATAACCGCGACTGCCAGAACTTTCTCATTTATTATACCCATAACACCTCCGTATTATTTTTTTCAGTGTCTGAAACGGGATAGAGAAAGAATTAAAGAAATAGTTTTATGTTTTAATCAAAAAGGTCTATATCATCAAAAATAAATTTCACCGGATCTTGTTTAACTCCATCATGCTCAACTTCATAATGAAGATGAGGTCCTGTAGATAAACCCGTATTTCCTGTTGTTGCAATAAGATCTCCGCGGTTTACTGTTTCCCCTTTTTTAACAAGCGACCTTGAAAGGTGAGCATACAATGTTCTGTATCCAAAACCATGATCAATTTCAACTGTTAAACCGTACGATCCTCTGTATCCCGCAAATGCAACCTTACCTTTTCCTGAAGAAATAACCTTGGTTCCAACTTCGGTTATAATATCAATTCCTTCATGCATTCTTACTTTATTTAGTATAGGATGCATTCTCATTCCAAAGCCGTGGTAGGCAAATGAGCCGTTGCAAGGTTTTAGAGCAGGCATGGAAGAATAAAACTCTTTATTCTCATTTAACTTATTTGCTATTTCATTATAGTTGGATTTTTCAAAATAGATTTTCCGTGTTAACTCCTCGGTAAGTTCCGCAGCTTTTTTAATTTCAATAGAATTAGGTGAGTTTAAAAATTCAAGTGAATTATCAAAAGAGCCGCCGCCAAAGCCGAGCAATCTTTCTTCTTCCGATACAGGAGGAAGATTTGCGGCTATTCTTAATTCTTCATTTTGAGTAACAAGGCTATCAAGTTCTTTATTTAAATCACCATAAAGTGATACAATATCCGCAAGCCTTTCTTTTAATATCTCGTTTTCATTTCTTAATAGATTAACATCACGATTTGAATTAATTAAGGAAAAGATGTATGAATAGCCCCCACATAAAATTAAGCTAATTATTACAACTGCTGAACCTATTGTTACAGCAAGCTTAAACTTAAAATTTTTTATTTCTAAATATTGCAGCTTTTCTTTTGAAAAGTAATATACCTTTTTCATAGTGACTCCGGGATTGTATCAAACAAAAACTTTACTTATTAAACGGCGTTTTTTCTCTCAGCCTAAAATGAGATTAAGAAGATTGTACAGGAAATTTTTACCCCTGAATATCCTTTTTGCTGTTCAAAATTTTTAAGATGTTGTCTCTCTGACTTAGTTAACTTTAAAATTAACGCTTAACCAAGATTTTAAGCAGAGATATAAGAGTGTTTATATATAGAAAGGCAAAATTGATACCATTGAATATTTGAGGATGTATCAATTTTTAAAAGTGTGTCCCGCTTTTGGGCGGGATGAGAGTGTGGTTAAATCTGAGATTTGATTTCTATCTGTATATATCCTTTCTTACAGAAAAAGCATTCATAAAACCAAGTTTTCCAGCTTTAAGAAAATCTTTTTGACTACCTTCAACATTACCTTCATTCATTTTTGTAATACCCCTGTTGATTAAAGCTTCAGCAAAGTATGGTTTCAATTCAATAGCTTTATCATAATCTCTTTGAGCTCCGTTTGTATCATTCAAAATTAATCTGGTATTTGCCCGTTTGAAATATGCTTCTGCAAATTTTGGATTATATTTTATTGCCATGGTAAAATCAGCAATTGCTCCTTTATAATTGTTAAGCAATTTTTTGCAGTTGCCTTTACTGTAATATTCGAGAGCTTTCTGATACAGCTTATTAGCTTTAGATTTTATTTTCATTCTGAGTATTCCTTTTTACAAGGTGAGATAATTCCCCTCAGAGTGTTTTGACATTCTTGCGGAAGTAAGAGGTTAGCAAGGTATAAGTTGATCAAATTTAGTCTTCAGTATTCTCATAACATCCTGAAGCTCCTTCTGGTGCCGGTATATGCAAGGCATCCTTATCAATCAGAAGGTTCCAGATTTTATTGGATACGGAACGTGAATCTAATAATCCTTTGTTAAGGGCATTCTTATATTCAAGTTCAATAACTTT
Source organism: uncultured Ignavibacteriaceae bacterium (assembly GCA_964515875.1). Classification (GTDB taxonomy): domain Bacteria; phylum Bacteroidota; class Ignavibacteria; order Ignavibacteriales; family Ignavibacteriaceae; genus RBG-16-34-14. The sequence continues at coordinate 93,922 of CAZEWJ010000012.1, read as the reverse complement.
TTTTATCAACTGACGAACTTCTTCCATTTTTTGTCCGACGTACATATAAGTCTCTTTTTTGTTTAACTCTTTTAATTCTTTTTTCATTCTGTTAGGTGAAAGACATGAATTATGCCACTGCTCTTATTTTCTATTTACGTAAAAGCTTAATTTTATTACAATTATATCTGTATCATATTGTTATGATTTATACATTTGGGTCAATGAATAATTGATAGAGAGGGGTTTGCTGTTAATCATTTACGAAATATTTTTCTATAGAAGGGCGTAAAATTTACCCTGCTATTTACTTCAACTTAAACAATCTCTGATCAAAGAATAGTTTCTTTATCCGGAGTTTTTAAAGGATAAAAATTTCTTAAAGGAGGTTCAAAAACTTTAAAAAAATTTTAATGCACTTTATTAGGAGAGGCTTTATTTTAAAGAAGCAAAAGGGTATTACTTATTCTATTTTCTTATTAAATTAAAAGTGGTTCAATAATATTGCTTAGTACTTGAAATAAAGGTTTGGAGAAGACACTAATGAGCGAAATTCTGCCGCCACGCGGATATAAAAAAGAAGATACTGAAAAAAGAAAGGAGTGGCTGGAAAAGAAAACCGGTTTTCACCTTAATGAAGCTGGTCCTGATAACCCGGAAGATTTCAGGGGAATAATCGAAAATCATGTTGGTTTTATGCATCTTCCTTTGGCTATAGCCGGACCATTATTAATCAGTGGTACATATGCTAAAGGAGAATACTACATTCCTCTTTGCACTCTCGAAGGGACTTTAACAATGTCTATGACGAGAGGTTTATTTCTTACACATCTTTCCGGAGGCATTAAAACAAATCATATAAAACAGGAATTATCAAGATCTCCAATATTTATTTTTAAAGATATTGATAAGAGCAAACCGTTTACTTCCTGGATTGATGAACATTTTGAAGTGATTAAAAGAGAAGCAGAATCCACTACAAATTACGGCAAACTTTTAAGAATTGATAAATACCCCTCTCAGAACAGTGTTATTCTGGATTTTGTTTATAACACTTGCGAAGCTTCCGGACAAAATATGGTTACAATAGCTACACACAAAGCCTGCAGGTTTATTAATGAGAACTATAAATGCGATTCTGGTTTCAGATATTATATTGAGAGCAACTTTAATGGAGATAAAAATCCTGCTTATAAATCGTTGCTTCTTGGGCGCAGTCATTATGTTGTAGGAAGTGCTCTTATTGAAGGAAGGTTTCTAAGGCGACTGCTAAGAGTTACTGCAAAAGAATATGTTGACGGCTGGATACAATGTACCAGAGGTTCGCAGGAAGCAGGTATATTCGGAATGAATATGCATGTAGCAAATGCTCTTACCGCAATTTATATGGCAACAGGTCAGGATGTTGCAAGTGTTGTTGAGAATGCAGGAGGAAGTATCTCGTACGAAATAAGAAATTCTGATGATCTCTATGCAACTATTACAATGCCTTCAATAACAGTTGGTACGGTTGGCGGTGGTACAAGATTAAAACAGGCAAGAAAAAATCTTGAGCTTTTAGGATGTACCGGCAAAGATTCTTCAAAGAAGCTTGCCGAGATTGTATGCGCCTGTGCTCTCGCACTTGAATTATCTCTTGGTGGTGCTATTGTTTCTGATGAATTTGCTTTTTCACATGCCAAGTATGGGAGAAAATGAGTGATTTCAATTCGTTCTGAACTGGAGAGTGCAATAGTTCCTCCTGAGTATTCTCATGTTTTGAAAAAACCCGATCTTCTTGGTAAATCAATAAAAAAAATTTTTGAAATCTATTGTAAAATCCTTTTTACAGTTTATTGTCCATTAAAAATAATTGGCAGAGAAAATATTCCAAAATCTTCTTCGTTTATTTTTTGCAGCAATCATAACAGCCATATGGACAGCGGGATTTTAATGGTTGCATCAGGATTGCCTTTTAAAAACTTTGCAATGATGGCAGCTAAAGATTATTTTTTTGATAACGATAAAAGAAAATATTACCTTAACCTGCTGATGAACTTAATACCTATTGACAGGGAAGCTGACAGGAAATCCATGATCAATTATCTTGCAGCCTGCAGAGAATTTACAAGAGCAGGAAACCGCAGCCTCATAATTTATCCTGAAGGAACCCGGTCATTAACCGGAAAGATTTATCCTTTCAAAAAAGGACTGGCAATGATTTCCGCTGAACTTGGTTTGCAAATAGTCCCTGCTTGTATTACAGGATCATTTAACGCCTGGCCAAAAGAAAAAATTTTTATGAGGCCTTCAAGAATTACAATAAGGATTGGCAAGCCTATTTTACCAAGCGAATATGTTTGTAATGATGACTCTGAAGGGAATAACTTTCAGGCTTACAAAAAAATAACTGAAGAGCTTGAGAAAAGAGTTCATGAATTAAAGAATGATGGTGAGAGGAATGCTTAGCGTAGAGCAAATGAAATGGTGGGGATGGGGAGGCGAAAATATCGGGTTCAATATGGATGATAAACCTGAGCTTTGGCCCTATATTAAAAATGTTGTGGGAATTGAAGGCGAAGTTAAATTAACTCCTCCATTCAAATTTGAAGAAATAGAACTTCCTCAGCAAACATTAAATGATAAATTCCTTAATCATATAAAATCTTTTATTGATCCTGATAGATTTAAATTTGATAAGAAAGAGAGAGTAATTCATTCTTACGGAAAAAGTTTCAGAGATCTTTGGAGAATAAGAAACGGTATTATTAATGCATCTATAGATTGTGTTATTTATCCTTTATCTGAAGATGAAATTTCAAACATAATAAAAGCTGCTTTAGATTTTGATGTAGTTGTTATCCCTTTCGGTGCAGGTTCAAATATTGCCGGATGCCTTGAAGCAAATAACGGCAGCGGAAGAATGATAGTTTCTCTTGATATGAAGCTGATGGATAAAGTTATCAGCGTTGATAAACAATCAAATACAGCAAGAATACAAGCCGGTGCTTTAGGCCCTTTAATGGAAAAGCAGCTTAATTCGTATGGAGTTACACTTGGTCATTTTCCGGATTCATTTGAGTATTCAACTATTGGTGGTTGGATTGCTACAAGATCAGCGGGAATGCAGAGTGATAAATATGGAAAGATTGAAGATATGGTTCTCTCTCTCCGAATGGTTACACCAAACGGCACAATAGTTACACGCACTGTACCTAAATCTTCTAACGGAATTGATGTTAACCATATTTGTATCGGAAGTGAAGGAACGCTTGGAGTAATTACAGAAGCTGTAATGCGCGTGCATAAACTTCCTCAATACAGAGTACCTTATGGATATCTTTTCCCCGACTTTGAAAGCGGAGTTAATGCTGTTTATGAATGTGTTGAAAAATATTGTGCCCCGGTTGTTACAAGATTGAATGATCCTGGTAAAACAGCTTTATCTTTTGCTTACAGATCAAAATCGTCATCATCATTAAAATCTTTACTTGGCAAAGTTGTTAAATCTTATTTAAGGAATATTAAGAAGTTTGATTTTGATAAAGTTTGCCTTTTGCTTACTGTATTTGAAGGAGATAAAGAAAATTTTTCTGATATGAAAAGAAAAGTGAATAAAATTTATAAAAAGCATGGTGCTTTTAATCTTGGCACTGAACCAGGCAAAGCTTTTGAAAAAGGGAAATATGATTTCCCTTACCTTCGCGATTATGTTATGGATAGAAATATAATGGCTGATGTTAGTGAAACTTCAACAGTATGGAGTAATCTTCTTCCACTGTATTATTCCACTGTGGAAGCGATTGAAAAGTCAATTAAGAAAACAGTAAAAACAGGATTTTTAGGATGTCATATAAGCCATACGTATCATACTGGTGCGAGTCTTTATTTTACTTTTGGCTGCCAGCAAGTTTCTGGATACGAGCTTGAACAATATCTCTCAATCAAGAAAGCGGCTGAAGATGCTTTTATAAAAGGAGGAGCTACTTTATCACACCATCACGCAGTTGGGTTTGAACATATGCCCTGGATTAAAGATGATATTTCTGAAACCGGAATAAAAGCGGTTAGAGGATTGAAGCATTCTCTGGATCCAAATAATATTATGAATCCTGATAAGATTATTCCGCCGATTGATAAACCATTTGACTGGGGCTTACAGAAAAAAGATTTAGAAAATGTTTTTAAATAAGAATATTGTTATTACAGGGGCTTCTTCAGGACTTGGTGCTGCTCTTGCAAATGAACTTGCATCTTTTAAACCGAATTTAATTCTCTTTTCCCGGAACATTGATAAACTGAATGAAGTTGTAGTATCCTGCAATGAAAAAGGGGCTAAAGCAATTGCCGTTCAGGGAGATGTAACTAAACCGGAAGATTGTAAAAGATTAGTTGAAACAACAATAAATAATTTTAGTTCAATTAATCACTTAGTTCTTAATGCCGGAATAAGTATGTGGGCAAAGTTTGAAGAAGTTACTGATCTATCTTTGTTTCAAAAATTAATTGAAACAAATTACCTGAGTGCAGTTCGTCTAACGCACCTTTTTCTCCCTTATTTAAAAAAAAGTAAAGGTTTGATAACCGCAATCTCATCTATCCAGGGAGAAATTGCAGTTCCTTATCATTCAGGATACGTTGCTTCCAAACATGGATTAACCGGATTTTTGAACACTTTAAGAATTGAAATAAAAGATAAAGGCGTAGATGTTTTGCTGGTTAAACCTCATTGGCTTAGAGGAACCGATTTAAGAAAAAATGCTTTCGATAAAAATGGGAAAAAGATCGGTGAATCTAAAAAAGAACATAGCAAAGAATCCATAAGTCTTCAGGAATGCAGCAGAAAAATTCTTAATGGAATGGTAAACAGAAAAAGAGAACTTGTTATCCCCAAAAAATTAAAAATATTATTATGGTTGAATTTGATCAGACCTGGAATGGTTGAAAAGATTGTTTCGGGAAAAGTGAAGGAACAAGAATAGTTTGTATAAATCCTTGAAAATTTACAAATTATATTCCTCTTGAAATAAAAATCTCTCTAAATCTTCTACAGCACTATCCAGAATTTCAGATATCTTCTTTTCAATTTCATTAGTAACGAAATCACTAGTAAGATTGACCTCAACTTTCCCAATATCTATCAGATATTCTTTTACTATTATATCCACATATCTTTGGAATAAATATTCACGCCATCTAACAGAGTCAGGCCCAAATTTTTCTAATATTTGTTGGGCAAATTTTTTTGAAGTATTAATCCAATAAATTCCCCTTTTTACATCTATGGGTCTTTGATATGTAGCGTTATGTCTTGGGTCGCATTCAACAATTTCACCAGTTTCCGGATCACTGTCTATTCCAGAGATTAAAACTTCAGGGAAAGTACTCCCTCTTTTCTTTTCTGTTCCACCTCTATCTCCGACCTTCTTCTCATTTCTATTTTTAGATGTTCCTTTACCAGAAGCACTCCATCCTACTTCTTTAGAACCATCAACACCAAAATTGCCCACACCTCCCAATCTTTCTTTTAAGAGTTTTTGTAAAAATCTGTTTTTCCACTTATTAAGTAACTTATTAAGTTCAGATGTTTGCTTAAGGTTAAGATGTTTGTGTTCTTTTTTCACTTGTTCTTCCATTTTATTACAAACATCCTCAATACAGCTACGAATCCATTCTAATAATACTTCTTTCTTTGGTCCATCTGAAAATTTGCTTCTATCATTCCGAACATAATCTTCTTCTTGCATAATTGGGCAGAAACACTCCCCATATACAAAATCACTATATAAAAAAGATTTAAAATAATCCCCAAGCTCATGAATCTCATAGTTGGCTAAAACACCAACTTCCCCAAGAAAATCAATACTGTTGAGACCTTTATACTTGAAACCCTTCAATGGTTCTTCAGATGTATGCAAAATCAATGTTATTTGTTCTGAAGGGTCTTTATACATTATAATTTCATCACCATAAACCAACTTTTGTGGGCAAACAAAATAGAAAGGTTTTTCAAAGTTTTTTTTAGGAGTTAATTTTGGTACTGTAAGCTGAATTGGATTTGAAAGATAGTTTGTTGAATAGTAAACTTTTTTCCTTTGGATAATTCTTCGAGCTTGAGGATGTGAAGTCAACTTATCAAATAATATTTTAATATTATTTGTTCCATGAACAGATTTTGGTTCTTCTCCAATTACCATACTAAATTTTTTCTTCTTAATGATAATTTCTTTAATATGATTAAAAATATGGGGATATTTCTCTAAACCTGATGATATTACAGCTTCATCTATATTAGATTGAATATCATTATAACCATGGTAAATTCCATATTGCTTATCTATATCAAACCCAAAAACATTAAGTTTACCATTCCTGTAAGTAACAATCTTTGAGTATTTAAACATTTCACGTAAATAAAATTTGCCACCATTTCCATGTCCACCCAATGTTTGTTTTTCTCTTTTAATTGCTTCAGCATCAATCTTTGAAGCAGAAGGATCAAACCATCTTTTGTATGCTTCATCTATCTTTTTTCTTGTCATCCCTACAAAATCTAATACAGCAATTGACTTAATATTTTCCTTTTGTAAAGAAAACAAGACGAAAATTTGTTGTTCTTCGTCCGAAATATCTTCTAAAGTGTATGCATCAACTGAATTCTTTAATAATTCTGCAATACCCTTAGCATGGTCAAACTTAAATTCCTTTCCAAAGAGATCCAAAACATTTTCATGAATGTATGGTTTCTCAGCTATTACTCTCATTTTTTTATTCCTTCATATAAATGGAAAAATTTTTTCTTCAAAAAGATCGAATATTCGTATAACAAATTTGAAAGTCTTTTATTCATTTTTGAATACCCATCAATTTCGCTTTCTATTTGGCTGATATTTCCAAGTAATTCTAATGGTTTTGTACGCACACTTGATTTAAAAAAATCAAAAAAGTCCTGATCTATAATTTTTTCTTGTTTTTTTTCTTTGAACATTAAAAAACCTTGCAAATTAATTAATCTCTCTATTTCTTGATTAATTAATAATCTATCTGCATTATAATTATCTCTTCCCTCACCTAATAACTCTTTTGAAAATTTGATTCCTAAATCAGTTAGAATACATTGTTTGTTTGCTATTCTTATTAAGCCAGCAGGCTTTAATTGGAAATAGATAATATATCTAAATACATCAGAATCGGGATATTTAGGATATAGTTTTAATTGAAAATCATTTTTATAAGAAAGAAATGTTTCAACTAACAAATCCTCATAATGAACAGTTTTTTTTCTACCACTTGAAATTTTATAAAGTGTAAGTAATGTTTTTTCTTTCTTTGATAATTTTTTGTTCATTTAATAAGCACTAGATTATTATCAGTAACTATAAACCTTTCGTCTTCCTTAACCGCCACCATGAATTGAGAAAAATTAATTTCATCATAAACGTAATTTTTTACTAGTTCATACATTTCATTTAAGTTAAAAGAGCTAGCTGAATCATTTATAAAATTGTAACAATCATCTAGCACTGTTATTAACTCTATGGGAGGAAGTTCTGTTTTTATAAAAGAATATTTGTGATTAGAATAATTAATTGTTGTTTCATTTCTAATCTTGTAAAAGTCATTTTTTTCTGCGGTTATTCCCAAGTCCTTTAACATCCAATTTAACTGCTCTTCGAAAATTGGTTCATCAATATTGAACAATAAACATTTAACCTTTTTAATTACACTCCAATTATTATTTAATATTATATCAATATTCATATCAGAAGAATATATATATAATGTGTTTGAAGAATATATTACGTCAGAAGCATTCTGTTTTAACTCTTCCGAATCAAAATAGTTTAGAACCCTATTTACTTCCGTATTAGGGAAAAAATATTGGCTTACTAAGTAACAAATAAATTTCTCTCTCTTTGAGAGTGCTATTCGGTTGTAGGCAGCAAGTTCCTTAAGCCCATAAAATCCACCAGGATATTTTTCAAGAAAATCTTGATTACTTAATAAAGTTCCAATCCCTTCATCTCTTATATATCTGTTTTCTTTTAATTTCTCGCTTATTTCGTGAAAATGTTTAATGCTGGGTTCTTTATTAAATATTTCTTTTATTAGTTCAGTTACTTTTATTCTTTCTTCTTGATTGAAAGAAGTGAGAGTGAAATTGAAAAATCCAAGGTCCTTTATTTCTGGATCAGTTCTTAAAATATATACCAGCTCATATTTCGATTTTATTAGAGGAAAGTCTGTACATACTTTTTCTAATATTTCAGTAATATAACTTTGTCGTTTTATTTCCGACAAAAATATCTTAGCAATTGAACAAATTAATAACCATTCGTCTCTGGAATATGAAAAATGTCTCTCAATCCCAAATTTGTACCGATCAAATTGTATTATTTTTTCATCCTGTTTTATATTGCCAATAACTGAACCTAATGAGTCATATTTTGGTCCATCATAGTAATACTTACGCATTTCACTTAAAATTTCATCAATACTCAAGGGTATTTCACTACTATTAAGAATTGTATAAGAAATATCTCTAATACCTCCTCTACGCAATAAAAAATAATTGGTCCCTTCTTCGAAGAAGAAATACTTTTTTAATCCCAAAATAATTTTAAAACATAACAATTGATCTGAAAGACTAAATCCTTTTGATGAGAGTATAGAGACTATATTTGAGGGTGTTATTTGTCCAAGCATGGGAGGAATGTTATTTAATGTTTCTACTATTTTTGCCCACTTTGGATTAGAAATAATTTTACGTTTATTTAACTGCTCAAAACTTTTAGGCATAAACTTATCGAACGGAACCTCTTCAAATACTTCTGAAAATAAACCTAAATAAAGATATGGTGAATATTTAAGATTATACTCTGTAAGAATATCTTTATTTATTGGTTTTGGTTGCTGAACCAGTCTATCCAAAAGCAATTGTCCCCACTCATTAAGATAATATCTGTATTTAGTCTTAAGATTTTTTATTATCTGATATAAAATTTGTCTGACTCTTTCTCTTGTTATATTATATTTTTTCCCAATCTCCGCATAATGAATTAATTTTCCATAACTCCATCTTTGTAATGCAATTTCTAAGTCTCTTTTATTAATCTCTGAAAATAAATCCTCAATGGCTGTTACAAAATTAAATGTTGAGTTTACTTCACTATTCTGAATTGACCCATGAAATTTCTCTTCTGTTACAATTTCTTTTTCCTTTGATTCCGGCACCTCTAAAACTACCCCACCAGCGCTTCTATCATCTAAAAGTACATTAAAATTGTTATTCACAAAAAAAATAACCGTTTGCCTTGCATCATGAATAGTTTTCTTTCCACAATTACTCAGTTTAAAAAATTCTTCATAATCTGTATTCAATAAATCTTTTAGGAATACAATTTGTTTGCAAGTTGTTAAAGCGTGAACAAATCTTACTGGCCATTTACACCTATTTACTGGGATTTTACCGAATAAAGAATTTTCATTGAGTTGGGTTCCAGATTCTTTGCCAATAAAAAAGTATGTGCTTCTAATTAATTCAATAATTTCTGTTTTCTGATCAGTTGATATCATAGAACTTTAAATCCAACTAATTTTAACCTCAGATTCCAAAGCTTTAAACTCTTTGTCTCCGGTAACAAGCAAGGCCTTTTTCATTTTTGCCAGAGCAGCCGCAAAGGCATCTGCATAAGAAATTTTATGAAATGCTTTGTACTGGGCTGCTTGCAGAGTAAGTTCTTTATTTGCTTCAACAATAGTTATCGGATAGCGGGCAAAAGTATTTTTATATAGCTCTGCTCTATCCTTTCCACCCTCACGCAATGCTATGTAATACATTTCCCCCCAGTTAATTACACAGAGAAATAGTTCAGCCTGATCATTAAGTGTCTTTTTAAGTAAATCTTCTACGGTGTCAGCTCCCTTTTCATTTTCAGCATAAGCCAGGAGTGCGTAGCTATCTAATACATATTTCTTCATAGCTCTCGCTCTTTCTTTTTCTCATCCATTAAGGCTTTCAACAATTTCCCTCCTGTTTTCATAAATCCTTTATTTGCCTCGATTATTTCTGAAGTAACCGGAATTATTTTAATTCCGTCATCTTCTTCAAAAAAATTAACTCGTGTGCCCGGTTTTATCCCATATCTTCTTCTCATTTTAGATGGTATAACCAACTGCCCCTTAGATGTCACATATCCTACTTCCATAACTTTCTCCTTATGTATTATGAACGTTTGTAAAGTTAGAAAATTTATAAATGTAAGTCAAATTTAATATGTAAGATTTTTAATAAATGTGTGATTATTGGGAAATGTTATAAAAATATTAAACTGGTGAGATCGAGATCGTGATTTTGGGTTAAAACTTATTAAATCTCATCCATTCTCTTCATAATCTTTTCTTTTTCCTCATCAGAAAAATCATTTCCATAAAAGCGAAGGAATAATCTTTTTCTTATTTCATTTTCAGGAAGGTTTTCAGGGAATGATGATAGTACAATCTTTCTGGCGGTTTCAAACATTTCCAACCCCATCAATAATCTTTCTTCACCGGAAAGTTTGGCAAATAGTTCATCCTGGATTTTTTTTGCTTCGGGACTTGTATCATTCATAATTGAATAGATTCCTCAGCATAATCATCCACAGTTTCATAAATTCGGACTGAAACTTTCTTAATATTTTTCGGCAGGCTGATTTTCTTTATCTCATTAAGAAAATGTTTGCAGATATTCTCAACTGTTGACTGGAATTCAACTACCACCATTTTTGATTTCATTTTTTTGAGGAAAGAGATTATCTCTTTATCTTCTTTATAAACCATAAAAGCATGATCGAGCATTTCAATTATTGGATTAATTATTTTCTTTATTTCATAATAATCCATCACCATTCCGGATTCATCTACTTCACCTTCAAGCTCAATTATCATTTTATAAGAATGACCATGAATACTTTTGCATTTATCAAAATGTTCGGGTAATCGGTGCCCCATTTCCCATCTGAATTCTTTTGCAATCTTCATCAGACACCTTTAGCTGCCGGATCCCAGATAAATTTATGCATCTGAAGCTGAAATCTTACATTTAATTTATCTTCCAAAATCCATTCAACCAATGTCACTGGCTCCAACTCACCAAATACAACAGAAAAGAGAATGCTGCATTTACCGATGAGGCTATATTTTTCAATTATCTCTTTAGACCAGTCGTAATCTTCCCTGTTTCCAATCACAAACTTTATCTCATCAGTTGATTTTATATAATCAATGTTCTCATAAAGGTTTTTTTTCAGCATTCCGCTTGAAGGACATTTAAGATCCATTATAATCATTACCCTTGTATCAACATTTTTTACAGGTAAGCTTCCTCCGGTTTCAAGCAGAACTTCATAACCTTCATCGCATAATCTCTTCATCAGGTCAATACATTCCTCCTGAACAAGCGGCTCGCCACCTGTTACTTCAACAAGTTTGCAATTATATTTTTTTGTTTCATTAAGAATCTCTTCAATCGTATAATCTTTTCCTTCATAAAACGCATATTCAGTATCGCAGTAAGTGCATCGTAGGTTGCAGTAAGTGAGTCGTATAAAAATACAAGGCAGCCCGGCTTTTGAGCTTTCTCCCTGAATTGAAAAATATATTTCATTTACCTTAAGCAAAGTAATCCTTAAAGTTATCTTAAAAGCAATTATTATTGTCACACTGAGCGAAGTCGAAGTGTTTACTGCATTTCAAAATGTCAGTCTTCGACTCCGCTCAGACTGACATCTTACAATGCAAAACTGCCACTAGTAATTGTTTTTATTGATAAAATTACGAAATCTAATATTTGACATCAAACCCGTGAATGGATATATTTGGACTCAATTTTTCAATATTATAAGGTTAATTAATGGCATCGCATAAATCAGCTAAGAAAAGGATTCGTTCAAGCGAAAGGAAAAGAGAAATCAACAAAAGAGTTGAGTCAAGAATAAAATCTCTCTACAAAAAAACACTAAATACCACTGATAAAGCCGAAGCTGAAAAATTATATAAGGAAGCTGTTTCCATTCTGGACAAGAGTACTGTAAAAAATAAAATTCATAGAAATAATGCTTCGCGTAAAAAAGCTGCTTTAACCCGCCATCTTAATAAGCTGCAAAAAGAAACTTCTAAATAAAACTATTTAAAATAATTTATGTTGGCACAGAATAAATTCTGTGCTATGGTTTATTTTCTTTAACTATTAATCCAAATCTTCTATTGCATCAATACCTTCAGGCATAGGGAGATAAAATTTTATTGGCTGAACAACACCCGTCTTCTTTTCCAATCTTTCTACTTTCTTCCTGATAATTACACTATGTTCTATTTGAATTCCATCTTCAATGATGGAACCAAAAACATAGCTTGTTCCTTTAATCAGAACCCCATCCCCGATCCGTAAAGGATGTTCATCGCTGCCTGTCATATTAACACTTGATTCGATCCTGGTTCTGTCTCCAATAATAATATTCCCTTTTATGATATCTCCTGAAAGTATCTGAACATTGTTACCGATTTTAAATGTCTGGTTTGGAAAACATGAAAGATGAACGTTCTGCCCAATCTCAACATTCTGCCCAAAATGGACATTACCATTTACATAAACATTTTTATGCAGCACAAGATTATAATTAAGCTTAACATCTTTACCTATGTGAACGCCTCTCCCAATATAAATATCAAGAGGAATGTTTTGCTTATCCATTTTAATAATATCTTCAACAACATTTTCATGAATGAAGAAATCATCCGGATCATTTATTTCAATTATATCTTTTAATTTTTCATAAACATTACTGCGCGCTAAATTCTCCATTTCTTTAAGTACGGATTTATTATTAAAACCCATTACAACGTGAGGTTTAATAGGACTAATTGCATTTACCGAATATCCCTTCTTATTAAAAAGAGATATCATATCTGTTATGTAAATTTCATTCTGAACGTTATCACTCGAAAGTGAATTTATAAGTGATGTGAGTTTTTTGAAATCAAAGGCATAAACGCCTGAGTTGAACTCGTTATTCTCCAGCAGCTCTTTCTTTATATATGAATAGGTTTTCCCGTTGAATTTTATTCTATATGGCTCGTTATCATCAAGTGCAAGAATGTCCTTATGTTCCATAATCTCAATAACTTTTCCTTTATCATCCCCTGAGGGATTTTCTTTTTCATCAAAATCTTTAACTCTGATTATTCTCCCATAAAAATTTTCAAAAGGATTGCCATTAAAAAGTCCGGTTAAAACAAGCATCCCGGATTTTGTTTTTATAAATTCATTTCTCAGCATTTCCATGGTTTCTTTATCAATCAAACCCATGTCACCCGGCAGTATATAAACAATTCCATCAGTAAAACTGCTGTTTAATTTTTGCAAAGCCACCTGTACAGCATGCCCGGTTCCATTCTGATTTTCCTGGTAAGCGAAAAGAGTTGATTCTCTTTTTCCAATAACTTCAATTACATCCTTGGCTTTTATTCCAACAACAACAATTATATTTACCCCATCAATAGCCTGCTTACAAGCATTATAAACACGCTCAACCGTTGGAACATCCCAGATCTTATGGAGCATTTTAGATTTTTGGGATTTTATCCTTTTTCCATGACCAGCAGCGAGAATGATTGCTGTTTCATTTACATTTGAATTTATTGGAGAAGAAAATTCATCGATTTTTTTATAGATCTCACCACTTTCAGAATTTTTCATTAAAGCTCCATTTTCAATTATTTTTTGATTCATCATTATTCCGGCGGTCTAAGGCTATATTAAGTGCTAAACTAAAATAAACAAGAGTTATTATTTCATGATCCCAAATGTTCATCTCTGTTAAACCTGATATGATAAAAGCAGTAAGAGCACCTATTACTCCTAATGAGTAGGATGAAATAAATTCTTTTTCCTTATTCTTTTTGTATATGCTAAAGTTAATAATATACATTTTAACTAACATAAAACATACAGCAAGAAAGCCGAACAGCCCAAGTGCAGCAAGTACATGAACAAAATTATTATGCAGATGACCATGAATTTCTTTTTCATAATATTTTCTGTACTGCTTATGATATTCCTGCAAATGAATATCTCCCACACCAAAGATCGGATGATCTTTAAATATTTCCCATCCTATTCGCCACAGGGATACCCTGACAGCATTGGATGGATTTAATGGATCCCAGATACTATTCAGCTTGCTTCTTTTTACATAAGTAAAATATATTTTCCCTTTAGAATAGCTTAAGTATTGCGGGAAAAAATCAAGAGAATTTTTTGAAAGAACTTTTATCCTGTTATCTTCAATTGATATTTCATATATACTGGCAGGCGTTCCGAGGGCGAATAATTTTTCCTCATCTTTCTGAAATTTATATATACCCTTTGTTTCAACAGTTGAATCAATCAAGGTCAGTCCTTTATAATCAACTTTGAATAGCTTAAGCATTTTATCAGTTGATAAAAGAAATTTCGAGTTATCATAATAAACCCAGTTAACATCTCCGGTTAAGGTTGAGTCATAAATCTGATTAATTAATTTGCCTTCATTCAAACTAAATATGGTTACTCGCTTATTGGGAGAATAAAACATTGCAAAGCTGGAATCAATACAGAACGTGTAATAGTGTTTTATTTCAGGGTATCTTATAGTGTCGGTAAGATTACCTGGATTATTAAAAATAGTAAACCCGCTGTCTGAATCTAATACATAGAATTTCCCATTACTTATAAGTGATTTTTTTGTATTACCCGTTGAAACAAATTCACTTTTAATGTTCCATCCTTTAGATTTTTTTTTGAGCAGAATAAATCTGGTATCAATCAGGTTTGCTATAGAATAATTATCCTTCCAGTCATAATAATTTATAACCGGTGCAGGGAGGGAAAGTTTATTAACAACAGAAGTATCTTTATAGACAACAAGCCCATTCTCATAATCACTAAGAATAAATCCCGAATCAGTAGAGAAGATGTTGGCTGCTCTTCCGGTGGTTTCAATTGTATTCAGCCTTTGTAGCTTTGAATCTTCGTATTTATATATAAAAACTTTGCTAACATCTTCCTGGATCAAAATTAAAACTATAAAAAGAATCAGACCGGGAATAATAATTCTCCATTCTCTTTTTAAAAGGAGTATGATAAATATCCCCGCGAATGTTCCTATCCACCCTGTTCTTTTATATGTGGCAATTAAAGAAAGACCTGCAACTCCTGCAGCAGTTAAAAGAAAAAGTTTGTATTTCCAGTTTACTTTTTCATTTATCAAAAAAGCAAAAAGAAAAATTACTGAAAAGCTAATTATCTCGCCGGCTGTTATAGGATATTGGAAAAAAGATGTGGCTGCTTCATCAAGTCCATAAACACCATGGGTATAAGCATCATAAGCGAAATAAATGTAGATTAAAGAAGTGATAAGAGAAGCCCCGATATAAACCCAAAAAAATTTTATACCAGTTTTGAAATTTTTTACACTCGCCAAAGTAACATAAACTATGGGTATAAGCAGTGCTCTCTTTAACCCCTGATTTAATGCAACAGGTTGATTATTTGAAAGTATTCCTGATATCAACTCTGCAAGAACAAACCAAATAAAAACAAGCTCAAGACCGCATCTTTCAAATGGTTTTTCTTTGGAGATAAAATATCTTAAAAGAATGAGCAGCAGGCTGCCATAATACCCCAATTGATTAATGAAAATAGAATTGGTGAGGCTGAGAAGGAAGAGCATCATAAATAAAATTATCAGCTTATCTATAATATTTATTGCTCTGTTCTTCTCCAATTATCCTTTAAGCCTATTTTTTTATTCCAAATTTAACCCTAATCTTTTCCTTTTGCCAATTATTTCATCTACATCTTAAGTAAGAAGTAACTATTTTTGTTTATTCAAAATTAATAAATACAGATGAAGATTTTCTTGCGGTTCTTTAAATATCTGAAGCCTTATGTCAGATCAATGCTAATTGCTAATGTAAGTATGCTACTTTTTGTATTATTTAATCTCCTTTCAATTGGTCTTATAATGCCTTTTATTGATCTCTTATTTAACCCGGGAAAACCTGATTTTCAGCCGGGACAGGATATAAGCATCTTTGATATTAAAGATTATCTCACTTACAAGCTAAATGAATTTTTAGTTCAGTATGATAAGCATGATCTGCTTGTATACCTCTGCATACTGATTGTTTTAATCTTTACGCTAAAAAATCTTTTCCAATATCTGCAAACATATTTTATGTCAACAGTTGACCAGGGAGTAATCAGAGATATTCGTCTTGATCTTTATGCTCACTTTCACAAACTCTCACTGGGATACTTTACTGAAGAGAGAAAAGGAATTTTAATTTCCAGAATTATGAATGATGTATTAATAATACGTGATTCAATAACTGCTGTGATAAACAGCTTTTTCAGAGATCCTCCTTCAATTATTTTATTTACAATTGTATTATTCATCTTCAACTGGAAGTTGACTATCCTCATTTTTGCAATGCTCCCGCTCATTGCTTTTTTTCTTGCGAGAATTGGGAAATCATTAAGACGAAAAAGCACACGTTCACAGGAAAGAATTGCAAACACAACCTCAATACTTGATGAGACTTTCGGTGCTATGAGAATCGTTAAAGCTTTTGGTACTGAGGAATATGAAGTAAGCAGGTTTCGGGAAAGTGAAAGAAATTATTTTAACCTCATAATAAGTCTTGTAAGAAGAAGAGGGCTTGCATCTCCAATTACAGAGGTAATAGGAGTATTTGCGGTTGCAATTATACTTTATTTTATAGGAATACAGATTATTACCGGTCAAAGTGATATGACTCCGGGAGCTTTCCTAGTATACCTTGGGATATTTTTTCAAATGATGCCCACATTGAAATTGCTTGGGCAAGCCTTTAACCAGGTTCAGGAAGGAAGAGCAGCTGCAGAAAGAGTATTTAATATCCTGGATACTGAACCGAAAATTTTTGATGCACCGGATGCAGTTGAATTAAAATCTTTTAATGAAAGTATTAAATTCAGAGATGTATATTTTAAATATGAAAAGAGTGACCGAATTCTTAAAAATACCAGCCTTGAAATAAAAAAAGGTGAGATTGTTGCAATTGTGGGTCCTAGTGGAGCTGGTAAATCAAGCCTGATAGATTTGATTCCACGCTTTTATGATGTTGAATCAGGAACAATTTTCATCGATGGTGTTGATATTCGGAAGATCAAAATTAAATCTTTAAGAGAATTAATGGGAATCGTTACGCAGGAGACAATTCTTTTTAATGACACAATAAGAAATAATATTGCTTATGGAATTATAAATCCTTCCATTGATAAAATAATTGAAGCTGCAAAAGCTGCCAATGCACACAATTTTATTTCCGAACTTGACATCGGCTATGATACCTTGATTGGTGACAGAGGAGTTAAGCTTTCTGGAGGAGAAAGGCAGAGATTATCAATTGCCCGTGCTCTGCTAAAAAATCCTCCCATATTAATTCTCGATGAAGCCACTTCTTCACTCGATACCGAATCTGAAATTCTTGTTCAGCAGGCAATAGAAAGACTGATGGAGGGAAGAACCTCAATTGTAATTGCACACAGGTTAAGCACTGTTCAGAATGCAGATAAGATTATTGTTCTAAATGTGGGAGAAATCGTTGAACAAGGGGCTCATAACGAGTTGTTAAAACTTAATGGTCTTTACAGCAAGCTTTATAATATGCAGTTTAAATTATGAGCTATGAACTCATTTAAAAAATGAAATTGTTAGTTTATTCTTGATTGCCAGTACCAAGGTTTTCTATGCATGTGAGCAATAGCCCAAATAATAATATTATTTTTATTTTCTATCGTAAAAAGTATTTTGAATGGAAATTTAGGAATATACGCTTTGTAAATATTATCATCTTCAATCAAATACCATTTCGGGTTTCTTTTTTATTTTAGTTATCTGTTCAATAACGGACCTTTTAAATCGCTTACCAAGTTGTTGTGATTGAAGTTCATACCATTCAATAGCTTCATCAAATTCTTTAGCAGCTAATTCATGAATTTTAACCTGCATTATACAATTCTTCAAAGTCCAACAACTTGGCCTGACCTTCTTTAACTGCTTTCATCCGATCATTAACCTCTTTAATCCATGTAATGCGAACTTCATCCTCTTCATATTCTAAACTTGCAAGAATTAATTCGGCAAATGTTAGCCTTTCATTTGGAGGCATCTTTAATACTTTCGCAAATAGTTCTTTATTCATAAACTTCTCTCCTTCTATTTGATTTTATTCATTTACTATAAAAAACAAAATTGTATTTATCTATTTATAGTAATATAAGTTTTTCCTACCTGTAAATTTTCATTTTCGAATTACTTCTTTGCTTTTCCCATATCTTCACATAAGTAAGCATATTACTTACTGAATGAACAAATGAAATTATTAATCCATGTATTCCATCCTTAAAACCTTTTAAAGAAATATAGTACCTGAGAAATGCAGAGAATGCATGAGATAAAATTGTAAAAGCTGTTACTTTACTTTTTGATTTGTAAATTTCTTCGGCCCTTAAAGAAGTATATTCATTTACCTTCTTCAGGTAATTATGAAATGAAGAGAAAGTATTATGGATAATAACATTTTTAAGTTGTCCGATTTTCCCGTTTACTTTAAATCCTTCATTCACCTTTCTTTCTATCAACTCTGTTTTTGATCTTCGGAAAAGACGCAGTTGAAAATCCCTATTCCATCCGCAGGTTGTTATCTCCTTACCAAATAAATAATTTTTTCTTCTTATAAAAAACCCATCCCTATCAGGTTCTTTTTTAATAATTTCTTCTTTTAATTCTGGTGATACTCTTTCATCTGCATCAATATGAAGTATCCATTCAAAGTTTGCAAAGCTAAGAGCGTATTTTTTTTGAGGGGCGTAACCTTCCCACTTTTTTATAAAGACTTTGTCAGTAAACTTCTTAGCCAGTTCAACTGTCCTGTCTTCACTTTCTGAATCAACAACAATTATTTCATCAACCCACTTAATGCTTTCTAAGCAATGCCCAATATTCTTTTCTTCATTTTTCGTTATTACTATTGCAGAAATTTTTTCCATAAGATGTTAAGAATTATATGCTGGAATTTGAGGAATGTTCTTTAACCCGCATCCGTTTTTAATTTTTATTTCATCAACTATCTTGCTCGGTCTTAAACTAAAAATTACAATTTGAGAATCTTTACCAAAACCATTATCAAAGATTAGAAAATCACCTGTTACAAAAAAAAATTTTATGCCCTCACCTTCCCACAATCTTAAAATTTCATCCTTCTCTAAGGAGTAAATAATTAATTTTGATGTTTCGGGATTTTGAGATTTCAGACTCTCATTTTCTGGATTTACATTAATTGTTGAAAGGAATAACAAATCATCATCCCACTGTAACTGCTTAATTTGCTGATTGCTTTTGATTATCAATTCCTCTTCTTCATCTTCTTTAAGATAAATCCCGATTGAGTCATCACCTCTGCTTTCAATTAAATATTTCCGCTGAGGAGAGAAATAATCAATTTTCTTTTCGGAAAGCCGCGGGTAACCTTGTTTTGTAATATCATAAATTTCAGTAATATCCTCTAACTTCTTGCCGTAAGTGTTATAAAGTATCTTCCTGTGGTTAACATAATTCAAAATTTTTTTATCAAAAGAGTTGATGGTAATTCTGAAATTGTTTTCATCTACCCATTGTGAAAAAACCTGAATTCCGCTTCCAAACTCTTCAATAAAATCTGCCTTTCCGGTTTCTGAGTTTACCATGTACAATTTAATATTATTAACAAATGGGAATGAACCGGTTTTTCCAAAATTTTTAGCAGTTAAAAAGAAAGAATTCTGCATTTTTTCAGAATAAGATAACTCCACAACTTCTTCTCTCTTATCTGACCAAAAAGGTTCATAAGTTTTTTGTTCAAGATTATATTTGTAAATACCTGCTTTATCTTTAATCATTCCAACAAAAAGAAAATCTTTAAGCATAGGTTTAGAAGAATCATAAATGGTTTTTTGTTCCTCCTTTTTATCATTGCAGGATAAAAGAAGAATTGAAAAGGCTATAATAGCCAACCGGCAAAATATCATTCAGCCTCTTGGATGAAAATCCCTGTGAACCTGTTTAATATAGTCTCTGTCAATGTGAGTATAAATTTGAGTTGTTGAAATGTCTGCATGTCCAAGCATTTCCTGGACTGCCCTCAAATCAGCACCACCTTCAAGAAGATGCGTTGCAAATGAATGCCTGAAAGTATGAGGATGTACATTTCTTTCAATTCCCGCTTCTTTTGTATAGCGTTCAACAATTTTCCACACACCCATTCTTGAAAGCTTTGTTCCCCTATTATTAAGAAAAACTATTCCTTCACTCTTTGATCTTTTTTCAAGTAAAGGACGGCTCTTTATAAGGTATTCTTTCGTCCATTTTATTGCGCTGTTTCCAATCGGCACTAATCTTTCCTTTGAGCCCTTGCCAAAAACCCTGATAATTTCTTCATCAAAAAAAAGATTTGATATTTTTAATTCAATTAATTCTGATACTCTCAGGCCGCAAGCATACAATACTTCAAGCACACTTTTATCACGCAGACCAAGTTTATCATCTACAGCAGGCATAGATAAAATTTTGTCCGCTTCTTCAACTGTCAGAACTGAAGGAAGAGTTTTTGATAATTTAGGCGGAGAAACTTTTTCTACAGGATTTGCTTCGATATATTTATTTGAAAAAAGATAATTAAAAAATCCTTTTATTGATGAATAATATCTTGCTGCAGATGTTCTGCTTAGACCTAACTCCTGAAGTTTCTTAAAGAATGAATTAAGGAGTTTATGATCAACCTGCGAAAAATCATTTGTCTTTTCAGATTCAAGAAAGCCAATAAGGGAAACTAAATCATTCCGGTAGGATGAAATTGTATTTTCAGATAAGTTCTTTTCAAGCCTGAGGATATTAAGGTATTCTTTAAGGAAGATGTTCATACCATGGTTGTCATTGATCATTTGTCATTTGTTCGCATTCAACTGTTTTTGCCATCTTACATTTTCCATTTACCATCTTACATTTTTTCATTCTTGCTCTCCTTTCTCAATCTCTTCCTGCTTTGGATATTTTATTCTTTTATGATGCTGTCCGAGTAAAATAATTATAAAAGCTTCTTTTATTTTATTTATATCATTGAATGTAATCGGAGACTCATCAAGCTGCTCATCTGCTATTCTTGCTTTAAAAATATTATCAATAACATTTTCTACCTTAGCTGTATCCGGTTCCTCAATAGATCTTACAGCAGATTCACATCCATCTGCAAGCATAATAATAACTGTTTCTTTTGTATTTGGTTTGGGACCAGGATACCTGTAATCATTTACATCTACTTTTTCATCTCCATATAGTTTTTTTGCTTTCTCGTAAAAGAATGACATTGTCATTGTTCCATGATGCATTGGAATGAAATCAATTATCTCTTTGGGTATGTCATGTTCTTCAGCTAATTTTATCCCTTCATTAACATGCTGAAGAATTAATTTAACACTCTGTTCCGGTGAAAGGTCTTCATGAATATTCCGGTTATTCAACTGATTCTCTACAAAGTTCTGCGGCGTAAGTGTTTTCCCAATATCATGGTAATAGGCACCAACTCTTGCCAGCAAGGGATTTGCTCCGATTTTTTCAGCAGCAGTTTCACCTAACGTTCCCAATGTCATTGAATGATTAAATGTACCGGGAGCTTTCCTTGAAAGATCTTTTAACAAAGGTTTATCAAAATTAGATAATTCCAGGAGAGTCAGATCCGTCGTTATTTTAAATAGCCTTTCAAAGAAAATAAGTAAACCATAAGTAAGCACAGGGCTTATTAAAGCATTACTGCCCGCGAATGCAAGCTCAACCAGTATATTTTCCCATGGTGCAAACCTCTCAAAGCTAAATCCTAAAACAGTTACGGTATAGCCAATTAATATAAAAAGAAACGATCTGAATATTTGTGAGCGGTTTTTAATATCACGTACGGAATAAACAGCAAGGGCGCCTGCAAAAAGATTCATAACAGCAAAAGTATAATCGTTTCCTCTTAAAGCTCCGGCAATAAGAACCATAATTACTGTAGAATAAAATCCCACACGCGAATCAAAAATAATTGTGAGAAGCATTGATGCAGAAGGGATAAAAATTAAATATTGGATCGGTGTTTTTATTGTAATCTGGTTTATGAGAAAAGTGATGAAAGAAATAAAAAGAAAATGAAGAGCAATCAGCAGTATTTTTTGATTATCATAAAAGATCTTCTTTCTGAAAAGAAAAAAATAAATTATAATAAGAGTAACCAGAGATGCTATATGGAGAAAATTTCCTAAAATCTGGATTAAAAATCCTTCCTCACCTATTTTCTCTCCTTTCGCAATCTTATATGAATCAATCTTTAATTTTGCTTCTTTAGTAACCCTGTCGTGCTTTGCAATAATTCTTTCATTCTCATTAACAATTCCTGTATACCTTGAAACATTATTTTTGATCTGTTCGGTTTCCTCAGCAGTTTGTTGGGGGCTATAAACAAGATTTGGGAAAATAAAATGTGCAGCATACTCAGTAAGTGCATCTTTTATACCGGATGAATAACCGGTTTTATTTATTTCTCTGATTAATTCTTCACGTGCTTCATTAACAGAAAGAAAATTTTCTTTTGCTTCTATTTTATCTACATTGCCTTCTCTTACAGCTATACTGTCTTTTTCAGGGACTTCACTTAAAATACCTTTAACAGCAATCTTGTTTAAAATCATCTCAACTCTGCCGAATAAAGTTTTAAGATTGAACTCTTTTCCCTGTAAAAGATTAATCTCACGTCTTCTCAATTCTAAAAATTCATTAAAAGATTCTGTGCTTAGGAAGGTAGGATTAATTACTGTCGAAGCAGCGGATTTAATTGTCTCATCAATTATCCTGATTAGAAATAGATTGTAAGAATTCAGTGAATCAATAATTAAACCTGAGCTTCGTCTATAATTAAGATAAACAGGATAAACACTTTGCTCAGCAGATCGCAATTGTCCATGGTAAACAATCTTATCTTTTATTACCGGGAAAGTAAATGGTGCAATAAGATCATCATGAATCCATATTGAGCCTACTGCAACTTCGGATTCAATTGATTCGCCTTTTGGAAACATAAAAGCAATTGCAAGGATTGTAATGAATCCAAGAAGGATTTTTATTCTGAAACTTTTACTGAAATTGAATTTTTCTTCCAAATTATTTCAAATTTTATTATTGAGTTATCATTATGCATACACAATATAATTACTCTTAACATAGCTTTCTTTACAGAAAGTTTCAATCAGCAGGGCACATTCTACACTGTATTCAAATGTTTGAAATTGCAAGAAGGAAGGGAATGATTATCATATAATCGGCAAGATTGCCTTTCAAAAGGGATTAGTCTTTTTCATTTTTTAGTTCTTCAAAAGCTTCATCAACTGTATCGCATACAGTAAGTACACGGTCAAGTTGTGTAATTCTTATAAGTGAGGAAACCTTTTCACTCGGTGCAGCAATTCTCATGCTTCCGCCTGTAGAATTCAGAATTCTGTTTGCTACAAGAATTGCACTCAGGCCGGATGAATCGCAGGTTTCAACATCACTTAAATCAATAATAAGCTTGCTCGCTCCTTCAACTTTAAGAAGCAGAGTAAATTCGCCTTTAACCAACCCTGATATATTAGTATCGAGTCTTTTTTCATTCAGCTTAAAAATTGTTATATCATCTACTTTTTTGATTTCATAATTCATTGGGTTATTCCTGAAAACATTTTAAGACAATTTAAGAAATTTTCGTATGAAATCTCAGGATTATCCTGCTCATTTATTATCTGGAGGTTATAAAATTTATCGGAATCCGGTTTGGCAAAACCAATCTTCAACGGAGCCTGAACTAAGTTTGAGGAATAGCTGTAGAAAAGATTTTCTTTTCTGTTTAAATCAATAGAAACATTGAATTGCATATCACTAAGTTTATCAGCAAGCTTTTTAGTAGGCAGCTTCAATTTATTAATATCTTTTAGGGAATACTCAATTGCACGTCCCCTATACTTTTGTGGAAGGAGGCTTACTTTAAAGTCTTTTGTCATAACCATAGCACTTTTTTTATAATCTGCAAGGAAGTTCAGAACAATAAGAGAATAAGTAAAATCCCTGTCATCTTCAGGCATTGCTATAAAAAAAGTAAAAGCTTTATCAAAGAAATCAGTAAATGTATGCGGCTCAAAGTGCTGTGCTTTTAGCTGCTTATCAACTACTATTTCGGCAATCTTATGTTTAAGAAAATCGAGCATTCGTTTTTATTTTAATCTTTAAACAAAACCTGTTGGGTTTAGTTTAGAAAATATTTTTTTAAAACTTTGGAGCTCATCCCAACCCTTCTCTTCTAAAGAGAAGGGCTTATAAAAGCTTATGACTTAATGTTTATATTCTGTCAAGAAATATTTTTTATTGTTTCCTAACCAATAAGTCTCTCTCTTTTTTAAGAGAGAGATTAGAGTGAGTTCCTTTTATTTTGTACAAATAGACTAATTAATATTATTTTAATTTACCCAGCTCTTTTATAAAGTCCATTTCAGTGAGAGTTTTAACTCCAAGACTTTTTGCTTTATTTAATTTAGAACCTGCATTTTCACCAACAAGCAGAAAATCTGTTTTATTGCTTACGCCCGAAGTTACTTTTCCGCCATAAGCAACTATTTTATCTCCGGCTTCTTCTCTTGAAAAATTCTCTAATGTACCTGTAATTACAAAAGTTTTATCAGTAAAGAAATTCTCTTTTACTGCTTTTCTTTCTGATTCAAATACAAGTCCCTGTTTTTTCAGCCTGTTAATTATATCAATATTATGCTTATCAGAAAAGAACTTCTTTACACTCTTACTTATGCTCGGGCCAATTTCATGCACAGCAGTTATACCCTCTTCAGAAGCATCAATAAGCTTATCAATTGAAAGGAAATGGTCTGCAAGTTTTTTTGCAGCACCTGCACCCACATATCTTATTCCTAAAGCAAAAAGAACTTTAGCAAAAGGCTGCTTCTTACTTGCTTCGATTGCAGTTAAAAGATTATCAACGCTCTTTTCACCCAGTCTTTCAACATTAATTAATTCTTCGCGCTGATTCTTTAAATCATAAACATCAGCATAAGTATTAAGAAAGCCCCCATTGACAAATAAGTTTATCAAAGCTTCTCCCAAACCTTCAATATCCATTGCCCCGCGTGCAGCAAAATGTTCAAGTCTTCCTCTTACCTGGGCTGGACATTCAGTATTCTCGCAATAGTAAGCAACTTCATTTTCAGGTTTAAAGATAATTGAACCGCAGACGGGGCATTTACCCGGAGGCTTCGGAGCTTTGCTGTTTTTAGGTCTTTCATTTAATACAACTGAAACTACTTTAGGAATTACATCTCCGCCTTTTTCAATTATAACTTTATCACCTTCTCTTATATCTTTTCTTCTTATCTCATCTATGTTGTGAAGAGTTGCTCTGCCGATTGTTGAACCTGCAAGAAAAACAGGCTCAAGTTCGGCAACGGGAGTAATTGTACCGATCCTTCCTACCTGCCATTTAATTTTATTTAATTTTGTTATTGCTTGCTTCGCTTTGAATTTAAAAGCTACTGCCCATCTTGGAGATTTTGCAATACTGCCAAGAATTTTCTGCTGTCTTAAAGAATTAACTTTTACAACCGCACCATCAACTTCGTATTCAAGAGAGCTTCTGTTTGCTTCAAGATCTTCGCAGTATTTAAGTACTTCTTCTATATTCCTGCACAGCTTGTATTCCTTGTTTACATTAAAGCCAAGCTTCTGAAGTATCTTAAGATTTTCAAAGTGGGTATCAAAATTTTCTTCAAGGCTTATAATGTTGTAAACAAATATGTTTAATTTTCTTGATGCAACAATCTGCGGGTCCTGCATCTTTAAGCTGCCTGCAGCAAAATTTCTCGGGTTAGCAAAAAGCTTCTCTCCTTTTTCTTCTTTCTCTTTATTTAGTTTGAGAAAGTCTTTAATCTTCATGAAAATTTCGCCGCGTACTTCAAAATTACTTAATAAATATGGAATGGAAGAATGTTTCTTCAGCTTAAGAGGAATTGACCTGATTGTTTTGACATTATTGGTTATCTCTTCCCCAACAATACCATCTCCTCTTGTTGCTCCTGTTTTTAAATAACCATCAACATATCTCAGACTTACAGAAGCACCATCAATTTTAAATTCAACAACATA
The DNA here is from genome assembly GCA_964515875.1 of uncultured Ignavibacteriaceae bacterium. GTDB lineage: Bacteria > Bacteroidota > Ignavibacteria > Ignavibacteriales > Ignavibacteriaceae > RBG-16-34-14. Next base: position 67,652 of record CAZEWJ010000012.1, on the reverse strand, counting down.
TACAACTTTTTCTCCTTTAGGCAATCCATCTTTTATACGCCTGTCAAAATCATAAAGCTCATCTGCATTATACGTATTTGCAAGGCTGAGCATTGGCACAATATGCTGTACAGGTTTAAATTGTTTGGTAAGATCTTTCCCAACTCTTTGTGTGGGCGAATCAGGAGTAACGAAATCAGGATTTTCCTCCTCAAGCTTTTCAAGCTCTTTTACTAACTTATCATATTCCTTATCGCTGATAGTCGGTTCAAACAAAACATAATATTTGTAATCATGTTCTCTGATTTTATCTCTTAATTCTTCAATTCTTTTTTCAAACTGCTTACTCATTTTTCTCTAAAGCCGGCGGATTTTCTAAATAAGTTAAACCTTTCCTGTTAATCTGAATATAGGCTATTGAGCCTGGTTTCCCGGTGTAATTAAGAGGAGTGTTGTTCATCTGGAATTTAATAACACCGGAATTGCCTAAAGTAATTTTAAAATTATTTTCTGCTTTAATAGTTTTTTGAGAATTAGGAAAGAGAGTAAATTCTCCCTGATTTTTATCATCAAAAATAATCTGAACCCATGATGTATCACTGGATAAAACCGTAAGGCTCATGCTATCAGAGGGTTGAGTATTATCAGCTATATTTTGAGCTGGTTCTTCAAAACGCTGCTGCTGGTTTTCTTCAATGATTTCTTCAATAGGCTTTTCTGCAACTACTATTTCATCTGAATCTTTAATAAAAATGAGATATAAAACAAAGATGAATAAAATTCCGCCGCCAACAATCAACCCATTAAGAATAATGTTTTTCTTCAGCTTTGAAACTACTTCCGCAGAGGTCTTAGGCGGAGTTGCATCATATGTTTGAACCTTTTTATGCGGAATAGTTTTCTTTTCAGTAATTTCAGGCTCGCCTCCGGTTATTTCTTCAATCTGCTTTCCTTTTTTTGCGGCTTCATATTTTTGAATTGTTTTATTCTCATCCAGCCCAACCATTTTAGCATAATCTTTTAAGAAAGCTTTAACATAAGGTTCAGGCAGGAAAGCAAAATCGCCTTTATCAATTGCATCAAGAAATTTAATATCAACTCTTGTCTTCATTGCCATTTGCTGAAGAGTTAAACCGCTCTTTTCCCTGGCATCACGTAATTCTTCTGCAAATTTATCTAACATATCTATCCAAATTTATTTCTTAGAAATTTATTGAGATTAAACACTGTTATTTTTATCGTCATTGCGAGTCCCGCCTTGCGGGAAACGAAGCAATCTCCAAATTATTCTATGGATTGCTTCATCCCACTAACGTGGGATTCGCAATGACAAAACAAAACTCTATATTAATGTGCTGATGTTTCCTATCCAACTCTCCAGATTTTGGCTGCAAATGCTCCATCCATCTGGTGAACGTGAGGCAAAGTTTGAATGCATCCATGTTCATCAACTAACTCATCAGGAAAAATCCCTTTTGCACTAATGAGCTGATAGTTTGTATTATTATTCAAAAACTTTTCAACGATGCTGAAATTCTCTTCGGGTTCGATTGAACAAGTGGAGTAAACAAAATATCCTTCCGGTTTAACAAGCGAAGCTGCTTTTGTAATATATTTCAGCTGATTTTCATTCATCCTGCTTATATCGATCAAATCTCTCTTCCATTTAATATCAGGTTTTTTGGAGAGAGTTCCTGTACCTGAACAAGGAACATCTGCAAGAACTCTGTCAAACAAACCATCATTTCCCGACTGAAGCCGGGATCCCGGCGAAAATTCCATTGCATCGGCAGCAAATGTTTTTATTGATTTAAATCCTAATCTTTCCATATTCTTGTCAAGAATACTGAGCCTGCTTTCAAACCTGTCCATAGCCGTAATTTCACCTTCATCATTCATTAGGCTGGCAATGTAAGCTGTTTTACCTCCCGGAGCTGCAAACATATCAAGAACTTTCATTCCTTGTCTTACATCAAGCAGCCTGCATGCAAGTCCTGCGCTCTCATCCTGAATATTAAAATATCCTTTCCCATAATATTCCCATGCAGTAATGTTTGTGAGATTCTGAAGTTTAAAAAATTCCGGGAGATACTTTCCTGGTAAAAATCTGAGATTAACAGAATCGAGCAGGGATTTAAATTCAACAGGGTTTGTTTTAACAGAATTAATTTTTAAAGTAAGAAAAGGTTTTTCATTATTTGCTGTGAGAAGCTTTTCCGTCTCTTCTCTTCCAAACCTTGTAAGATATCTTTTAACCATCCACGATGGATGAGAATAATAAGCGCTGAGATAGCCAATTAAATCTTCATTTGGATCAGGATAACGGATACCGTTCTTACTTCTTACAATATTTCTTAAAATAGCATTTGTAAGATCGGCAGGTTTCTGTCCCTGGAGCTTTTTTACAAACTCAACAGCTTCATTTACAGCAGCATAATCTGGAACCCTGTCTAAAAATAAAATCTGGTAGAGAGCAACACGAAGCCCGTTCTTAAGATTTGGAATTGCTTTAGAAAATTGCCCTTTATAAAATCCATTCAGCACCCAATCCAATCTTCCCATCCACCTGATTACTCCATGCACGATTTCAAATAGTAAGGCTTTATCAGGACCAATGAGTTCCGAATTTTTCATTTCATAATCGAGTAGCTTATCAAGATAGCTGTCTGTTCTTTCAACCCGGTTTAAAATTTTTACTGCTAATCCTCTTACACCGTCGTATAGATCTTTTATTTTATGTACTTCAAGCTGAGTCATATAATCAAGCTGTTATTACACTATTTCGTTCTATCTCTGTTAATTCAAATATCTTCCTGAAAAGATTTTCTTCATCCTCACTCATAATTTTATTTCTTCTTCCCATAACTATTTTTGCAGTTGTAATACATTTTTCAACATCATAAACTTTTGAATTCTCAGCACCTCCCCAGGTGTATGATGGTACAAATTTATTTGGGAAACCCGATCCGAAAATATTACAAGAGAAGCCTACAACAGTTCCTGTATTAAACATTGTATTTATAGCTGCCTTTGAATGATCGCCCATAGTTAGTCCTAAAAACTGAGAACCACTGTCAATCATTTGGCCATTTACATAAGCTTTTACGTTGCTGTAATTATTTTTTAAATCGCTGTTGTTTGTATCGGCTCCAAGATTTACCCAGCTTCCGAGATAGGCATGTCCTATAAATCCGGCATGCTGTTTATTACTATAAGGCATTATTATAGTGCCTTCAACTTCTCCACCTACTTTACAAACTTTACCGATACTGGTATTCTCATATATAGTTGCAGCACTTTTAATTTTTGATGCTTCACCAATATAAGCTGGTCCCTCAATTACAGCATTGGGAAATATTTCTGCATTCTTATCAATAAAAACAGGACCCTTTGAAGCATCAATTACAACACCGGGTTTAACAATTGCACCTTTTTCTATTATAATTTCTTTTTTATTTACTAAATGAACTCCGTTAAAAACTTTTCCTGAAATTTTCTTCTGATTTTTTTTCTTTCTTTTATTGAACTGTGTTTCAAACTCTTTAGTTAATTCTTTTCCATTAAGATTTATAATATCCCATATATAATTGATGGTTTTAATTTCAATTTCTTCAACAGGAATTCCATCAAAATCTTCTATGTCAATACTATCTTTAAGATTGTTTTTAAATGATTCTAACTTTGTACCTGATAAGAAGGCAGCTATAACAGTATCACCAGAAACATAAACAACATTTTCTTTTCCCTTTTTAGAAAAGACTTTAGCAAGATTGCTGTCGGCTATTATTCTTCCATTAATAAATAAACATTCCTCATCTTCAAAAGAATTAATTAAAATCCCCGGATTATTTTGTGCAGTAACATTACTCAAGTAACCTCTGCAATGAGTTGAATGCTTTAAAGATGGGAATACTCTGAATATCTTATTTTTTAAGGAAGAATACCCGCAAATAAGATCATATACTGGTCTCGAATAAGTTAAAGGTAAAAAGTTGGAAGCTTTTTTATCCTCGAAGATACAGAGTTGCATATTGCCCTTAAATATAAATTTTATTTATAAATTTAGCATTTTTTGAAGTAAGAATCCTGAGAGGATTTTAGAGATCAACTACGAGCAAGCTATTAATATTAACAATTTGGTCTGTTTTCATTGCGTTAATTTCAGTAATTAAGAATTTAAAAAGGCTGTTGTAAAATAATTACAACAGCCTTAAACTGTAAAACGAATCTATCACCTTAATAAGATCATTTTATGTACTTTAACAAAATCACCCGCTTTAATCTGGTAAAGATACATTCCGCTTGAAACTGGATTGCCAAAATTATTTTTACTATTCCATTCAACTGAATAATATCCTGCTTCCTGATCACCTGATGAGCTAAGCTTAGGCAAAGCAATTAAGACAGCTACCCGGATAACAATCGAGATTATTAAGATAAATTTAATTCTCTTTTTCATATTCAAAATTAAGAAAGAATTTGGATTAAGTTCTGTAAATAATTTTTATTAAACAATCCTAAACATAAAACAAGATATACTTTAAAATAAAAAAGCCAGAATAAACCTGGCTTGTTAAATATTAAGATAAAATTAAAAATTACTTTGGGGCATATTTCTTTTTGAATTTCTCAACTCTTCCTGCAGTATCAACAAGTTTTTGTTTTCCTGTAAAGAACGGATGCGAAGCACTTGAGATTTCCAATTTTACAACAGGGTAAGTTTTTCCATCTTCCCATGCAATTGTGTCGGTAGTTTTGATTGTTGAACGGGTTAATATTGCAAACTCAGCTGAGGCATCCTGAAAAACTACAGGTCTGTATTCGGGATGAATTCCTTTTTTCATTTAATTCTAACCTTGTTTAATATTCAAAAATGTAGGGTTAAATATATAGATGTTAGAAATGAATTCCAATGCTAAAAGAGGGGAAAAAACTCAGAAAATCAATTATTGCCCTTACTTTTTAATAGAATTTTGAAGCGCTCTTTCAGTTCACTTAATCTTTGCTGTTCTTCTTTTGTTAGATTAATCTGCCTGAAGTTCAGTCCTTCTTTGTTGATCAAATAATAATCATTTGGGACATATAAATTATCATCGCTTTGCAGCGTGGCATTAGTTTTTTCATTTCTGCGCTCACCAATATTTGTGTATCCTCCTTCAACATTTCTTTGTTTACTCTTATTATAATTCCCTGGGAGATAAATTACCAGCATATTATCCGGACTAATAACATCTTCGCGTATTCTTGGTTCCATTAACAATGGATCTTCAGGATCATTATTTGTATTTATAATAAAAAATAAAACGACTGCGCTAACAGCAAGTGCTACAGAAGGAATTAATTTTGATGGCAAAAATAATCTTTCCCAGAAACTCTGCTTATCTTTAACCCGCCCAAGGCGGTCTGAATTAATTCTTCTCATTAAGTCAGCCTCAAAGTTCCCTGGGGCGTTTACTTTTGGAAGTCCTTTTAGTGTATTGATTACATTTTTATATTTTAGTTCATCATCATTTAGTATCATAACAACTATTCCTTATAAATATCTTTTAACATCTTCTGCAATTGAACCCTGCCTCTGTTAATTCTTGATTTTACTGTCCCAATATTTAAACCTGTTATTTCAGAAATTTCTTCATAAGAGAGATCCTGTATATCACGAAGTATTACTACTTCCCTGTACGCTTTTGAAACTTTCTGTAGTGCATCCTGAATTATTTTATCTTTAATACCGCTGTCGGTAATAATATCAGGGCGATAACTCTCATCCGGTATATCGTAAATTTCATTCTTTTCTTCACCGTAAGCATTTATTGAAAATGTTCTTTTCCTTTTTCTTCTTTGGTATTCTGTGCGTGCCAAATTTCCTGCAATGGTATAAATCCAGGTTGAGAATTTTGCAATCGAGCTATAAGAATCTTTATATCTGTAAACTTTAATCATAGTCTCCTGAACTATATCCACACAAGCTTCATAATCACCAATAAATCTGAACACATAGTTCGTTAAAGAATTTTTATATCTCTGTACCAGAATTTCAAAAGCTTTTATAGTATTGTTTTTCTGATATTCAATGATTAATTCTTCATCAGAAAGATCATTAAGGTTTTTATCCGTCAACTCGGTTTATACTTTCGGGTTTGTTAATTGTTTCCAGAATTAGACAATAAATTAATTAAAAACTTTGCTAATTGGAAAGAATTCGAATTTTTGAATTTACAACTGCTGCGACTGTATATTAAAATGGTCGGTGCAGATTTATTCCAAAATTTCAGCTATAAGAATTGCGATTACATTTTTAGAATCGGAAGAGGTGGTTTTGGTTAAGAGTTCTGCTTTAAATAAAGCTTGTGCAGCTTTAAAAACCTGTACATCTGAATAAAGAGATCTTGCCCTTAAGTATCCATCATAAAAAGCATAATGTGTTCCTACAATTCTTGAAGCAGCATAAACATTCAGCTTTTGCTCTTTAATTTCATTAACCCTTGAAAGCCCTGTAAAAAATCTTGTAAGCATATAAATGATATGAGTTGATTCTGTTCCGGCATCAATTAATTTTAAAGCAATTTTAAGAGAATTCTGTTTATCCTTTTTTGCCAAAGCATTCTGGAGATCGAAAATCGAAAACTCTTTTAATGCAGATGTAACTTCATTTATAACTTTATGATTTATCTCCTTTTCTTCACCGAGAAAAGTAATGATCTTTTCCACCTGTGTTTCAAGCAAACTTCTGTTTTCGCCTGCAATATCAATTAAAAGCTGTGCGTTATCTTCTGTAAGGATTTTGCCTTTCGATTCAGCGTAATCAATAAGCCAGTCAACAAGATTTTTCCCTCTTAATTCTTTTGCCTCAAAAAGAAAACCGGAATCAATCAGGCTTTTATAAACTTCAGAATCAGGGTTAGATATTTTCCCATAATGAAGAAAAACTAAAACTGTAAAATCCGGTGGAGAAGCTGCATAATGTAAAAGGCTTTTTTTATCTCTTATCTTCTCACTCTCTTTTACAATCACTAATTTTTTTGATGAACCAAACGGAAAGGCTGAAGCAGAATTTAAAATATCCGGCAGAGTTTTTCCTTCACTATAAAAAGTTTCTCTGTCGAAATCGGATGTTAATAATGGAGTTACTTTCTGCTCAAGTAATTTGAATGCCGTATCAATACCAAAAGAATCATCACCGGAAAAATAATAGAGAGGTTTTAATTTTCCTTTTTTAATTTCTTTTACAGCTTCAAGTATAGATGGAATATTTGTTTTATTATTCGCCAAACTTACCTTTCCTTTTCGCAAAAGCTGTTTATTATTCAAAGGAGGCTGTCTCAAGAGCTCAATTTTGTCAAGTTGAACTTGTTTCAACTTCTGTTTTTAATATATATTGAGAGAAAAAGATTCCGAAACGAGTTCGGAATGACAGTTTCAAGACAGCCTCTTAAAAATATTTTACTCTCCCTTAGAAGAAGCTCTTTTTTCTATTGTTACTTTTTCCATCACAACATCTTTAACAGGTTTATCACCAGGACCTTTCTTTACCTTTTCTATTGCATTTACCACATCCATTCCATTTATCACTTTTCCAAAGATTGTATGATTCCCGTTAAGATGCGGAGTTTTTGCAGTAGTAATAAAGAATTGGCTTCCGTTTGTATTAGGTCCGGCGTTTGCCATAGCGAATAGCCCCGGCTTATCAAATTTCAGTGTGTCAACTATTTCATCTTCGAAAGCATCTCCCCATAGACTTTCACCTCCTCTTCCGGTTCCTGTCGGATCACCACCTTGTATCATAAAGTTATCAATTACCCTATGGAATATTATGCCATTGTAATAACCCTTCTCTGCAAGGCCTGCAAAATTTTGTACAGTTTTAGGTGTTGCTGCAGCAAAGAGTTCTACTTCAATTGTTCCCATGTTCGTTTCTATAACTGCAACGAGAATAGAGTCTCCTGTTAGTTTTATATCCATTGTTAAATTCTCCTGTTTGGATTGATCTGTATTGCCGTTTGTATTTAGCTCTTTATTGGTATTTGAATCTTTACATCCAAAAATAGCTGCGATAAAAAACAATGACAAAAAAAGATATTTCATACATCCTCCTAAGGTTGAATAATATTTAAAAGTAACATAATTATTATTGTAAGTCCTAAAGCTATTCTATAATAAATAAAAATAAAGGTTGTATTCTTTCTTAGATATTTAAGAAGAAAATCTATTGCCGCATACCCACTTACAGCAGAAAAGATTGTTGAGACAATGAGATTAAAAGCCATTGAAGAATCAATAAACTTTAGCGCTTCATAAAGCTGAAGCAGTCCGCTTGCAAGAATTGCAGGAACACTTAACAGAAAAGAAAACCGTGCAGCAGATTCCCTGTTCAAACCTACAAATAATCCCCCGGTAATTGTTGTACCTGAACGTGATGAGCCGGGAATTAATGCAAATGCTTGCGCAAAACCAATAATTAATGAATCTAAAATTGTAATGTCTTTAATCTCTTTTCTGAACCGGGCAGTTTTTTCTGCAACAGCAAGAATTATTGCTAACCCGATAAGACTTGCTGAGATAACATATAAATTTTTTGTTAGTGAGCCTTCAATTATATCTTTGAATGCAATGCCAATAACTACAACCGGAATTGTCCCGATAATTATCAGCCAGCCAGATCTTGAATTAAAACTTTGCTTTGAAAAAGGTTTTTTCTCTTTAAGATTCTCAGTAAAAAAATCTTTACTGATATTCCATAAATCGTTCCGGAAGTAAATTAGTATAGAGACCAATGTCCCCAGTTGAATTACGGCTATGAATGCAGTCCATTGCTCAGGAGCTTCCGGGGAAATAAGGTTCATTAATTTTCCCGCAACAGTTAAATGTCCGGTGCTGCTTATAGGTAAGAATTCAGTAAATCCCTGGAGAATTCCGAGAAGTATGGCTTCAAAAAGATTCAATAAACACTCCAAATAAACCGTAACACAGATTACTAATCTGTGCTACGCTAACATTTGCATAAAAGTTTTTAAAATATGTAAGACACGCCAAGGCTTAATCCTATTGAGAGAGAATTGAAATTAACATTTTCATTTGCATTGGTAAGATGGGTTCCATTATTTTCAGGCTCACCATTTAAATCATAGCTTGCCTGTGCACCAATCTTTGCATATATGTTTCCACCAAGCAGAGTATTGCCCTCTGCTCTTAATAAAAACCCATATCCTACAGAAGAAAAAGTTTGTGTTATTCCGGTAGCAGGACGTTTTTCATCGGCGCTAAGAAATCTCAAACCTCCTCCTCCGCCTAGTTTAAAATTATATCCTTCCCCATTAATTACATAATAATTTAGTATTGAAAACATCAGGTTACCATAAGACATCTCATACTGTCCATTTAAACCTGGTGATGTATAAGAATTAATAAGGTAACCAATTTCTATTGCCGGCTGATAAGATTCACTAACATTGTATCCAGCTTCTCCTGAAAAAACAACTGAAGCATTAAACCCTTCAATAATTTCACCTCCGGACTGAATATAATTTTGATTTATATAATCAAAAAGAGAAGGTGAGTTAATAAAGTTAATCCCCATTGAAGCACTTAATTCCACTTGGGCAAAAGAAAAATTGCTTAGGATGAAAACTATATATAAGTAATAAATCAATTTCATAATTCTTCTATTTCTGTTTCAACTACTTTTAAAAGATTATCGTGCTGCTTGTTCAGTATAAAGAAAATTATTATGGAAAAGAAAATTGCAAAAAAATATGAAATTATATGTGTGACAAAAGCATATGCAAGGCTCACTGCATCTCCAAAACCAAAAAGCAAAACAAGTGTTGATTTTGCCAGGGTATGATATGAACCAGTTCCGCCGGGTGTTGGAATTACAATGCCAATAGCGCTGATGCTCATTACTATCCATCCCATTTGATAATTTACTTCTTTTATATCCTGCAGCCCGATTATAAAAAATCCAACATAAGAACCGAGTGCATAAAGAAATATTAGTAATGCACTAAGCAGGAATGAAAGAAAATAATTTTTTGTTCCTCTAAGACTTCCAAATCCTTCCCCCAGCATTTGAATCATTTGAGCTATCTTATGAGCTAACTTTTCTGAAAACCGGCTGAAAAATCTTACAATGAAACTATAAAATTTTTCTCTATGCCTAATAGTTAAGTAAAAAAGAAATATAATTAAAGCAATAAAGATAATTGTAAAATAGAGAGTAGATTGCAGCCAGGGAAAGTTTGCAAGAAGCCTTTCGCTGTACATTAAGATCGCTACAACTACTGCAAGACCAAGAAAAATTACGTCAATAACTCTTTCAAGAATAATTGTCCCGAACATTGAAGAGCCTGAAAGATTTTCCCATTTACCGACAAGCACTGCTCTTGTTACTTCACCAAGCCTTGGCACTACACAATTTACTCCATACCCAACCATCAAAGCACCAAATAAATTTTTAATGGAAGCTTCCGGTTTTACCGAATTCAGAATCACTTTCCATCTGAGTGCCCTTATGTAATGGGCAAACATCTGAACAATTATAAAAATGATCATCCACATTATTGAGGATTCAGAAGCAATTCTGAAGACTTCATCAATATCAACGCCTTTAAAAGCAATATAAAGGAACAAAGCAGTTAGAAGAAGTGAGAGAGTATAATTCAATATACCCCTTAACCTGCTTTTCTTTTTTGGCTTACCTGAGATCAATAATTGTGCTTCCTTCCGGCGGGGTAAATTTGAATTTTGAATCGGCTATATTTTGATTGAGCTTGTAATTTGAAAAACTGATCTCTGTTTCACCGGTTCCTTCGTTTTCAAGAGTAATTTTAGTTACGAGGTTTTCTTTATTTATCCACAGCTTAGCTTTGCTAAAATTTAGATCTGAATTTTCTTTCGGCGTTAAAACCAAAACTTCTCCATTTTGCTCAGAAGTTAAAGTGCATTGGGATGGATACGTGTACACAATACTATTGAAAGAAAAATATGATGGATCTGTTTCATCAACATTATTAATGATTACTTTATTTTCTCTCTTATTGTAATTCCAGATTGTCGAGCCATCTGAGACTATAAGATTATTTTTTAAATCCAGATGAAATTTTCCCCCAACGGCGGATTCTTTTTTATAAGATAATTTTCCTGATAATCCGCCAGTGGCGGATTCTTTACTTCCGGATTTTTGAACAACATCAACGGTAAGATCATTGATTGTTTCAAATTTATTTTGAAGGGATTTTAAACGCTGGTTTCCTTTATCCTGTGCATTTAAGCTTACGGATGGCGAAACTACAAGCAGTATAAAAATAACCATCAAAAACAGTTTTACTATATTATCTGAATTCATTTCTTTTTTGCTGCATTTATTATAGCATTCATTTTATGCTCTTCGGCTTCCTCAAAGGTTTTGAATTTGAATACGCCCTTTGGATATGAGAATTTAGAAAGCTTAGCAAAAAGCTTATAAAAAGATCTCACACTCTCATAATATTCCTTGTCAGGATTAAAATTCCACAAAGCTCTCTCTGCTTCCTCAAAGCTTTTGAACTTTTGAATCGGCATTATTTTTTACCATCTAATATTTGTTTCAAAAAAATTAAATCTGTTTTATCAATTGCTCTGAGAGTTTTTTCTTTTAATTTATACAGTGTTTCAACAGAGGCAATTTTTATTTGATGACCATCAACATTAATCATTTCATATTTTAAATCTTCAAAAGAAAATGCTGTTCCCAGCTTAGATAGAACATCTATATAAAATCCTTCTTCTGCCCCGTAACGGATTACACTATAATCTTTAAGTTCAGTATGATTTATTTGAAAAACACTTTTATCATTGAACAAAGTAAATAAAGACTTTTGAAGCCTTTCAATACTTTCTTTTTTGTTTTTTATAAATATGCCCATATCATTAGTTGCTCTTGGCATTCCATAAAGAACCATAGCAAATCCACCAATCAAAATATAATCTACATTTTCTTTTTCCAGTGCATCAATAACATCTAAAAATCTTTTGAACAGATCATCTGTTTGCATAAATTTTTCTTATATATTCCTCAAAATTGTTTCAAGCTGCTCTTCATTTTCAACAATAACCGTTCGTGCTTTACTGCCATCATTTGGTCCAACAATGCCTGCTTCCTCAAGCTGGTCAACAATTCTTGCTGCTCTTGAATAACCAAGCTTTAGTCTTCTTTGAAGTAGAGAAACAGAACCCTGCTGATGTCTTACTATTACTCTTGCAGCATCTTCAAACATCGGATCGAGATCTGCGAGAAATCCACCCGAAGTACCCTTCTTCTTTTCATAAATAGAAGGCAGATAATATGGTTTTGAATATCCCTGCTGAGAATAAATAAAGTTAGTAATCTTTTCCACTTCATCAGTTGATATAAAGGCATTCTGCACTCTTATTGGTTTTGGAGAACCGGTAGGAAGAAAAAGCATATCACCTTTACCAAGAAGCTGCTCTGCACCATTCATATCAAGAATAGTTCTGGAATCAATTTTAGTTGCAACCTGGTAAGCAATCCTTGCAGAGAAATTTGCTTTTATAACTCCCGTAATAACATTAACAGATGGACGCTGTGTCGCAAGCACAAGATGAATTCCAACTGCCCTTGCTAACTGTGCAAGTCTTGTAATTGGTTCCTCAACTTCTTTGCCTGCTGTTATCATCAGGTCAGCAAGTTCATCTACTATAACAACAATGTAAGGCATCTGGTGATGTTTCATTTCAACTGAGTCTTTTGGTTTTTTTACAGGATCGGAAACTTTTATATTATAATCAACAATATTTCTTACTCCCGCTTTAGCAAGTTTATCATACCGTTTTTCCATTTCCATTTCAACAGATTTTAAAAGAAGAACAGCGTTCTGAGGTACTGTTATAATCTCTTCATCAAGATCAGGGCAGACTGCAAGGAAATGCCTTCTTAATTTTTTATAAAAAGAAAGTTCAATTTTTTTAGGGTCAATCATTGCAAGCTTAACTTCCAGTGGATCTTTCGCATAAAGTAAACTGCTAATGATCATATTAATCCCAACGCTTTTACCGGATCCTGTTGACCCGGCAATAAGCAAATGCGGCATCTTTGAAAGATCAGTTAAGTAAATATCGCCGCTGATTGTTTTTCCAAGTGCCATCGGAAGTTCATATTTGGATTCTGTTATCCTGTTTAAAACAGAACGGGCATTAACAAGTAAAGCTTCTGCATTTGGTATTTCCACACCAATTGCACTCTTGCCAGGTATGGGTGCAATAATTCTGATTCCTCTTGCTGCTAATGCGAGAGCAATATCATTTTCAAGTCCAACTATCCTGCTTATCTTAACTCCGGGTGCGGGAACAATTTCATAAAGAGTTACAACAGGTCCCGGTGTAACGGAAATATCCTGAATTTCAATATCAAAGAGTTTTAGTTTTTCTTTAAGAAGCTCAGCGTTTCTTTTTAATTCTTCCTCTGCAACAACAAAATCTTCCTGTGGATTAACTTCAAGAAGATCGAGAGAAGGTTTTTTGTAATTTATATTTTCTTCCCACTGATTAGGTAAAGAAGATTCATCAGTTTTATCATATTCCGATTCAGATATTTCACCAACTTTCTGAAGATCAACTTTTTTTATTTCATCTTCCTGAACAGCATTTTTAATATGCGGCTCAGGTTCATTCTTTCTTATAATTCTGATTCTTGTCTGCTCTTCAGTTTCTTCATCCATTAAATCAGCTCCGTTTAGAGCAGGTTCTTTTTCACGCTTTACTTTTTTCTTCTTAGCTTCATTAAGCTCTTTTATCTTAGACAGGTTTGAATTTTTTTCATCAATTGATTCTTCTTTGCCAGCAAGGTTACTTTCAAAAATATTTTTTACAAAATCAACTATACCATCAAGCTTAATATTAAAAGTGAAAATTATAAGAGCAGCAAAACCTCCAATAAGAAAGATAATACTTCCAACTCCGCCGAGAAGTCTGCCGAAAACTTCTCCCAGATAATTTCCAACAGAACCAGAAAGTTCAATCATTCCCGGAAAAAGATTATAATTAGTTCTAAGAAGTCCGAAAAAAGCAGAAAGAATTAATCCAAAAAGTATCAGGAAGTTAGATGTTTTTATTAATGTTTTATAGGTGATTTTGAAAAAGAGTGCAAATCCCCAAATCAATAAAAGTATAGGAATAATAGCAGAGAAAATACCGAATGTTGACCTGATGAAGAAACTTGAGATATGTGCACCAAGTACTCCAAGCCAGTTGCCTATGCTGTTAAAATTATTATCGCTGCTTAAAGAAGCAAAAAAATCTTTAAAAAAAGTTGAAAGATACGCCTCATCAAATTGTGAGTAAGAAACTATACTTAACAAAAGAAGAAATGAAAATAAGATAAGGAGTATGCCCAGTATTTTTTTCTTCTGGTCAACGGAAAAGATGTATTTATTCTTTCCACTGCCGTTTTGTTTTATTTTAGATTTTCTCTTCAATTCAAATAATCCTGATAATCTTGAAAATCCTGTGAATCATGGTCCCTCTTTTGAATTTTGCCAGACTTTAAGAACGTTAGCAGAAAAATATGGAATAATACCGGAAGTGTTCAGCATACTGCAGAACTTCAGGTCTTCTTCAAACCCATTTTCAAGAAGAATTTTTCCATGCTCAGTTTCCATTAGCATCTTCAAAGTATTTTTCCCAAAAGTTTTATTCAGAGCAATACATGATTTGGCAGAATCAGATAGTTCAACATCTTCTTTCAGCTTTTGAATTTCCGAAGTAAGCTTTCCTGCACAAACAGAATCTTCCATAGAATAATAATTATTTCTTCCCGAACATAAAATTTCAAAATCCTTATCAAGCTTAACAAGATGATTTGCTAAAGATTCAAGATTCAGAAATGAGCAAACAAAAAGATTTTCAGAAAATTTTGCTTTAACAACTGCTTTGGAACCGTTTGTAGTATAAAGAATGATCGTTTTCCCGGTTACCAATTCAGGAGTATATTCCAAAGGAGAATTGCCAAGGGCAAAGCCTTCAATCTTTTTTGTGTTTCTTTCACCACCGAGTAAAGTCTGTCCGCCGAACATTCCACCTGAGACTTTAACCGCAAACTCTATTGATGCGACAGGAACAACTTCACGTGCACCGTTAGAGAGCGCAGCTACAATTGTACTTGATGCCCGGAGAACATCTATAACTACAGTTGTTCTGCCGGTAAATGAAAGTTCATCTGCACCTAAAGGAGAAAAGAGAACATTAATTTTCATAAATTCAATATTCGTAGCTCAGTTCTCCAGAACTGAGCACTGTTATAAAACATTTTTCAGGACTGGAGTCCTGAACTACGAAGTTTTACTTTTTAATAAAAGGTAATTTAACAACACTTGCCGATACTTCTTTTCCCCTGATTAAAATACCGACTTGACTTCCTTCATTGGAGAATTCTTTTTCAACATAACCTAAAGCTATTGGTTTTTCCAAAACCGGACTTACCGTTCCGCTTGTTATTTTACCAATTATTTTCCCGTTACTGTTGATATCATATCCATGTCTTGGGAAAACTTTTTCTTCACTGATTAAGCCGCAAAGTTTTTTTGTTAAACCTTTGCTTTTAATTTCAACTAATTTTTCTTTGCCGATAAAATCACTTTTATTCAATTTTGTTATCCAGCCAAGCCCCGCTTCAAGCGGATTAGTTGTTCTATCAATATCGTTTCCGTATAAGCAGAAGCCCATTTCAAGTCTTAAAGAATCCCTGGCTGCAAGTCCTGCCGGCTGAATATCAAATTCTTTTCCTGCTTCAAAAACTTTTTCCCAAAGCTCTTCTGCTTTCTTTTCATCGCCTGTAAAATATAATTCATAACCAAGTTCACCGGTATAGCCTGTTCTTGAAAGGATTACATCCATTCCTGAAACCTTAGCTTTGATAAAATAATAATACTCAAGATTATCAAGATCAGCATCAGTTATTTTTTTTAAAACTTCTTTTGATTTGGATCCTTGAACTGCAAGCAAAGAATATTCATCGCTTTTATTTATTAACGTAACACCAAATTTGTTACCTGCCTGCCGGTAGGCAAGGTTATCATTCATCCACTGAAAATCTTTATCAATATTTGAAGCATTAATTACAAGCATAAATTCATTTTCAGAAAGCCTGTAAACAAGAAGATCATCAACAATTCCACCATCAGGATAACACATAGCCGAATACTGAACTCTTCCCGGGATAAGCTTTGAAGCATCATTAACAGTAATATGCTGAACAAAATCGAGAGCACTTTTTCCGGAAACAAAAACTTCACCCATATGCGAAACATCAAACACACCAACTGAATTTCTTACGGCTTTATGTTCTGCAATTATTGAAGTGTATTGAATTGGCATTTCATATCCGGCAAATTCCACAATTTTCGCCCCAAGTTTTTTATGAATGTTATAAAACTTTGTCCTTTTCATTTTGTTCTTCTTTAACTCGCTTCTATTGTAATTTCTTTATCGGTTTTCCGGGAAATAAATTTAAACTTATCAGGCGGTAATGTGTCATCGGCCTGAACTTTTAGAGTAATGAAATACTTAAAACGAAGTTTGGTTATAGTTTTAGGAAACCCCTCGGTCAATTTATCAGCAACTATAGAATGGCATTTAATCGTGAAGGATCTTTCTTTTGTCTGTCGTTTCAATTTTTTGATTAAATCTTCAAGATCATAAACAAGGTGGGAATGTTTTGTTAACAAGCCCGTGCCACCGCAGTAAGGACAAACTTCTTTCATTGCCTGCATAATATTCTGGCGGATCCTCTGCCTTGTAATCTGGATTAATCCGAAATCAGACATAGGAAGAATGGAGACCTTTGCCCTGTCTTTCCTGAATTCCTTTCTTAGTTCATCGTAAACTTTTTTCCTGTTTCTTTCATCTTCAAGATCAATAAAATCAATGACGATTATACCACCGATATCCCTGAGCCTCAATTGTCTTGCAATTTCCCTTGAAGCTTCAAGATCAGTTTTAAGAGAATTTTGTTCCTGCTCTTTGCTTTTTGCATACCTGCCGCTGTTAACATCAATAACCACCATTGCTTCCGTATGCTCAATAATAACATAGCCTCCGCTTGGCAAAGGAACTTTCCTTCCCATCAGCATTTTAATTTGCTCTTCAATCTTGAAGGAATCAAAAATTGAATCAGAGGAACGGAAATTTTCTATTTTGTCTACAGCTTCCGGTTGTACAAGCTGAACATAACTTTTTATCTGCCTGTATAATTTTTTTGAATCAATAAAAACTTTTGAAACATCAGCGGAAAAAAGATCTCTTATAACGCTTGACGTTGTATTTAAATCCTGGTAAACCAAAGACGGCGGTGTTTCAGATTTAGCAGTCTCTTCAATTTCACCCCATGCTTTCATTAAATTCTTAAGATCATCACTTAGAGCATCTTCAGCCTGGTTTCTTGCAACAGTTCTTATTATCAAACCATAATTCTTAGGAAGGATGCTTCTTGCAATATGCCTGAGTCTTTTTCTTTCTCTAAAATCAGATATTCTTTTTGAAACGCCTACTTTATTATCAAAAGGAAGAAGAACACAAAATCTCCCCGGAAGAGAAATTGAAGATGTAACACGTACACCTTTATTATTAACCGGCTCTTTAATTATCTGAATAAGAATATCCTGCCCCTTACTTAGCTTTGGTACAGTATATTGTTCTCTTGCGGGTTCACTTTGAGTTTTACCAGTTTGAGTTGATTTATCGTTAGGACTTTCATCATCATCGTCATCAACATCGGAATCATCATCGCCAAGCATTTCCTGGAACTGCTGAGTACGTTCGCCAATATCTGAAAAATGAAGGAAAGCATCATGCTTCATCCCGATATCAATAAAAGCTGCTCTTATACCGGGCAGTACTCTTGCAACTTTCCCCAGATAAATATCCCCCACCATCCGGCGGTTTTCAGGATAGTCGACAAAGAAGTCGACAAGGTTTCCATCTTCGGTTATTGCTACACGTGTTTGAGTAGAAGAGGAGTTGATTATAATTTCTTTTGTCATAAAGAATAAACTCTTTGATTGAAATAATCCCGCTTAAGCGGGATAACAATTCTTTTAACGGAAGACTATAGCTGTTACGCTTTTCAATTCCTATAGAGGATATGAATCCGCTGATTACAAGGAAAGAAAAAAATAAAAGAAATTTTTGCACAGCTACATACTTCCTTTGTTTAAATAAAAACTTAATTGATCCTCAGCAAATCTTTTGGAATAATGGAGTATTGGAATTTTGGATTGATGTATTGAGAAATTTTCCACTATTCCAAAATTCCATTATTCCAGATATTGTTTAATATGAATAATAATTAAAATGAACTTACTCAGTTACAGTCCGCCTCAGGCGGATTTAACTTCTTCAACAGGTACTTTTTGTTCATTAAGAAGTTCTTTTCGGCTTAATGAGTATTTGCCGTTTTCTATTCTTAAAAGCTTAACTGTAACTTTATCACCTTCTTTAAAATAATCAGAAACTTTTGCTACTCTCTTATTATCTATTTGTGAAATATGAAGCAATCCTTCTTTACCCGGAAGGATTTCTACAAAGGCGCCGAAATCCATTATCTTTGTTACTACGCCATCATAAACTTCACCTACTTCAGGAGTTGCTGTCATCTGCTTGATATATTCTTTGCATTTAGCAGCGCTTTCACGGTTTGGCGAAGCAATACTAACTGTTCCATCATCCTGAATATTAATATCAACACCAAATAATCTTTGCATACCCTGAATAGTTTTTCCGCCCGGACCAATTATTAATCCTATCTGATCCTGCTCAACTTTCATAGTAAGAAGTCTTGGTGCATAAGGAGATAAATGCTCTCTGGCAGTATCTAAGGAATTATTCATTACGCCAAGTATATACATTCTTCCTTCTTTTGCCTGCTGAAGTGCTTTCTCCATTATATCGAACGAGATACCTTTTATTTTTATATCCATCTGGAAAGCTGTAATACCATCACTTGTTCCTGCCACTTTAAAATCCATATCACCAAGATGATCCTCATCTCCAAGAATATCTGAGAGAACTGCATAACGGTTGTCCTCTTTTACAAGGCCCATAGCGATACCTGCAACAGCTTTTTTAACAGGAACTCCGGCATCCATCAGAGCAAGAGAACCTGCACAAACAGTAGCCATAGAAGATGAACCATTTGATTCAAGTATATCTGAAATTACCCTGACTGTATAAGGGAAAGCTGATTCATCCGGGAAAACAATCTTTAATGATCTTTCAGCAAGATTTCCATGACCGACTTCTCTTCTGCCAACGCCCATCATCCTTCCAACTTCTCCAACACTAAAAGGTGGAAAATTATAATGAAGCATGAACTTCTTTGTGTATTCTTCTACCAAGCCTTCAATTGTCTGCTCATCATTCTTTGTGCCGAGAGTTACTGTTGTTATGCTTTGTGTTTCTCCTCTTGTGAAGAGAGCTGAACCATGAGTTCTAGGCAGTACACCAGTTTCAATTGAGATGGGACGGATTTGAGTTGTATTTCTTCCATCAAGCCTGATACCTTCCGAAAGGATTCTTTCACGCATCAGGTTTTTTTCAATATCATGCAGCAATTCTGCAATAACTTTTTCCTGCTCAGGGTATTTTTCTGCAAGCGAATCTTTAATAAATTGAGTAAGCTCTTTATTCCTTCTGCTTCTTTCTTCTTTTGCCAGGATTGAATAAACTATTTCTTTAAATTTTTCAAAGGCAAGGTCATAAACATCTTTCTTAAGACTCTCATCAACAGCAGGAACTGCAACTTCCATTTTCTGCTTATTTACTTCTTTAACAAGCTCTAACTGAAGCTGCACAAGTTTCTTTATCTCACCCTGTGCAAACTTAAGAGCAGCAAGCATATCGTCCTCGCTTACTTCCTTTGCTTCTCCTTCAACCATTAATATTGAATCTGAAGTACCAGCCACAATAAGCTCAAGCTCGCTTTCCTTCAACTGCTGGTGCGTAGGATTAACAATTAGTTCGCCATTAATTCTGCCAACCCTTACTTCAGCAACTGGCCCATCAAAAGGAATATCTGAAATTGATAATGCAGCCGAAGCACCTGTTGCAGCAAGAACATCAGCATCGTTCTCGCCATCATAAGAAAAGACAAGAGCGATTACCTGTGTTTCATTATTATAATTTTCTGGGAAGAGCGGCCTGATTGGTCTGTCAACTAATCTTGCGCTAAGTATTTCTTTTTCAGTCGGTCTTCCTTCTCTCTTTATATAACCACCTGGGATTTTTCCTGCTGCTGATGTCTTTTCCCGGTATTCAACCTGAAGAGGGAAATAATCTATACCTTCAGGTGCGGTCTCTGCAGCAACTGCAGTAACGAGAACCATTGTATCCCCATATCTAACCATAACAGACCCATTAGCCTGCTTTGCAAATCTTCCAGTCTCGATAGAAAACTTTTTCCCACCTAAATCTGTTTCTTTAATTAAAACCATTTCAAATCCTCTTATTTTCTGATATTCAGTTCTTTAATTATACTTCTGTATCTCTCAATATCTTTTTTCATAAGATAATCGAGCAGTCTTCTTCTTTTACCAACCATCATCATCAAACCTCTTCTCGAATGATGATCTTTTGCATGCTTATTAAAATGATCGGTAAGATCATTAATCCTTTTGGTAAGCAATGCAACCTGTACTTCAGATCTTCCACTATCATTTTCGCCTGAACCATATTTTTTAACTATCTCAAGCGTTTCTTCTTTTGTCATTTAACTATCCTTTTATTTTGTTATATGATGTAATCCCAGAAACAGCCAACAAGCAGAAACCGGGATTAATTAATTAACTAATTTGCTTAAAATTTCTAATCCAGCTTCTTTATCTTTATTCATTTGCACAACAAGTTTTTCAACAGAAGAAAATTTTTCTTCTCCTCGTAATCTTTCTATAAGATTAACGGTTACATATTCATCATAAATATCTTCGTCAAAATCATATATATAAACTTCGGGAACAATGTTTCCTTCATTATAAAATGTTGGCCTTTTCCCTATGCTTAGTAAACCATAATGCTTATTGCCGCTCACAAAAAATTCCACCACATAAATGCCGAGAGAAGGTAAAAGCTTATCTTCATCATCTGTTTTAATATTTGCTGTTGGAAATCCAAGTGTCCTGCCTCTTTTATCTCCCTGTACAACAGTTCCGCTGAAAGAATAATTTCTTCCAAGCAATTCATTAGCCTGCTGAATATTTCCTTCAGTTAAAGCTTTCCGGATTTCAGTGCTGCTGATTTCATTTCCATTAAATGTAACTTCTTCAACTTTATTCACATTGAAGTTATTTTTTTTACCCATTTCAATTATTGTTTCTATACTTCCGCTTCTTCCTTTTCCAAAATGAAAATCATAGCCGATAATAATTTCTCTTAATCCGATACCATTTATTATATAATCTGAAAAGAATTTTTCTGCAGGAAGCTGGGAAAATTCTTTGGTAAAGTTGATTACAAACAAATTTTCGATTCCCAGTTTTTGCAAAATTTCTTCTTTCTCCTTCAATGTGCTCAAAATCTTAACGCTTCCCGGTTCTGCCAAAACATTTCTCGGATGTGGGTTAAAAGTAACAAGAAAACTTCTGGCTCTTAATTCAGCAGCTTTTTTCTTTACTTTTCCAATAATTTCCTGGTGACCCAAATGAACGCCATCAAAAGTCCCGATTGTTAAAACAGTATTTTCATCCTTTTTTATAGAAAACAGGTCATTATATACTTGCATATTCCGGTTTATTGGGTACAAATAGCTTGCAAATATAACTGAATTATGGCTTAAAGTGAAATTGATTGATGGGTGTGAAGTAATTGTATTACAATATCTCTTTCAGCGAAAAACTTTCAACAAACTCATCAACCGTTAAAGCATCCTCAACAGAATAATTCCCAATCTTTGTTCTTCTTAAAGAACTAAGTAAACCACCGCAGCCAAGCTTTTCTCCAAAATCATTTGCAATTGCACGGATGTAAGTTCCTTTAGAGGAGGTTATTTCAAAATCAATATTGGGGAGATTAATCTTTGTAATTATAAAATCATAAATAGTTACTTCTCTTTCTAATCTCTCAACTACCTTTCCTTTTCTTGCAAGATGGTATAAGCTTTTTCCTTTAAATTTTATTGCGGAATACATCGGGGGAATCTGTTTAATTGTGCCAACAAACTCATCCTTTACTCTGTAAATATCTTCTTCAGAAATATGATCAAACGGTTTTTCGGAAATGATTTCTGTTTCAA
Source organism: uncultured Ignavibacteriaceae bacterium (assembly GCA_964515875.1). GTDB lineage: Bacteria > Bacteroidota > Ignavibacteria > Ignavibacteriales > Ignavibacteriaceae > RBG-16-34-14. The sequence continues at coordinate 45,403 of CAZEWJ010000012.1, read as the reverse complement.
GATCCATTGATGGGGATGCTTTGCCGAGAGTTATTGTCCCAGTGTAGGTTTTTTCAAGAGCCTGGTATTCATTAATAGATTTTGTTTTTTTACCTGTTGCAACAATTAAAAGACCGGTAGCCATCGGATCGAGAGTTCCTGCATGACCAACTTTTTTAACACCAATTGCATTTCTTATTTTTCTTATAACTTTGAATGAAGACCAGCCGGCAGGTTTATCAATAAGAATTACTTCTCCCTCTTTGAAATCAATCCCGGTCGGAACGATCCCGGCTTTAGTCGGGAAAAGATCATTGGTTCTCTTTGTTATCATCCTTATGTATCTTTTTAATCAAGCCTTCTATTTTCTCAACATAGTCAAGCGTGTCATCTATAAAGAATTTCAGTTCGGGTATAAATTTAATACTTATTCTTGAAGCAAGCTCTGATCTTATAAATCCGGATGCTGATTTAAGCTTCTCAAGAGATGTTTCTCTTTTTTCTTTTTCAAAAACTGAAATATAAATTTTAGCTAACCGTAGATCAGGACTAAGTTTAACATTCGTTACTGTAAGAAACCCAAATGCCGGATCCTGAAGTTTCCGGAGAAAGATTAAACTAATTTCCTGTTTAATAAGGTTTTCAACTTTTTCTGTTCGGTGAGACATTTTACAAAATCCTTTCTGAACTAAGAGGTACGATAGCTAAGTTTTAGTTCAAGTGTAAGTTCAAGTTCAAGAAAAACTTTTAAACTTCTTGAACTTACACTTGAACTAAAACTTTCTAGGCGAGCTTTTTCTTTGTTTCCACAAACTTATAAGCTTCAATAATATCACCGACTTTAACATCATTATAATTGGCAATGTTCAATCCACATTCATAACCCGCATCTACATCTCTTACATCATCTTTAAATCTTCTTAATGAGCTTATCTCGCCATCGTGGACAACAATTCCATCTCTTATCAACCTGATCTTACTATTCCTTGTGATTTTCCCTTCCTGCACATAACATCCTGCAACTGTTCCGGATTTAGGAACCTTGAATGTATCTCTAACTTCAAGTGTTGCAACAACCTCCTCAGAAACTATTGGTGAAAGAAGACCTTCGAGTGCTGATTTAACTTCATTAATTGCATCATAGATAACATTATATAAACGAATATCAACTTTCTGAGACTCTGCAAGCTTTCTTGCATTAAGGTTTGGTCTTACATGGAAACCAACAATAATTGCATTGGAAGCAGAAGCAAGGAGAACATCACTCTCCGATATTCCGCCAACTCCTTTATGGATTACTCTTACAACAACTTCTTCGGTAGATAATTTCATTAATGAATCTGATAAAGCTTCAACCGAACCATCTACGTCACCTTTAACAATAAGAGCCAGTTCTTTAACTCCACCCACACTTATATTTTTAGCAATTTCATCAAGAGTAATATGATGAACCTGTTTCTGATCCTGCTCTCTTTTTAGCTGCTGTCTTTTAATGGAGATTCCTCTAGCATCTCTTTCGGATTCTACAACAATAAAATTATCACCGGCCTGCGATGCACCTTCAAATCCAAGAACAAGTACCGGAGCAGAGGGGGAAGCTTCATAAACTTTTTTCCCTCTTTCATCAAACATAGCTCTTACTTTCCCGAAATATACTCCTGCAACAAAAGGATCCCCAACTTTTAAAGTTCCCTTCTGAATCAGGATTGTACCTGTTATGCCTTTCCCTTTATCAAGCTCTGATTCAACAACAACTCCTCTTGCTTCCCTGTCAGGATTTGATCTTAAATCAAGCAGTTCAGCTTCTAATAATATTTTCTCCAGAAGTAAATCAACGTTCTTACCTGACTTAGCAGAGATTTCAATACACTGGTATTTTCCTCCCCATTCTTCAACAAGAATATTTCTATCTGCAAGCTGTTGTTTTATTCTTTCAGGATTAGCTCCGGGTTTATCAATCTTATTTATTGCTATTACAATTGGCACATTTGCAGCTTGGGCATGGTTAATTGCTTCAACAGTCTGAGGCATAACTGCATCATCTGCAGCAACAACAATAACAACAATATCTGTTAGCTGTGCCCCTCTTGCACGCATTGCTGTAAAAGCTTCATGACCAGGAGTATCGAGAAATGTAATGAATTTATTATCTCCAACATCAACACGGTATGCACCAATATGCTGAGTAATTCCGCCTGCTTCGCCAGCAACAACATTAGATCTTCTTATATAATCCAGCAAAGATGTTTTACCATGATCTACGTGTCCCATTATTGTAACAACCGGTGGGCGCGGTTTTAATGTTTCTATATCATCAGGAATATCTTCAAGAACTTCTGAAGTATATTCCTTCTGGAATTCAACTTCAAATCCAAATTCATCTGCAACAAGAGTGATTGTATCTACATCAAGCCTCTGGTTTATTGATACCATTAATCCAAGCTCAATACATTTTGATATTACATCACTAATCTGAACATCCATCAGGTTTGCCAGTTCGCTTGCTGAGATATATTCATTTACTTTTATCTTTTTTCCTTCAAGCGATCTTAATTCCTCCTGCTTTTCCTGTTCAGCTTCTCTCTCTTTCCTTTTTCTCTTTCGCTGCAAAGCTCTTCCGGCCATTACAGAGTCATCCATACTGAGAAGAGTTTTTCTTATTGCTTCCTTAACTTCCTTCTGATCAATTTCAAATTTTTTAATCTTCTTTCTCTTTTTGGCAACTACAGGATCTTCAGGAGCTGCTTCGGCAGGTTTCTTTCTTGGCTTTGGTTTCTTTTTCTTTTTAATAACAGATTCTTTTTCTTCTGCTTTTCCTTCAACTTTCTTTTTATCCCCTCCGAGATCTATCTTACCAACAACTTTAAGCCCTTTTCTTTTATCAACCTCTAACTCTTTTGGAGCTTTAAAAGCTTTTTCGCCGCCTAATGCTGTATCAACCATGGCGGGCTCTTTAAGAATAACCTGTTCTCCAGGTTTGAATTCAACTTTCTCTTCAACAGATGGGATAATCCTTTCTTCAACGGATTCTTTTTCTTCAATCTTAACAGCCTTTTCCTTCTCTTCCTGGTCAGCTTTTTCGGTTCTTTTCTTATTAAATTCAGCAACCTTTTTCTTATGCTTTTCAGATTTTTCAATATCTTTTTTAAAATGATCATTAATGTCCTGGATCATTTCATCGGAAAGTAAAGAATTACGGGATTTAACATCGTGTCCTTTTTTCTGCAAGAATTCTAAAAGATTTTCAGCAGATAGATTATACTCCGATGCAAGCTTAACTACTCTTAGTTTCTTTTCTTTTACTTCAGGCATAGGCTGTCCGTTTATTCTTCCTCTTCTTCAAATTGTGATTTAATTATTTCAATGATCTCATTAATTTTTGCTTCATCAAGAGCTTCTATTTCTTTCAGTTTTTCAGGACCTGCTGTTAAAACTTCAATCGCAGTATCATAGCGATGATTAATTAAGAGTTCATAAATTTCTTCACCAAGCTCTTCTTTAAGATCAATCAGCTCAATATCCTCTTCATATTCTTCGAAGGGTTTTTCCTCTCTTATAACTTCAATATCATAACCTGTTAATTTCATTGCAAGACGGATATTCACACCATTTCTTCCGACCAGGAGAGATACCTGATCACTATCTGCATTAACAGTAGCTTTTTTTAGTTCCTCATCAATTTCAATCTTCTTTAACTTAGCCGGAGCTAAAGCTTTCTGAATAAAAGTATATGGATCTTCAGAATAATTAATAACATCTATGTTCTCATTGTTAAGTTCTCTTACTATTGCATGGATACGTACCCCTTTCATTCCTACGCATGCACCTACTGCATCTATTCTTGAATCCTGTGATTCAACTGCAATTTTAGCTCTTTCGCCAGGTTCACGGGCAATTGATTTAATTTCGATAATACCATCATAAATTTCGGGGATCTCAATCTCGAAAAGTCTTCTAAGAAACAAGTTATCTGCACGGGAAACAATAATTACAGGACCACTGGCCCCTTTCTTAACTTCTTTAACAATTGCTCTTACTGTTTCTCCTTTTTTATAACGCTCAAAGGGAATTTGTTCAGAACGCGGGAGAATAAGTTCGTTCTTATTATGATTAACAAGTATATCGCTTTTCCTTATCTGATAAATATCTCCAACTACAATTTCACCAAGCAATTCTTTATACTCATTATAAATTACATCCTTTTCAATCTCGCGTATCTTTTGATTTAAACTTTGTTTTGCAAGAGTTATAAGTCTTCTTCCTAAAGAAATCAACTCAATTTTTTCTGAATAAGCATCCCCAATATCCAAATCATCCTCATTTCCTTTCCTGTTAACATCTTCAAGGCTTATTTGTGTATTGGGATTCTCAACTGTTTCAACTATTTCACGTTCAAGGTATAACTCAATATCTCCTCTATCCATATTAACAACAACATCATATTTAGCATCCTCGCCATATTTCTTTTTAACCAGCAATCCAAATACTTCTTCAAGAATACCGCCCAATACATCTTTATCAATACCTTTTTCCCTTACCATCTGGGCAAAGGAGTCAACAATATCTACATTCATTTTATTATATCTCCTCTATGAAAAACTTAATAATACTTTTGCTTTAATAATATTTTCGAATTTAATAATAATTTCTTTTTTATCCTTTGTTAAAAATTTCAGTTCATCACCCTGCACTTCAATTAACTCAGCCTCAAACTTTTTTGTTTCATCATCCTGTTTATAAAGGATTTCAAATTTTTTATTTAGATGTTTCGGAAACTGCTCTATAAATTTTAATGGTCTGTCAACTCCCGGAGAAGAAACATCAAGCCTGTAGAAATTATCTGGCCCAATTATATTTTGTAGTCTGTTATTTAATTCCCGGCTTACTTTAGAGCAATCATCGGCATTAATATAATGTTCTCCATCAATATAAACTTCAATAACCTGGTTTCTGCCATGCCCCCTGAGATTGAAATCAACTAAGAAATACCCGAAGTCTCTGACAACTTCTTCGGTAATCTCTTTAATATTTCCTGGATTAATATTCATAGAAACAAAAATCGCCCACTATGGGGCGAAAAGAACTATGATAAAATTACAAGGAAATTAGTCAATATGCAAGGAATTTAAGGTAATCTTCCCCTCAGGTATTTTTTGGCATCTCTTTGGATTTTTTGAAATATTCCTGTAAGTCCCATATTCTTTCCCATTGATAAGTTTTCCCCAAAAATTTTGATAACAATATCATCGGGAATACTCAGAATATTTTCGGGAGTTTCTCCTGATAGTGTTTTATCTAATATAGCTGACAATGCTTTTGCGGAAATACCTTGTGGATTTTCTACAGCAAAGTAAAATTTTAAAGTACCATTTTGCTGAGGCTTAGTCCAAACATAAGCTCCCGATTCACAAAAAGGTACTTTATTCTCGTCTGGAAATGGACGCAACGCTATTTCAGAAGGGACCTCTTTGAATTTATCTGCATAATCAATGAGAAAACCCATTCTTTCATGCTGATCAGAAATGAACGAGAAATTTTCCAGAAGATTATTCAGTCTCTCAGGATAATTACTCATAGTTTTATTCAATAATAAACTTTTCATAAAGCAATAATAGATTCTGGATATGGATTTAGCAAAAGATCAAAAAAAACCATTATCCAGAATCAAGAATCATTTCTCAATAGGTACGCCTACAAGATTACCCCACTCAGTCCAGCTTCCATCATAATTACGAACATTTTTGTAACCGAGTAGATTTGTAAGAACGAACCAGGTATGGCTGCTTCTTTCACCTATCCTGCAATAGGCAACAATATTATCATTTGGTTTTAAATTATTTTCCTTTTCATAAATTCCTTTAAGCTCTTCAGCAGTTTTAAAAGTTCCATCATCCGGATTAATTGCTTTTGCCCATGGAATACTTTTTGCCCCGGGAATATGTCCTCCTCTTAAAGCTCCTTCATTAGGATATTCCGGCATATGAAGACGTTTACCGGAATATTCATCAGGGCTTCTTACATCTACAAGAGGAAGTTTTTTATCAACATGTTTTAAAACCTGGTCACGGAATGCTCTGATCTTTTTATCATCCCTTTCGGCAGCTCTGTATTTGGTTTTAGGATATTCGGGGATATCACGAGTCAGTTCTCTTCCTTCCTGCGTCCATTTTATCCTGCCGCCATCCATTATTTTTGCATTCTTATGCCCAAAAAGCTGAAACACCCAATAAGCATAACATGCCCACCAGTTGTTTTTATCACCATAAAAAACAACTGTTGTTCCGGGAGTAGCTCCAATACGCGACATCAGAGCCTGAAAACCTTTTCTGTCAAGATAATCTCTTCTTAACTGGTCATTTAGATCAACTGTCCAGTCAACATGTACTGCGCCCGGAATATGTCCGGATGAATATAAAAGCTGATCCTCGTTGGATTCAACTACACGGATGTTTTTATCTTTCAGATGTTCGGCAACCCAATCAGTTGATACAAGAACATCCGGGTTTGCATATCCCCTTTCTTTTATTTCAGCCATAACGCCCTCCTAATTAATGATTTTTAATTAATTAAATCGTTTAATACGAAAAGTAAACTAATATTTTTTCTCCTCTCCTGATATAACGGAACTCATGGGTTTTAATTTTTCCTCTGCATGCTTTTTCTGCTTATTCAATACAGAAGTAATGATAAAGCCTAACAAAACTCCAATCACCAGTGTAACTGTGAGCAGAATGATTTTAGGAAGTTCTGCTATATGCCAGAAAAATAATTGCATATTTACAGGTTCAGTATTCTGAACAACAAAAATTGTAAATAAAACAATAAGCAGCATCAATATGATTAACTTAAAACGCATTTAAACACCTTTAATTTTGTTTTTCTCCTATTTGAATAAAAATCGGGGCGGAGCTGCTCTTTAAATGAATATCTCTTTGGGGGTAAGGGATTTCAACTCCATTCTTTGCAAACTTTTCAAAAACCGCATAATATATTTGGCTTTTTAAAACCCCCGGACGATTAATATATTCGCGGGTCCATATTCTGAGATTAAAAATTAATGAATTTTCATCAAACTTATCGAATAAAACATCAGGTTTTGGTTCTTTAAGAACCCCTTCATTTTCACGAGCAACCTCAAGCAAAAGCTTTTTTATTTTTTGCGGATCCTCTTTGTACGAAACAGGAACAGAAAAATTTAATCTTATATTCCTGTCTATATGGCTCCAGTTTATAACCTTAGATGAAATAAAATCTGAATTGGGAACAATAATGGATATGTTATCATTAGTAATTATAGTAGTTGATCTCATTGAAATTCTTACAACATCTCCTGAGACATCCCCGACTTCAATTCTATCTCCAACTTTAATTGGACGCTCAAATAAAATTATTATTCCGCTTACAAGATTATTGGTAATATTCTGAAGCCCAAACCCGATACCAATACCAAGAGCACCGGCAAGAATTGTTACAGTGCTTAAATCTATTCCAACAGTCTGAAGGACAATTACTAAACCGATAACAAGAATTATATATCTGAAAATTGTACCTACGGCAACACGAACACCAAGATCAATTTTACTTTTTGCAAGAATCTTATATACAATCCATTTTCTTAGTTTGCTGGTAATGTAAAAAAGCAGAAAAGTAAGGAAGATGAAATAGACAATTGTCCAGAGAGTAATTTCGGTTTTACCAATTGAAGTTACAGGTATATTAAGATACTCTCTTATCTCTATGAAAAAATTTTTTATATCCTGCCACATGGTTGTGCGTTTAGATTCATTCTATAGGTTATAGGTATAGGGTATAAAGGTATAAGGAATTTTATAGCCTATATCATATGCCTTCTTCAAATTACTTAAAAGCATCTTCAAAAAAAAGAAAAGCTGATCTTAAAACAACAAAGAAATACACCAATTGCTTAATTAAAAAAGATTATATTAAAGACCATTTATTTATTTTCCACTTTTTTTTATTAAACATTAATGCAGAAAATTACAATTATTGGCGGCGGTTTAAGCGGAACTCTTGTTGCAATAAATCTTCTTCGTACTAATTCAAGCAAAGAAATTGATATAAAGCTTATTGATAAAAAACCTGTTGGCTTTGGTGTTGCTTTTTCCACAGAGCAGCCGTTTCATCTCTTAAATGTTCGGGCTGAAAATATGAGTCTTTTCCCGGAAGAACCGGAACATTTTTCTAAATGGCTTCAGGAAAAAAAATTAAAATTTACAGGAAAAGATTTTGTTCCGAGAAGGTTATACGGAAGATACATCTATGAAAATTTCGAAAAAACTATTTCAAAAAGAGTAAGTTCAACCAATCTTGATATCATAAACGATGAAGCATTGGACATCATACCAAATAGTAAATCATGCTTAATAAGATTAAAAAGCGGAAATGAAATTGAATCAGATAAAGTTGTTCTTGCTTTAGGAAATTTATATTCGGTGGATCTTAATTTAAAAGATAATTCATATTTAAATAGTCCGCGCTATTATTCAAATCCCTGGGACAGCTATCTATATGAGAATTTAAATAAAGAAGTAACCATATTAATTATCGGAACCGGATTAACGATGATTGATATTGTATCAAACCTTTATCAAATAAATCACAAAGGGAAAATTATAGCAGTTTCAAAACATGGATTTATGCCTTTCATCCACCAATTAACAGAAGCATACCCTGCTTTTTATGAAGAATTGCAGAATAAGAGTCTGGAGGAAATTCTTAAGATTGTTAAAGATCATATCAAAAAAGAAAATGAAAAAGGTAATGATTGGAGAGGAGTTATTGATTCACTAAGACCGCATACTCAAAAAATATGGCTTGACCTTCCTTTAAATGAAAGAAAAAAATTTTTAGGTCATCTTAAACATTTCTGGAACCCGGCAAGACATAGAGTCCCACATGAGTGCTTTAATATTACTGAACAATTGATAAGCAAAGGACAATTAAAAATTGAAGCGGGGAGAATTAAAAAAATAACTGAGCTTAATAACTCGTTTAAAATTGAATTAAGAAAAGGAGAAAAAAAAGCTGCCCCTGATACATCAGTAAATAAGATTTTAACAGCAGATGTTATAATTAAATGTGCCGGAACTGAAAATGATTATGAAAAAATAAATATTCCTATTGTTAAAAATTTATTATCCCGTGGTTTAATCAGAAAAGATCAGTTATCATTAGGGCTTGATGCTCATACCACTGGCAGAATAATTGATAAAGAAGGAAACAGCTCAAAATATTTTTTTACATTAGGCCAGCCGCTGCTGGGAATTCTATGGGAAACAACCGCTGTTCCAGAAATCAGAGTTCAGGCACAGAAGCTTGCATCTTTGCTTCTTGAAAGTAGTTTATAAAAATCATTTCATTCAGCTTCAATAATTGCAGTTGCTTCAATCTCAACAATCATTTCAGGATCTATTAAGGATTTCACCTCAACCATTGCTGTAGCAGGTTTTATATCTTTAAAGTATTCTCCATGTGCTTTTCCAATTTCCTCCCATTTGGAAATATCCGTAACATAAATTCTAGTCCTAACAACATCCTTCATCGCTGAACCGAGAGATTCAAGTGTCTTTTTAATTTTTTCAAGAATAAATTTTGTCTGAGCATAAGCATCTCCTTTACCAACAATTTTTCCGTTATCAACAGCAGCAGTTCCTGAGACTTCAATAACATCTCCAACTTTTACAGCACGGGAATAACCAACTACATCTTCCCAGATTGTTCCCGCAGGAATGCTAATTCTTTTCTTCATAAAATTTATTTGTACAGTTTATTGGATGTTTATAAGAATTTTACAAAAAATCCCTTGAACCCCGATTGTCATCGGGACAGGCTTACACTTGAACTTGAACTCTGCTTTACCAGGTATCTCCGCCTGAAGGCGGAGGCCAATTACCAATTATTCTGCTCAGCAAAACTATTTCACCAATGTGGTAGGAAATGTGTGAAGCCATTGCCTGCAAAACATCATAACCCGATTTATATTTTTGTGCTTTCTTGCTCAATTCAGTTTCACTAAGGTTTACCGCTTCATTTAGGTATAAACTGAATCTTTGAATTTCATTTTGCAGCTCTTCTTCATTCAGGGGAGATTTCGGAAAAGACCAGCCTTCTTTTGCTGATGGTACCGGAGGAGTTGATTCATCTTTTATATAGCTTATAAATTTTCCCTGCCAAAAATTTATATGCTTTAATATCTGCCAGATTGTATATGGTGAGTCCTTAATTTCTTTGCCCGCGGTTTCAGCTTTTAAATCTTCCAGAACATTTTGCGGATTTAGATGTGCATTAACTCCCTTTAGTGCATTAATGATTATTTCATATAAATTTGCAGGCATCAGATTTTTCCTCGCAGGTATGCTTGTCTTTTTATTTCCGGGAATTTTTCAATTGCATAGCGCAGCATTGTTCTCGGCATATTTTTGTAATGTATTTTTAGAAAATCTTCTTCGGCATTAATATCTCTTTTCCCAATTTCACGCATCATCCAGCCGACAGCTTTATGAATAAGATCGTGTTTATCCTTAAGCAGCAATTTAGAAATCTTTAAGGATGTGCTGTAATCATTCTTCTTTATAAAATTGAAGGTTGATATAACCGCAATTCTTCTTTCCCACATATCTCCTTTTGCAAGATCAAATAAAATTTTTCTTTCTTTATCGAATAAATATTCTCCAATTATTTTTTCTGCTGAAAGATCAACCAGATCCCAATTGTTTACGTATCTAAGGTTTTTAATATAAAACTTAAAAATCTTTTCTTTCTTCTTTTCATCAGCTTTCTTCATCTTATCAACAAGAATGAAAAGAGCAATTAATCTTTCTTCATGTATTTTTGATTTTATAAGTATAGAAAGTTCGTTAAGACTAAGATCTTTAAATTGCCTGGCGATTTTTCTGGAGACAGGAACTTTTATTCCTGCAAAAACATCTCCTTCAGCATAATCTCCTTTTCCTGTTTTAAAGAATCGTTGCAGAAATTCGGAAAGGTATGCGTTGGAATTTTTCTTTACTGTTTTTTTAAGTTCAGCTAAGCTCAATTTTATTTTCCCTTTTCACCTTCTTCTTTAACTCTGAAAAAAGCTGTTCCAAGCGGAGCGAATTTATCAGGAAAGAAAAGCGAATCCCCTTTTAATTGAAAATAAATATCACGCAAAGTAGTCCCCGGCATTATAACTGTTAAAGAATCTCCATTAACAAAATAATTTCCTTGCCTTTGTTCAATAAGAACATTTACAGATGCTTTACCTCCGGGATGATATTCAGAAATTGCATCTCTACCCGATTGATGTGGCCATATCCAGAAACCTATGATGCCTTCTGTATTTGTATAAACGGAATCATACCTTTTCATAACTGTTTCCTGCTGATCGCCAACTTTTCCACGAATAAGTATAAGTGTATCACCGGAAATAGTAACGAGTGCACTATCTATTATTTCCTTTCCGGAAAATCCATCAAATGAAGCAGAGATTAGAGTATCTCCAACAAGTTTGTAAGTATAATTAACCCTAGCCTCTTTTATTACTGTTAACGAACTGTCATCTTCAAATATCAATACCGTACCAAGATTATATGGTCTTGTAACCGGTTCCTATTGGCCAATAAATGTTTCTTTTTTCTCTTCAGAACATGAGATCATAACTAAAGAAATTATCCCGCAAAAGGTCGCGATCGTTACGAAAAACAAAAATAAATATGGGTTTATTCTACACATTACTCTTTACATCTTTTAAAAAATATTAATGTTTAAGTTATACGGATTACGAATTAAATAGCTTAGGCATTTAAAAGTCGCGGCAATTTAAAAATAAGATTTTGCATAACTTTTTATTAAATGAATAATAAAAGTTAATGATTATAGAATTTAATTCCGATTACAATTGAAGGTATTAAGGCGGGAAGAAATTTTACTTATTTAAATTAACAATCCTAAGTTTTCTGCAAAATTTTCCTGTAGGTTAAGCATAATATAGTAATGATGTTTTGAATCCTGGAAATCAAAAAAAGAAACTGTATTTTCTTTCATATCACCATAGAATACTTTTTTAGATTCATAATCAAACCCTTCAAAGTTTTCACCATAGATTTTCAAATCAATAAATTTAGCCGTTGCAAAATCATAAAGTGTAACACCTTTTTCGTCTCCGCTGCCGGTAATCATTTCATTTTTTTCAGTATCGTAAACATTTATACTCTTTGTTGATACTTCGCCAGCTATCTCGTTGTAAGAAGAAGTCGTCTTATCAAAAACTCTGGAAATTTCTTTCCCCCCTATAAGTTTTCCGATAACGTAAGCAACAATTCTTCTTTTATAAATATTCACACTTATTTCAACTGCTTATAAGATAATTTTTATGCTTTATTCTTAAAGCAACTACAATGCCGTTGGGAAATTAAGATTTGGAAGAATTTAGGAAGGTATTTTGAGTGATAATTTAAATTTTTACGAGAGTTTAAGTTAATATTATCTCATTCCCCTTTTGCGCAGCAAAGACTTTTACACTTTTATTTTGTTTAAGGATATTAGCGCCAACCCAATCAATTGATGATGGATCTCCATGTACAAGAATAACATTTTGTGCTTTCAGCTTTCTAACTATTTCAAGAAGTTCTTCTCTTTTGGAGTGGGCTGTGAACCTGAAATTCTTTACTGAACATTTAACATCAACAGGTTTATCATATTCAGTTAGTTTTATTTTATCTCCTTTTTTAGCATTCGCAAACTTATAACCGGGAGTTTTGGGTTCCATATAACCAACTGTGAATATCGCAGAGTCTTTCCGGTTAAGCCATTTCTTACCAAGTTTAAAAGAGATTGTCCGTTCAAGCATCATTCCGCTTGGTGCAAGAATTAAGGAAGGAATCTTAAAAAAATCGTTATGGTCTTCAACCTCATAAATATTTTTTTGAGGGATTGCCATTAATTGAAAATCAGGATTAGAATATTTAACCACAAACCTGTTATAATCATAAACCCGGCTTATTTTTCTTCCAAGTCCACCTGTGTAAATATCAGTTTGCATAAGTTTTCCTTTCAACATGAGGTCACAAATTACTGCCAATACTTCCTGAGTTTTTCCAAGAGAAAATACAGGCAGAAGTATTGATCCTCCCTGGTTCAAAATTTTGTTAGCATCATTTGCAAATCTTTCTTTTTCATCTATCCAGCTTTTTAAAGTTGACGAATCTGTGCTGCCGTAAGTGGTTTCAATTATTAAAGTGTTAATGTTTGTTTTGGGAAGTTCAGCTCCTGTAAGAAGTTCCTGATGCGTTAAATTTATATCCCCTGTATAAAAAAATTTTTGTTCTCCATGTTCAATTAATATTCCTGCCGAACCCAGAATATGCCCTGCATCAAAAAAGGTTACTTTTATTGGTTCGGACGAATTGTGATTATACCCGCTAAGAAAGAATTCTTCACCATAAGCTTTATATTCGATTGATTGAATAAGCAGATCAATTTCTTCATGAGAATATACTTTAACATCTTCCTCATCATTTATTTGCTCTTTCCATATTGAAACGGAATCGTGAAGAGTAAGTTCAGCAATTGCACGAGTCTGGGGAGTAGAGATAATTCTTATGTAAGGATGTCTTTGGACAAGAAAAGGAAGTGCACTTAAATGATCCTGGTGAGCGTGTGAGATCAGTAAAAAATCTACAGGCATATTTTTGATAAGGTCAAATGAAGGCAGTGCTTCCAATCCTGTTTTTTGCGGATGCATTCCACAGTCAAGGATTATTCCCGTTCCGGCAATGTTTAAATAAAAACAGCTTGCACCAATTTCACCTGCACCGCCGAGGGGAAGAAAGCTGGACATTAGTTCTGTTGGTTGTAATTAGTCACTGGTTGTTTACACACTATGCACCCCACATTCCTTCGGTATAAGGTATAGGGTATATGGTATATGGTATATGGTTTTATCAATCGCAAATTTAATCCTGCAGACTATAAGAAGACAATAAAAAAAGGAGATTATTTCTCTCCGGTTTTAATCTTGTAATCTTGCAATTTTGTAATCTTGCAATTTACTTAATCAAAGTCATCTTCAAAGATTTTGAAAAATTGAAATTACCTTCTTTAGCAGTTGCATTTATTTTAGCTATATAAATTCCGCTTGAAAGATCCTCACCATTAAAATCTACTTTGTAACTGCCTGATGAATATGTATTATAAGCAAGAGTAGCTACTTCTTTTCCAAGAATATTATAAACCTTTAGCTCAACAAAAGATTCTTCAGGAATAGAAAACTCTATTGTTGTAGATGGATTAAATGGATTAGGATAATTTTGTTTTAGCGAATATGCTGAAGGAATCTGATCAACCGGTTCAACATCTGTTGGTCCACCGAAAGCAAGATCATCAATAATAGCTGAAGTACCAATATTAATATTTCCGCTTGAAGAATCAGATATAATTATTGATATAAAAGCTGTATCCGGTATATCAGGTAACGAATAAAAAATGGGCACATTAAATTGTGTGTAAGAAGAAGAAGCACTACTTATAAAAAGAAACCCTCCCCCGATAGCATCTGAGTTCTTATACATTACAAGATTTAAAACTATAATATCATCATTCACCGGGAAGAGTTTATAAAACCCTGTTAAGCTGCCATACCTTTCTGAAATTGCAAAACCCTCACTGCTTTCTCCGGAATTAACCAGAGGCAGATATGGATTACCACCGAAATCCAGTACTTCAAGTTTCATAGCCCAGGAACCAGAATGAGAATCTGTTGATTGCGAAACCGCATCAACAAACCCTGGTATATCTATTGTAGCCCAATCATCCGGATCGCTGTCAGTCCAGTTCTCAAATCCTGCATTCAGAATTTGCGCAAAATGGTCTGAAGAAATAAGAAAGAAGAAACCCAAAATAAGTATAAGCTTTTTCATAATTCCTCAACTTATTAATTATTATTAAATGGAGAACTGATGCAAGAAGATAAAGAATTTTTGTTATAAAACATTCCTCAATATCAACAATTTTCTATTCGACTTAATTCAACCCCGGAAGAAGGTAAAAAATAAAAAGGCTGTTTAATTTTTAAAACAGCCCTTATTAAAAAAAATTATTTTAAGTAATTGCTACTTAAGCAATGTCATCTTCAAAGATTTTGAAAAATTGAAATTGCCATCTTTAGCAGTTGCATTTATTTTAGCTATATAAATTCCGCTTGAAAGATCCTCACCATTAAAATCTACTTTATAACTGCCTGAGGAATAAGTATTATAGGCAAGGGTAGCTACTTCTTTTCCAAGAATATTATAAACCTTAACCTCAACAAAAGATTCTTCAGGAATAGAAAACTCTATTGTTGTAGATGGATTAAAAGGATTAGGATAATTTTGCTTTAGCAAATATGCTGAAGGAATCTGATCAACCGGTTCAACACCTGTTGGTCCGCCAAAGCTTAAATCATCAATAAGTGCATAAGAGCCAATTCCTCCGGAACCATCCTTAGAGGTATCCACCACTACAAATTCTATCCAAGCCGTGTCTGGAGTTTCGGAAGAGGAGTAAGTAATTGGAACAGAAAATTGAGTATATGTAGAAACAGTACCGCCTAATTCTAAAAAACCTCCTCCTATAAAATTAAAAACCGAACCATCATACATAATGACAAGTATATCTAAAACATCATTGTCACTTTGAGGAATGAATTTATAATAGCCATTCAAGCTGCCATGTCTTTCGGATACTCCAATACTATCTGCGAACATGAATGAGTAAACCGGATTGCCGCCAGAATCTACTATTTCCATTTTAGCAGCAGATGAGCCTGAGTGGTTATCGGATGATTGACTAACAGAGTTTGCGAAAAAGTCAAAAGTAGTCCAGCCATCCGGATCTTCCATTGTCCAATTTTCAAATCCTGCATTAGGAATTTGAGAAGAAGCATTAATCTGAAGTAACATGACTAATGCTAAAGAAAGTACCACTGTATAAAGTTTCATATATCTCCTTTATTTTTTTTAATTAAATTGAATAGATTTAAAATAGTTTTATAAAAGTAATCCTACAATACCATAAACAAACTATTTTATTGCCCAAATTATATCAGAAAGCGTTTCATTTCCTTCCTCAAGATTAAACTTCATCATGTAGTGAGGATTGAATCCGATCATGTAATATTCAATTTCCTTTTTTAACCAGGAGATTTCTGCTTTTAGTTTCCAATGCTCACCCATTGTTGAATAAAGAACAACAAAAAGCCGGTTCTTTAAATGCATTCGTTTTTCCTGAGACTGATTTCTGTATAGCCACCTTATAAGATCATCAGTATTAATAATTGCTTCTTTAAGAGTTTTATCATAGTTCTTTGGATAAACAGAAGTTTTATGATCGAAAGTAAATCCCTGGATTGTGAAATCAACAAGATGGTCCTTTTCATCAAGTGCAGGAGTAACATTTGGAAGTGAGCAGAAAATTTTTTCAACAGCTTGTGCAGACCAGAAATTATACCACCTGTTCAATGCATAATTTAAATATCTTTCATAATCAGGATTATTATTGAATTTGGTTTTTATTTCAGATAATAAATTTTCAAATGAAGAAGTGTGGTAAATAAAGTTAGTTTGATTATCAAAAAAATCATTCTGCTTCTGTCCCCACTCATAAGGATAAGAAAGACGTTTTTTAAGTTCAGATTCTATTTGGGAAATAGTATTATTCATAAGGTAGCCTCAACCTTTAGGTTGAGATTTTAGTTTGATAAAAATGTATTCCGTAACCTTAAAGGTTGCGGCTACCGCAATAATTATCAAACCTAATTCCATTCATCCAGATTATAAATTGATGAGCCTTTGTATGGATATTCTTTCCAATAATCAACTAACCCTGCTCTGACTGGATTATTTAAAATATATTTTAAGTGTACAATCAGATTTTCTTCACTTCTTAGAATATGATCATTAGTAATCCTTTTACCATTTTATTTCTTTACGGTTTTCGTTAAGCCAGTAACCAGATTTTTGCTTAAACATATCAAGACATTTCTTAATACTCGCTTCTGAATCATTCCCTGTTAAAACTAAATGAGCATGATCGGGCATAAATAAATAAATATAAGAGGAGCAATTAAAAATTTGCAGTTCACTTAATAAAAATGCTTCAAATATTTTAAAGGTTTTAGCATTAGTGAAAAAATTATTTCTGCTTTTTATACATAACGTAAAAGAAATAATTCTTTCACCTATATAAACTTCTTTATATAGTCTGTGTTTCTTTTCCCGAATAGATTTTTTATTCATATTGTAATTTCTATATACCGCAAGCTAAAAGCTTGCGGCTACCTTTTTAATTTTGATTTGGTAGCCTCAGGCTTTTGGCCTGAGGAGAAATGATTAAATGTATACCAGAATCATTTTTGAAATAAAAAAATGTATTCATGCTTGAAAATGTAAAACCCTCCGGCCAATGCTCTGTATCTCCATAATTCTTTCTGTGTCATCTTTCCTTTAGTCTCATCAAAGTTCTTAACAATAATTGATTTTAATTTGTAACCTCTTTTAAGAACTTCCTGCATTGCATAAAAGCCAAGAGGTATCCATTCCCCTTTTGAATATTTATCCCCAATTACTAAAGCAAAGAATCTTCCTTTGTCGAGAAGCGGATATGTTTTATCAACAATCTTTCCAAATAATTTTAAAAAATCCTCTACCGTTTCAGCATTGGAAAGATCATTTTTATTCTTACTGAACTTAATTATATCCCAATATGGCGGATGCATAATTAAGAACTGAACTGATTTAATACCAATTCTTTTTAATTCAGTTTTATAATCAAGCTCAGAACTATCTGCATTAATAATTTCTGTTATTATCTTAGCAGAAGCTTTTTCCTGTTCAACAACTTTTTTTGCAGATGCAGCAATATTCTCAAGCAGCTCAATTCCAATCCCGTTTCTTTCGAGTCTTTTGCATTCTATTAAAGTAGTTCCGCTTCCGAGAAAAGGATCCAGAACCCATTCATCTTTTTTTGTATATCTTCTTAAAAGCTGGTTGGGTATCTGCGGAATAAAATTCCCCCAGTAAGAAGCTTTATGTTCACCTGAACGATCTCTTTTTCTCAAAACCCAAAGGCTGTCAGTTAATATATCTTCATATTCTTTCCACCTGTTCAGGTTAAGATCATTTATTCTTCCTGTTTTTTCTACAGTAAGACTTTTAATTAGTCTTTTGAGATAATATTTGCTTCTTTCCAGTGTGAAAGTATTAATTATCTGGTTTAATTCATTTAGAATATATTCAGAATTAATTTCTTCCCATTCTCCATTTAAAATTATTTTTGTTGAGATCTTATTTGAATTGGAATTCTCAATTCCCGATTTGATTTTAGATAGTTCACTTTTAAGAAATTTTAAATCAACTGAATCAAGAAGTGATTCAAGTGAGCTTAGATGTAGGTTTTTCATAAATGCTTGAAAAGTTTTTTCTAAAGATAAATAAATGAGAATAAAAAGGTTTGATAATCCCGAAATTATTAAGTGGTTTTGAAAAGTGAGCAGTAATCATAATCATACCCTTACTCGATTTTGAAAAGGTTATGATTAAGATTAGGAGTACAATTACGAATTAAGTTTATACTTCAGCAGTAATTTTCCTTCCGCTTATATATTCTTCAAGCTGTTCAATTACAAATTCTTTCTCATCAATAATAGCTTTAACAACATCACCAATGGAGATTATTCCAATCAGCTTATCATTATCAAGTACAGGCAGGTGCCGTATTCTTTTATTAATCATAATAGCCATACATTCCTCGGCAGTTCTATGGGGCTGTACGTACAAAACTTTTTCGGACATAATTTCTCTTACTTTAGCTTCTCTTGAAGATTTGCCAAGAAGAATAACTTTTCTTGCATAATCTCTTTCCGATAATACGCCAACGAGCTTTTCTTCATCAAGAACCAGCAAAGCTCCGACACTATTATCCGCCATAATTTTGAGTGCTTCAAAAACCGTTGCAACCGGCGAAATGGAACAAATATCATAACCTTTACTTCTGAGAATACTGGCAACTGTCTTTGTCATGCTTATTACCCTTTCATTTTAGAATTTTGAAACTGGTAAATGTTTTAGTGCTACTATAATAAGCGATATCTAAGTGAGAAGGAACATATTATTTAAAGTTTTTATTGTCAAATCTTTTTTTTGTGAAATAATGAAAGAGTTTCGAAAATTACAATCGGGGCGCGGTTTTTAAGTTAGAAGAAAAATAAAAAAGGCTGCCTTAAAATTTATCAGGCAGCCAAATAAGGGGCATCTATTAGTTAATTATGAACATCAAGCCAGCCTTAACTATAAAGAAGTCGCTGCTTATTTCACCAGCGCCAGGCACTTCCTGGAATTCATAATCAATAAATGTATACCGGAAGTCGGTTGTAATAAAAGCCATCTGGCTTATTGGAATATCAACCCCTGCCCCAAAATGCCAGCCGAACTCTTGTTTGGTTTTATCAGCATGGTCTATTACAGCATTATCGAATTCTATTTTCGTGTTGTACCATCCCACACCAGCCAGTCCATAAATATTTGGGGTTACATAAAATAATCCCGATAACAGAACAGGCCATTGTGAAACTGTGATTGCTCCATTACGGTAGTCTTCTTCACGATAATTAATTGAGCCTTCAAAACCAAGAGCATTTGTAAGTTTTAATTTTAACGCAGCTCCATACATAAATTGCCCGTTATCTGCATCAGCTGCTTTATGCCAACCAACCTGGGGACCAATTGATGTCGGATTTTTAATTTCCTGCGCATAACAAACTGAAGCAAGAAAAAATATCGCAACTATCAAATATATTTTCTTAAACATAGCATCCTCTGCTTTTATGATTAATATAACCAGCGAATATATCGGCGAAAGACTTTAATATTTGTGATACTAATTAGCAGGTGTGATACAGAAAAAAAATCTGTGTAAGTTCTTTTTATTTAAGGAGGAAATATTGTGAGTTGAGCCACTATAGTGAGCTAATTTCTAAATTTGCTCATTAAGAAATTTGCAATTGGACAAAAACGAAAGCGTTTCGGGAATAACAATATAAAAAGAATACAAGTTATTCTTTCTATCAGAGTACTCTTCAAGTTTATAATGCGTCAAGCGAAGTGCTGACTTTGAAAGTTGTTTCATTCGCTAACTTCACTAAATCAACACTTTTATTTTTCAATTCACTTAAGGAAGGCATTTTGTTATTGAGCATTAAAAATTCTATTGCTGCCATTTCTGTGTCCCTGTTACTTCCAATTGCTGCAGCAACTTCATTATTCTTAGCTAAGAATAGTATAAACTCTTTTGAATTAATATCACCCCAGGTTATTGTTTCATCCCAATCTTTTGCATGACCAACATACCTGATGTTTAACCCCGCTTGTTCTGTCCAGAAGAAAGGCTGCTTATCAAATTTTATTTTCTTTCCAGCCATATTAAATCCTGCAATACGGCCTTGCTGTTCAGCAACACGCCAATGTTCTATTCTTATATAATTTCCATTGTAAGGAAATGCAGCAATATCTCCCGATGCAAAAACATCCTCGGCAGCCTGAAGATATTCATTAACCTTTATACTGCCATCTTTTTCAAGATTTATTCCTTTGATAAAACTTGTTGCTGGTTTCACACCGATTCCAATTACAACAACGTCACAATTAATTTTTTCCCCGTTTGATAGAACAACAAAATTTACTTTCTCATCTCCTTCAAACTTTACAACTGATGAGTTGAGTTTAAATTTAACACCATGCTTTTCCTGTTGGTTTTTAATAAGACTGCCAATATCATTTCCAAAAATATTTTTAAATGGGACATCTTCCGGTGAGGCAACAGTAACATCAAGTTTTCTTTCATGAAGATGGTACGCAGCTTCCATTCCTATAAAGCTTGAACCAATTACAACTACTTTAGAAATATTTTTAACAGCCTCAATTATTTTATCACAATCATCAAAGCTTCTCAAATAAAAAATATTTTTAAGATCAGAGCCTTGAATATTAAGGGTGCGTGGTATTCCGCCAGTTGCCAGGAGAATTTTATCGTATTTTAAAATATGGTTATCATCCAGGCAAATTTCTTTTTTATCAATACTAACTTCTTCAACTTTATGACTGAAAAGAAAATCTATGTTATACTTTTTAAAAAATTCTTTGTCTCTAAGCGGCATCCATTCAGATTGTGCTTCGCCTGAGAGATACGCTTTACTTAAATTAGGTCGGTCATAGGGTGTTCTCGCTTCCCGGGTTATTATGGTAATCTTTCCTTTATAACCGCCTTCACGTAGAGCCTGTGCAGCAGCATTACCTGATGCACCGCCGCCAATAATAAAATAATTTCTTTTATCCGACGAATCGGCTTTTACCATTTCGGGAATTCTTGACGATTCCAATTCATCAGGAAGCATAACTATAACATCATCGCTATTTATTTTTGTTTCATATTTAGGAAGAGAATCTCTTGCCGGAGGATTATACATATCGCCGGTTTTTGCATCAAAGCATGCATGGTGCCAGGGACACATTATAATTCCATTGCATAAAACTCCTTCAGCAAGTGGTCCACCGTAATGTGTGCAATGAGCACCGAGTGCAAAATAATTTCCATCAATCCTTATAAGAAGTATCTCTTTGCCATCTCCAACAGAAACTGCTTTCATCTCTCCATCTTTCAGATCTTTCACTTTTGCAGCTTTGAATTCTTTTAAGCTCATTGTCTTCTCCGGATTGTTTTCGGTTAAAATAAATTAAGCCTGGTTCTAATAATAATATAAAATCATGTGAAGGTTTAATTCAAATTCAAACCATGATTTAAACCATTCTGTGCCCTTCGGCATCAAAAGAGCAACAACAAAACAAAAGGAGGTTCAAAATGAAGAAGGGATTAATTATTCCGTTGGTTTTATTTATCGCTGCAATTGCTTTCGCAGGTGGTTTCCAGCTTTCTGTTGAATCAGGTTCAAGCAGGAGTGAAGCATTGATAGTAAAAACTTTTGGCTGCCACGTTCCATCTGATGCAAAACTAACAGGCACTGCAGAAGGTATTGTAAATGGGGAAAGAAAAACCGTTAACCTGCAGTTCAAGCATGATGAGAAAGGAATTTTTACTGTTGCAAAACAATGGGCAGATGAAGGTGTATGGGTAATTACGATTAGAGGGAAATATAATGGGATGAATTCAAATGCTATTATTGAGGTTGATTCAAAATCTAATTTAAAGCTTGCAAAAGGCGAAACCGCTTATGATATGAAAGTGAAGATTGTTAACAGGGATGTGAAATCTGAAGAGATAACAAAACTGCTGAATAATCTTAATAAGAATTACACGGGAGTGTAGATTGAAGTAACCTTCGAGGTTAACATCTGAACATAACATTATAATCTCGAAGGTTCCCACTTATTTTATAAGCTCAAATCAAACTGAACCATTGGGATTATAAAAGTTGAACTTTGTGAATCTTCAATATCAAGTTCAAAGAAAAATCTTACTGCAAAAACCAATCTGCTCCATTCATTTAAATTAGCGTAAATGCCGGGAGAAATATTTATAAAAGCTGCGTAAGCCTCACTTCGTAAATCTTTCACATCATAATATGGATCTGAGATTGGGAAGAATAAATAATAAGAATCATCAGTGTCTCTTGGTTCATAATCAATAAGACTCTGCCCGCTATAACCAACATTCACTAAAAAGTTAACTGGAAGAAGATCATAAATTGTATTTATAGTAAGACTCAGATAATGATTCAGATTCGTAGATGATCCTTTATCCCTGAAAAAAATCACTTCACGGGTAGAAGAACCATCATCACGAATAATAACCGACGCAGCATCGTAAGAATATTTTTGCCATATTACCCCACCATCGAAACGAACACCAACATTTTCTGATGCAGAAAAGAAACCAAGCCCAAACCTGTAACCATAAAGATTAGTTTTATCTTTACTTGATATACTGAATCCGCCCGAAAGAGCTATCTTTCTCGATAGTGCAATATCAATATCAAGCCCAACTAAATAATCGGGCATTGACCAGTGAAGGTTTTCCTCTTCAAACTGAAAGTTGTTAACACCGGCGGTTTCTCTGTAAGTTACCTCATCACCATTCCTGATAGTATCCACCTGGAAAAAACCTTCCGAATTAACCTTTGTGTGTCCTTCGACTAATCCATCATAACTTTTCTTTGTGTTGATAAAAAATTTTGGAGTGATGGTAAAGGATGAAGAATCTTTTCCCGTTACCCGTATTGGCGGTTGGTTAATTGGACCCTTAACATTTACATCCTGCACATATAAAGTATCGGTTATTTGTGAGCAGGAGCTTAGTGAAAATAGTATTGGGATAACAATTGTTATTCTTAAATAAAATCCAGATGACAGGATTTTTATAATTTTCATATTAACTCCCAAGGATGTTCAAAAATTAAGAAAAGTTTTCCTTTACTTGCTGTAAAATATTTCAGCATTTCAGATGAGTTGTCATGGAAATGTCAAAAAGTTGGTAAAGGGGAAGTATAGACTTAGGAAACCGTGACTTTAAGTAAAATTATGTTTGCTTCATATTAATACCAATCATTATCCTTCGGGAACTTTTTTCGATCAATTCCGTCATGTCAGAAACAACATAAATAATTTTTGAAAATGGAAACTATGATTATCAAAAAAGTTGACACTGCAGCACTGGAGCAGAAAGTAAAAAAAATGTACCGTGATGTAGCCCTTAATCCCAATGGCGAATATCATTTTGAAATGGGTCGCAGACTTGCTGAAAAATTAGGTTATGAAAGAAGTGACCTTGATAATATTCCAACTGGTGCTATAGAATCATTTGCAGGAGTAGGGTATTATTTCAACATAGCAAACCTTAAAATGAGTGAACAAGTACTCGATTTAGGAAGCGGTTCAGGTATGGATGTTTTTGCTGCAGCTCTTAAAGTTGGAAAGACAGGACATGTCTTTGGAGTCGATATGACTGATGAACAGCTGGATAAATCACGCCGTCTGGGTAAGGAAAATAATTTCAATAATGTATCATTCCATAAAAGCAATATTGAA
The DNA here is from genome assembly GCA_964515875.1 of uncultured Ignavibacteriaceae bacterium. GTDB lineage: Bacteria > Bacteroidota > Ignavibacteria > Ignavibacteriales > Ignavibacteriaceae > RBG-16-34-14. Next base: position 21,350 of record CAZEWJ010000012.1, on the reverse strand, counting down.
AAACTTCCTTTTGAAAATGAAAGCTTTGATGTTGTAATAAGCAATGGTGTAATCAATCTTTGTCCTGATAAAGATAGGGTTTTTGCCGAAGTTGCCCGGGTTCTCAAACACAAAGGGAGAATGGTTATTGCCGATATTGTAACTGAAAAACAATTACCTGAAAATATAGTTTGCAATTCTGCGTTATGGGCTTCTTGTATTGGCGGTGCTTCACAGCAAGACAGTTACCGTGAAGCTATTGAAAAAGCAGGAATGGAAATTCTTTATATTAGAAATAATGACTCTTACGGCTTTATTTCCAAATCAGCAAAGAATGCTTCTAAAGATTATGGAGTGAAAAGCGTTTCGCTATTTGCTGAAAAAAGCAGTCAAGCTTTGTCTAACAACTTGTGAAAGGAAGTGTTTTCTGTACTATATAAATAATGATTGAGAAAAATAAAAAGTTGAGGATATTAAGCAGGGATGATAAAAATTCGCTTACCAGCATAGTGTTGTCACATGCGGCAGGACTAAAACGTTTTGCCTTCAGCTTATGCAAAAATGAAAATGACAGCGAGGATCTTGTAGCTGAAACGGTTCTGAAAGCATTCGAAAATTTCCATCGCCTTAAAGATCGCAGTAAAATAAAATCCTGGTTGTTTCGCATATTGAACAACCATTTCATAAGCATCTATCGCAGTAAAAAGAAATTTGTTGATTTAGATTTTTACACTGGAAATAATTCTGACGAAGAATACCCATTTTCTTTATTTGAAGAAATTGCTAGGAGTAATTTTGTTGACGAAGGAAATCCTGAAAAGAAATTTATAAGTGAATTAACACAACAGGACATAAACCAGGCAATAAGAAACTTGCCGGATGAATTTAAACAAACGCTGGTTCTTCGTGATATAGAAGATTTTTCCTATACTGAAATTGCTGTCATTACAAAAGTACCCATTGGAACAGTAAGAAGCCGTATTGCACGAGCGAGAAGCATTCTGCAAAAAAAATTATGGATTCATGCTCAGGAACTCGGAATAAAAAAATCGAAAGAATCAAAAATTAAAAGTGATTATACCTGCACCTGCGGTACCGAAGAAACAATGAATATAATTTCAAAATAAAATAGAAATGAAAAAAGCAAAAATCAAAACAATCAATTGTGAAGAAGCTGTGTCCCGTTTCAATGAATTTATAGATAATTACATTAAAGGTGCGTCAAGGGAGGAATTGGTTAAACATATTTCCGAATGCCGCCACTGCTTTGAAAGATTCGAATTCGAGAAGTTGCTCAAATCTAAAGTGAAGCAGCTTTCAAAGAATCCAAAGGATAAGATTTTCTTTCGTAAAATTGAAAAAATTATTTCTTCATTATAAAAATTTTTATGAAAACAATAACAGCAAAAGAACTTAAACAGAGAATAGACTCTGGTGAGCCGATTAAACTCGTTAATGCACTTGAAGAAAATAAATTCTGTCTCAAGCATATTCCCGGTTCATTGAATCTTTATCGCAGGGAAGACCTTGAAAATAATCTCGGTAAGGAAGATAAAATTATTGTTTATTGCACCGATACTGTCTGCAACAAAAGCATCATTTTATATCAATTACTTGAAGCATTGGGATATAAAAATGTATTCCGATTTTCCGGAGGCTTGAATGAATGGGAAAGTGAAGGTTATGAATTAGAAGGTGAAAAAGTAAATTAAACAATGGAAATATTAGACAGAAAATTACACTGGGAAAAAATTTATTCTACTAAGAAGCCAAGAGAAATGAGCTGGTTTCAGGAAGTCCCTTCAACATCAATCCAACTGATTAAAGAATTGAATTTACCTTTATCTGCAAAAATTTTTGACAATGGCGGTGGAGATAGTTTATTTGTTGACAACTTGCTTGAAATGGGTTTTGAAAACATCACTGTCCTCGATATCTCATCTAATGCTTTGGAAAGAGCTAAACAACGTTTGAATGGCAAGACAAAAAAAGTAAAATGGATTGTTGCCGATGAAGCACATTGCAAACCTGGAGAGCAATATGATCTTTGGCATGACCGGGCAGCGTTTCACTTTTTAACTGACGAAAAGGAAATAGGGAATTATATCCGCACCATAAAAAACTGCATTAAGCCCGGAGGCTATTTGATTATTGGAACATTTTCAGATCAAGGACCCAAAAAATGCAGCGGGTTAGAAGTAAAACAATATTCTGAAAAATCATTAACCGAAAAATTACAGGATGATTTCGAAAAAATTAAGTGCTTCACCATTGATCATCAAACCCCATTCAATTCCAACCAGAATTTTCTTTTCTGCGTTTTCAAACGAAAGGCTGCAAGAAAGCTTTCCAAACAAGAAATTGAAAAACTTGATCCTTATCAGCTTATGGCGGCTCTTTGAAAAAAAATTATTCATCCGGGAGGGAAAAAATCAACAAAAGAACTTTTGCAAATGGCAGAGTTGAAACCCGGGCATCATGTACTTGAAATTGGTTGCGGAGTTGGAACGTCGGCTATAGATTTGTAAATCATTACGACTACACAGCAGTCATCACCGATATTGATGAAAACATGATTGGCAAAGCCCGGGAAAACGTTAATGCAGTTTCATTGCAGAATAAAATCTTAATTCAGAAAGCAGATATTCAACAGCTTCCTTTTAGTGATAATTCATTTTTAGTTTCACCGGCATTTACAGTTATACTGGTCAGCACTAGAGGACAAACATAAGGATTATCAAAAATAGTTTCATCTGACAATTTTATTCTGAATGCAAATTGACAACCTGTTGAAAAGTGAAAGGTTTTATTTGCACCGGATAAATTTGTAACCACGATTTTAATATTTATTAAATCAGGTAAATGATATTCCTTTTTATCAACAACTAATTGAAATGTTATTCCATTAATAGTTTTGACCTCGTCAGGTTCTAAAGGGTTTTCACAAAATTGCAGTAAGAGTGAAACAGCGATAACAAGAACGAAAAGAGAAACTTTTGTTTTCATTTCTAACCCCGCTTAAAATTGTTACCTGTAAATTAAGATGAAATAAAATTAAAAATCAAAATTAAATTGAGTGATTTAGGTGAATTTTATTTTAACTATTATCGTAGTCATAGTTCGACTTTGCTCACTATGATATTTATTAAAAAAATTTGAACGGAATTACTTTCTATCTCTTATCAATTCTAAAATGCCATTAATAAATGTAAGCGGGTGAGGAGGATTTCCCGGAACGTAAAAATCAATTTTATATTTCTCTAAAAACTTTCTGCTGAGAGCAGGACTATCGGCAAAAATCCCTCCGCTTATGGCATCTACTCCGCATAAAATAATTATTTTCGGTTCAGGCACAGCATCATAACATATTTGAAGCGGCTCAGCCATGTTTTTTGAAACGGGACCAGTGATAACTATTCCGTCAGCGTGGCGTGGCGAAGCAACAAACTCAATTCCGAATCTTCCCATATCAAAATTAACGTTGCCTGCGGCTTTTAATTCAAGTTCAGCACTGTTATCTCCTGCGGCGGATACCTCTCTTAACTTTAATGAACCGTGAAAGAATGAAGATATTTCCTTTCTTATCATTGCGGGATTTAATTCGATTGATTTATCTTCGCCTTCTATAACAATTAAATTATTTCTGTCGTTAGCAGAAATTTTATAATCGGTTGTAAAGGAAATTTTATTTGGGAAAAGGAAAGAACACTCTCCGCAAAAAGTACATTTACCCAGATCAATCTTAACAGGATTGGAAGAGATCGCTCCGGTTGGACATAAACTCACTAACTCATTCTCATCAACTTTTTCTTTTGAGATTATTGGTCTTCCGCGAAACGGAGGTAGGAGAGTTACTTTGGAAACATCTTTTATAAACTGCCTGCCCTGATGTTTTAATATTTTAACTGTGTTTATCATTTGGTCTCTTGTACAACAAGTCTCTCTCCATTACTATGAGAGGATTTACATTCGATAGATATAAATTTTTCTAACTTTTCTAAAGTCTTATCTAAATTTTTTTCTATATCTTCATTCTCAAATCTTAAAACAATTAATCCAAGTTTACTCAATATCTTTTCTCTACTTTTATCATCAGCCAGTTTATACTTGTGTATAATTCCATCTAACTCGATAATCAGTTTATCTTCATAAGAATAAAAATCCGCTATGAAGAAGGATTCCTTGCCAGTTAAATCATAAAAGATGGATATTGTCTGTAAAACTTTTTATTTAGAAATTTCCTTCCTCTAACTGCTTCCCAAAATATTTGCTCTGCCCTTGTAGATTTTTTTCTCAACTCTCTGCAAAGACCTTTTGCTATCACGTTTAGTTCTTTCTTATTGTTAAGGCTCATTACTATGTTGTCCCAGCGTTTATTAACTCATCCTAATCCTTCTCTTGCAAAGAGAAGGACTTTTTGGGAAGTTATGTCTTAGATTTATTTTTTTTGTCAAGATATTTCATATTATGTTTTGTTGATAATAAAGTCTCTCTCTCTTCTCGAGGCTGTGTTAAAATTCTAAATATATCGGTAGTCGCAACCTTCAGGTTGCGAAATAAAGCCGTTATCGCAGGCTGAAGCCTACGGCTACCATCAATATTCTTATTCTCACACAGGCTCTTCTCAAGAGAGAGATTAGAGTGAGTTCTCTTTGTTTTGACAGATATATTCATTTCAATTCCTATAGATCAAATCCGCAGTAAGAAAGGTTAAAACTTTTATTGCAGACAGGGAAATCGGATATTTCATTTTTTCGAACTGCAAGAGCAAGTGCAAGCCAATTATGAAACGATGGATCTTTTATTTTGTAATATATTAACTTACCCTCATCATTTGTTACAGCACAATGGCATATCTCTCCGCGCCATCCTTCAACAAGGGTAACGGAGAATGAATTCTTCTTCGTCGGTTGAAGTGGTGCAGAATTTTGTTCAATAACTGGAATGTTTTCCAGCATTGATCTGATATATTTAATTGATTGAAGAATTTCTTCTCTTCTTACCTGGGTTCTGGAAAAAACGTCGCCGTGATGTTTTATTATTGGTTCGTGTTCAAAATTTTTATAAAGGTAAAAAGGATGCGAAGAGCGGACATCACGGTTTAATCCTGAGGCTTTTGCAGCCATTCCCACTGCACCAATACTATGTGCCTGCTTAAAAGTTACTACTCCTGTTTTTTCCAACCGCGATAAGCTGCCGGGGTTATGAAAAACCTTTTTGATCATTTCCTTAAAATCAGGTTCGTATGCATCCAATAATTTCAAAAGAGAATCTTTTAATTCTGATGTAAAGACAAAATTATTTTTAGCAGGACGAATTAAACCTTTTGCTAACCTGTTTCCGCACCAGCTTTGAAAGAAATTTATTATTGGAGTTCTCAATCTTCCAAATACTGCACTGCCAAGCTGATAAGCGATATCGGCGCAGATAGCACTAAGATCACCGGTATGAACAGCAATTCTTTCAAGTTCAAGAGCGAGTGTTCTTACAAATTGTAATTCATCACCAGGCTCATATCCGCAAAGAGATTCCCAGTTATTTGCAAATGCAGAAGCATGTCCAACCGTTGTATCTCCGGCTATTGATTCTGCAAGAGTTACTCTTTGCAGTAAATTATTTTTCTTAATAAACAGGCTTTCAACTCCACGGTGCTGATAGCCAAGCTGAATTTCAAGATGAAGAATCTGTTCACCTTTGCAGATAAATCTGAAATGCCCCGGTTCAATAATTCCAGCGTGTATGGGCCCTACACCAACTTCGTGCAGTTCTTCGCTTTCTATTTGATAGAAAGGATAATTGGAAATCTCAGAAGCTTTATCATAACGATTAAAAGAATAGCGGACAGGTTTTAACCATGGATGATCTGAATATTTTATTCCGAAGTTTTCATTTATCTCCCGCTCAAACATATTAAAGGAGAGATTGTGTGCACTAAGTGAAGGATAAACTTTTGATTGCTGTAAATCTATTTCGGAAGAAGTAAGTTTAATTTTTGCTTTGCTGTCATTGGCAATGCAGCAAATGAGCTTCAATTTATTACCGGAAGGAACCCCAAAATAATTCACACAATGATTGTTCACATCTTTTAAGAACAAAGCATTTGTCTCTAAAAAATTATCATATTCCAAAATTGGAATAGAATGAAAATCAATCGTTTCATTATTTTGAATTGTTATGTAATTACGTACCATCTTTTCAATAACTAAAAATTTTAACTGCCTGGTTTATCAATTGAATTAAGAAATTGGGAGGATTAAAACCGAGATAAATTACTAAAGCCAATAATGCAAATTGCGGAACTGACTCCCAGAAACCTTTATTTTCTTTATTGTCTCCATTACTTTCAACTGCTTCTGCTTTATGAAAAAGCAGCTTGAAAATATTTTCACCCAGCGACCAGATAATTACACTTATTAATATTACAGCTATGATCAATAACCAGATATATCCCTTTTCAAACATGGATCTGAAAATATAAAATTCACTTATAAACATTCCTGAAGGCGGAACAGCAGTAATCATAAAAAATCCTAAAAGCAGAACAAGCGCGCCGGAAATATTCTTTTCAAAATAATCTCCCGCATCCTGAATAAATTTACTTTTAATAACCCGGAACACCGAGCCGTACTGATAGAACAAGCTGGCTTTGGTAAATGAATGAAGAATGATATGCAGCACCGAGCCAAAATATCCAACCCCACCCATGGCTAAACCAACCATTACAATTCCCATATGTTCAACACTTGAATAAGCAAACATTCTTTTAAAACTTTTTACGTGCATCATATAAGCCGCAGCTATAAACAAAGAGAGCACAGCACTTATTATTAAAACTATGCTTGCCCATTGGTGAACACTTGTCTTTGCAACTATCCCATACATGCGGAAGATTCCGACAAAACCAACGTTCATCAGTGCGCTTGAAAAAATAGCTGATGCCGGTGAGGGGGCTTTATCTTTAGCATCAATTCCAGCTGTGTACATTGGAACCAAACCGGACTTTGCAGTATAACCTGTAAAGATGAAAAGGAAAGACGCCTTAAGCCAGAACTCGTCGAGCAGGTTTGCGTTGTTAAACAGATTGGAATAAAATAAATCTCCAACCTTTGCCTGCTGCGTAGCTAATCCTAAAAATAAAATTCCTATAAAGATAAGCGAAACACTTATGGAGCAGATGAAAATGTATTTCCAGCTTCCTTCCAGAGTTCGCTCAGTTCTGCGGTGATAAATTAATACTGAAGAGCTAAGTGTAGTTATCTCAACAAATATCCACGCAATTGCAACATGATTAGCAAGGTACGCACAGCTTAGTGCAGTAATTAGAAGTATTAAAGCTGATAAATAAGTGCTGATTACTTTCGGGCTGTCTCCCCTTTCTTCAAGATAAATATAACTGTAAAGGAATGACGATGCAGCAATAATACTAAGTACCGCAAGAAGAATTATTCCAATTGCATCGGGAGTAAAATATTCAAGTTGAGTGTTGTCAAGATTCAGATATTCATAAACTGTTAAAGTCCATTGCAGTAAAATGAAGATAACTGTTAATGAATAACTAATCTTTTTATTCTTGAAAAGGAAAACAGCAGCAGAGATCAGAAGAGATAATATCAGATAAATTCCTATCATTAAAGTTTAATCCCTCAGTCTGCTTAAGTGATCCACCTCTGCTTCCTTAAATATATCGCCAATCTTGTTTACAAAAATTCCGAGCACCAAGACCGTAACAAAAATATCCAGCAATATTCCTAGGTTAACAAGCATTGGCATTTCTCCTCCAACAGCGAGGGAAAGGATAACAACACCATTTTCAATAATGATAAAACCCATAACCTGAGTGATTATTTTTCTGCGGGAGATTATAAAATACAAACCGGCAAAGATTGTTATGCTTGCAACAACAAAATAAATATTTTCAAACACTCCGCCTCTTAAAGTGTTTGCCAGAAAAAATACCGTCATAACAACTGCAGTAATAATAAAAAGAGATGCAAAGTTAGAAACATACGGTTCAGCTTCGCGGGTGATCTTATTCCTCTTGATGAGATAAAGTAAAAAGTATGGAATAACTATTGCTTTGAATATGAGCGTTTCTAAAAGAAGAAGGATAAGATTGATTGTGTTTATCTCATTCAAACGGAGAATGAATATGCCGAATAAAAGCAAACCCTGGAAGGCAATTGCTTTGATGAATGTTTTTAACCTGATTGCAGTGGAGCAAACAAAAAGGGTTATAATAAAAACTATAAGTAATAAGTTTATCATCTATAAATATCTCAACTGAATTTTCCTGTTATGATCATAACACCTAAAAATATTAAAAGAGCAACCGACGAAAGCATAAGAATAAACTGTGGGTTCTGGTTCATCCTGAATCTTGCCATAAAGGATTCTACCGAACCGATAGTGATTGCAAATAAAATTTGCGTTCCGAAAAAGATTATTAAATTGACAATAACTAATTGAGAAGAGACAAAGAATAAATTCGCAATTAAAGAACCGTAAAGAGCAAACTTCAGGCTTCCGGTGTAAAGGATTAATCCGAGGTCAAAACCGCTGTTATCTAGAATCATCACTTCGTGTATCATTGTTAATTCAAGATGAGTTTTAGGATCATCAATCGGCACACGGCTGTTTTCAATAAGAGCAAGAATTAAAAAAACAAATGCTGCGAGCAGTCCAAGTGAATATAAAATGACCGGTGTACTTGAAGCTGAATAATGCAATGAACTGAATATCTGAGAAAAAGAATAATATCCTGTTAATAATCCAAGCGAACCTATAGTTATAAAAAATGCCGCTTCAGCTAACATTGAATATAATGCTTCACGGCTTGCACCCATTCCTTCAAAGCTGCTGCCTGTATCTAAAGCAGAAATGATGTTGAAGAATTTTCCCAGAGCCAGCAAGTAAGCAAATAAAACAAAATCATATTGAAAGGAAATTAATCCTTTATTCTCTCCGAATGGAATAAAGAGTGCAGCAATCAAAAGAGTGCTGAAATAGATAGTTGGTGCAATTTGAAATATAAAGCTGCTTGTCTCGCTGTAAACAGATCCTTTCTTTAATAATCTTAATACATCTTTCATTGGCTGGAAAATTCCCGGACCTTTTCTGCCTGAAAAAATACTTTTGGTTCTGTTTATCAACCCGGCAAAAAATAAACTGACTATAATTATTAAACCTATGCTCATTGATTTTTCTTTGTTAGAACAACTGTAAAAAATTGCTTAGTACTTTCCAGTAGTATTCACCATAAGAAATAAAAATTATCAGCACAATAAAAATCACACCGTAAAGGATATAAAATTGCAGCCTCCCGTTTTGGAGGAAATTTAGCTTCAATAAAATCTTTCTCAGCCATTTTAAATTTTTATCAATCAGGTAAAATTCAAGCTTATCATAAGTGTGGCTGCTGTATTCTTTTTCACCGGGGAATATTTCTTCTATTGCCACATCACTTTTATGCAGACTTAAAACAGGCTCGATTAAATTAGAATAAGTTTTAACAAACGAACTTGCAGTGTATTGCATCTTTGAGTTTGGTGCTACATACCCGCAGCCCCAGGTTGGTGAAACAGAAATAGTTTTCCGTTTCTCAAGAAGTCTTTTAAGTGAATAAACAATTATTATTACGACAAATAATAAAATTCCAATCAAACCAATATTTGAAAGAATAGCCGATTGATTTGTAAAATAAGCACCGGCTGTGGTTTGAATTGTTGGTACAAATAGTGAGACCGGATTTTTAAGAAGCCAGAGGAAAAACTGGGGAAAAATTCCTACCGAAATTATTAATGCAGCAGCAAGATATTTTGGAAGAAGCATTTGGAAGGGAACTTCTTTTGGTTCAGTATGATAATGTTGCCGCTCCGTTCCTAAGAATACAATGCCAAATGCCTTTGTAAAGCAGAGGATTGCAAGCCCCCCTATAATTACTAACGAAACAATTGCAGTTAACATATAAAGTGAAAAAGCAAAACTTTGAGACTTCAAATTAGAGAACAAGCCGGAGTATATGAGAAACTCTGAAACGAATCCATTGAAAGGTGGAAGCCCGCAGATAGCAAGTGCTGCTAATAAAAATAAGCCAGCAGTTTTTGGCATTCTTTTAATAAGTCCACCAAGCTGTTCAATATTTAAAGTATGTGTTTGCTGATAAACGCTGCCTGCGCTGTAGAACAAAAGTGATTTAAACAAAGAGTGATTTAAAATGTGAAGTATCCCTCCGGCAAAACCTGCAATGGCAAGAAAATCGTTTTTCAATCCAAGCCCTATTGAACCGATGCCGATGCCAATTCCGATTATTCCAATATTTTCTACACTGTGATAAGCAAGAAGCTTTTTAAGATTATGCTGAACTATTGCCAGCATAACGCCATACAATCCGGAAATAATGGAAACAAATAAAATAATTCCGCCGATTATTAAGTAATCACTTTTTATTAAAAGCAGTGTGCGTAGAATTCCATAAATACCAAGCTTAATAATTACGCCCGACATCATTCCTGATATATGCGATGGTGCTGCAGGGTGTGCATAAGGCAGCCATGTATGGAATGGAACAAAACCTGCTTTGAAACCAAAACCAATAAAGAGTAATACAAAAAGGGTAACGCCAACCGCTTTCGGCAATTGTTTGGAAAAAGTTTGAACGGCATTAAAATCTGTTGAGCCGGTCTGAACAATAACCCAGATAAATGAAACGATAATGAATATAACTCCAATATGAGACTGGATAAAAAAATTAAGCCCGGCTCTTATTGTTTCTTTATTCCAGTATTCAAAAATAATCAGCAGGAAAGAGGAAACTGTCATCAATTCCCAAACAATAATAAAAACAATTAAATTTTGAACGCTGCAAACAAGGATCATAGAGAGATGAAGAATTACAATCAGCAGTTGGTGAAGCCGTATATTCTTTTGTTTATCCTGGTAATGTTTCAGATAACCGCTGCCATACAATACGCCGGTAATAAAAGTGAAGTTAATGATAAGTATCATCCATGCACTGAGAGCATCAATACGCAGAGGTATTTGTCCGAAGATTTGATTTCCGGAAAGTATAACTTCTGATTGTTCCCCTAACAGAGCATTAAAAGCAATAATTGATGTGCTGACAGCAATTACAATAGTAATTAAAATCAGCACTCCATCATAAATCTTATTCTTCATCTTCTATACAAACACATCGGATTCCAACATAGAGATGTTTTAAGTTTGGCTTAGTATTAATAATTATTTTAAAGATTGGACACTAAGTTAATAAAGATTGGATGAATCCTGAAAGCGATTGAATAGTTCATTAGGAAAACATTCATTTATGTGAAAAATATTTTTTCTTTTTTACCTCACTCCTTAGATAAGGAGAGGATTTACGTGAGGTTAAATTTTTCTTAATCAAAACCAACAATTATTTTGAGAACCGTAATATTACTTGAATAATAGCTAAGTGTTTTTTATTCTTATGAATAACAATGAGAGATAAATATGAAAAGAAAACAATTAAGAATTCCGGATCATTTTAATCCTGAAAAGGTCAGCAAGATATGGAAAGTTAATTACCAGCATCTTGCCGAAGATGCTAGAAAATTTGCAGATGAACACAAGCTTACTCCTGCTGTAGATGATAAATTAAAAATTGCACTTGTACTTGTTGATGTTCAAAATACTTTCTGCAACCCTGAGTTTGAACTTTTCGTCGGCGGTCGTTCAGGAAGAGGTGCTATTGATGATAATATAAGATTGTGTGAATTCATTTACCGCAATCTTGATAGTATCACCGAAATAATTCCAACTATGGATACACACCAGGCAGTACAGATTTTTCATTCAATATTTTTAATAAATGATAAAGGAGAACACCCTAAAGCAAATACTTTAGTTTCTTATGACGATATTAAAAATGGAGTCTGGGAAATAAATCCCGATGTATTAAAATTTCTTGGTTATGATAAAGAAAAAGCTCAGCAGCATCTGGTTCATTATACCAAAACCTTAAAGGAAAAAAGCAAATATGATTTATTAATCTGGCCTTATCATGCAATGCTTGGTGGAATTGGTCATGCTCTTGTTCCATCAGTTGAAGAAGCAATCTTTTTTCACAGTATTGCAAGATACAGTCAGCCGGATTTCCAGATTAAAGGGAGAAACCCGCTGACGGAACATTATTCTGTATTTGGCCCGGAAATAAGAACTGATGCCGAAGGGAATAAAATTGCAGATAAAAATTCTGCTCTTATAAATAAGCTTATGCAATATGATATTATAATAATTACAGGACAAGCAAAGAGCCATTGTGTTGCCTGGACTGTTGATGATCTTCTTTATGAAAAAAAGGAAATAGCAAATAAAGTTTATCTACTTGAAGACACGACATCGCCAGTTGTTATTCCTGATGTAATTGATTTTACCGAAGAAGCAGATAAAGCATTCAAAAAATTTGCAAATGCAGGAATGCATATAGTTAAAACAACTGAGCCAATTGAAGAATGGGAAGGAGTATCTTTGCATGAAGTTTGATCTCATCTTCGACAGGCTCAGAATACAGAAACGGTATCACACTGAGCGAAAGCCTGCCCCGAACTTGTTTCGGGGTCGAAGTGTGTTTTGAAACCTTTAGATTAGACAAGTTTTTTAACCACTATCTCCGCTATATATTTCCCAATGCTTAATGAAGCTGTTGCAGCAGGGGATGGAGCATTAAGTACATGAACCTGTTTTTCAGTTTCAATTATTCTAAAATCATCAACTAACTTTCCATCTTTATCAAGAGCCTGCGCACGTACACCTGATCCGCCAGGGACAATATCATCATCTTCTATTAATGGAATTAATTTTTGTAATGCTTTAACAAAAAGAGATTTATTAAGCGACCTTCTGAATTCATTTATTCCCATAACATAATGCTGCTTAGCCATCTTCCAGAAACCCGGATATAAAAGCATTTCTGAAATATCTTTGAGTGAAATATCTTTATATGTGTATCCATTTCTTTTGAAAGCAAGCACAGCATTAGGCCCGGCTTCAATTCCGCCCTTTATCATTCTTGTAAAATGGACTCCGAGAAAAGGAAACTTCGGATCTGGAACAGGATAGATAAGATTCTTAACAAGATATTCTTTCTCTTTTTTTATTTTATAATATTCCCCTCTGAAAGGAATAATTTTAACATTTGGATTAGCTCCGCACTTTTTTGCTATCCTGTCTGATTGAAGTCCGCCGCAGTTTATCAAAAGCTTGCAATTAAAATCTCCTTCAGTTGTTTCAACAACTAAATGATTTGATGAGCTTACAGCATTCAGAAACTTACAGGAGGTTAAAACTTCGCCATCATTTTCTTTTATTAAATCTCTAAATTTATTTGTAACTCCAATATAATCCACAATACCCGTTTCCTGAATAAATAAACCTTCATCACCGGCAGCATACGGTTCATATTCTTTTATTTCTTCTTTACTTAGTCTTTTTATTTCTTTAAGACCGTTAGCTAAACCTCTTTTCTCTATTTCATTAAGAGATGGTATTTCATCCTTCTCTGTTGCAACAATTATTTTTCCGCATCTCTCATGCAGTATATTATGTTCTTTGCAAAACCTGAAAAGCAGTTCTCTTCCTTGTGAACATAGTTTTGCTTTTAATGAACCCGGCTTATAGTATATGCCTGAATGAATAACTCCGCTGTTATGCCCCGTCTGGTGTGCTGCAAGATTTTTTTCCGCTTCAATTACTAAAACAGATTTTATTCCCTTCTGTTGAAGAGATAATGCCGTAGCTGTTCCAACAATTCCACCACCGATAATAACAGAATCATATATTTTGGAGTTCATTACTCGTTAATAAGTTATTAGTTTTTCAAGTTTAACCTCACCCTCAGTCCCTCTCCTTATTAAGGAGAGGGAAGTTTTAAAAGTCCTCTCCTTAATAAGGAGAGGATTTAGGTGAGGTTAAAGACGACTTAAAATTTTTTACTATAATTAATTATTAGTTTAAATAAACATTTAGTTTTTTATTTTATTAGAACTCTAAAGAAATTTATGAAAAAAAGGGTTACGGTATTTGGCAGTGCATTTCCCAAAGATGGAGAATCAGAATATGGCTCTGCTTATAAACTTGGTTGCCTGTTAGCCAAAAAAGGATTTGATTTAAATACCGGCGGTTATATGGGAATAATGGAAGCTGTTTCAAAAGGTGTTCACGAAAATGGAGGGATTGCAGCCGGAGTTACACTTAGTTATGTAAAAAGTAAACCAAACATTTATCTTGATAAAATAATTTCCTGTGATACTCTTTTTGAAAGAATAACAAAACTAATTGAACTTGGCGATGCTTATATTGTTTTACAGGGAGAAACAGGAACTCTTCTGGAATTAGCCGCTGTTTGGGAATTCCTGAATAACGGACTTATGCGAACAAAACCCATTGCCTGTCATTCATTTATGTGGAAAGAAATTGGTGCGATAATTAATAAGCAGCTTAAATTAGAGGGGAGAGATATTAACAGGATTTCTTTCTTCGATAATATTGAAGAGATGGTTGAGTTTATTGCTGACGAATTAAACCACTCAAAAGTATAAAAGTATATTCTTGTGTTGTCATTGCGAATCCCTACTTTTGTAGGATGAAGCAATCTCACATTAGTTATTTGCTAGTGATTGCTTCGCTCGAAGACTCACTACTAATGACAATCTCTCAATCATTTCCTAAGCTCATCATATCTTTAACTGCATCATAAACCATATTCACATCAATTTCCTTAATGCATTTGAAGAGAACATCATCTCTGTAACATTTAAGAGGTTTGGGAGAATAAAAAAAGCAGGGTGAACAGGATAGATTTAATGAAACGATCCTGTAATCCGTTTTCCAGGGGTGAATGTAAAATCTGTTTGTAGGTCCGATAATCGTCACAACTTTCAAACTTAGAGCAGAAGCTATGTGCATAAGGCTAGAGTCATTTGTAACAAAAACATTGCATCTTTTCATAACTGCTGCTGAAGATGTTAAGCTGTTTGTTTTTACAACAAAAATATTTGGTGAATTGACCTGTGAAGAGATATTTTCTTTAAGCTCATCTTCTTCGGGTCCGCCAAAAATTAATACTTTGGCTTTTTCATTTTCAATAAGAAGCTTTGCAAGCCCAGCAAACTTCTCCGGCACCCATCTTCTTTTAGTATGATTTTTTAATGTTGCACAGCCGGGATGAAAGCCAACAACAAAATCATTCTCAGAAATATTAAGCTGACTAAAGTAATTTTTTGCAAAAGATTCATCCTGGTCCAAAAGAGGAAATTCAAGTGGAGGTTCCTCGTTAAAAAATTTATTAAGAATTTTTTCTACAAGCTTAATGTTTGTCTGAACATTATGTATAGTCTCATTCTCCGGAACTCTGATGTTGTTAAGAAAACCAAAAGTCTGTTTATCCATTCTTAAATAATTTACACTGGCTCTTTTCTCTGCGCCAATCAGATAATTAATAATATTGTATTCCTTCCTGTTTGAAGGATAAACGTTTATTGAAAGATCATATTTTTTGCGGAGATATAAGATAAACTTTAGTGAAGAGAAAAATCCTTCTTTAAGAAAATCAAAAAAAATAACATTGCTGATGTTCTTATTTCTTTCATACATTTCCTTTGCACTGCTAATCATGACAAGAGCATCAATCTCAGCGCCGGGTATTTCCCTTTTAAGAAGACTTAATGCAGGAGTGAACATTAATGCATCGCCAATACCTGAAAGAGCAAGAATAAGAATTTTCATTTCTGTTATTTAAAAAATAAGCGGTAGAAAGTGCACACGAGGTTGTCTAGCTGTCAGTCTGAGCCTGTCGAAGACTGATGTTTCTATCCCACACTTCGACAAGCTCAGTGTGACAGTGAATTTTATTGGTGAGGCATTTTCTTGTTTTATCATCTCAATGAATTTGAGCTATTTACTTAACTGCACCGGTATCTGTAACAATACTATCTTTTTGCGTAAGCTTGCGGTACTTTTCAACATTTGCTTTCACGCTTGGATCATTCGGGTACATCATTTCAATTTTCTGCCAGAGTTTATGTGCATTTTCATAGTCTTGCGTATTTTCATAAATATCAATTAGAACTCTGTAGGGGTTATAATAAGATTGAATATCCTGAGGATTCTGTTCTATAGAAGCAAGTGCTTCCTGCTCTAATTCCTTAGCAACTTCTTTATATTTATCCATGGCTCTGGCATTATAATAAAGATTGGAAATTTCATAAAGCAACCCGAAAGGCATTGGTCTGATAGCTCTTGGAATTTTCTCGTCCATCAGATTAAGAGTTTGTATTGCAAGATCATTCTGGTTTGTATTGATGTAATAGAGAGTTAATCTTACAAAAGAATTACGGTAGTTCTGAATTAATCTTCTATGGTTTTCATCAAAGAAAATTTTAGGATCATTCACACCTCTGAATTTAAACCCGGGTTTATAATCTTTACTGTAACCAGGATTTTCCTGAAGCTGCTTGCTTACGAGTTTGTAGTTAATAAACTCAATACCCGGATTACGTTTTTCAGGAACAAATCGGAATGCCATTCCTTCCATTCTTAAGTAGTCCTGCAGACCAATTTTGCTATCCTCAGAACAAGTTGCTGCAAAATAAATCGGTCTTTCCCAGTTATTAGATTCTATAATTTCCTTAACCATAATATCCTGCACCCGTACAGCTTTTACATCGCCGAATGTAAGAGTATTATCCATTCTGAATTTAATATTTCCCTGCTTTATCACTGAAGAGTCTGTAACTTCATACCTTTGAATCAGATCTTTTATTTCAAGAGTTGATTGAGGAAGTGGAATAGTTATCTCCTGCGGATTCCATTGTATTGGTCTTACCTGCTCAATTTGCGCATCAGACATTCTCAAATTGATTGTTCCGGCACCATAAGGATCATTATTCTTTAATTGTCTTATATACCAGCTTGTGTTTAGCAGACTGAGGTTAGCAACTTTAACATCTCTTCTTACTCCTTCAACATCCTGCAAATACCAGAGTGGAAAAGTATCGTTATCACCATTTGTAAAGAGAACAGCATTTGGCGCGCAGCTTTGAAGAAGATTATAAGAATAATCCCACGGAACCCAATTAATGGAACGATCGTGAGTAAAATAATTAGCTTTTAACATAACTACGGGAACGAGAATAAATCCAAACACAAGAACAACTGCTGTTCCCGCATTACTGAATGTTACATTTTTTACTTTTTCCTGGATCAGGTCTACCAATCCACGGATTGCAATCGCAATCCAGATTGAGTAAACGAAGAAAGCTCCCACATAAAAATAATCTCTTTCTCTTGGCTGTGGCTGCTGTTGATTCTGGTAGAATGCAGTGAGATAACCCATCAGGATAAACATCACCATAAATACAGATGCCATCTTCCAGTCCCGCCTGAAGTGAAAATAAATTCCGAGCAGCCCCAGTAACATAGGAATTCCAAATAAAGAATCCTTAACATCGCCTGAGAACTCAACTCCGGTAACTTTCGTAATTATACTTCCAATACTATTGAACGGTGCAATATTAGCTCCTTGTTCCTGGTCCCAGCCTGCTCTTCCCGCATAATTCCATAAGAGATATCGTGTCATCATATGGTTCATCTGGTAACTCCAGAAGAAATCTAAATCACTTGAGTAATTCGTGAAAACACCCTGCTGATGAGGTTCACTTGAGAATCTTCTTTTAAATATCGGGAAATCACCATACTGCTCGCGGTTCAGATAAGACATCAGTTCGGTTAATGTATCTGGTTCATTTTCGTTCATTGGAGGATTCTGATTTGAACGTATAATTACCATTGCAAAGGTTGTAAATGCAATAAGAACAAATGCGAGTGATGTAAATATTAAATGAAGTGTTCGCTTATTTTCTTTTACTGTATACCAGATACCATAAGCAATCGCTCCGAAGATTAATAACAATACAATTATACCGGTTATTATATTATTTCCTGCTATTTCATTAATAAGAGCAGGAATAAATTTTACCATACCCGGATAAACAGCAAATAGAGCTATCCCCCCGATTATTATAGGGAAGTAAATAGAATTTTTATTCAGAAGCTTCTTCCACATTACTGCTATAAAGAGAACACTAAGGCCAAGCACTAGCATTATAAACCGCTGGTCGTATGCTTTATATTCTTCAGGAGAGGGAGGAACATTTCCTTTTTGTGCACTCCACATTGCAATAGAAATAAGAAAAGCGATTACAGCATGAGCAAGAAAAATATAACCTGTTTTCTTAAGAGCAACTTCATCGTTCATATATTTTCTGAAGACAATGACCATCACCACCGGAACAAGAGCGAGGATGCTCATCAAATGAACACCTGTTGAAAGACCCATGAGGTACGCTATCATAAGAAGATATTTTTCATTATCCTTTTCATCCGCTCTTTCATGCCAGCGCATCATAAGATAAACAGTTACTGCTAAAAGGAAGGTACTGAAAGCATATACTTCAGCTTCAGCCCCGTTAAACCAGAAAGTATCGCTGAACGCGAGTGATAAAGCTCCGATTCCTGCTGCAATAAAAGTAGCAAGAGCATCAAGAACGTTTTTATAAACTTTGCCCCTGTAATTTTCAATCAGCTTAACTGCAATAAGGTAAAGGAAGAAAACAGAAAAGGCGCTTGATAATACAGAGATAACATTGAATTTATAAGCTGTATTTTCTGCGAATGGGATCATTGAAAACATGCGCCCGATTATTAAATAAAATGGAGTTCCGGGAGGATGAGGAACCTGCAGGTAATGACCGGCGGCTATAAATTCACCGCAATCCCAAAAAGAAACCGACGGCTGAACTGTCATAAACAAAACAATTGCAGAGAAAAGAAAAACTGCGGCAGCAATAATTCGCTTTAAAAGCTTATAATCCATTAAAACCTCAAATTGAAAAAAGAAATTACAGAAAATCCCATCTTGAACTTGAACCTGCCTTGCCGGCAGGCAGGCTTACACTTGAACTTAATTTACCCATCTTTCTTTTTGAAAAATGAATCATACTTGCTTTTATCTACAGGTTTATTGTATTTATCGTGAAGTTCTTTAAGCCTTTTCATTGAGAGAGTATCAAAATCTTCATCATCTTTATATCTCTTTAGGAACATTTTAAACTCTTCAGTTTCCTTTTTGTCAAAATTTCTTTCATATTTTTTCAGCACATCTAAATATTTTTGTTGTTCCCTGAATGACATACCAACTATTTTTATAATTATACTTTATCTCTTAAATTTAAGGTATCAAATTAACCAAACCTGCGTTAAGAAAAAAAGTATTATTGAGACTCATTTTAATCTTCATCAGTTCCATATATGGATAAAAAATTATTTTACTTTATTCTGAATAAACCTTATGGAGTCTTATCTCAGTTTACAGATAAGCTCAACAGGAAAACTCTGGCAGGATTATATGATTTTCCTAAAGATGTTTATCCTGTTGGAAGACTTGATATGGATAGCGAGGGATTACTTCTCCTTTCTAATGATAAAGAAATGGTTGATTTTTTATTGAACCCGGCAAACAAACATGAAAAAGAATATTATGCACAAGTTGAAGGACTCCCAACAGAGGAAGACTTGCAAAAATTAGAAGAGGGTGTAATTATAGAAGGGAAAAAAACTTTGCCGGCAAAAGCAAAAATTATTAATGATCCTCAGTTTCCCCCAAGAAAGCCCCCGATATTCCCAAGAAAAAATAAACCTGTCTGCTGGATTAGTGTTATTGTTACTGAAGGAAGATACAGACAGGTAAGAAAAATGACAGCGGCTATAGGTTATCCAACATTAAGACTTGTAAGAGTGAGGATAAAAAATATTCTTCTTGGCGATTTAGCGCGGGGAAAAGTTAGAGAGTTAACCACGGAAGAAATAAGAATATTAAAAATGAGTTAGATAAATTCTTAAGTAATTATTAAAATAAAATTTTTGAAATTGACTATAACACTTGACTTTTTACTTATTAAAGAGGTTAGGTTGCACTTTTAATAATATCATCCAGTGACTTAAATATCTGATGACTATTTTCTTTTACCCATAATGCAGCACTTGGATCAACTCTAGCTCCTTGAGCAGCTTGATTACCTAAATGGATGAGATCAATTAATCCATTACCCATTGACGGCTTCAGAATTTCTCTATGCACAAGCTCAGAAATTAACTTCGTTACAGAAAGACTAGTTGGTATTTTATTAATCTCTGCTAATTCTCTTACACGTTTTTCAATCTGGATTTGTAAAATGACAAAAAGCGAATTAGAATTATTCGGAAGATAGGAATATGAATCTGGTTCTGGTTCATAAGAACTAGACTGATTTGAAAAAGTATTTTGCAATCCGATTTTGTCACCCGCGGATTTAACATCTTGAAATCCAATTTTACCAAATCCAGGAACTTCGAGTTCTTTTATTAGATCTGAAAACCAAGGAAGAAGAAGAATTACTAGCAATATAACATCAATTATATCAATCTGGAGTTGCGGAAAAATACGTCGAATGAGGATGATTATTAATGCTCCAACACTTATAATTATTCTTGATACATTTTTTGACATTGAATTATCCTAAAAATTAATTCGCCTTACCAGCAACTAACTCAAAATTATATTGCCCACAATTCAGATAATTGTTCTAATGTAGAAAGATCATTTTGTATGATTATATTGCTGTTGTTACGAAGAGTTATCAAAGCCTTATAAAGTGTCCAAGACCTAGATTCATTTTTCGACTTAGCATAACGTGAAATTTCTGAAAGATATATATTAATATGTGTATCAAAGAAAATGAAAAATGTAATTCTATCTACAGAAGGAATTTCATTGATAAGAACCTTGAAAAGATTTTCACTGTCACCCATAAGGTAATAATAACTTTCAAGAGTCGTCACTAAATCTCCAATCAAGGAATGTTCGTCGTAGTTTTGTGAAAAAAATGATTTGAGACCTTTATCCTTAACCAATTGCCAAGTAGAGAGAATTAAATTACCAGCTTCTTTATAATATGGACAGATATCCTTGATAGAATCTTCATCTTCCAAAGAAAAGTAGCCGTCTCCATTTAACATATTTTTTATTTTATCTATAGATTCGCTCAATAATAAAAAATCTTTATCAGCCATCATTTTTCCCTTAATAAAATTTTTTGAAAGCTAACTATTAATTATATTGCCAGTTAATTGGCATACACTCCGGTAGTGAGAATGATACCTACAGTTAAAAGTTTCTTATTAAAATTTTTCGGCCTGTCATTCATCTTCCATCAACCATCATACACCTTATGTACTTAATGCCGATGTACAATGAGCACACTTTGTTGCTTTTAAAGGAATTATCGAAAAGCAATAAG
>CAZEWJ010000011.1:87525-106594 GCA_964515875.1 uncultured Ignavibacteriaceae bacterium | reverse complement strand
GAGTCTCTTTCCTTTTTTTATAAAAGGAATTTCAACTAAGAACTAATTTATACCTCAGATAAAAAGAATAACTATTAAACTAAATAAGTTTATTATAAATAAATTTTAATATTGTTAATAAAAAATTGCTTCTCGTAAATTAAGGTAGGTTTAAAATAAAAAAGACGTTCTGTTATTTACAGAACGTCTTTAATTTTTTGAGAGGTTATTTAACCCAGATAAGCTTTAAGATTCTTTGTTCTTGGAGCGTGTCTTAAAGTTCTTATTGCTTTCTCTTTAATTTGTCTGACTCTTTCGCGTGTCAGGTTGAATTTTTCACCAATTTCCTCCAGAGTTGCTGATCTTTCACTGTTAATACCAAAGTACAATCTTAAAACATCTGCCTCTTTTTCTGAAAGAGTAGAAAGAACATTCTGAACTTCATTCTTTAATGATTCACCCATTAAAGTTACATCAGGCGAAGGCTGCTCTTCATTAACCATAACATCCAGAAGATTATTTTTGTTATCATCGCCATTCTGAAATGGAGCGTCAACAGAAATATGTCTTCCATAAAGCTGAAGTGAATTTGCAACATCCTCAACATCCATATCCAGTTCCTGGGCTAATTCCTGAGCATTTGGTTTTCTTTCATATTCCTGCTCAAGCTTGCTGAAAGCTTTGCCGATTTTATTCAACTCACCAACTCTGTTTAATGGCAGACGAACCATTCTTGACTGCTCGGCAATTGCCTGCATAATAGATTGCCTGATCCACCATACTGCGTAAGATATGAATTTAAATCCTCTGGTTTCATCAAATCTTTTTGCAGCTTTAATTAAACCAAGATTTCCTTCATTAATAAGATCACCTAAAGACAATCCCTGGTTTTGAAATTGCTTTGCAACACTGACAACGAATCTCAGGTTTGCTTTTGTCAGAGTTTCAAGAGCAGTCTGATCCCCTTTCTTTATCCTAATAGCCAATTCAATTTCCTGATTCGGAGTTAACAGATCAACTTTGCCGATTTCCTGTAAATACTTATCTAAAGATTTACTTTCTCTGCTTGTGAACTGCTTTGTTATTTTCAATTTACATCACTCCTGATTTATTATTTTAATTTGTGGTTTTTAATGACAAGTTATTTTTTTATCCAAAAAAGATGACTTTTAATATAACACATTTTTCCCAAAAAATTAAGTCAAAAAATCATCTTAATTTATTCTTTAATCATTTAGATGCCTAAGTTCTGCTAAAGTTGTAAAAAAATATGGATTTTTTTCAATATTTGTAAGAAACATTATAGTTGTGAAAGAAATCACTCTGTATAACTGTTAATTACTTTTAAAACAGCTCTTTCGCAGATTTTACAATATGGTTTTTTACCCTTTGAAAACATCAGGCAATCAATCATTGGCCTAAATAAACCGTTAGAAAGATAACCAGCTCCTTCAAAAGCCCCGACTTGTCCGGAATATTTGCTGTTTTTCAAAAAATCATTCACTTTTTTAGCTTGTATTTTATCCTTCTTGTTATACTCTTCCTGGAATTTTAATATTTCATTTGATGAAGTTTTATTTCTTTTTAGTTCAGCAATTTTTTCATTTAAAGCACGCCTTTCTTCCTGCCATTTTAAATCCATATTATCAAATTGGGCTTTTTCCCATAAGGTTGGAATTTCCACACTATCGCTTACAAATTCCTTCCATTTAAATTCCTTAGGGTTTACTAAGGCAGTGAGATTAGGCTCCACCGGTTCAACATCAATTTTATAAAATTCATTATAAGCAACATCTGAGGTATAATATTCATCTGCTAAACCGCTGAAAGAATGTCCAAATTCATGAAGAAAAAGATATTCAAACCACTGGTTATCTGAAGTTAATGTGCAAAAGAGATTATAAATTCCACCTCCTCCATAACGACTATGATTAACTATTATTACCAATGCATCATAAGGAACATTTGCTGCAGCATCCCTTACAGTTTTATTATCTTCTGTTAAAAGATACCTTTCAGAACCAAGTGAGTAAAATGTTGATCCCAAAGCAGTATTCTTAAAAATATTTGCTCCTGGTTCATCAGATCCGCTTTCTTCAGAAATTTTGAGGATACCATAAAAATTAAATTTATCCTGATTGGATTTATAAGGTTCAATTTCAAATAAAGTTTTTACAAGTCTTTCAAAATCTTTTTGAAATTTTTCTGTTTCACTTTTGGTGTAGCCATCTCCTAAAACAGCTATATCAATTTTTGTATGTGGATTGCCATTTTTTTCATGTTTAATTATTTTGATTGAACTATCTACTACACTCTCTTTAATTATATATTGATCGTTTGGATTTATCTCCGCACTGAATATTTCTGCTAAATTATTTTTCTTATCTCTCTTTTCTATTGAGAACCTGATTTTATTTTTTGGAAACGGTATTAACGCAGTTTCGTGGTAGGTCTTCTTTATCTTATTTATTGCTTCAGCACTTGTTTGATATTCACCAAAATAAGTATCAAATCCTTTTGAGTAAATCATTTTTCCTGATTCCAGGTCATAAACTTTTAAATAATATTTCCCGTTATTCAGGTTGTCAATTAAATTCTTACCACTGCCAGACCAGATGCCATAACGATAGATCCTGTCAATACTGATCATTTCAAATTCAGAATCTCCAATATGATGATAATCTATTCTAAGTGTCTCATCTGAGAAATACTCTTCAAAGTTTATTTCTGATGCTTCAATATTTATTACTAATAAAGAAGCAAGTAAAAAACTAAAAATGATTTTCATATTTATTCCTCAGATAGTTAGAATTATTCATTAAAGAAATTTAACTGACCGCTTTGGACAATTGAATCAAAAGAAAGATCAAGCAGAACAAGAATTGAATCTGCAATTGGTTTAAGCTGTTTATCAATATAATGCTGGTAATCAATATCCTTGGGATTCAGTTCTACAGGAATAGGCCCTCTTTTAGTAATTACATAATAAATAGTGCTGCCAATATCGCTTAACATTCTCGCTGCACGAACCTGAGGTGGAACATTCTTCACATAATCATCAACATCTTTTCTTAATCTTTTCTTATAAACAAGCTTTTCATTAAATTCACCTTTATAAACTTTATCAACAAAATCATTCATCCAATTTTGAATTTCTTCATTATAAAGAACCCGTTTATAAAGTTCTACCTGGAATTCTTTTGCAAGCCGTGTCCAATCTGATCTGACAAACTCCATACCTGTAAACTCAAGGTTTTCATTTCCGTTTTCAACAACGAGTCCTGCATATCTTTTTTTGGCACCTGCTTCCGCACCTCTCATTGGAGTAATAATAAATTTTCTATAGTACTTTTCAAAATCAAGTTCTAAGTACGATTTAACTCCAAACTCATCTTTTAATCTTTGCTTCCAATATTGATTTAGTTCATTAGCAAGATTTTCACCATTAAATGTTCCCTCATCCTTTGCGGTTTTAATTCCTATAAACAAAGAATCGGTATCTCCATAAACTACTTCATAATTTTTTGATTCGAGATATTGTTTGCTTTGAAGTAATAACCACTGTCCCGTTGAAGTAATAGCAGAAGGAAGATGAGGATGATAAAACCTGCATCCCGTTGAACCCATTACACCATAAAAACTATTCATAAGAATTTTAATTGCCTGGGAAAGAGACTTTACTCCTTTTTTTACTGCCTCTGCTCTTTGCTTCATTAATTGATTAATAAAATCCGGTAGAAAATGTTCCGTAGAAGAAAACCTGTAACCTCCCGGAGTAACTAACGGATTTATATCTGCCATTAAACGAGAATAAGGATCTATTTTGAAAGTCTGAATGATTGAAGGATACAAACTTTTAAAATCCAGAACAACAACGTCACTATAAATTCCCGGTTTAGGATCAAGAACATAACCACCTGCCGAATGTTCCGTTAAAGAAATGTCCTTGATATTTGGAGCAACAATTTTTTTCTCATGAATTCTTGGCAAAAGAAAATGATCAAAAGCCGCCGACATCATCCCAAGCCTGTCCATTAACATTCCGGATAATTGAGCTCTCTTTACAGACAGTTCAATTAACCCTGCTTTCTTAAAAATCTTGTAAACAAGAATTGTATCCTGCAGATTATATTCAGCAAGCTTTAGTTTATCCTCTTTAAATAATCTTTCAATCTCTTCAACTTTATTTTGTTCGGGAGAAATTGTTTTACCTATTTCTAGCATCTGCTGTGCAACAGTTTCAAGCTTATAATCTTCAAATGAAAAGAAAGACATTCTTAAAACAGGAGGACCATCAAGAACAATTCTTCCCTGTATGTTTGCAAACCAATTTCCCTGCTTTCTTTTTCTAATTGTAACTCTCCCTCTGCCTCTTCCAATATCAAAAGGAATTTCTAATTCCCTGCATTTATTTTCAAGAAACTGCAGATCAAAACCAATTACATACCAGCCAATTATAATATCAGGATCAGCATCTTTAAACCATTTTATAAAATTCTGCAGCAAACTTTTTTCGGAAGAAAAACATTCGGCATAATCGCATAAAGATCCATCTTCTTCTGAAAGCATAAATACTTTTTTAATCTCTTCATTATTCCTTTTTAGATAAACTGCTATTGAATAAAGCAAATTCTTTTCGCCTGTTTCAATATCGAGTGAGGCAATTGAAAATTCAGGAGTAACCTCGGCAGGGTGCATTTTAGGATTCATAAAAGATAAAAGCTTCTCCTTAACTGTAATGTTTCCTGAAATACTAACCTGTGCATTGATGGATTTTTCCATCAGGTATCTTCTTGCAGGATCTATATCGGCTTCATATGTCTTAATTTCTTTAGAATCTAAAAACGCATCCGCAGTTTTAAGATCTCTCTGAGTGTTGAAATAAACTGCATCAACAGAAATACCTGAGAAATTTCTCATATCAACTTTTTTTCTTTTGAAATGAACGGTCAAGCCACTCAGATCTGTATGGCTTTCTACAAAAAAGACCGGCTTATTATTATTAATTATAATTTCAACAGGACCATCGTTCGAGGTTCCGAAGAAACGCAAAATATTTCTTCCGTTGGAATCCAGCCATTCATCTGTTAATATGAAAACATTTATCTGGCGGGCATCTTTGGTTTTAGGTAACATAGTAGATAGAATAAATATTATCCTATATTTATAATTATTTTTAGAAAAGCCTTTAGAAATGAAAATTTCTTAAAAAATCCATTAAAACAATATGAAAAAGTCTGTTCAATTTCTACTCATAATTTTTATTCTTATGCCTGTTTATGAGTTTTTTTCACAGGTTAAATTCACAGGTTATGGTGCAACAGGCATACAGCTTTTTGAAAGACCAATTGCAATTGGTGTAAGCCAGGAAGTTTATTTCGAAGGAAAGCTCCAGGCAGAAATCAAAGTTAATAAAGACATTGAAGCTCAGCTCGACTTCCGTGGAAATTCTGCTGATGAGAATGTTGTACTAAGAGAATTCTCAGCAAAGTTTGAATACTGGGAAAGAATGAAAATAGAAATAGGTAATTTTAAGCAGCCATTTGGTATTGAGCAGATGATAAGCGATGAAGACCTTGAACTTGTTGATGAAAGCTTTATAAACCAGCAGCTTTCTGATTTTGGCTATGCAGAACGTTCAGTAAGCGTTATGCTTTACAGCAAATACAAAGATGAATATGAAAATTTTCCTTTCTCATATTACTTTTCACTCTTTAAAAATAATTCTCTTACTTCAGGATTGTATGCGAGACTAAGTTATCACAATAACGATTTTATTTATTCAATTAATTATTCTTTTCATTCAATTGGTGGAGATTATCCTGTAAAGGCAAATGCTTTTTGTGGTGATATAACCTTTAATCCTAAAGACACAAAAATAAGCATTGAAGCTTTTTATGTTAAGAATACAGAAGCTGTTCTGGAAAATATTGTTTTAAATGGCAATGAAAATATTTTTGCTGCGGGAGCCAAATTGCTTGCAGCAAAAATTTTTAATATTGATGGTAAGATTGTAAAAGATTTAGAGCCGATTTTTCTTTTAGGATATTTTGCTCCTGATTTTGACGAAAGAGAATTTCATACTTTACAGTTGGCTCCCGGATTAAATGTTTACTTCCATGATGATGTAAGATTAAGATTAAATTATAACAGGCTTTTAATTAAAAACAGGTTTAACGAAGAATATAGTTCATTAAATACTTTAGGTACGCTTGAGTTACAAGTGAGATTTTAATTATGAATTATCTTAAAATGCTGCTGATTACTTTAATTTTTATTTTTTCAGGATGCAATGTAACCGATAATAATCCTGCAAATGATATAACATCAATCTATCTATTTGATTCCTACATCAGGCCTGAAAATTTATCAAGCCTCTTATCAAACAAACTAACAGACTATTCCGTTCCTATTCAGATTTTTATAGAAGATGAAGAATACAAAGGCGAAATCGAAGCACAAGGTTCAGCTTCGAGATATCTTCCTAAATGGTCTTATGAAATAGATCTTGATGATGGCAGGATTATGAATCTCAACAACTTTAACCTGAGTGCTCAGGTTAGTGATCCTTCAATGTTTAGAACAATTCTTGCGTCTTATGTTTACAGAGAAATGGAATTTGAAGTGTTTGATTCAGACTTTGCATTTCTAAAAATAAACAGCAAGAACAAAGGTTTATATTATATAATTGAAAGAGTTGAAGAAGATTTTTTTATAAGAAGAAATATTCCTGTTTACGAAGTAATAAACACTCTGTTTGATGCAAAATTTACTTTTAATAATGGCAATAACATTTATGAATTTTTTGAGAAAGAAATTAATGACGATGATAATCTATTCAACTTTGAGAACTTTATTTATGCTCTTGATACAGTTAGACAGGAAAATATTTTTACCGAGCTGGGAAAACTTTTTGATATTAATTCTTACCTTAAATATCATGCTGTATCTACAATTATAGCTGCAAAGGATGGTTTTAGGAATAACATCATCTTTTATAAGAGAACGCCGGAAAGCCCTTATGAGACTTTACCCTGGGATTTTGACGGCTCGTTTAATCCGACATTTACTGAAATCCTTTATGGCGATAATGAGATAATAGATAAGCTGCTTTTAAACGATTCTTGCTTTGCTCTTTATAAGCTCTATTATACATATTGTCTTGAAAACATTTTTACAGAATCAAATCTTTTCCCCATTATTGATGAGGCAGTCAAAAAAATCAGAACCGCTTACGAACTTGATCCTTATTTAGGAGAAGCTGGCTATGATCTCGGAAATGAAGCAGATAAGCTTAAAAACTTTATTTCTGAGCGGAGACAGGTATTGCTTGACAGCCTGACTAATCTCAAAAAGCCTTAAGTGCTCACCCCTGTTATCTATTGATACATCAGAACAAACTCATAATAATCTTCATGTAATTTTTCCCTTTAGTAAAATCAAAATTAACTATATAAGTATTAAGTATTAATTACACAATTAAAAAGGAATAATTACACCTGCCTGCAGACAGGCAGGAATCATTTTTCTAACAAATATTTTACAGGATTCCATCTATGTGCCAAAAGAAATTTTTTCCATAATCATTTCAAACTTATTGGCATATAAAATGATTTAACCAATACAAGAGTTAAACAATAAAAAAATTATTGTATCAGACTGATAAAATACAGAA
Organism: uncultured Ignavibacteriaceae bacterium; assembly: GCA_964515875.1. Taxonomy (GTDB): domain Bacteria; phylum Bacteroidota; class Ignavibacteria; order Ignavibacteriales; family Ignavibacteriaceae; genus RBG-16-34-14. The sequence goes on along the minus strand of CAZEWJ010000011.1, from coordinate 98,940 downwards.
TCAATAAAAAAAGTTTATGATGAACACTAAACCAAAAATTCTGATTGCCGAAAACGAAAAAATAATCGCAATTGATATAAAGAATATATTGCACAGGATAGGCTGCAACGTTCTGGATATAGTAAGCTCAGGCGAAGAGGTAATTCGTAAAGTAAAAGAGGAAAAGCCGGATCTTATTTTAATGGACATATCTCTTGACGGTGCGCTTGATGGTATTGAAACTGCTGAAGTTATTTCTTCTACTTATGATATACCTGTTATATATTTAACTGCGTTTAACGATAGAGAAACTCTTCAAAGAGCAAAAATAACTGAGCCTTATGGTTATTTGGTAAAACCATTTGATTCCAGGGAAATTGAAATAGCTATTGATATGGCTTTTATAAAAAGAGGGGTTTCATTCGAAGACTCTCCTGTTTCAATGTTTCCGGCAATTTTTTCAAACTGAAATTGTTCCCTGCTTGACAATGTGGTAGCCGCAAGCTTCAGCTTGCGGTGAGAATTCTATTCAGATCCACTCCCAAAAAAATTTAATTTTAAAAACTATTGTTTCTTCTTTTATAAAAATTTACCTTTGCAAAAATTGTTTTATAAGATTTTTTAATGAAAATTTTTGCGAGGGAATTATGAATGAGGAAAATTATAAGAGTGTAAAGTCTCTTCCTGAAAGAATGGATGAAATTATTAACCAGGTTCAAAACGATAGCTTAATAACAGGAGCTTTAATAAGCGATACAAAGTTTTATAATGATTTTAATTTATTGCTAAGTGACCTGAATGAATTAATATTAGAGGAAAAGGAAATCCCTCACAAGTATGCGCAGATCTCAATGTTTTAACCGAAGATCATTTCATTTAAAAGATGCTGCAGCTTTAAAGTAACAGGACCCGGTTTTCCATTCCCGACTTTCCAATCATCAACCTGAACAACAGGAGTAACTTCAGAAATAGTTCCAAGCAGCATTATTTCATCAAAAGATTTTAACGTATTTGCTTTAATTTCTATTTCACTTACAAGAATATTTTTATCCCTGCAAATTTCAAGAATTATTTTTCTTGTAATCCCATCAAGAATAAGATTTGAGAGAGGTGGTGTGTACAACTTTCCGTTTTTTACTGCACAAAAGCTTGTATGAGTTCCTTCAGTAATAAACCCATCCCTTACAAGGATTGCTTCAACTGCATTTTGCTCAAGTGCTTTTTGTCTTGCAAGCACATTTGGCATAAGCATAGTTGATTTTGCATCGCATCGCATCCACCGGATATCTTCTTCGAGAATAACTTTTATTCCGTTTCTTAATTCTTCATCCTGTCTATTGAATGGAGTAACCGAAAGAAAGAAAGTTGGTTCAACACTAGCCGGTGGGAAATGATGCTGTCTTGGGAAATAAGCGCCGCGTGTAACCTGGAGATAAACGAAGAGATGCTCTTCATTAAATTTATTTACGCTGACAAGCTCATTTACAATTTTTTCAATCTCATCTCCCGCTAAGAGCCGGGATCGTTCCGAAAAAGCTGAAAAATTTATTCTCGATGAAGAGAGACTTTTTTTTAATCTTTCAATATGCAAATCGAGTTTAAATAATTTTCCTTTATACCATCTCAAAGTTTCATAAACACCATCACCAAACAAAAAGCCGCGGTCAAACGGAGATAAGTTTAATTCTTTTCCTATGAGGATTTTCCCATTTAAATAAAATAAAAGTTCCTTCTCATTCTTCATTATAAAATCTTAACTATATTATTTGGGGATACATATTAAAAAGAGGCTTTACTACAATTATTCTTAATTTCCACAATGGGGAAAAATAATTAGGACATTAACTATCTTAATATAAATTGAAATGATTTTAGATTTTTTACAATCCGAAGAAAAAAATAAAAATTTTTGTTGCTTCTGAGAAAACTGAAAATGATATTAGGACCAGACAAAAAGGGGAATTTATACAAATAGTTAGTTCCCATTTCGATTAAGTAATAGTTATGTGCTTAGATTTTTCGGGAGGATAAAATGGCAATCTTTACTCCAAGTGGTTTGAAAATAAGGCTGGAAATTCCATTTGCATTTGCTTTAATGTCGCGTCTTTATCCAAAGGTTCCTGCTTTCAAAATTTTAAAGACTACGGAGGAAATTGCTATTTTACCAAATTCAATTGCTTTTGCAGTTACAATTGTATGTCTCGTTTCAAATGTTGAACCAATCTATATAATTTTTAATGTAATAATATTCCATATAATTACTCATATAATTCTGATGTTCGGTTTATTTATATTTCCTGGTTTAGTTATTTATGGAAAACTATTCAACTTTGTTTGGCATTTCGGAATATATTATATAATAATTATAGCGGTAGGACTAATATATTCTTCTTGGCAAGGTGTTGTCGCTTATTTTATTGCTCGTTTATTTTGTGTGCTTATTGATTTTGTTATTGGATACTTTTATGCTAAAAGAGGAATTAAACATTTGGGATACCCATTAGGTCTATCAGAAAGAGATTTTTTCAGTGCTTATTGTTATCACGCAAGTCGCATTGGTGCCTCAACTGACTTAGAGGTTACAGATTTTGAGTTAAGGAAAGAATTTTATTCTAAATCATTAAATCAACTTGCTCGTGAATATCCCAAAGTAGTAGCAAGATTTACATACAATGTATAAAATATTTTTTATTTATTGGCGTAGTTGGGCTAAGTAAGCCGTTTGTTTTGGGCTTCGGCTTAGCAGCAAGTACGTTATATGCTTATTATAAATGAGGAGTAAATATGAAAAGTGAAAGAATGGAAGTATCCTTTCGCGTAAAAGAATATGGAGAACCTATTAAACTTATAATTGAAATTGAACCCAAAGGTAAATGGTTATCAATTTTAAGCGGTGATAGTGATACTTTATATCTATATTTAAAAGACAAATCAAGTACAAAAAAAGCTCATGATGTTGCAAAATATCTAAGGGAAAATATTGTCGCTCTTGGATTTGTACCAACTAACTGAAAGATATTCAAAATGAATTTCGAAGATATTTTAACTTTATTAACACTAAGGTTGTCAAGAACCATTTCTTGACAGAAGTTAAGACTACAAATTTTTTGTCATCACTTAAAATAAAAAATAGGGTCTCCTCCCCACGTCACCAAATGGTTGGTGACTTGCGCTGGATCTGTTCTATGCTTCTATAATAATCTAAAACTCTTCCCCATTATTAAATTCTCCATCCGGTCTTTCCCTGTTTTTCTCCAGTTTGTAATTATTTAATTTAATTTTTATTTCGTACTCCGGAAAACAGTGAAATCATATAAGCCCCTGCTGCAAAAATTATTACCAGGCTAAAGCCAAGTTCAACAGCAAATATAACCGCAAGTACGGTGCTAAGAACCGACATACTTCCATTTATTCCCCACGCCCACGGTGTCAGTGAATCATTCTTTAGGTTTATAAATCTTAAACCAAGGGGAAAAGGCAGACCCATTGCAAATGCCGGGAAGCCAATTATAAAAAAAGCTATAATTATTTTGATTAGAAAAAGTGCCGATATTGTACTCTGCAAAATTGGTGTTAACAGGAAAGAATATAACAGAAGTAAAAGGATTATGATTCCAAAAACTTTAAGAGAAACTCTCCTTTCCAGATTAAAATTTGATGAGTAATAACTCCCCGCCCCGGAACAGATAAGCATAAAAGCTATAACAGCAGCAACAGAATATACCGGGTTTCCAAAATAAAGTATGAACTTTTGTATCAGGACAATCTCAACAAACATGTAGCCTATCCCTATCCCGCTGAAATATAGAACAGTCCATAACCTGTACTCTCTTTGGGAGCTAATCTTAAAAAGCGGAAGCAATATAAGTGCAAAAACAAAAACGGCTATCTGGAAAAAAGTTATAACAACTATTATATACCCAATCTCGAAAAAAGGAACTGCATCACTGCCAAATAGCTCTGCAAGATGTGGTAGTGATTTCCATTTTATGAACTGTGAAAAGTAAGGGCGGTTGTCTGTTGGTGGTTTAATATTAAAATCATATTGTTCAATAAATTCTTTCCTTTGGTTTGAAAGTATTATATCTACATAATCAAATAATTTTTCATCCTGCAATATATTGTATTGTGAAAGCTCATCTTTATTAAACCCCGGCAGTATTACAGGATCGAAAAGCATTTCATTGCAAAAATCTTTTACTGAATTTATTTCACCGGAAGTAAGTGGAGTCTTTTTGAATACAAACGTTATTGTACCCCAGCCTCTTACAGATGCAATATGATTTACAGGATTATTAATACCAGCATTAAACAAAACCTCAGTTATTGCTGCAAGAAGCTTAAGGGAATTCCTGTAAGGATAATCGAGCCAGCTTGTAACACATATTGCTCCGTTATCAGTCAGCTTATTCCACATCTGATTAAAAGATTCAATTGTTAACAAGTAATTCTCCTGGATAGCATATAAACCCGAAGTACCCCCGAATGCACCAAGCTCAGGTAAAATTATCAGATCATAATTCTTCTTATCTGTAAAGAGATATGTTCGCGGCTCTGTAATCTTTGTTAAAACAGAAGGACCGTTATATGCTGAATCAATATAACCTGCTAATTCATTCTGCAACAAAGAGATTAAGGTACCGTTAGCCTCAACTGCAGTAACTAAAGCAGTATTATTTGCTAACGAATGCTGAACATCTTTACCGGTACCGGAATTAAGAATTAATACATTTTCTCTTTTTGAAATTCTGTAAGGGAGAGCGGCAGGTGTGTAATCTAAAATATATAAGGAATCTTTATTGCTTAAATTAATTAAAGGCCCTGACCAATCTCCATTTATAAATAATCCACTAACAGCTCCAAGTTTATCCGTGTATGTTAAGCTTAAACCTGGTGCATATCTTAATGCCGGAGAAGAAATAACTTCAATTAAACCATAAGGACTGTTTTTTCTGAGTATTACTTCCGAATTGGGAAGGTTCTTTGTTTTGCTCAGACTTTTAAACTGTGAAAGAGTTATTTCAAAAGGAAAGAGGGAAAAGAAAACAGCAAAACCTATTGCAAAAAACACAATAATAGAAAAGAGAGCTTTATCTTTTTTATTAAAGACAAAGATTGAAGCTAAGATGGGAAATATTCCGATAATCCCGCTAATTTCAGCAGGATAAAAAATTAAAATTAAAATAATTGCAGCAAATCCGCCCAAACCGGAACCAAGAAGATTTGCAAAGTAGAGTTTGCCAATTAGTTCAACATATCTTATAAAGATTAAACCTATAGCAAGAGCGGCAAAGAAAAAAGGAATAATAAAAAGCAGGTATGTACCAATCAGCTTAAAGATATGAGATGAATTTGAAAAAAGTAAATATGAATCGAATCTGAACACCGGCAGTTGAGCTAATGCTATAACAGCAGACATGCTTATGCCGGATAAAAGCATTATCCATGGAAGAATACATTCAAACTTCTTAAGTAAATATTGTCTGAAGATTGCAAGGAAAGTGCCTGCTGTTCCAAATCCCATTAAAGCAACTGCAATAACCATATAAGCAAAATGATACCACTGCATAATGGAAAATATCTGCATAATATTGAGTTGATATGCAATGATTGCAACGGAAATGAGAATCAGAGAGATTATTTGTCTCAGCTTCATTAGCTTATATTTTTTAAAAAATTATTCAAAGAAGTAGAAGACAGAAGCCAGAGTTTTTTTGCAACGATTTAATAAGAGCATAAAAAATATTTTAAATTTCCGACTTCTGCTGCTGACTTCTTTAGTTATTAATCATTCCCTCTTTTTAAAGGAACGAACCTAACGGGCAGAAGATTTTTAGTTGTTATTTTACCTCCCGATTTTTCGACGAGCATTAAATTCTGAGTGAGGAATGGTGAACCGACAGGAATAACCATTTTGCCGCCATCCATAAGCTGTTCAATTAAAGGAGGTGGAATATATTCGGAAGCGGCAGTTACAACTATAGCATCGAAAGGTGCGTGTTCCTTCCATCCATAGTATCCATCGGCATTTTTAACTTCAATATTTTTATACCCGAGTTCTTTTAAAAGTTTGGAAGCTGAATTAGTTAGTTCAGTGATAATTTCAATTGTATAAACCTTATCTACTATTTCTGCAAGCACAGCAGCTTGATAGCCGGAACCTGTACCAATCTCAAGCACTTTTTGTCCGGGTTTTGGATGAATAAGTTCAGTCATATAACCAACTATATACGGCTGGGAGATTGTTTGTCCATAACCGATTGGAAGCGGCCGGTCATCATAAGCATTCTCCCGGAGATCTTTTGAAACGAAAAGATGGCGCTGTACATCCTTCATCGCTTTAAGAGTTGCTTCATCTTTAATTCCTCTCGCTTCAATCTGGTTTTTCACCATCCTTTCTCTCTGCGTTTTATAAGGATCATCGTACGATGAAGCCAACAGATAGAAAATTAACAAAACAGGAACGATATGAGATTTAATAAACATTTCCTTACTTTTTTGTAAAAGTTAATAAATATGTTGCAAAAAGGATAGTGGAAAAGGGAGAATTTAGATGAATTTAGCCTGCCCTTTAGGAAGATTCAGAGGGGCTGTTCCTTAGAATTCCTCACCCTCTTCGAATTGACCATTTGGTCTTTCACCGTCTTTCTCCTGCTTAAAATTATTAAAGTTGTAACGGAGATTAAGCATTACCATCGGAGATTCTCTTGTAAAATAATTGTACCTGTAAAAATTCTGACCCTGTGAGCTGAACTCATGTTTTGCAGTGCTGAAAATATCTCTTACCTGCACTGTTAAAGAAAGTTTTCTATCAAAAAAATCCTGCTTAAAAGCTACATCCGATGTAAAGAATCCTTCTCTTGTGCCCTGTGAAGAAACAGTAGGGCTGTTATAGTTTACATTGAACTGAAGCGTAGTGGATTTACTTACTTTAAATACACTATTAAATCTTGAATTCCAGCTAATGCTTTCTCTTGAGAAAGGTTCATTGAAGAGAATACCTTCTATTTTATAATTATAAAGATTCCCCATCAGGTTAATGTTCCAGAATTCTAAAGGATCAAGAATTAACATCAACTCGCTGCCGAGTGAATAATCTTTCCCGATATTCTCTGGGGTATGGAGCGTTACATTTGCTGAATCCTGGTAAACAGACTGCACTCTATCAATTTTATTATGAGTAACACGATAATAAAGCTCGCTTGATAAAACTGCTTTACCAATGAAAGTCTGGAAGCCAAACTCATAAGAATCAATATATTCAGGTTCAAGTGCAGGATTACCACGGCGGACATTATTTGCATCCATCCAGGTATCAAATGGTTCAAGCTGCCAACCGCCCGGTCTGTCAATCCTTCTTGTGTAGCTTGCCATCATTTGCTGGCCTTCTGCAAATTTGTATGAACTATGGAGAGAAGGAAAAATGTCCCAGCGGTCTATATTAAATTTCTGGTTCTCTCTTGTTACCTCAATTGTGCGATAAGTGTATTCTCCTCTTATACCACCTTGCAATCCAAAATTACCAAACTGGTCAGCATATAAAGAATATAATGCAAGCTCACTACGGTCATAATTTGTTGTATTATTGAATTGGGGCAGGATTTCGAAAACCCCTGATTTAGTAATATATTCTGAGAGTGAAGTTCTTTCTTCTGAAATATCTATTTCTCCCTGTGTGCCAGCTTCAAATTTTCTGTTTTCTCCAAGAGGCAAAGTGTAATCAAGCTTACCTTCAATCTCAGTTGATGGTCCCGCTTCGGTAGTTTTTATGCCGCTTGTTTGTATCCCATTGCTAAATTCCGAAGTTATAGTTGATTCATCTGAATTATCATATCCGTAAATCAACTCACCTTTTAATTCATGACCATCGGGGCTGAAGCGATGGAAGTAATTCATATTTAGTGCATAATCATCTCCCCCTCTTTCTCTATCTCCTATACTTGTATATGAGAACTGCTGGGGCAACTGTTCCGACCATTCAGCATAATTCTGGAAGGAATTTCCCTGATTTTCCCTGCTGCTGTATCTTACGCCAAGACTTAAAATATCATTTTCACCAAGAATGAATTCAACGCCTCCTCTTAATCCAAATGAGATTCTTCCCCACTCCCTGTCTCCAGTGGAGTTTAAGAAAGATGTATTGTTATTAAGAATAACTTTTTGCTCACTTCGGCTTTCGCCGGGAAAAAATCTCCTGTTATAATCAATTCCAAAAGTTGTATTAACATCTTCTGTTTTATATTCAAATAAAAAGTCTCCACCGTATTTATCCTTAAGTCCTGCATTGGCGTTCATAATTCCGCTCATTCCAATATTTTGATTCTTCTTTAGGATTATATTTACAATACCTGCTGTTCCTTCAGGATTATATTTTGCAGAAGGGTTTGTAATTATCTCTATAGATTTAATTGAGCTGGCAGGAATTTGCTGAAGTGCATCCTGTGCATCAACTATGGAAGGACGGCCATCAATCAGAACTGTAAAATTACCACTTCCTCTCAGGCTTACGTTTCCTTCAATATCAACAGTTACAGATGGAACATTTTCAAGAACATCGGCAGCATTACCGGAGATAACAGTTTGCATCTGGCTAACATCAATAACTTTTTTATCAAGCTGGTATGAAACAGGAGATCTTTCTCCTTCAACAACAACATTTTCTAAATTAATTGCAGCGAACTGAAGATAAATTTCGCCAAGATTAACATTAAGGTTGTTCCTGTTTATTGAGACATCAAATCTTTTATCATTAAAACCAATGAATCTTACATCAACGAAGTAATTTCCCGGACGGACTTTGGTGATTATGAAATTGCCTTCAGCATCTGTTACGGTTCCTGTTAATAATGAAGAATCAGTTTTAGATAGAACTACAATATTCGCATATTCTATTTTCTGACCTGAAGTAGAATCGGATACTATACCTGAAATTGTTCCACCGGAAAAACCCTCACTCTGCTGAGGAAATATTGAAATGACTGATATTAAAAGAAAGAAAATAATGGAAATCATCCCGGCTTTTGTCGGGGGAAGTTGAATTCTAAATGACATTAAAATTATCCATTGTTCTTAAAAACATTTCTATGCACATTAAACAAAATATTTTCTTAAATGGTTTAACTACAAATATGAAAGATAAATGAAAAATAACAAGACTAATATAAGTCTGGGCACTTAAGAGATATAACTAACAGTAGGAAATTAATATTGTGATTCAAGCAGTGCCGGAGACATGCAGAGTTAAATTAACAGTTGTCTTTGTTTCTCGGGATATTATTTTAAAAGCATCCCCGATAAGATCGGGATTTTTGACCTGTCTGCCGACAGGCAGGTTAACTAATGAAATCATTTAATCATCAACATCTTTTTTGTTGAAACAAATCCACCTGTTGCCGACTCGGTTCTCAGTTCATATATATAAAGACCACTGGCAGCATTTTTTGCATCCCAATAATAGCTGTACTTCCCGGATTCTAAATTTGAATTAACAAGCTCAGTTATTTTTTGCCCAAGAGCATCGTAAATAGTTAGTTTTACATTACTAACATCTTCAGGAAAAGAGAACCCGATTGTAGTACCCGGGTTGAATGGGTTTGGATAGTTTTGTTCAAGTGAATATTGTTCAGGAATAATATCCCCTGAAACAGTTAACGGAAATATATCAGTTCCCAACAAGTTTAATGTGATTATTTCTGTCTGTAATATTAGTAAACCCAGAGCCTGTCAGCATAGTTGGCGCATTCCCAGTAAAACACCATAAGATATTAAATCCATCTCCTGTAAATGAAGTGTTATTTGATAAACTAAATCTGCCTACTCTATTCTCGGCAGTAGTAATTGTTTCGATGCCTGGAGGAATTGAAGCAAAGGTTAAAATACACCCATCTTTATTATTTAGAATTCCTATTGAAACAGCGGGCGGCAGATTTAATAACTGTGAGGTCTCTGGAATATAAGAGAAACTAATGTTTCCATTGTTTATTATTGATTGAGTAAATGAAAAGGTACATTGATAAGATGTAAGGGTGAAATCTGAACCATTACTTTTTATATAAACATCAAATTCAATTGTTTGACTGTTAACTTTAATACCATTTGCTATACTTATTATGTAGTTAGTTTGAGCGAATAATTCTTCACCATAGATTGATGTTAATGAGTAAAAAAATACAATAAGAGATTTCTTGATAAACCTATACATTTTTTGAGACTCCAATGATGGCGGATTGCTCATCATTCCGCTTGTTTGTGCATTATATTTATAACCCTTCTATCTATAATTTCCTCTTATGATTGGATTTTGCAGTTTACAGGACTTAATGAGGTCGCTTATATTCATTGCAGCCTTTAAGTTTGTTGCAAATAAATAATGGGTTAATTAGAATTGAGGATTGTATTTTATGAAAAAGGATATAATCCTTAATAAAAGCTAAATTGCAGCTAAAAGCCATCAATCCCTCTCAGTTTGATTTAGGCTAAATTATTTTTCTATTTTCTTTTTAAGAAAGTAAATTTTAAAGGGCAGTATATGAAGCTTAATTTAAAAACAACAGCATAGCATTAGAGAAGTTTTACAAAGCGAGTCAATTTATATCAAATTTACTTCTGAAGTTGTAATGCCCAAGGACTATTTACTAAATATTTTAATCGTATACCTTTTACCCCAACACGGCTACAACTTAAAATACTTTTGTGAAAGTATCAATAATATTTAAAATTTTTTCATAAAAATCTCATTCCGTAGCTATGTATTCAACCTCTATGAATTTAACCTCAAGGCTCACAAAGTTTCAAAAAAGACTTATTTAGGAAGCTTCAAGTATCAGCAGATTTAAATAAAGCATAATGATAATTGCAAACTCAACACCAATTGCAAGAACAAAAGCTCTTATGCCGTATTTAAGATATTTATGCTTGTAAGAATTTATTCTTCCTATGGAGTAAACACTTTTTGAAAAGATCAGGTAAGTAGATTCATTATCATCTAATATAATTCCCAGCTCTTTTGCATAATCTTCAGCGGATTTGTATTTAACAATTCCACCAAAGAATGTAGGTAGGATGGTTTTCTTTTGAGCAGAAACATTTTCTGTTTCTTTTATTCTCGGCGATACAACGCTTACAAGAAAAAACATTGAGACAATAATAGAAACAAAATAGATGAAGATCAGAATGGAGGAAAAAATAGTCGGCGGTATCCTTGTGTAATGAACAATAAAAAATACTGCAAACACTCCAAGCAGAGAAAGCATTGTAAATGCTTTTTGGTCAGCACGCTGCAAAATATTCTGTTCGCTCGAGAGTATTTCAAAAAGAATGTCGATCTTTTTTTCTTCTGTCATAAATTGTTCCTTGTAATATATAGTTCTCAGGACTGGAGTCCTGAGCTACGATTTTAAATCATCTAAACGTAGCTCAGATTTCCAAATCTGAGCT
>CAZEWJ010000011.1:11161-87425 GCA_964515875.1 uncultured Ignavibacteriaceae bacterium | reverse complement strand
CCTGAGCTACGATTTTAAATCATCTAAACGTAGCTCAGATTTCCAAATCTGAGCTAAACGTAGCTCAGATTTCCAAATCTGAGCTTTCTGAATTAATATTTTTAATCAATCACCTCATATGCCGGATTGCAGTAAGTGCCTTTCCAATTTTTCCAATTATCTGTTAACCCTGCATTTACTGGATTTAATAAAACATATTTGATTGTAAAATAGAGTTCAATATCATCTCTGATTAACCTGTCAAAACTTTCAGATTGCCAAAATGCCCCCCTTTGTTTAAGAATTTTATTTGCCCTTCTGGCAGAAAATTTTTTTACTGATCCCATTATATCTCCAACATTTCTTTCCATACTTAACAGTTCAAACACTAGGTGAACGTGGTTCGGCATTATTGAGTAACAAATTAATTTATAATCTTTTGTATCATAATAATGGAGTGATGATTTACAAATCTCCAGTATTTCCGGTTGTTTCAGATATTGTATTTCATTTAATGGCTTGTCGAGAAGTGAATCATACTTCTTAAATATTTTCTTTTGTAGACTTTGATGTGAACTCTGTGTTAGCTGCTCAAGATGCAAATGCTTCAACTCATCAGGATGGATACTACCAGAAAGACGATAGGTTACAAAATATATTCCTTCATTGTAATAAAGGTGTGGAAGATTTCGTTTATGAAAATGCCTAACCAGCATATTTATTATTTTAATAAAATTTTATAAATCGTAGCTCAGTTCTCCAGAACTGAGCTAAAATTCTTTTGTCAGAACAAACAGCACTTCTCAGGACTGGAGTCCTGAGCTACGTTACTTCTCTTTATAGGTGATCGAACCATCCCAAGTTTCATCTAAGGGAGCGGAGTTAAGCTCATCAATTCTTTTAATCAGTTCAGCAGATGAATAATCATAAGAACGCACTTGTAATGCTTTGGTAAAATATTCTTTGGATTCATCAAACTTTTTATGCAGGTAGAAATTAAATCCTCTTTCATAAAGATCGTAATATTTTAAATCATCTTCCGAAAGTGGATCGGAAATAAATCCTGTTACTTCGTAAACCTTAACAGCTTTTTCTTTTCCCTTTACTTTAATTACATCGAGTAGTCTTGTATGATATAAGCTGCCATTAATCTTTCTGCAAGTGAATTCAGATATAAGAATTTTTGTATTATAAAATTTGTTTGCGCTTTCAAGTCTTGCAGCAAGATTTACAGGATCGCCAATTGCTGTATAATCAAAAACCTGCTCGGAGCCCATATTACCTATAATTACATTGCCGGTATTTATTCCGGTTCTGTTCATAATTAAAGGATAACCTTTTTCTTTCCAGATTATATTTAATTCTTTTAATTTTTTTTGCATAAGAATTGCACTTGCAACGGCAGCATCGGCATGATGTTCAATCATAACTGGTGCACCAAATTCAGCAAGTATTGCATCACCGATATATTTATCTATTGTACCTTCCTTTTCAATAATTATTCTGCTCATCTCAGTAAGATATTCATTAAGAAGAGAAACAAGTTCTTGAGGTTTCATCTTTTCAGAGATAGAAGTAAAGCCGGCAATATCTGAAAAAAGAATTGTAAGCTCTCTCTCTTCACCTCCAAGCTTAAGCTGCTCAGGGTTATCAATTAAATTCTCTACAACTTTATCAGGGACATATCTTGCAAAAGCATTCTTTATAAAAGCCCTGTCTTTAGAAGTAATAACCTGTATGCTGACAATCATCCCTATAAAAATTAAAAAGACAGAAATTGAAACTGAGAATGATGGAAATAAATTGAAGCTGAGAAGCTGGTTATATCCAAAATAAATTATTATAGAAATAAAAAGTAAAGCAGTGAAATAAAAAATAAGGTTTGTCCTCGGAAGTGCAGTTAAGATAAGCAAGACTCCTGAAATAAAAATAATAACTGCCAACGGGAAGATATTCCATTCAGTATAAAACTGGTTGTTCAGCATTCCGTTTAACAAAGATGCGTGCACAGTAACAAGAGGAACATTCTCTTCAATTGTTGTTTGCCCGAGATCTGATGTGCCGACAGAAATATCACTTATAAAAACAAAGCTGCCCTCATAAAAATCAAGAAGGTCATCGAGATATTCCGGTCTCGCTGAATGCTGAATCAGGTTCTGAACCTCCATCATCTTTGATGAACCATCACTCCAGAACCCATAATAAGGAATAAAAACATTTCCATGTTCATCAATTGGAATTACAACCTCCTCATCAAGATAACTTTCAGGAAGAGAAGGAATGATAATATTTTCTCCCCAATTAATTTTTATTTTTTCAAAAGGAATTTTATTATAATCGAGAAAAATAGATAAGCTTACAGCAGGGAAATAAAGTGAATCAACTTTTATTATTAATGGAAAATGGCGGAGAATTCCATCTCTATCTCTAACAACAGAAATATGTCCTGAGTTTGCAGCAGACTCAGCGAACTCATCTTTCTGTGAAAGTGCCCAGACTGCAAAATATGGTTCAGCATCATTACTCTCATCTGGCTTTTTAAGATATTTATTGTGAAGCTGTTCAAAGAAAACTCCCGGCTCCCATCTGAAAAGCCTTGGAGTTTCCTGAAGCTGAAAACCAGCAGGTAAATAAACATTACCAAGCTCTTTTATTGAGAGTGCAAAAAGTGAGTCATGTGCGTCTCTGCTTGAACGTGGAAAGATTATATCATAAAAAACTGCTTCCGGGCTGAGACCGGCAAAGGACTGGTTTAGTTTTGCAAGTGATTCCCTGCTTAGAGTATTGCTTCCAAAAAAATTATACGAAGCATCAGTTATATTTAAATAAACGATTTTATCGTTTGAAGAGGGACCTTTTTTTTCTTCAACAATTTTTTTATAGAAGTAATCATTTACTTTGTAGTCGAGAATATTCCAGGGAATATCAAAAAGAATAAAGAGAAGGGAAATAGAAAAAGTTATTAAAAGGTTAGCAGTAATTATTCTGCTGAGAACCTTTTTATTTTTTAACTTCAATTTCATATTTTCTGATCAACATATCTTTACCGACAAACAATTGCATCGTCTCTATAAAATCTTCATTAACTGCGCTTACATTGCCGGCAAGCGAGAAAGGTTTGTCTGAATTTTCGTTGAGATTGGATTTGTTCAAAGCAATCAGCTTGGTTTCAATATCGTTCCATGAACTGCTTGGAGCTAATTCAGATTTAGCAAAAAGTTTTTCAATTTCATTAATTTTTTTTGCACTGCAAAAGATAGTAATCCTCTCTTTAATTCCGGCTTCATCAAAAACATAATAGTCATCCTGATTAGGAAGAATAAGCGTATCTTTTTTTGCTTTTAATTGTGTTTTGCATAGAAGAAAAGATTCCTTATTACCAGTATGAACAACATAAACAAAACAATCCGCCCCAGGCGGATTAGCAGGTAAAACAAAAATCCTAAGCATCTCGCCTGCTCTAAGCCTGTCTTTAGTCTTAAGAGGATTATAAATCTCTCCAGCTTTATGAAGGATTGCTATCTTTGCTTTTACAGTATCATTAGGGGCAAAACCAAAGAGGGAAAAATTAAATAGTAAAAAACAGGTAAATGTCTTTATCATTTTTTAATCTAAATTATTATTGAGGCCGTGAGAATATAATACAATAACTTTTCTTAATAAAGATTAATCGATGATTATGAAATTATTTTCCCTTATAATTGGATAATTGTAGAATAATTTTTGGAGAGGTGACGAAAGGGGGTTCATAATAAATAAAAAGGGTGGCTATAAATCAGCTTAACAAAATTCATGGAAGAATATTTCTCCCATCTCTTAAATTAAGTTATACCAGAAAGAGCTTGATAAAAGATGCCTCTTTTTAGTATTATAAACAATACTAATGTAAGGATTATTCAACATGGCACAAACAATAACAGCAAATGAATTAAAAACAAAGGGTGTTTCTATTTTAAACGAAGAGACTTCCGATGGGAATGAAGTAATTGTAACAGTCAGAGGAAAAAATAAATATGTTGTTCTACCCATTGAAAAATATAATTACATGAGAGAGTGTGAATTAGAATTGGCTTTATTAGAGGCAAAAAAAGATATTAAAGAAGGAAAGTTTATAAAGGAATCAGTAGAAAAACATGTAAAAAGAATAGCCCGTGGCTGAAATAATTTAAAATTTACTAAAAAGCACGCTGGGGTTCTTCTGTTTGCACTATAACCCATTCTATATTAAGCAGATAAATTTTAGCCCAAAAACCTATTGACTTACAGGCTAAACTTCAATAAGTTTTTGCCAAGTGGTTTGAGAAAAAACATTTCCGAGGGAAAAAAGCTTGCAGTGTTTTTACAGATGTAAAGGTTTTGTAATTATAATATTCCTTATTGTCCTCAACTCATTTCCAATTTGTGCCCAGGATTTTGGAATGGGCTTATTATTAGATGACTCACTTTACGCAAATAGTCCTACAGCCGCGCCATTAATGAGAGGTGATTATATTGACTTGCCTGCTGCTTCATCACTAAAATCTTTTACTCCGGTTCCCGGTTATCAGGGACCCTTTGGAACCTGCGCCGGATGGTCAACAGGATATGCTGCAAGAACAATTCTTGAAGCAATGAGAAACAGTTGGAGCGGTAGTATAATTGACAGCAATACATTCTCACCTTCATTTATTTACAACCAGATAAGGGTAGCTAAAGGATGCAGCAACGGAACAAGCTTAATAAATGCATTAGAAGTTTTAAAAGAACAAGGGGGGTTAAAACTTAAAGACTTTGCATACGATTGCGAAAAAGAAGTTACTACTTTAGATAAAGAAAAAGCTAAGGAATACAGGATTATTGAATACAGGGATATTTCGCCGAAAGAATCAAATAAAATTTTAAATGTAAAGAAAAGCCTTGCAGAGGGAAGACCTGTTGTAATTGCAATGGATGTCCCAATTTCGTTTAATACCGCGAAAGAATTATGGATACCCCTTGAGTCTGATTATAAAAACTGGTCACGCGGACACGCAATGACTGTTATTGGCTACGATGATAAAAAATTTGGCGGTGCTTTTGAATTAATGAACAGCTGGGGAAAGAAATGGGGAAAAGATGGATACACATGGGTAACATATTCTGATTTTGATTTTTTTTGCAAGTATGCTTTTGAAATAATTGATAAAACAATTTATGATCCTGAGAAGTTTGATCTTTCGGGAACTCTGCAGTTCAGGGAAAGTGAAGGTAATGATATGCCGGCTACTTTTAATGGTGAATATTTTGTTATGGATAAATCATACTCAAGCGGAACTTTATTTGAGTTAATAATATCGAACAATGAGCCGGCTTATGTTTATGCTTTAAGCTCTGATCTTACATATAAGACATATAAAATTTTTCCTTTCACAGAAAGAATGGTTGCTTATCTTCCTTACAAACAAAATAATGTTGCAATCCCTGATGAAGAAAGCTATAACATGCTCGATGAAACAACAGGAACATCTTTTTTCTGTTTTCTTTATTCAAAAGAAAGTTTGGATATAGATGGAATAATGAATGAGATTGAAAAGAGTGAAGGAAGCTTCTGGGAAAGATTAAACCACGTGCTTGAAGATAAAAGAATCGGGAAAGAAAATATAAATTATAGTTATGAAGGCAAGATAAGCTTCAAAGCAAAAAGCCAGGAAAAATCAGTTGTTCCTGTTTTAGTGGAAATAAATCATACAAATTGAACCTTAAAAGTTAATTTTTACGCATATATAAAGTGGTTAATAAGGTTTTTAACGGAGATAAAATGTATAAAACAAATCTTAGCTTAATTTTTATTCTGCTTATAAACGGATTCATATTCCCGCAGGAAAAGGTAAGTGCAACTTTTGAAGCAGTTGAAGGAAAAGTATTAATCTATTACACTGTTCAAGGGGATCCTGAAAAAGAGTATGATGTTAATGTAGTTTTAAAAAGATCAGACAATCCTTCGTTTGAATTAGTTCCTGAAGATATGTCCGGTGATGTAGGCAAAGGAAAATTTGCAGGTTCAAAAAAAACAATTATTTGGAATATCAAACCTGAAGAAGAAGCTCAGTTGGAAGGAGAAGATTTTTACTTTGAAGTTACTGCGGCAGAAATTAAAGAAGGTGGTGGTTTTCCATGGCTTTATGTTCTTGGTGGGGCAGCAGTAGCCGGAGGAGCAGCAGCTTATTTTATTTTAAGTAAAGACGAAACTACCGGAGAAACAGCAAACTTGCCGGGACCTCCCGGAAGACCTTAATAAAATTTAAAGGTATAAAAATGAAAATATTTATAACCATCCTTGCGTTTTTGATTGCGTTACCAGCTGCAGCACAGGTAACAGGTTCAACACCATCAGGAAGATTGCTTCCTAAAAAGCAAGTTGAGAAGCCAACTGAAAATCAAAATATAAGTTCAACTCCGCAGATAATAATTACTGAACCACAATTGAATAACCTGATGGACGCTGAACTAAGTCGATCAAGCACTATGGTACGCGGAAGAGTCGTTGATAATTCTCAGGTTGTTTCGGTAATGATCAATAATACAAAAGCAACTCTGCTTAATGACAACAACTTTTTTGCAACTATCTCCTTATCGGATGGGTTAAATAATATAAAGGTAGAAGCCGTAAACTCTGCAGGGTTAAAAGGTGAAGCAGTTTTCAGGATTAATAATAAAGTAGATTCTTTCGCACCAACCGTAACAATTGTTGAGCCCTCCGTTACACGCGGCATTAAGGTAATACGGAAAAGTGAAGTTGCTGTTGTTAAAGGATATGCACTTGACCCGAGTGGAATACTTGAGGTGAAAGTAAATAACCAGAGAGCTTCAGTTTCCGATAATGGTGAATTCTCAGTTGAACTCTACCTTAAGATGGGAGATAATCCGATTGTGGTTCAGGCAATTGACAGCTACTTTAATACAAGAACAGATACTTTCACAATTTTAAGAAAGCTTGAAGACATAATAAAAGTCGGCAGATATGTTGCGCTTGTAATAGGAATAAATACTTATGAAGGATATTGGCGCCCGTTAAAAACTGCCGTTAACGATGCTACTGAGGTTGCCGACATACTTAAAAGTGAATATCATTTTGATGAAGTTCATATTTTAATTAATGAAGAAGCTACAAGAAGAAATATTATTGATAAATTTGAATGGCTTACAAGTAATATTTCACCTGATGACAACTTATTGATTTTTTATGCTGGTCATGGCCAGTTCTACAAATCTCTCAACAAGGGATATTGGGTTCCTTATGATGCAAAGACAAATTCAATTGCAGATTATATCTCCAATAATGATGTGAAAACTTTTCTTGGTGGAATTCCATCAAAGCATACTTTGTTAATTACCGATGCCTGTTTTGCCGGAGATATTTTCAGAGGTGGTGAAACAGAGAAAATACCTTTTGATCCAAGTGATATGTCCAGATATTATAAAGAAGTTTATCGCAAACCTTCCAGGCTTGCAATAACTTCAGGTGGTATTGAAGAAGTTATGGATGCAGGAAAAAATAATCATTCAATATTTACTTATTACCTGCTTAAAGCTTTAAAGGAAAATCAAAATAAATATATGGATGTCAGTCAGCTTTTTAATGATTTTAAAGTTGCAGTTACAAATAACTCAGATCAGACACCGATATTACAGGCAGTAAAAGATACAAATGATGAAGGTGGTATGTTCATTTTTGTTAAGAGAGATGAGTAAAAATTAAAACAAGCTTTTGGAGAATAATTATCAATGAAAATAAAATTACTCTGTTTATTCTATATATTATCTTCATTTAGTTTTGCCCAAAGTATAAAATGGGAAGATAATATGAATGGGAACAATTCCATTGCCGGGCTTCAGGCAAGAGGCTGGGTTATAATTGATAATGATGGCGGTGGAACTACTCCAACATGGTTTCAACCAAATGGTTTAACCTTTACTTCTTTTGAAGGGCACGATTCCGGTTATGTTGCTTCAAATTTTGATGGAGCGAATGCCAATGGCGTGATTGATCATTGGTTAATATCACCTCAACTAAATGTTAGTCCAGGAGATTCATTATCCTTCTACGCAAGATCACCGCAGGGTTCACAATTCCCTGATTCCATTTATATGCTTGTATCCTTAGGAGGGCAAAATATATCTGACTTTTCTCAAGTTGGTGACAGATTTGAAGTTGATACATCAGGATGGAGTGGTTTTTATATAACTTTTACTATAACAAGTACAATAAGATTTGCAATTAATTATTATATATTTAATGGAGGCCCAGAGGGTAGTTCTTCTGATTATATAGGCTTGGATTTATTCAGATTATATTCCACCTCAGGAACAACTTATCCCTCTACTATTCAATTAAGCAAATCTTATACATTTGACGATCCCACAAAAAACACCAGCTACAGATTAATTGGATTGCCCGGCAATAATAATTTACCTGTTACTACATTCATTACTGGTACCCATAAAAAAGATTGGAATGTATTTTACGATGACGGTTCTGAACCTATTAATCTGACAGAATTTAATGGACAGCCTCTTTTTAATTTTACTCCGGGTAAAGGCTTCTGGGCATTAAGCAGGAATCCGATTAATGTATCCAGGCAGGTAAATACAGTTGCTTTACTAGCAGATAATACAGTTTCAATTAATCTTCATACGGGATGGAATATTATTTCAAATCCCTTTGAAAAATCAGTGAGTGTGGCTGATATCAGAACTGCTAATGGTTTGGCAGCAAATGCCACTTTCCATAATTTTAATGGAAGCTTTCCTACGGGCGGTGCAACAACAATGGCTCCTTATGAAGGATATTATTTTATGAATCCTGATGGGCGCGGATCATTATCAATTCCCTATCCCTTCACATCAAGTTTGCCAAAAATAAATGAACAGCCTTATTTTCTTTCTGAAGAGAGTTTAAAATTGAAATTGAGTTCAGCAGAATTTTCTTCGGAAGTTATGATTGGTTTTGATAAAACTGCAAGCAATGATTATGATGAAATGGATTACTTTGCGCCTCCAGGAAATTTTGAAGAACTGGGAATTCGTTTAGTGAACAACCATTTTTCAACATCATATAAACAGTTATTTATTGAGCACAGACCTGAGATTGGGGAAGGACAATCATTTGAGTTGCAGTTAAAAAATGCAACAAATAAAAATGCTAATCTTATTATAAATGGAATTGAAAAATTTGCTGAATATGAAGTTTACCTCATTGATGAGCGGTTAAAGAAATTCTATAACCTTAAAATTCAAAATGAAATTGAACTATCCGGCAATCATCAGAATAATCAATTCAGTTTATTAATAGGAAAGCTGGATTTTATAAAAACTTATAAAGATAATTATACACCAACAGAATTTGCTTTATATCAGAATTATCCAAATCCGTTTAATCCAACTACATTCATCCGTTACCAGGTTCCTGAAAAGACAAATGTTTCTATAAAGATTTATGATGTATTGGGAAATCTTATAAAAGTTTTAGTTGATGAAATAAAAGATGAAGGATATTATGAAGTTGAGTTTGATGGTTCATCCGCCAACGGCGGATTAAGCAGTGGTATATATTTATATGAATTTGAAAGTGGTTTAACCAGAAGCATTAAGAAGATGACCCTTCTAAAATAAATTATGCGGAGATCCCCCAAATCTCCGCATAATATTAACCCCGATATAAGTTTTAAATACACTGGTAAAAATATTAGTTCAACTTGATAGATGAATCAGTACAATTACTAAAAATTTTCCTTTCAAATTTTAATTATTTGAGCATATTTTAAAATTTTATAAAAAGCAATACGTACTTATACGTATTTTTTAATTCAAGAATTCAGTACTTATACTGATTTTTTATTTGTCTGATGTTTATACTTTAATGTTAAAAATTATGGAGGTTAATTATGAACATAGCATTTGCCAGGAAAAGATTAATTGAGGTAACGGATTTTGAACCGTTTCCTATTGAAGAATACCAGGATAAATACTATTTTTTGAAAAAGATTAAAAGTATTTTCCCCGAACTTTCTGAGGAGAAAATTGCTGGCGCAATTGAATTTGCAAATAAGGTAGCAAAGTTTCCCGGGAAGAAAAAGAAATATGTAAATGCCTTGAGTTTTAAGATGTTTCTTTCCTGACTCGAGGCAGGAATGAAAAATATTTTATGCCTGATGAATTCCAGGAATATATAAAATTACTTTTTGATCTTGAAAATCCCGTTTATTTTTCTCTCTTTCTTACTTTGGCTCTCTTCTTATTAATAATTTTTGTATATAAATACATTATCTCTCCACTAAGGAAAAAACATTTAATAGAAAAGAAAGAGCTTGAGCTTAAAAACATAAAGCTTATGGCTTTGTTTGCCGAGCTTGATCCTAACCCTCTCGTAAGAGTTGATGAGAAAGGAACAATTATTCATACCAATGATGCTGCAAAAGTATTAGGAAAAAATATCCCTATCGAAGGAAAAAATATTCATGATATTTTAGCTTCAATAAATTTTTCTATCAGCGAATGCATTAAAAAAGATCAATCAATTGTATTTAATGAAACTATAAATAATAAATTTTATTCAATTCATTTAAGAGGAATATCCTATCTTAACATTGCCCAAATATATTTTGACGATTTGACCGAAAGGAAAATGTTTGAGGAGGAATTGCAATTATCCAGAAGACAGCTAAGAGAACTATCCGTGCATCTCCGTGATACTTTGGAAGATGAAAGACAAAGGATCTCGCGTGAACTGCATGACAGTATTGGTCAGAACCTACACCTGATCAGGATGAAATTGCAAAATAATGGTTCAGCAAATACTCCTAAAGATCGCGATACTCTTTTAAGCTCCATCGAAATTTCAATAAATGAACTAAAAGAAATTATTTATAATTTAAAGCCTAAAATACTTGAGGAGATGGGAATTGGAGTAGCACTAAAAATACTTGTCAAAAAGATTTCAGAGGAAACAGGAATTTACGGTTCAGTGGATATTTCCGGGTTTGAAGAAAGGCTAGACAAAAAGTTTGAACTAACTTTATATAGATTAACCCAGGAAACCTTGAGCAATATAGTTAAGCATTCAATGGCAAAAGAGTTTAATATTCAATTAATATATAATGAAGATTCAGTCAGGTTATTAATTTCTGATGATGGAATTGGCTTTGATCTAAATAATATAAGTAGTAAAAAATATTCTTCAGGGTTTGGTCTTTTAAATATGCAGGAACGAATAAAAACTTACAACGGACAGTTAAAAATAGATTCTTCCCCAGACAGCGGGACAATAACTATAATTGAAATACCAAAAAATGGATAGTAAAAGAATCAGAATACTTGTCGCTGATGACCATAACCTGTTCAGAAGTGGAGTTATAAATCTTATAAATGATGAAAAAGATATTTTTGTTGTTGGTGAAGCTGAATCAGGAGAAGAGCTTATTAAAAAATATTTGCAGCTTAAACCGGATATTGTACTTGCTGATATCTCTATGCCGGATATGAATGGAATCGATGCATTAAAAAAATTAATGGAGGAAGATAAATCTGTTAAGTTTTTATTTCTTTCAATGCACGAAGGTGATGAATATATTTATTACTGTTACAATGCAGGAGGGATGGGACTAATCAGTAAAAAGGTATTAAAGGGAGAACTTCTTTTTGCTATTAGAACTGTCAGCGAAAATGAAAAGTATTTTGGGATAAATGTAACAGAAGAAAAATTAAATGAGATTTTAGAAAGGTATAATAAAAAAGTTTTGTACCCGGAAACTAAAGACGATGATCTTACCCCAAGAGAGAAACAAATTCTTAATTTTATTGCTGAAGGACTTACCAGCAATGAAATTGCAGAAAAATTATATGTAAGTAAAAGAACAGTTGATACACACAGAACTCATTTGATGCAAAAGCTGAATCTTAAATCTTTCCCGGAATTAATTAAATACGCAATAAATTTTAGCACGGCAGTAAAATCAGAATAGTCCTAACATTTATAAACAATTTAAGAAAGGAACATTAAAATGCCTGACCAACCAATCGGTACAATATTTACAAGTGCAGAAGCGGACAGCAGTTATGGGTCTGTTTTATCTTCTGTTGAAATAAGTTCATCCCAGCTTACAGCACTTTTTAGTCAAACCAGCAAATATTTAATGTTTAAGATAATAGGAAATGCATTGTATATACTTGGTGACGGGAGAGTGGTTCTTTATCCCCCGGGAGGTAGCGTGGATTCTGCAGAAGTATTTGCAGTTTACAGCAAAAGTAAAGTGAATGAGTTAATTGAAACCGGGAAAAAAACTAAAACCGCCGTTGAAAAAAGAAGTGAGGTTTATTCTCTTACCAATGGACAATATACTTTAGAAATTTCTGCTTGGTGCCCACCATATTGTGGGCAACAATAAATCTTATGGTTATTCCATATTTAGTAAACCTCACTAGTTGTATTATTTGGCTATTAATACCGTTCAGACAAGTTAAAACAAATTATTTTTTCTTTTTTCTAATATATGCTATAACATCTGGATTATTATTACTTGATGATATTTTATTAATTCATCCTGCTAAAATTTACCTTGGGCAGGGAATTTTTTTAATAATTTTTCTCTACGACTTTAAAAAGATCCCTCATTATATTTTTTTTCTTTTAGGTATTTTAGCTGTTTCAATTGTACTGCCCTTTTTAATTTCAACAGAGATTATAACTCCTTTATTGATTATTGAACACGTTTTAATTTTCTTCATAATTCTCAGGAAAACTATTCAATATATTGCTCAACACGAAAAATTAAATCTTTTCCATTTTATTCTTTTGCTCTTTGAAATTTCTGCGATAACAAGGTTTATCGTAATTATTGGTGACATAAAAACGGGAGTAATATTTTTTTATATAACTGCTGCTTTCGGAATTATTATCGGCATCTATTTTCTATTTTATAATGAGAAGAATAGTTTTAAAATCCCTCTTAGTACTGGAATTAAAGCATAAAAAATGCTCGATGTGGATTAAATATTGTGCACTATGGCACAATTAATTTTAATGTTATGGTTATTTTCTTTTAACCAAAAATTAAAATTACTTATGAATGAAAAACCAAAAATAATGATTGTTGAAGATGAAGAAATTGTTTCATTCGATTTAAAGAAAACTCTCGAAAAGTTGGGATATGATGTTACAGCACAGGCTTCTTCTGGTGTAGAAGCTATTGAAAAAGCAGAAAACTATAAACCCGATGTTATCTTAATGGACATAAGATTAAAGAATGAGCTGGATGGAATTGATACCGCACGTATTATCTCTTTCAAACGAAGAGTGCCTATTATTTATTTGACATCATTCGGTAACGAAGAAATTAAAAAGAGAGCAAAAAAAACAACTGCCTCAGCATTTCTGTCAAAGCCCTTTGATGAAGAAAAACTAAAAATTACAATTGATAATGCCATATCAGAGTATTCAAACCAGAGTCTAAATAATTTCCATTCCTTACAAAATAATTTTTAACATTTAATTCCCTTCAGAAAATATTTATATTTATTCTGCTTCAATTCCACAAGTGATAGAGACTGTGTGAAAATAAAAATATTGATGATGATGGTAGCCGCCCCGCTATAGGCGGGGCGATAACAGTTTTATTTCGCAACCTGAAGGTTGCGACTACCGGCATATTTAGAATTTTTAAACAGTCTCGATAGTACATGGAAAGTATACACCTGAAGAAAAATTTCAAATTAAAATAAAGGATTGATTATGGCAGACCAGGAAGATTTAATTAAACTTCAATACCCGATTGGAAAATTTGAGTTTAAAGAAAATTTAACATCAGAATCCAGGAAAACATTTGTAAAGGAAATTGAATTATTACCCGGGAAATTGAGAAAAGCTGTAGGTGGATTGAACGATGAACAGCTTGATACGCCTTACAGGCATGATGGATGGACTGTAAGGCAGGTTGCTCACCATATTCCGGATAGTCATATGAACGCTTATGTAAGAATTAAACTTGCACTGACTGAAAAAGAGCCAACTATAAAAACTTACGAGGAAAAAGAATGGTCAAATCTTCAGGATTATTATCAAACACCTATTGAAGTTTCACTTAATTTACTTGAGGCTTTGCATAAAAGATGGGCCATCCTTCTAAACTCTCTTGATGAAAAAGATTTTAATAGGAAGTTTAAACATCCGGATTGGGGATTAATTTCTATTGATTACGCTGTTGCACAATACGCATGGCATGGCAATCATCATGTTTCCCATATAACTTCTCTCAGAGAAAGAATGGGTTGGAAGTGATGGAAGATGGAAAATGTTTGATGGAAGATGGAAAATGGAAAATGGAAGTATGACAATCATTCATCCATTCAATCAAAATCTTTTTATGGGTAACTAAAGAATTACTCCCCCACCTAAACATATTTTATCATCATAAAAAACTGCAAATTGACCGGGTGCAATTCCTTTATCTGAACCTTCTAAAATTACATGACCTTCATCTGAATTTAATTTTAAACAGCAATTAAAGAATTTAGCGCCGTGTCTTATCTTAACCTGGAAATTTTCTTTATCAGGCTTATTCCTGGAAATCCAGTTAAACTTTCCAACTTCAAATTCCTTCTTCTCTTTCTTTTCAAGATTTTCACGTGAGATATAGATCTTATTATTCTTTATATCTTTTTTAACAACATACCAGGGGCCACCTGAAAGTCCCAAACCTGAACGCTGACCTATTGTAAAGTAATAGTAACCATTATGCTCTCCCATTTTATTCCCGCTATCAATATTAATTATTCCGCCCTTCTTTTCACCAAGGTGATGCTTGATAAAATCATTAAACTTAATTTGGCCAAGAAAACAAATTCCCTGGCTATCTTTTCTTTCTTTATTTGGAAGATCAAATTGCAAAGCAAGTTTTCTTATCTCTTCTTTTTTATAATTACCTATTGGGAAATATGCTCGTGAAAGCTGCTGCTGGGTAAGATATGCAAGAAAATAAGTCTGATCTTTAACCGGATCCGGAGATTTTTTTAACTGATACTTTACATTATTTTTTTCAACTTTTGCATAATGTCCGCTTGCAACTTTTTCAAAAGAACTGTCTATGCGATCATAAAATTTCCCAAACTTAATAAGACTGTTGCAAAAAATATCCGGGTTGGGAGTTCGTCCTTCTTTAATTTCATCTATCGTGTAAGAAACCACCGAATCCCAATATTCTGTCTGAAGTGAAATTACTTCCAGAGGAATGCCAGCTTGTTCGCAGACCTCTCTTGCATATTTTAAATCCTCTTCCCAGGGGCATTCACCCAAAAATGAATACTCATCCTGCAGCCAGATTTTTAAATAGAATGCTGTAAGATCATGCCCTTCTTCTTTAAGTAATCTTAAGGCAACAGAGCTGTCTACTCCACCTGAAAGTAATACTGCTATTTTCATTTAATATTTTATAAAGCTCAATTATTAACTACTACAACAATAAAGAAAGATAAAAGTTGGGTGTAAGTCATTGGGAGTTATAAAATCGTTCACTCTCTACAACCCTGTTATAAACCTCACTATTCACTTTGCTGAGAATTATAGTCTGCAAACTTTTTACATCCTTTATCTTATCAAAAAAACCAATGCCGATTTTGCTTTTACCATCCAACACTTTCATCAATCCTTTCAGCTTACCGCTGAAGGCTCCACCTGAAAGGTTATCAATATCAGTGTAGTAAATTATTGTTTCTTTATCGCTTAAAAAAAATTTTCCACAAGTTAGCTTTTCTTCATCGGCAGTTATTTTATACGGAACAACTTTGTATAAAAAAAGATACCGCTTGTTTATAAAATAAATTAAGATAAGAATTACAATTACAGGTAAAAGATAAATCAAGTCCTTATCAAAATTAATTACAGAAGGAATAAGATAAACTGATAAAAGAATTGTAACCGGTATATTCCCATAGCGGTAAAGCAGACGGAAAAATACCGGGTATTCAAATGTCTGCGTGTTCATCATTTCAAAAACCTGTTCACCTAAGCTTTGATAATTTTTACTATCCTGATAATAATAATTTTATCACCGAAATTTTATTACAACCGGGTCATTAGTTTCAATTTTAATTCCGGGAATATCTTTCATAACTTCTTTTAATTCTTTAAGATTATTGTAATTAATCTTCGTTAGCTCCTCGAGTTTTTGAGCATTATCTAATAATTCACCAAAGTTGAGATTAAAAAGAGTAACTTCAGAACCCTGGTAGTGATCTGCATTTGTCTCTACAATTTCTCCATTTACATTAACAACCATAGATATACTCAGATCTTTTAGAAAGAACTTCATCTCGGATAAATCACCT
Source organism: uncultured Ignavibacteriaceae bacterium (assembly GCA_964515875.1). Taxonomy (GTDB): domain Bacteria; phylum Bacteroidota; class Ignavibacteria; order Ignavibacteriales; family Ignavibacteriaceae; genus RBG-16-34-14. The sequence goes on along the minus strand of CAZEWJ010000011.1, from coordinate 71,111 downwards.
TCCTTAGCGCTGTCTTCTACTGCCTCTACTTCTGTTTCAATCTCATTCTCTTCTTCATCTTTTGGGGTCAGAGGCATATTAATTTTAACCTCAGAAGTATTTCCTTTATTAAAACTGAATGTAAAATAATTTTTATCCATTACTGTATCTCCACTAACATCATCTGGAATCCGGCTGTCGGGGCTTTGGTCAATTTTTAATTTGTTGAGATCGGCAAAGCTGTAAAGAACTTTATAACCTTCCTTGCTTTCTGTTTTAATTTCAGAACCGGTGACAAACTTTACTCCCTCTCCAAGTTCTGTTTCTCTCTTCTTTAAATCTTCTTCTTTATATAATTTAAATTCTTCCGGTTGAGTAGTATCTGAAGCAAAGCCGGTTATAAACTCGTTAACCATTTGTACCATTTCATTGCTCATCAGCACTGTTTCTTCAACAGTACCTGAGCCATCTTTATTTACATTAACTTTTGTCTGAATTTCAATACAACCTGAGAGGAATAATGAAACAAGAATAATTACTGATGATATTATTATTTTTTTCATACTCTTTCCTTAATTATAATATTTACTCAAGTTATGCAACCTCACCCTCAGTCCCTCTCCTTATCAAGGAGAGGGAGGTTTAAAAGTCCTCTCCTTTATAAGGAAAGTTCGCCGCGGCGAATTAGGTGAGGTTAAAGAAGATTACTTGCCAATTCAGCAAGTTCAGATCTTTCACCTTTCAAAAGATTTATATGTGCATATAGTTTTTGTCCCTTAAAATGATCAATAAGATATGAAAGTCCGTTTGATTGCGAATCAAGGTAAGGATGATCAATCTGGTAGATATCTCCGGTAAAGACAATTTTAGCTCCTTCACCAACTCTTGTAATAATTGTTTTAATTTCATGTGGCGTCAGGTTTTGCGCTTCATCAACAATAAAGAAAATTCTTTGAAGGCTTCTTCCCCTGATATATGATAAAGGTTCAATAACAAGCTTCTCATCTTTAATCATATTATTAATAAGCTGGTGCTGCTTATCGCTTTCAGAAAACTGATCTTGTATTACTCTTATATTATCCCACAACGGCTGCATATAAGGTTCAATTTTACTTTGAACATCGCCAGGTAAAAATCCAATATCCTTATTGCTTAAAGGAACAATAGGACGTGCAATAAAAATCTGCCTGTAATTTTTTCTAACATGTAAAGCACTTGCAAGTGCAAGAAGAGTTTTTCCTGTACCTGCTTTTCCTGTTAAAGAAACAAGCGGAACATCGTTGTTTGAAAGAGCACTAACAGCAAATGTCTGTTCAGCATTTCTTGGTTTAATTCCATATATAGGTTCTTTATCAACCTTTCTTATAACTTCCATTTCTTTATCAAGATATGCAAGAACTGATCTGCTGGAATTTCGCAGGATATAAAATTTATTGGGAATCGGCTCACTTACTAATTTCTTTAAAACAGGTTTTGCAGGAATTTCAAAAGGTGGCTGGAAAAGTTTAAGCAGAAGGTCATCATCAAAGTTTTCTAAAATTTCTTTACCGCCATAAAGTTCTTCAACGCTTCCTACTCTATCCGTTGTATAATCTTCAGCAAGAATACCAAGAGCTTTTGCCTTCATCCTTAAATTAACATCCTTGGTTACGAGAATAACTTTGGTTTTGCTTCGGTTCTTCTTATTCCACTCAAGTGCAACAGAAAGTATCCTGTTATCTGCAGAATCTTCCCTGAAAATATCTTTTATTTCGGGAGACAAACCACGAGCTATTGCAACTCTTACTTTCCCTTTACCTTTGCCCAGAGAAACTCCCCCGTTAAAAATTGCAGTACCTGTAATCGAGTCAAGGGTTCTTGCAAACTCCCGTGCATTAAGATTTATTACCTGGCTGCCTCTTTTAAAATGATCAAGTTCTTCAATAACCGTAAGAGGAATAACAACATCATTTTCCTGGAACTGGTGGATTGAAGAGGCATCATGCAAAATCACATTTGTATCAAGAATAAAAGATTTTGGCACTTTGTTTTGTTTCATATAGCTGTTAACTAATTATTTCGTGGAAAATAAAAATGGTAGAACTTTCAAAACGCAGGATTTTAGAGGATTTTGGTTGTAAAAAAATTCCAATTATTTAATTAAAATTACTAATGCAAAAATTTCCACTGCCGATATATAATTTTTTCCAGCATCAAATTAAAGTCAGTTACTAACTTTTAACAATTTTATAATTCTTAAATTGAATCTGTAATTTCATTCCTTTATATTTAAACCTCAAAACGGAAAGAGATTGATAAAGAAGAAAAAAGTTTTTAATAAAGATCACTTTAAATAAATTTTTTAATGAGTAGCCGCTCTTGAGTGGCTATTTTTTTGCCTATATGAATATTTAAAGAAGAAAGAAGACCTTGGAAAAGAAAAAAACTGCAAGACTTATACTTGAAGATGGAACTATATTCAAAGGGCATAGTTTTGCTTATGAAGGAAATACAAATGGAGAAGTTGTTTTTAATACAGGAATGGTTGGCTATCCTGAAACTCTGACTGATCCCTCATACAGGGGACAAATTCTTGTATTCACTTATCCGCTTATTGGCAACTACGGCATTCCTGATAATGAAAGAATGAATGGGATGTATAAGAATTTTGAATCAGAAGCAATTCATATAAGAGCTTTAATAGTTTCAGATTATTCAGAAGAATATTCTCACTGGAGTGCTAAAAAATCTTTGGGCGAATGGCTGAAAGAAAATAAAATTCCAGCTATCAGCGGAATTGATACAAGGATGCTTACAAGAAAGCTGCGAGATAAAGGAACAATGCTGGGTAAAATTATTATTGATGACAATGAATCCGCCACGGCGGATGATTTTGAAGACCCGAATGCAACTGATCTTGTTGCTGAGGTTTGTATTAAAGAACCTAACTTATATAATAGTGGAGATAAAAAAGTTATACTCGTTGATTGCGGAACAAAGAACAATATCATCCAGGCTTTCCTTGGAAGAAAGATTTCTGTTAAAAGAGTTCCTTACGATTATGATTTTGCTAATGAAGACTGCAATGGAATTCTTCTTTCAAATGGTCCCGGTGATCCTAAAATGAATAAGAAAACTATTGAAAATACCAGACTTGCAATGGGAAAGAATATTCCGATACTTGGTATTTGTCTTGGCTCGCAGATTCTTGCTCTTGCTTCCGGTGCAGATACATATAAACTGAAATATGGACACCGCGGTCATAATCAACCCTGTAATGAAATGGGATCAAAGCGATGCTATATAACTTCGCAGAATCACGGTTATGCAGTTAATGCTAATACTTTACCGGAAGACTGGCGGCAGTGGTTTATAAATGATAATGACGGCACAAATGAAGGTTTATTTCATATCTCCAAACCTTTTTTTGCAGCACAGTTTCATCCCGAGGCTTCTCCTGGTCCGGATGATACAGAATTTATTTTCGATATTTTTATCAGAGCATTGGGATGACAGAGAATGTAATGATACTTTAACTTAAGTTTTAGTTAAATTTCAAGAAACATTTTAATAACGAAGGTTAGTCTTATGAATAAGCTGGATAGAATTACGTTCAACCCTGAAATAATGGGTGGGAAACCTTGTATTCGCGGATTGAGAGTTACTGTAGGCACAATTGTTGGCCTTGTTGCAGCAGGTCATTCTCCACAGGAAATACTTAAATTATATCCTTACCTTGAAGAGGAGGATATTCAACAGACTTTAATCTATACTGCTTTGCCGTTAGAGAATTAGTCGTAAATTAATATTAAGTATAATTTATTTTAAAGTATCATATTGGAATTAAAGTTTACAAATTATTTTTTATATACAAAATCAAGAATAGATCGAAGAGATATAAAACTAGATTGGATACAATACGTGGTACAAAACCCAATAAAAAAGGAAATACAAAATGATGGAAGAATTAAATTATGGAGTAAAATTAAAGAGGTGAATAAGTATTTAAGAGTTGTTTTATTAGAAGATGGCGAAACAATTCATAATGCATTTTTTGATAGAAACTTTAAGGAGTGAACTATGAATATTAAGTATTTTGTAGACACCGATACACTGCTTCTTATTTTCTCAGATAAAGAAATAAACCAGACTAAGGACATTGATGAAAATACTCTTTTAGAACTTGATGAAAATGGGAATCTTGTAAGCTTAACTATTGAACATGCAAAATCCAGAATTAACATAAATCAACTTAACTTTGAACAGATACCGTCGGTTTAATTGAGTGTTCAAAACAGTTAAACCAAAAAAAGTTTTAATCCTTGGTTCGGGAGCTTTACAAATCGGGCAGGCAGGAGAATTTGATTACTCAGGAAGCCAGGCAATAAAGGCTTTGAAAGAGGATGGAATTACTTCAGTTTTGATAAACCCGAATATTGCAACAATACAAACCTCGGAGAATTTTGCAGATAAAGTTTACTTCATTCCCATCAGAGCAAATTTTGTTGAAAAGGTAATTAAGAAAGAACAGCCTGACAGCATTCTTCTTCAGTTTGGAGGACAAACTGCATTAAATGTAGGTGTTGAGTTATATGAGAATGGTGTTCTCGATAAATATAATGTTCGTGTGCTTGGAACTACCATTGAAGCAATTCAGGATACAGAAGACAGGTTAAGATTTGCAAACAAATGTTCTGAAATAGGACTTAAAGTTGCATTTAGTAAAACAGCAGCAAATGTAAATGAAGCCATCAATGCTGCAGAAGAAATTGGTTATCCGGTTATGGTAAGAATTGCTTATGCACTTGGTGGTTTAGGTTCCGGAATTGTTAATAACGAAGAAGAGCTTATTGACAAAGCAAAAAGAGCTTTTTCTTTTACAAAACAAATTTTGATTGAAGAATCTTTATATGGCTGGAAAGAAGTAGAATATGAAATTGTAAGAGACAACCACAACAATTGCATAACAATCTGTTCAATGGAAAATATTGATCCTATGGGAATTCATACAGGTGATAGTGTTGTTATTGTTCCTGTACAAACTCTTTCCGCAAAAGAAAATTTCAAGCTTCGTTCAATAGGAATAAAATTAATCCGCCATCTTGGAGTAATAGGAGAATGTAATATTCAATATGCTCTCGACCCGAATTCAGATGATTACAGAATTATTGAAGTTAATGCACGTTTAAGCAGAAGTTCAGCCCTTGCATCAAAAGCTACAGGTTATCCGCTTGCATTCATTGCTACAAAACTTGCTCTGGGTTATGCGTTGAATGAAGTTCAGAATATAATCACCAAAGAAACTTCTGCTTGCTTTGAACCAGCACTCGATTATGTTGCTTTAAAATTTCCAAGGTGGGATCTCCAGAAGTTCCGGCAGGTAAGTACACAGCTTGGCTCAGAGATGAAATCTGTAGGTGAAGTAATGTCTCTTGGAAGAAGTTTTGAAGAGGTTCTGCAAAAAGCGATACGAATGCTCGATGTTGGAATGACGGGTTTTGTTTGCAATGATATTGAATTCAATAATCTCGAAAAAGAATTATCTGAACCTACAGACAAAAGAATATTTGTCATTGCTCAGGCTCTTCAGTGTGGATACTCAATTGATAAAATTTTTGAACTGACAAAAATTACTAAATGGTTTCTCTTCAAAATGAAGAATATCATTGAAACAGAAAAAAGATTAAGAGAATTCAAACCTGAAGAAATTAAAGAAGATATGATGAAAGAAGCAAAGCAGAATGGTTTTTCAGATTTACAGATTGCTATGCTTACCGGTTCAGATGAAATGTCTGTAAGAAATCTTAGAAAAAAACTTAATGTTTTTCCTGTAGTTAAACAGATTGATACTCTTGCTGCAGAATTCCCGGCACAAACAAATTATCTTTATCTCACATATCATGGGGAAGAAAATGATATTGGGTTTGGAGAGAAAAATCAGATAGTTGTATTGGGAGGCGGTCCCTATCGTATTGGCTCCTCTGTTGAGTTTGACTGGTGCTGTGTTAATGCTGTTATGGCAGTTAATAAAGCAAATTACAAATCAATAATGATAAACTGCAATCCGGAAACTGTAAGCACTGATTATGACATCTGCGACAAACTTTATTTTGAACAGCTAACATTAGAAAGAGTTCTTGATATTTATGAGTTGGAAAATCCTGAAGGAATAATTATTTCAATGGGTGGACAAACTCCAAATAATCTTGCATTAAAACTGCATAACTATGGAGTAAGAATTCTCGGAACAAGCCCCATCCAGATTGATAATGCAGAAAGCAGGCATAAGTTTTCAAAAATACTTGACAGTATCGGAGTAGATCAGCCTGAATGGGAAGAGCTTACAAGTCTTGAGGAAGCAAAAGTATTTGCCGATAAAGTTAAGTACCCGGTTTTAATAAGACCGAGTTATGTGCTGAGCGGTGCAGCAATGAGCATTGTTCTCACAGAAGATGAGCTTGAAGAATATCTGCGTAAAGCTACTGAACTTAACAGAGAACATCCGGTTGTAATAAGCAAATTTATTACCGATGCAAAAGAGATTGAAGTAGATGCAGTTGCAAACGACGGTGAACTTTTTTGTTATGCTATTGCTGAACATGTTGAGAATGCAGGAGTTCATTCCGGTGATGCGACGATAGTTTTGCCTCCGCAGAGAACATATCTTGAGACCATGAGAAGAGTAAAAATCATAACTAAAGAAATTGCAAAAGCATTGGAGATAACAGGACCTTTTAATATTCAGTTTATTGCAAAAGATAATGATGTAAAAGTTATTGAATGTAATCTTCGCGCGTCGAGAAGTTTTCCTTTCGTTTCCAAAACATTAAAAATAAATTTTATAGAGATTGCTACACGGCTAATGCTTGGTGAAAAAGTTCCTAAGATTCACAAATCCTCTTTTGATGTTGATTATGTTGGTGTTAAAGCTTCGCAGTTTTCATTTACAAGATTAAAAGGCTCTGATCCTGTTACAGGTGTTGAGATGTCTTCAACCGGCGAAGTTGCGTGTCTTGGTGATGATTTTAACGAAGCTTTTCTTAAAAGCCTTATGTCAACCGGCTACCGGATTCCTAAGAAAGCAATTATGCTATCTACAGGAACGTTAAAAAGCAAAGCTGAACTGATTGAAGAATTACACTTCCTTAAAAAACTTGGAATAAAATTTTATGGAACAGAAAAGACAGCTAATTTTTATAAGCAGAATGGAATTGATGTAGAAATTCTTTACAGGTCTTTTGAGAACAAGGAACCAGCTATCCTCACTTATATGGCTGAAGAGAAAATCGATATGGTGATAAACATTCCAAAAACATCAGAGAAAGCTGAACTGGATAATGATTATTTAATACGACGCAAAGCTATTGACCTGAACATTCCTCTTTTTACAAATGTGCAGTTTGCTAAAAGATTTTTTAAATCTTTAAGACATTATAATGAACAAAATCTCCCGGTAAAAAGCTGGGATGAATATAGTTAGAGTTCAAGTTCAAGTGTAAGTTCAAGAGTAAACTTTAAACTTATGATTTCTTAAACTTGAACCCCGATAGTCATCGGTGCAGGCTTACACTTGAACTTTTTCGTTTTTATAAAAAGAAAAAATCCAGACGATAAAAATCATTGCTAACCCAATGTAAGTAGATCCATCCCGGAACAAAACGGAATAAACATGATAATCAATCACCACTGCTGTCTTCTCATTTATAAATCTTGCTTTTATAGAAATTGTTTCTGATTGAGTCAGGTTAATATTTTTTAATTCAATATCTTCATTAGCAAAGGTGTTTATAAAACCAGAACCATTTTTAAACTTGTAAGATCGCCTGTCAATCTCAAAATATTTTCCAGGTCTCTTTTTTACTTCTTCTAATGTTTTTACAAAATGGTTATCTGCTTCAAAGGGTTGATTTAGAATAAATGAAGGAAGAAGAAAATATATTAATGCTGCAGCAATAAAAAGTAACCACCTTCTGATTTTTTTTAATTCCAAATTTAGCTGAGTAGTAATTCCTTTCTTAAGTGTAATCAGGAAATAAACTAATCCAAATAAAGTTATAAGGTAAATTGGAATGCTTTCATTCCAAAAGAGATCGAAGTTTAGTAATTCCCAGTTAAAAGGTGCAAAGAGATGAACGCCATTTGCCCATTTTATTTCAAGAGAATCAAGAAGAAGATGAATTAAGCACCCAAGAGCAAAGATCAAAAATGTTTTTAAATATTCTTTAGATAAAGATGCGAAAGCCAGGCTTATTATTATTCCAAACAAAAGCGTAGATTGAACAATTACATAAAGGCGGAGATCATAAAGATTAATGTTTGGGAAAAACATCCAGCTAAAGCGTTGAAAAATCCAAGGCAAATCCGGAATAATGCTGCCAACATAAATCCACTTCAAATCTGCAGCGGTTATAACTGAGCGTGTTACAAAACCGGCAACACCTAAATGAGCAAGTGTATTAGGCAATGAATGTTAAGACTTTTCTAAAATTGATTGAATAAATATATTCAGAAAATTAATTTCAAACATTACTCTCATTAAGGAACTATTTGCTTTCCTTCTTTATCAAAAACATAAAGAGCATTAACCGGGCAAACTGAACAGCCTTCTATTATTCTTTCCTTCTCTATATCAATACCAGGTTCTACAAACGAACAAATGTTTTCATCATCCAGATAAAAAACATCAGGGGCAACTTTTATACAGTTTTTTGTAGCAATACAAGTAGTCCGATCAATTTTTATTATCAGTCCGGAAATATTCTTTTCCTGTGAATCATTCATATCTAAGAACTATAATTATTAATTTTCTAAAAATTCAGTTTTAAATTAAACCATTCTCTTTTAAAATAAAGAGGCCCAGCGTCATTGTTACAACTGAAGCAAGTGTAGTTAACAAAAGTATATTGGCAGCGAGTCTGCTGTTAGCTCCCATAGCTTCGGCCATAATAAAGCTTGCAATTGCAGTAGGACAGGCAAAGAGAATAAAAATTATCCCGAGATCCATTCCTTTAAAATCTAATGAGTATGCAGCAAAAGTTGCAAGCGCAGGAAGTACAATAAGCTTTAAAGAAGTTGAAATTATTGTAAGCGAAGAACTTTTTGTAATGTCTCTGAAACTGAGAAAGCCGCCTATTCCAATAAGAGCCAACGGTAATGTTAATGCTGAGAGATAACTGCCTGTTGAATGAACTACATCGGGAATTCTGATTCCTAAATAAGAAAATGGAAGAGCTGCAAGCACTGCAATTATCAAAGGATTCTTTGCGATCTCAAATAAAGTGCTTTTAAAATTAAGCTCTCTTTCTTTTCTAAATGGAACGGTTAAAGCAATAACAGAAAGAATATTGTAAAGCGGGATTGTAAAAGCCAAAACAAGTGAAGCCTTTCCAAGATTTTCAGCTCCATAATAATTTGCGATGATTGCCAATCCAACAATAGCAAAATTTCCTCTGAAACTTCCTTGAATAAAAGATGCTTTATCTTTACCTGATTCTGAAACTGACCCTGCAATTAACCAGGCTATTCCAAAAGAAATTAATGTACCGATATAAATAAAGGATATCTGCCCAACATTAAAAACTTCGCCAAGATCAATTGTAGCTATCTCAAAAAAAATTAATGCGGGAAGAGAAATATTAAAAACTATTTTTGATGAAACCGTAACAAAATTTTCATTTATCATTCCGAGTTTTTTCAAAAAATAACCAAGCGCAACTATAAGAAAGACAGGTACAACAAGAGATATTGCAAAGATTAAGTTCTGCAAGGAAGTTTTAACCTCCGGAATGATGGAAAATTATTTTAGAAAAATCAGCACATAATAAATAGCAAAAATATAAACCACTGAAATATAAATAGTAAAACTTATTATTACTTGTGTACAGAAAGTGCCTGTAAAAACATTAGTGCAGTTGTTGCAGGTATTCATCTGCAATATCATTAACTTTCATCTAATTGAACAAACCTACAAAGAAAATATAAAAGTTCAGATATTCTATCTGATTTCATATAAAGACCATTCCTTAAAATTTTTTATTCTTTTAAAGAAAGGATTATTCTGAATTTTATTTTTCAGTTCCAAACTTTTTACAAGAATAAACCTGATGTTGTTTTCTGTGAGTTCAGCAAGATTTATGCTGCTGGTATCAGTAATAGTTGGATTTCTTACAAGCCTGGGATTACTTCCTTCTAAACTTTTAATAAAATTTTCCGGATGGTTTGATGCTGCAATAATATGAAGATAAGACCAGTCGGGAACTTCAATTAATATTTTACTGGCAGGATCAGATTCAATTAAATTTTGCTCAACATACCTTCCTATCTTCAGCTCTTCTTTTGTGAAATGATAGTCATCGTTCACATACCTGAATATATGAAAGGAATATTAAATCAACACAACAATAATTATTGAAGGAACTGCACTCTTTCTTAAATTTTTTAAATATTTAATTTCAAATGAATCGAGGTTCTTTATAAAGTATGCTGTAAAAGGTATCAAAAGAATATTCCAGAGCTCGGGGATACGCCAAACATTGTGGGTTGGTATTCCTCTTCCTGTTAAAGAAATCAAAACAAGCAGAATGAAAGGAATTAAAATTAAGCTCATCCATTTCCTGGTTGTGCTGTTCCTTAAAAAAAGATAAAATGAAGCGAAGGGAAACAAAGATAAATAAGATTATGATGGATGAATCTTGTTAAATAATTATGCTTCAGGATGGAGAAGAATGATGTTCCTAATGCACGTTCATAATTTTTATTAACATCATAAAAAAAATGAAAAGGATTACCTGCAACATTAGCCTGGGATATGAACCAGTAAACAGGAAATATTAAACCTATCAGGCAGATAATTAAAATTGTTCTTGGTTTTACTTCATCAGTGTTTAGCCGCTTAAAAAATATTAATACCAATATAATAGATGCTGAGAAAAGCCAGCCTTCGTATCTTACAGAAGAAGAAAAAGCAAATGCTAAGGCGGAGAGAAATAAAAGATAATTTTTTTTTGAATTCAGCCATCTGGTAAAAAAGGCAATTCCTGTAAAAATAAAAAAGAAAAAAAATGATTCTGAAAGAGGGACAGAGCTTAGTATAACTCTTGATGGAAAGAAGAGTGCAATTAGTGCAGAGAGAAGAGTAATGTACCTGTCTTTAAATAATTCCTGAGTCATCCAGATAAAGGAAACAAAAGCCAAAACACCAAACAAAGAAATAATTATTCTTGGAGTAAAAAAAAGATCAGGAAAGATTTTTAATCCAAACCCCATAACAATTGTATAAAATGGCAGCCAGGTTTGAATTCCTTCATAAGATCCATTAACCCATTTATATGCAACAATAGTTCTCCCGCTTTCATCTGCTGATATTGAATAAAACCCGGCGTAATAGAGAATTACATTTAATACAACGGAAAAGAGAATTATGAAAAGAAGAGTAAGCTTAAAATATTTTTTATCCTTTAATATCCTGGAAATCAAATCAGCTCCACATCTAAAAATTTTTCAGTACAAGTTCAATTCTTTGATTGATTTCTCTCCCATCAATGTTCTGGTTGGTAGTTGTTGGTGAAAGCGGACCAACTCCCTGTGAAATTAATCTTTCAGAGCTGATGTTATACCTTTTTGCTAATGCTTTAATAACAACATCAGCCCTGCTTTTTGAAAGAGCTATCTGGAAATCAAAGTTACCAAGCATTCCTGTATGCCCCACTACATAAAGACTGACTCCCATATTTTGTTTCAAATATTTCGCAATCTCTTCAAGAGCCGGTTCTGAGCCTTCTTTGATATCGGCTTTGTCTTTATCAAAATAAATTCCTTGAATGATGGAATAACCATTTTCATTAATATTTTGAGTTATCTCTTCAGCACTTAAAATCGAACGTTTATCCGTTTTTGTATCAGATCCGATAATATCAACATGGACATAAATTTCACCTTCATTTAACTCATTTATCACCATTGTAAAATATGCTTTCTTATTTAGTCTGTGAATATGACCTGCAATGTAATACCTGTTTTGTTTACCTGTTTTAGTTCCGGCAATATTTGATTTTTCCTTGTATGCAAGATCGTTAAATGCTGCAAGTGTCCAGTTTCTTCCCGCAACTTCCATTGGTTTATCAGCTTTAGTAATTGCAATTATTTCAAAACCGTTCTGCTTTAGTGAATGTTCATAATAGTTAACAACTTTTGAAATATCTGTCTCATTCACTTTATATTGTATCCTTGTAATATCACCCTGCAGGTTTCTTATATCAGTGAGTTTAACCTCCTCTTCGGATGAAGATCTTGCTAAAGGACCGAGAACGTATTCGTAAGTTCCATTTGGGGTTTCATTAAAATAAACTATAGTTGATCCGGGGAACCTTGGAATAAGCGTATGATCTTTGCCTCCTTCAATATCCTTCTGGGCAATTGCTGTGAGTGATAAAAGGAAAAATATTAATAATGATTTATAATTCATATCCATTCTTTCTCCATAGAAGTATTATTTTCATATAAAAGATAATAATATATTTTTTATGTTAAATTTACTTCAAGAATTACAGCATTTCAAAAAATTTTAAGTTTAGAACTATATAACTAAGCTATGCCCACATTCCTGATTATTTTCTTCACTGTTTATGCTGCTCTAAATTACTATATCTTTATCCGCGGCTGGCAGGTAATTTCACATATTCCATTTCTTAAGCCAATTTACGCTGTTATCTTTTTCTTCTTGGCTTTAGCATATATAGCAGCAAGAATACTAAATACAAATATACCCGATTTATTGTATGATATACTTCTCTGGCCAGGTTCTTTGTGGTTTGCATTCATGCTTTATTTTTTTCTCTTCATTCTTTTAATTGATATTAGCAAGGTGTTAAATCATTTCTTTAGTATTTATCCTTCGTTTATTACAGACAATTATCAATCAACAAAATTTATAGTTTTTATTTCAGTAATACTTATAAGTGTTGTTATTATAGCTGCCGGGTACTTCAATACAAGAATCATAAAAATAAATTATGCAGAAATAGACATCCCTAAGAAAGCATCAAAGCTGAATGAGCTTAATGTTGTTTTTGTTGCTGATTTTCATTTAACTCCCGTAAATAACAGGGGACTTTGTAAATCAATTGTAGAAAAGATTAATACTCTTAATGCTGATATTGTTTTAATGCCGGGAGATATTCTTGATGATAATGTTCCTATGCTAAAGCGAAGGAATATTGCGAAGTCACTTTCAGAAATAAAATCAAAATATGGAGTCTTTGTTTCAAATGGGAATCATGAATTTATAATTGGTGTTGAGGAAGCTGATAAATATATGAATGAACTTAACCTGAATGTGCTTCGGGATTCAGCAGTTCTTATTGAAAATAGTTTTTATGTCCTGGGAAGAGAAGACAGAAGCAAACCTAACTTTACAGTTAATGAAAGGAAATCACTCAAAGAGATTCTTAAAGGAGTTGATAGAAGCTATCCTGTAATAATCATAGATCATACTCCATTAGAGCTTGAAGAAATAACTGACGAAAATATTGAACTACAGCTTTCTGCTCACACTCACCATGGACAGATATTTCCTCTTAATCTTATTACAAATATGGTTTATGAAGTAAGCTGGGGATATTTAAAAAAAGCAGCGACCCAGTTTTATGTTACATGCGGAGTTGGAACCTGGGGTCCACCAGTAAGGCTTGGCAGTGATTCTGAAATTGTGAGTATGAAGATTAGATTTGTGGAATAAAGTTAATACTTAAATCAGGCCGTCTCAAAAGTAATTTTTTATTCACACTGAGCTTGTCGAAGTGTGAACTTGTTTTGAAATGTCAGTCTTCGACAGGCTCAGGCTGACAAATTTAAACTTATAAGACAGCCTTTGGCATTTAAAATATTTTGCCCGCGTAAAAAAAATTAAAAAGTAAACGTCAAACCAAACTTAAACTGATCATAAGCAAGAGGTGCTGCACTTTTAAATGGCCAGTTCATTTTATCCTGCCTTAATTCATAAACTCCGTAAGAAAGAGCACTCTTTAGAACGAATCCGACTATTGGCGCAGCATACGGAGATGAATCCATAATTTTATCAACAAAAGAATCCAAAGCCCACTGCCCGGCACCTTCAATTAAAGCACTTCCCGCCCATTTCCAGAATAAATGTCTTTCAAAGATTACGGATCTTTCATAACCAGCTTCAAGAGTAACCTGGCGGATTACTTTTATTCTTAATCCGGCTTCAGAACCGGTTCCGAATCTGAAAGCATCATCGTAAAGAGCAAGCTTATTTTTATCCTGTTCATTAGCTGGAAAATTTTTTACATCTAATTTTGACCACGCTAATGAATAAGAATTATAAGGAATAATTGCTGCTGAACCAAGATCATAACCGTAACCATTTGCCCATCCGAAACCAAATCTCCACAAGTTTGATTCAATTTCATTTGCACCCGGAGTGCCTGAAATATCTGTTGTTACATTACTTAAAAAGAGATAGTTGTAATTATATTTAAGAATACCTTCCTCTTCCCAGGCCGGCTTTTCAGATGTGTAACCAAGCTTTAATTCCGGGATGTTTGGATTTGCAAATGAACCGGAAAAATTCTGAAGACTAATAGAAGAGAAACCATAGGTTAAAGAAACTGAAGGTGATTTGTATGATTCGAATAAATCAAATTTAAAATCTTCCCAATCATTATTATCCCAATAATGTTCTTCTGTTTCTGCGGAATCTGTTTTTTCATCTTTCCCCTTTTCTTCCTCTTGAGAAAAGAGAGTAGTGCCTGATATAAATGTAAATGCTGTAACCAATAAAAATATTTTTTTTATAAACATTATCTCACCCTTTTTGATGTTAGACTAATTGTGCCTTTTAGAAACCCAATAGTTATGCCAAGTATTAAAACCATTCTTATAACAGTAAGTGAAAAGAACTATAATTTTTTCCTCTTACAAATGTATACAAAATAAAAATTGTTGTATACAAAGTTGTGATGAATGGACTTCTTGCTAAATGTTATGACGAATAAATATCAGGAAAGGTTACTGAAAGAATGAATGAATGTTTGAAAGATTGAATGATTCACTCATTAGAAATCATCTATTTTCATTCAGCCATTCAGTCATTCAACCATTCTTACTTAAGGAAATGTTTTATTACTTCATCAAGATAGGTATGAAACCGCTGAGGAAGGTTTTTATACTTTGGACTCAACTTCGATTTTACATTTTCAAAATCATTTTCAGAAAGATTTTTAACATCATTCTCGATATTCTGAAGAAAAGTTTCAACTTTATTTTTTACTCTCTCATTTACGTCAGGCTCATCTGTATCAGAAATTTCCCTGACTGAAAGATTAACATCGTAATCATTTTCAACCAGCGTTTTAAGAGCAAAACCTCTGAAATTTTCTGCAACAAGAGTTCTGTTTACTTTCCCCAGTTCCTTCGCAGTTTCAGTTATAGATGAATGGGAGAATTTTTTATTTCTTAGAGATTCGAGAACGAGATCTTCAAAATCAATTGTTGTTTCTCTTACAATTTCTTTAGGTAAATCAGAAAGCTGCAGCAGTTTCCTTCCTGATGATTTTGCAAAAATAGATGCCCTTTTAATAACAGATTCAAGCTCTCTTACATTACCTTTCCAATTATATTCACTTAAAGCTTTTAAAACTGAAACAGAAATTTGAAGACCTGCCTTGCCGGCAGGCAGGTCGGGAGATTCATTCTTTACAAAATATTCTGCCAGAACTTCTACATCTACTTTCCTTTCTCTTAAAGGAGGAAGTTCTATTTTAATAACATTAAGCCTGTAATAAAGGTCTTCACGGAATTTCTTTTCAGCAACTGCTTCTTCAAGCTTTTTATTTGTTGCAGCAACTATTCTTACATTTACGCGCTGAGTTTTGGAAGAACCAACTTTTTCAAATTCACCGGATTGAAGAATTCTCAAAAGCTTTACCTGGAAATTTTCTGAAGTCTCTGCAACTTCATCAAGAAAGATTGTTCCCTTATCTGCAGCCTCAAATCTTCCCTCTTTATCTGCAACTGACCCAGTGAACGCACCTTTAACATGCCCGAACAATTCGCTCTCAAGCAAACTATCTGAAAGAGCACCGCAGTTAACAGCAACAAAATTTTTATCTTTTCTTTTACTTAAAGAATGAACTGCTCTTGCAGCAAGCTCTTTACCTGTTCCGCTTTCACCAAGGATTAAAACATTCGCATCTTCCGGTGCTGTTCTTTTAATCAAATCAACAACATTAGCCATTACCTTGGATTTGTATACAATCCCAAAAAAGTTTTCCGTTTTGCTTTCAGAGTCAATTTCAACTGCAGTTTGATCTTCTTCACTTTTCTTCATCTTGCTGATATCATCTTTCAGACTCTTGATTTTCTCAACCAGCTTTTCTGAACCGGTTTCTGTAACATCAAGCTCATTCTGAAGTTTTTCTAATTGACCTTCTTTATTCTTAAGAACAGATTTAAGAACCTGCGCTTCTGCAATTGTTCCTAATAATATTTCCTGTCTTTCTCTTGTATATAAAATTAACTCCGTAATAAAAAGGAGAAGCAATGGGATTATGAAATGTGCATAATCAAGTTTTATATAAAAGACTTTTAAATAAATAAATGAGAAAAGCAGAAACAGAATTAAAATTGAAATATAAATTGCAATAATTTTTTCAACAGGTCTTTTTTGTGTAAAGAACGAGAGGGTAATAACAAAAAGTAAAAAGACCGCCGAAGACAAAGAATAATAATTATTACAAAACCAACGGTCATTCAGAATATTATCAACAGCAAAAGCATGCAATGCAACACCCGGAACCTGCTCATCAAAAGAAGAGGAAACTGATGCGGCAAGCTGAGGATCACTTATACCAATAATTACTATTTTGTCTTTAAGAAAGAGAAGCGAGTCTTTATTATTCTGAAGAAGATCAAAATACTCAAGCAGGGAATAATTCCTGAACTTCTTCCATGATGAATAAATGTTCACCTCAATTTCATCTTCCTGAAGTTTATTGCCTGTTATTATAAGTGAAAAAGCTTTTTCTGTTTCGGTTAAGGTTTTAATTTCAAGCGGAATTTTTATTCCATTTTCATCAAGAAAATTAAGATGACCTGTTTTAATTTTTTCATTTAAAAGCTTTGGGGTTGGATAGCTTAAAGAATCTGTATGATAAATTCCGTTATTAAGATTTATACTCCCTGCAGTTGAGCCAAGAATAACATTGTCTGATTGCTCAATTACTTTAGTTAAAAGATTATCATAAACAGCTTGCGTAACAAATCTCGCACTCAGGAAAACTTCCAGTCCGATAGTTTTTGCTTCAAACTCTTTAAGGCTTTTTATAATAAGAGCGTAATAGCTTCTTTTTATTGGCCAGGGGCCAACTGCCGAAATATCACTTTCATTTATATGAATAATAACAATATTTGAATCCGGTGCAGATTCAACACCAAGCTTTGTAAGAAAATTTTGGGTAGTTTTATTAAAAGAATCTGAAGCTCCCGAAAAAATCAACAGGAATAAAAATATGGCAAGAAGAACAATAGTTTTTATTAAAAATGATTTTGGGAATTTCCCGGTTGATTTCATTCTGAAAGATAATGATTTTGCTTCGGCTAAAAATAAAGAAAATAATTTTTATTTAACTTAATCTTTAAAAAAGAATAGAGCACGGATTTGACGGATCAGGCAGATATTCACAGATGAATAATGAAAAAAATAAGAATGATAATTCAGGATTCGATAAAAATCCTGATGCTTATAAAAAAATAATGGCTTTGCATAAAGAAGCTATTGAGAATAATGAAGAAACTTATATTGATCCCGAGACAGGGTTTAAAGTTTTTACTGCAAAATTTCTTTTAGAAAGAGAATACTGCTGCGAAAGTGGATGCAGGCATTGCCCATATTAGAGATTGTCATTCCGAACTTGTTTCGGAATCTATGGTTTTAATTTTAACAAAGAACCTGAAACAAGTTCAGGTTGACAGAGTCTGAACGATTAAAGAATAAACTTGCTCAAATCCCTGTTCTTAACAATCGAATCAAGTTTATCATTAACCATTTTTGCATCAATTATAACTTTATCCGTAGGCATTTTATCCGGAACATCAAAAAGAATTTCATCAAGTAAAGTTGTAAGAATTGTGTGAAGCCTTCTTGCGCCAATATTCTCTACCTGTTCATTAACCTCAGTTGCAATCTTTGCTACCTCCCTTATAGCATCTTTAGTAAATTCAAGCTTAACGCCTTCAGTTTCCAGAAGGGCGATGTATTGTTTCAGCAAAGCATTTTCAGGAGTTGTAAGAATCTGAACAAAATCATCTTCTGTTAAACTTCTAAGCTCAACTCTTATAGGAAAACGTCCCTGCAGTTCAGGAATAAGATCAGAAGGTTTAGCAACATGAAAAGCTCCTGAAGCAATAAAAAGAACATGGTCTGTTCTAACAACACCATACTTAGTATTAACATTAGAGCCTTCAACAATAGGCAGCAAATCTCTCTGAACACCTTCACGTGAGACATCGGGACCCTGCGTCTTACTTCCACTGCTTGCGACTTTGTCAATTTCATCTATAAAAACAATCCCCGTATTTTCTAATCTCTGTATAGCTTCTTTCTGAACTTGTTCCATATCAATCAGCTTATGAGCTTCTTCCTGTGTAATTATATTACGTGCATCTGCAATTGAAGTCTTTCTTTTTTTCTTTTTCTTAGGCATCATATTACCCATAATCTCCTGAATGTTTATACCCATATCATCCATACCGAACGGACCTAAAACCTGCATTCCAAATGCTGATTGTGCGGTTGAATCAAATTCAATCATCTTATCATCCATTTCACCGCTTTTCAGTTTTGCTCTCATCCATTCCCTGGTTTTCTTATTCTGGTAGTCCTCATTATTTTCAACACCCTGAAGCTCTTGCGGCTGTGTTATACCCACACTTTTCTTTACAGGTGGAATAAGAATATCAAGTATCCTTTCTTCGGCAAGCTCATCAGCTTTTGCTTTTACTTCGCTTGTCTTTTCCGATTTAACCATGTTGACAGAGATATCTGTCAAATCTCTTATCATAGATTCAACATCTCTTCCAACATAACCCACTTCTGTAAATTTTGAAGCCTCAACTTTAATAAAAGGAGCGTTTGCAAGCTTGGCAAGCCGTCGTGCAATTTCAGTTTTTCCAACTCCCGTTGGGCCTATCAGAATAATATTATTTGGTAATATTTCTTCTCTAAGGTTATCCTGAATTAATTGACGACGCCACCTGTTTCTTAATGCAATTGCAACTGCTCTCTTAGCTTCGTGCTGACCAATTATATATTTATTTAATTCTCCAACTGTCTGAGAAGGAGTTAATTCTTTTCTTATTTCTTCCATAATTTTTTTATTTTTTAATTTTTTCAACATTGATTTTATCATTAGTGTAAATACAAATTTCAGATGCAGTTAATAATGCTTCTTTTACTATCTCTTCGGCAGAAAGGTTGCTGTATTTTTTTAACATTTTTGCAGCAGCAAGAGCAAACATTCCTCCTGAACCTATTGCAACTATCTGGTCATCAGGTTCTATTACATCTCCGTTTCCGGAAATAACCAAAGCTTTATCTTCTGAAATAACTGCAAGCATTGCTTCCAGTTTTCTTAAATATTTATCAGTTCTCCAGTCTTTTGCAAGTTCCACGGCTGCACGGTTCACGTTTCCCCTGTATTGTTCAATTTTATCTTCAAATCTTTCCATTAAAGTAAATGCATCAGCAGTAGCACCGGCAAAACCGCATAAAACACTTCCGTTGGCTATTTTTCTAATCTTCATCGCATTGTGTTTCATAACAGTATTACCAAGAGAAACCTGACCATCTCCCCCTAATGCTGCTTCTCCTTTGTTAATAACACCCAAAATAGTAGTAGCTCTGATTTTATTTTCCATTTAATACCCTCTGAAATTCTATTTTTAAATCTTTTTAAGCACAGATTAATAATCTGTGCTACGTGCAGTTAATTGCTCTTAGGTTTCTTTGTAAGGATTAAATATTCTTATAGGAAAAAATCCCGGTACTTCTTTTTGATATTTAATGTATCTCCCACCGAACTTCTCAGTCATACGTTTTTCTTCATAAAAAGAACCAATATAAATGTATAATATAATACATATAACACAAGTTAAATAGAAAAGTCCCATAACAGGTCTTAATAAAAGGAACAATCCTCCGAAAAGAAAAATGGGATGTCTTAAATATTTATATGGGCCTTCAAATGTTAATGTCATTTTTTCATCAAGCAGATTCGAATCATACTGATTATTAAACCACTGTTTGACCTGCTCTATTCCAAGGAATTCTTTAGTACCAATATATTTCAATGACCATACAAGTCCAGCAAGTGATAAAAACTGAGGGACTAAAATAATAATATCGTATGGATAACTTAGGTCATAAATAATCATATCAGGTTTGGGTAAATATAAATAGAGAAGAAGAATTATTATGATAGAGATAAAGTTGTATGCAAGCCGGTAGAAAGCCATATAGTTTCCAACCTGCCTGGCAATTATTTTTTTGATTTTGAATGAAGCAAGCACCGAGTGTGAGATTGCGAATAATGTAAACCCAAGGATAATGATTAATACATAAATCGCATAATCAATCATATATCTGTCTTCTTAACCTGGCAACAGGCAGCCTTAATTGCTCCCTGTATTTTGCAACAGTTCTCCTTGCAATATGAATGCCTTCAGCATTAAGAAGTTCAGCGAGTTTATCATCGCTGTAAGGTGATTTTTTACTTTCCTCTTCTATTAATTCCTTTAATCTTTCTTTGATATGCTTGTTTGAAACTTCTTCCCCGGAATCAGTTATTAAACCTTCACTAAAGAAATATTTTAATTCATGAATTCCCATCGGGCTTTGGACATATTTTCCATTTACAACACGGCTTATTGTAGAAATATCCATCATAATTTCTTCAGCAATATCTTTATAGATCATTGGCTTTAAGAGTTTAGGGCCCTTTTCAAAGAACTGGTATTGCCTTTCTAAAATTGCCTGCATAATCTTCATTAAAGTTTCTCTTCTTTGCTGAATACAAGCTATAAACCATTTTGCAGATTCAAATTTTTCCCGTAAAAATTTATATGTCTCTTTCTCTCTTGGATTCTTTTTATTCTTCCGGTTTGTATTGAACATTTCTAAATAAGTTCTGCTTAAGGTAACAGAGGGCATGCTTCTGTCATTAAGAGTTATAACAAAATTATCGTCAGCTTTTTCAATTATAAAGTCAGGGGTTATCTGGTTTAATTGGTCGGATTCAATATTGCCTTCGCCAGGTTTTGGGTTAAGCTTCTGAATAAGATCAACCGTAGCTTTTAATGTCTCGTCTGTTAGATTCATCTTCAGTTTTATTGCGTCAAAACGTCTTTTTGTAAAATCATCAAAATTGTTTTCAAGCAATTGCTGTGCGAGATATTTGTAGTAAGGATCAAACTTAGAATAGTTTAGCTGAACCAGTAAACATTCCTGCAGATTTCTTGATGCAATACCTATGGGATCAAAAGCCTGGATTTTCTTTAATAGGTTCTCTGCATCAGCCATTGAAATATCAATATGTGAGAACATACTCAGTTCATCAACAATATCTTTTAAGCTCCTTTTAAGATATCCATCATCATCAAGATTGCCGATTATTTCTTCTCCCAAAGAGACAAGATTTTCATTCAGATCAAGCCCATTTAACTGTTTTGTAAGATGCTCGCTTATACTTTCCCGTGCAGGTGCAACCGGATGATAAATTTCATCATCGTTGCTTCTGTTAACTTTGTCTCCCCCATCAAAGTCTACATCATTCATAAAATCTTCAAGGTCAAATTCTTCTTTATCGTAGTCTTCAAATTCCTCAACTTCTTCATCATCTTTCTTTTCGTCCTGGGTAAGTTCCTCTTCAGCAACTTCCTCGAGTATCGGGTTAATTTCAAGTTCTGTTTTTATTCTTTGTTCCAGGGCAAGTGTATTTAATTGAAGAAGCTTTTGATATTGTATCTGCTGCGGAGATAACTTCTGCTGCTGTGAAAGTCTTTGATTAAGTGATAGCATTTTCTTTATCCGTAATTTCTTTCAGTTTTAAGTACCAGTTATTTCCATATTTTCTTATTAATGATTCTTTCAAATAGTCAATAAGACTTATTCCTTCTTCTTCCCCTTTTTCCAGAGCCGGTGAACATTCATTAAATTTTTCAAATCTCAAAACATCGCCGCCAAATTCAGAAATTCTTATCGGGAACAGATGACAGGAGATCGGTTTCCTGAAATCTGTTTTACCATCCAAAAAAGCCTTTTCAATTCCACATTTAGCGATTCCATTTTGATAGTAAACAAAGACACAAGCTTTATTACTAAAGCTTCTTGTCATTAATTCATTATCTTTTCTTTCGTAAAAACCTTTAGTTTCAATTTCTGATCTGTGCTGTTCGGGTAAATAATCTTTAACTTTATCCAGAATATTTTCAATCAGTTCCAGTTCTTCATACATAAGAGGTGCGCCGTATTCACCATCGAGTGTACAACAGGCACCTTTACATTTTTTAAGATCGCAGGCAAACTTAGTTTTTGCAATTTCCCTGCCAACTAAAATATTATCAATTTGAAGTATATTATTAAAATTCACTGGAATAATTTTTGTGACTAAAATAGTAATTTACAACTAAAACTCAAAAGTGCCCTTTATTTTCAGGGCTTTTTTGATGCCCTCTTTTCCTGAATATCAAAGTAAAAATGAAATACTAAAGGTCAATTATTGCCGGTTTCTATTACTTTTTACGTTAGGCATTTATTAAATTAGTTAAAAATTTTTTAGAATTTATTCAAAATCATGTTTCTTATAGCTCATCTTTTAGTGGGAACTTAGCTTAACTACCGTAAAATTCCATTCCTTAAAAAAATATTATTTATACAAGGAGATTTCTAATGCCGAAGACAAATATTTTAATAATGGGAGCTGCCGGTCGTGATTTTCATAATTTTAATACTGTTTACAGAGATAACGATGATTATAATGTAGTCGCTTTCACTGCTGCTCAAATTCCAAATATTGAAGGAAGAGATTATCCTGCTGAACTTGCCGGGAAAAATTATCCTAAAGGAATTAAGATATATGAAGAATCGAAACTCATTGAACTAATAAAAAAATTAAAAGTTGATGAGGTTGTTTTTTCCTATTCAGATGTCCCTTTTAATTACGTAATGACAAAAGCATCAATTGCCAATGCAGCCGGTGCGGCATTTACTCTTTTAGGTGCAGAAAGAACTATGATCAAAAGCACTAAACCTGTTGTTGCCGTTTTGGCTGTAAGAACAGGTTCGGGTAAATCACAGACATCAAGAAAAATTGTTAACATACTTAGAGATGCAGGTAAGAAAGTTGTTGCTGTCCGCCACCCTATGCCTTATGGTGATCTTGTAAAACAAAAAATTCAGCGATTCGGAACTTATGATGATTTGAAAAAGCACAATTGTACAATTGAAGAAATAGAAGAGTTTGAACCGCATATAGCTCGGGGTGGTGTTATTTATGCAGGTATTGATTACGAAGCAATATTAAGAGAAGCAGAAAAAGAAGCGGATATAATCTTGTGGGATGGAGGAAATAATGATACATCTTTTTATAAAGCCGATTTAACCTTCACAGTTGCAGACCCGCACAGACCCGGACATGAGCTGACTTACTACCCCGGGAATACTTCTTTAAGAATGGCTGATGTTGTTGTTATTAATAAAATTGATTCTGCAGATCTGGAAAATATTCAAATAGTAAAAAGAAATATTAAGGAAGTTAACCCTGATGCAAAAATAATTGAAGCCGAATCAACTGTTACTGCAGATAATCCTGAATTGATAAAAGGGAAACGTGTTCTTGTAATAGAAGATGGACCAACTCTGACTCACGGTGATATGAAATATGGTGCGGGTACTATTGCTGCTCAAAGATTGGGTGCTTCTGAAATTGTTGATCCGAGGCCTTATACTGTAGATTCAATCACCGCAACTTTTAAAAAATATCCCAATATAGGCATCCTTCTTCCGGCAATGGGTTATGGCGAAAAACAAATGAAAGATCTTGAAGAAACAATTAACAGAACCGATTGTGATTCAGTAGTTATAGGAACTCCGATTGATCTTGGAAGACTGCTTAAAATAAATAAACCTTTTACCAGAGTTAAGTATGAGCTTAATGAGAAAGGAAGTATCACTCTTGAAACCGTTTTGAAGGAAAAAGGTCTTTTGTGATGGGGATTCATCCGGACGGAGTAGGGAAAAAGCTTGCGGTTGTTGCTCTCGGCGGGAATGCACTTCTGCGCGGAAATCAAATCGGCACTATTAAACAACAGGAGAAAAATACTTACGAAACTTGTTTAAATCTTATTGAGCTTATAAGGAATGATTACAATCTTGTAATTACACATGGCAATGGTCCGCAGGTAGGCAATATTCTTTTAAGGAATGAAGCCGGGTATGACAATTATAAAATTCCCAAGATGCCTCTTGATATTTGTGTTGCAGATTCCCAGGGCGGCATTGGATATATGATTGAAAGACAAATTAAGAATATCCTTCTTGAAGATAACATTAAAAAAAATGTAGTCACAATTATCTCTGAAGTGCTTGTTGATTTGAGCGATCCTGCTTTTCAAAATCCAACAAAACCTATTGGAACTTTCTTTATTAAAGAAGAAGCTGAGTTGCTGGCAAAAATTAATAATTTTGTATTTAAGGAAGATTCAAGAAAAAGAGGCTGGCGGAGAGTTGTTGCTTTTCCTGAACCTCTCGAAATTATAAACAAAGAAATAATAAAAGAGCTGGCATCAAATGGGAATATAGTAATTACAGCAGGAGGCGGAGGTGTACCGGTTTATCTCGATGAGAATAATCATTACCAGGGTGTTGAAGCTGTTATTGATAAAGATATCGCTTCTTCACTTCTTGCAATTGAAATAAACGCAGATAAATTTTTTATACTTACTGATGTTCCATACGTTTATATTAATTTTCAAAAACCTGATCAAAAAGCTCTTGAAAAAGTTAAGCTGGATGAGATAATTAAATATTATGAGGCTAATGAATTTGCATCCGGCAGTATGGAACCAAAAATAAAAGCAGCAATTAATTTTGTACGAAAAACCGGTAATGAAACAATCATTACTGAAGCAACTCAATTAAATAATCCTGAAACCGGAACAAGAATTGTAATTTAGATTAGGATTAACAGAAAGTCATTCCGCCCCGACTTTGTCGGGATCGGAATCTTACACTGCGAAAGAGATGCTGAAACGAGTTCAGCAAGACAAGTTGGTTTTTGATCAACCTCATTTTAATAATAAAGGAAATAACTTATGAGCGTTAATATGAAAGGTAAAAGTTTAATTTCAATAAATGATCTTTCGCTTGATGAGATAAATGCAATCTTCGATCTCTCGGCAGATCTTAAAAAAAAATTGAAAGATGGAGTTCCCCATAAATATCTTGAAGGGCAGACACTCGGAATGATCTTTTCAAAACCATCTACAAGGACAAGAGTCTCCTTTGAAACGGGAATTTACCAGCTTGGCGGAATTGGAATGTACTTTGGACCAAATGACCTCCAGCTAAAAAGAAGTGAGAACATTTCTGACACAGCAAAAGTACTTTCAAGATATCTTAATGGAATAATGATTAGAACATTTGATCACCAGGATGTAATTGATCTTGCAAAATATGGCTCTATTCCCGTAATAAATGGATTAACAGATCTTCTTCATCCCTGCCAGGTTCTTGCTGATCTATTTACTATAATTGAAAAGAAAGGAAAGCTTAAAGGATTAAAGCTTGCTTACATCGGCGACGGCAATAATATGGCTCACAGCTTACTGCACGGATGTTCAAAAGTCGGGATGCATATTTCCATTGCTTCTCCAAAAGGATACAAACCAAAAGAAGAAATAGTAAACAATGCTTTAAGAAATGCAAAAGTAATGAACAGTAAAGTTGAAATACTTGACAGCCCTGAAGAAGCTGTTAAAGATGCAGATGTAATTTACACAGACGTCTGGGCAAGTATGGGACAGGAATCTGAAGCTAAAGAAAGAAAGAAAATATTTGCTAAATACCAGGTTAATGAAAAGCTTGTTAAACATGCTAAAGAAGATTACATCTTCCTGCACTGCCTTCCTGCCCATAGAGGAGAAGAAGTTGTTAATGAAGTAATTGATTCCCCAAACTCAGTTGTATTTGATGAAGCAGAAAACAGGCTGCACGTGCAAAAAGCAATTATGGTTTTGCTGATGAGGAAATAATTGGAATTAAAGAAGCTCACTTTCAAATTGTCTCAAAAATCTTTTTGTCATCACGATCCCGACTTCAGTCGGGAGAAGTGATCTCATTTATCGGTAAAAAAAGATTGCTTCGTCGTAAACTCCTCGCAATGACAACTTCTTTTCTTTTAAGACAAACTCCTTCAAAGTGAGCCTCACATCTTTTAATATCTTACTTCAGCAGCATTTATCCGCCGAAGCTACACTTCACGAAACGTTTCGTGTAGTGAACGTTTAGCGAAGGAGGATCATCTTCTTTGATGAAACAAAATTATTAACCTGTAATCTATAAATGTACACGCCGCTTGCAAGATTACTCGCATCAAATTGTATTTCGTATCTTCCAGTTACTTTTTGTTCATTAACTAATGACTTTACTTCTTTTCCAAGTATATCATATATCTTCATTGTTACCATTCCATCTTCAGGTATCTGGTATTTTATTGTTGTGGAAGGATTGAAAGGATTCGGATAATTTTGTGCAAGATCATAGCTTTCAACTACAAGACTTCCCTTATAATTTACTGTACTGAATCCAGCTTTTGGTAAAACACTCTCATCCGCATATTTATGTGAGAGTGAATAACCCGGATCAAGATTATCATTAACTACAAGTTTTAATCTCACCGTTCTGTTACCTATTCCCTGAGTGTTTACCTGATACGAGATATTATTATACTGGTTAAGATTTGTTTTGGTGAAAGTTACATCATCAAACAATCCCAGCAATTCTCCCGTTACGTCATCTATCAACTCAACTTTGAAGTTTATGAAATTATCTTCATCAATAAACTCAGAGCCGCTTGCTGAATCTGTTATGCCATATTGAACACCATAGGTAAAAGTGCTGTTATCATTTACTTCAAAAGGATTGCTGATGAGATAACTATTAAGAATTTCCCTGCTTGAAATATTCAATGTATCTGGAACTTCAACAAAATCTATATTCTGGTTATTAACCATTAGATCACCCACTGTAAAATAAAACTGTGCATCCTCTTTATAAACCACTCCTTCTCTTCCTGAAGCTATTAAAGAACCTGCCTGTTCTTTACCAATATTACCAACCGAATTTGAGATACTGAAATTGTATGGTGCTGTAACGGATTGAAATGAATTTGCATACTGGCTGTAAAAATTTGCGCCATTATTTACCTGGATATCCTTACCAGTAGTACCGAAATTCTTGATTGCAGAAAGGGTTGTGTTCCTTACATATTTATTTGTAAAGGCACTGCCATTAACCTCACTCCATCCAACAACATAATTACCATCTGCTGTTCGGTTTATATTTACTGTACGGACTTCATTTCCAAAATTCCAGAATTGAGTAACAACGGCGGGATCTTTGAATACAGTAACATAATAATAAACAGATCCACCGCTGTATTGAATATATCCAATCCAGCAGAGTCTTGCACCTCCGCCAAATTCTATGATTGAAGGCTGATAATTTTTTGTATAGCCACTGTTCGTTGATGGCGTTGTAATCGAGCCTGATATCTGGGAATTACCCATTGCTGCATATTTTATAGATGCTGCACCACCCGTACCGGTTTCTTCCCAGGCAAGCTTTGTAGTTCTTGTTCCGATTTTTGCAACGTATATCGTAGGATTGATAGAGTTGCTTGTTGTGCCTGTAAGAGAATTTGGGCCTTGAATTGTACCAATAATACTGTTAATTGTACCATACCAGCCATATAAGTTACCAGTACCATTTTTCCATATAACAGTTGCTGTATTAGTAGTATTAGGAGCATTAGTCTGATGAAATCCGACTACCGGTGTTGTGTTAGTTGTGGAATAACTGGCGGATATAGTTGCGATATCCGCAGAATCAATAAAACTAATATTAAGTTCATCAAACAATCTCTTAAAATATTTTATTCTTATTTTTGAGCTGCTGCCGGATTTTTCTTGATAAACAATCACAATTTGATATACCAACCCATCAGGGCTAATTAAAGAAGAATAATCTATCGAAGGCTGCTTACCTTCTCCGGTGTCAAGTGGTTTTCCATCATTCATTAACTTCCAACCGTCAGAAGGTGACTTTGTTTCATACCAAACCCGTCCCATACTCTCATAAACAGAATGAAGCCAGCCATCATCTGTTCTAACAAATTTTCTCTGGCTGTTGTTTATATAAGCATTTGTTTGTGAAGAAAGCTGTGTACCTTTGAGGTTGGCATTAACAACCGCACTGCTGCTTGTAATTACAACGCCGGTTTCATTAGCATTTGCATCTTGTAAAGTTGCACCTGTGCCGCTCCAGTTCTGGAAGTAGAATTTATGGGTTCTGCTTGTCTGAGATAAATAAATATCCTGTGTTAGTGATCGGGCTGAATAGTAAGTTTGTCCTGATACAAGTTGATTTAAAAATGCACCTTTGTAGCTTGAGAATTGTCCCAATGCAAAATCCAAAGGTGAGTTAATATCTTTTAATGGGGCACTCATTCCTTGATTACGGGGAGTATTAGCAAATAATGGGTCATTATAATCTATTAACCAGGGGTCTTTAAAAGATATAATGCCTCCTTCAATATTTAAGAGTCCTTCCAATGAATTTCTAACTTTAATTCCATAAGGGTTTGATTCAAATCTGGAAGTCAGAGTGTTTGTAAAAGGTGTAATCTCAAATGGATGGTGATTTGTTACATCAGTTTTATCACTATTCCAGTTGTTATACTTCTGATTTGAATATTCTGTTTGGGAACCCTGTATAGTTTGAATTGAAGTTATAGGAAAAGAGAATATCGAGCCAGGATTAAAAGGATTTCCAAATGCTGCTCCTTCCCATTTCTTCAATGTTCCAACTTGTGCATTAGTACTAAGTCTTTGATCAATTGTAATATTCTGATTCGGAGGGGTATATTCAATATAAAGTGTTACTGAGTAACTGTTAATTCCCCACGTTCGATTTTGAGTAAATGCAGAATGATCATAATTAAATTTTACACCAAGCACAAATTTATTGTTAATTAATGAATTTCTAATTGACTGGTTAAAAGCCCCATTTGGATCATTTGATTGAAATGATATTTGATTGTTTTGTCCAAAATCATATCCAATATTTGGGGCAGTATAATCCATCTCGGCAAATATTTCATCAAAATTATCTTCACTTAATATGTCATAACTAATATTATAAAGATCGGCTCCTAATTCGAATTCATGACCTAATTTCGAATAAGTGAAGGTTAAGGTTACAGAATTTATTTCGGAGTTATCAGGTATTTCAATATCCAAAATGTCCCATTGATACGCAAGACGACGAACTAGGGGCCCTAATTCTCGTCCAATAGGAATCTGAGTATTCAACCCTTCTAACCCATCGCTTTGGACGGGATTACTTTGATATTTTCTTAATGGTCGTCTGTAATCTGTTTGTTCAGGACCAAATTGAAACTGGGAAAATAATTCACTGTTCGTCAGAAATATTCCCATAAGCAATAAAATAATTTTCATTTTCATAATTATTCCCTTTTATATAAAAAGTTTAGTAATTAATTTTATTTAGCAAATAAAAAGGCGTATCTCACAACTGTGAGTTGATAGTAACAGCCGATTTGTTTGTAGTTGTCCCGCACCTTGCGGGATTTTTGAGCAGTGGTGT
This sequence comes from uncultured Ignavibacteriaceae bacterium, assembly GCA_964515875.1. Lineage (GTDB taxonomy): Bacteria > Bacteroidota > Ignavibacteria > Ignavibacteriales > Ignavibacteriaceae > RBG-16-34-14. The sequence continues at coordinate 41,194 of CAZEWJ010000011.1, read as the reverse complement.
GTCAGCATCACTGCTCATTTTATATTTATTGGTGGTGATCTTTCCATATGAACCTCCTTCATTGTTTTTTATGTCCAATTAATATTTTTGCCTGCGCTGCTTCATATCCAACAGCAATAACTAAATTATTATTTACATCTAATGATAAAAGAGTTCCGTTAAAACCGGTTTCATTTATGTAGCTTTTCCAGGTAAACCCATTAAAGTGTAAAAATTCACCAAATGCCCCAACTATAAATACATCATTGATATCAATTGCTTCAATATTATTCACATGATAATTAGTAATAAAAGGGGAGTCTCCTCTCCACAGTTCCTCATTAAGGCTATTCTTTTCATAAATACCCGACCCTACAGCATAATATTTTTTATTTGGTTTAAACCATATGCCGCTTAGTGTCCAATCTATACCGTCTTTATTTAATATTTCCGTGTGGGTATTATTTATTTTAATCACATCTTTTTCAAAGCTCTGTAAAATATTTGAAGCCACCGCGAGTATTTCATATTCATTAGTTTCTTCATTGTTTGCACCATATATATCATTTACATTTAACTCCGTCCCGCTTTCTATTTTTTGCCAGTTTCTACCATTGAAATGGGCTATATTTCCGTTGTTACCTACTGCGTATAAATCATTGCTGTTTGTACCCCAGATTTTGTTGATAGAAAAAGACCAAGGTAAACATATAGTTTGTGTTTGTAAACCATTTTCTATCTTAGCAATTTGATCACCCTTCATGGCAATCCAGATTTCAGTTTCTGAAAATTCAAGGATTGAAGAAGCTGGATAAGCATTTTGGTGTTGTTGTCCACAAATAGTATAAAACATTATTCTCTTTAATGTCCACTCATTCCCATCCCAATGCACAGCATTATAAATTGTATAGCCATTTTCACTTGTATCAGCAATTTTTATATCTCCCACACACCAAATATTATCTTCAGCGATAATTACCACATCGTAAAGTGTGCTGCTGCCTATATCTCCCAAAGTAAATGATTGCCATGTAAAGTTGTGGCTGGTGGTATCCATTGTTGTTGCTGTAACATCATTACTGGATATTGGATTCTGGATATTCGATAACTCTGCTTTGAAGGTGTATGTTTTATTTGGAAGAAGGGAGTCAACATAAACTACAGTATCAGCATTGCCCAGAATAATAATCTGAGATACGGAATCATCCGTTTTAATTATTGCTTCAGCAGGAAAGGAAACATTTTCTGTTTCTATCCTTAGCCATACTTCGGTGCAAGAAGCATCTTCAAAAGTTAAAGTTAGTTTTCTATTATCATCTTTTGGTGGTGGTTCAGTTGTATTACATTTAGAAAAGAATATAAAAGTGAGCAAGATAAAAACCGGAAAGATTTTAAAGCTTTTCATTTATATAAAAACTCCAAGGCAAAATAACGGTAAGAAGTTTTGGGGGATTCTAAATTTGATCCCCAATAAACTTTACTCTTTTAACCTAAAGGAAATAAGTTCAATTGTCAAATTATATTTTATTTAAATTACGATAGAAATAATTACACTTAAATATTTAAGTATGAATCTTTCAAATAAAAATATCCTCATTACCGGTGCTTCAAGCGGGATTGGTTACCAGCTTACAAAAGACCTTGCTAAAGAAGGCGCAAACTTAGCTCTCCTTGCAAGAAGAAAAAATATAATTGATGATCTTGCTGAAGAACTAAAATCATTCCCTTCTCGGAACGATCCCGACTCAAGTCGGGGAAAAATAATTACTGCTTACTGCGATGTTACATCTAAAGAGAGTGTTAAGACTGCTTTTGATTTTGTGAAGAAAGAGTTTGGAACTATTGATATTGCTATTCTTAACTCAGGTACAAGCTACAGGATGAATGTTGAAGAGTTTAACTCTGATCATCTTGAAGAGATTTTTAATGTAAATTTGATGGGTTTTATTTACTGCCTGAATGAAATCATCCCTGATTTTATCCAAAAGAAAAATGGCTGCATCGTAGGCATATCAAGCTTATCTGAAGTAAGAGGATTTCCAAGGAGTGCAGCTTACTGCTCAAGCAAAGCTGCTGTTTCAATTTTTCTGGAAAGTATCCGCATCGAATTAAAAAAGTACAATATAAAAGTTATAACAGTTAAACCGGGATTTGTTAAAACTCCAATGGTTGAGAAGAATGAGTTCAAAATGCCTTTCCTTATGGATGTTGAAAAAGCAGCAAAAATAATTTTAAAAGGAATAAAGAAGGAAAAAAGTATAATTCAATTTCCTTTACCAACTGTCCTGAGTGCAAAGCTGCTTAAATTCCTGCCCGATAAATTATTTGATTATTTCTTCAGCCTCCCTCTCCCGGCTAAAAAAAATCCAAGCAAATAAGAGTTCCGTTCATTATATTATTCCGGGATTCTAAAACAGGTTTGGAAGTCCTCTCCTTTATAAGGAGAGTTCGCCGCGGCGAATTAGGTGAGGTTAAAATGAAACAGCTTTTTTATACTTTGTTGATCTTTGGTCTTATCTACTTTTGCTACTGGTACATTACAAGAACTCCCGATATTGTTACTGTAACTGGTTCACTTACTGTTTTTGAAGAAAAAACTCCGGGTAATTTTTATAAAGCAAGCATTCAAGGAACAGCATCGAATACAGGTGATATTCCAGCTAAAAATATCTGGATCATTTATAAAATCGGGAATGAAGAAGTAACTGCATATATAAGTGAACTGCAGCCAAAGCAATCTATGAAATTCAGAACCGGAACGAGCAAGACAAAAGTAAAAGACCCTGAGGTTGAACTGGTTTATGTTCGGTATGATAAATAATTATTTAGAACAGTAAACTTGGAATCAAAAGGTTGAATGAATGAATGACTGAATGAATGATTGATTCTGAATCCTTATAAATATAGATTTAAATTCCATTCACGCATTCAGTCATTCATTCAATCAAAAAAAATTCTTTTAAGGCATACCAAATTAAATGTGAAATTTATCATCAATTTTAAAATAAAACTCTATTAGTAATAAATGCGGGGTAATATTAAACTTTTATTTCTGTTTTTTATTTTTTCTTTGCAATTAGTTTTTGCTCAAGCCGATACTTCTCTCACTTTCACTGAGATAATGTTCAATCCTCAATCAGGCAATAATGAGTTTATAGAAATTTATAACCTTAGCGAAACTGAAAGCATAGACCTTAATGGGTATAAGTTTATCTACTCAACTTCAAATGCGGATGAATTAATTTCAGCAGGAAGCGGAACTCTTCTTCAGCCCAATTCTTTTGCCGTTATATTTGAAGGAGATTATGATTTTATCTCGGGAATTTATAATAACCTTATTCCGAAAAATGCACTCATCTTAAAAATTTCTGATAACTCATTCGGTACATCAGGAATGGCAAATACTGCTGACAGGCAGTTGTGGCTGTTAAGACCAAATGATGATACTCTTGAAACTTATACTTACTCGGCAAATAATTCTACATCAATTTCCGATGAGAAGATTACAATAAATAAAAACAACTCTGGAAGCAACTGGGCAAATTCTTTTAATACAAATGGAACACCTGGTGGGAGAAATTCTGTAACTCCGTTTAATAATGATCTTGAATTCTCTTCTCTTTTAATTAATCCGGCAGTTCCAATTAGCGGAGATGATATTACGGTTACAGGAATTATAAAGAATAGGGGAATTAATACTGCTCTGAGTTATTCAGTTGAAATCTATAATGATTTAAATTTTGATTCGACTGGTTCACCCGAAGAATTAATTTTCTCACAATCATTAAACAATCTCTTACCTGGAGATTCAATAACAGTAAATACGATAATCAATTCAGCCAACAAAGGTAATTACCAGTTAATAGGGAAAGTACTTTTTTCTGAAGATGAAGATACATTAAATAACAAACGGATAATTCAGTTTACAGTTTACCCGCCGGGAAATGAATACAATGATGTTGTTATTAATGAAATTATGTATGCACCATCCACGGCCGAACCTGAGTGGATTGAGCTATACAACAGAACAGAATCTCCTGTGAATCTAAAGGGATGGGAATTTTCCGATAATTCAACAAATGTTACTATTACAACAAATGATAAAATTATTGAGAGCGGATCATTTATTGTTTTAAGCAAGGATTCTTCCATTCTTAATTTTTACACTGTACCTGTTGAGATAATTGTTTTAAATCTTCCTGCACTTAACAATACCGGAGATGCAGTTGTTATAAAAGATTCACTTGGAATTCTCCTTGACAGCCTGAGTTACTTTCCAGATTGGGGCGGGAACTCAGGAGGTAGATCTCTTGAAAGAATTTCTGTAAATGATAATTCTAATCTTCAATCAAACTGGGGAACTTCCGTAAGCATAAATAAAGCAACTCCCGGAATTATTAATTCTCTTACTCCGAAAGATTTTGATATAAAGATCTCATCTTTCAAGACAGAAAATAATTTTGGCATTCTGGGTGAAGAAATAAAATTTACAATACAGGTAAATAACCCGGGCCTTAATAATTCCAATAATTTCCTGTTAAAAATATTTAACGATATTAGTGCAGATTCTATCCCTCAGCAGTCTGAGCAGATTGGAGAGATTTCCGGTACTTCAATTCTAAGTGGAGATAGTTCTCAATTCAATTTCCAGACTTCAGATTTTGCGGAAGGAAATAATTATTTCATCGCTTATGCCGAAATGTTTTCTGACCAGGATACAACTAATAATATTGCTTTTACAAAAGTCATTGGTGTAACCGTAAATGAATTGAGAAATGATCTCATCATTAATGAATTTATGTACGCACCGGATTCACCAGAACCTGAATGGATAGAAATTTATAACGGAAGCGATAAGATCATCAATATTAAAAATTACAGCCTTGCAGATAATAATGATACGGTTTTAGTTGTTGGAGATTCAATCTTACTAAACCCTGGGGAGTATTTTGTAATTGCTGCTGATTCAACAATTCATAATTTCTACAATGTTCTTTCCGGAATTGCATATAAAAATTTCCCGTCACTAAATAATACAGGCGATAAAATAATTCTTCTTGATTCACTTAACAGAACAATAGATTCGCTTCAATATGCTACAAGCTGGGGCGGAAGTAATGGAAAATCTTTGGAAAGAATTAATTCTGAAATTCCATCTGTAGATTCATCTAACTGGAAAACTTCGATAAGCAGATATAAAGCAACTCCCGGTTATATTAATTCAGTTACAGAAAAAGATTTTGACCTGGAACTTGCACAAATAATTTATTCTCCTCCACTCCCTGTTTTTGGTGAGAATGTTACTCTCTCTGTTAAAGTAAAAAACATTGGAAGAAATAATTCACAATTCAGCGTTCAGCTTTATGAAGATACTGATCTTGATTCTCTTCCTGATCAATTAATTACTGAAGTTACTTCTCTAACAATTTCAGCAGGAGATTCTGCAGTTCATCAAATGAATTATACAATTCAGAGTTTACAAAACATCAAAGGATTTTATGCTTTAGTTAATTTTACTACTGATGAAGATACATCAAATAATTATTTATACTCCACAATTAAACCAGGTTATCCTTTTTCTACAATAGTTATAAATGAAATAATGTTTACTCCCTCCGGAGGTGAACCTGAATGGATTGAGATTTTTAATAAGTCTGCTGACTCAATCAATTTAAAAGACTGGAGCATAACTGATATCTTAACAACTCCTGCTTCAGGGAAGATAAATAAAGACATTTACATTAAATCAAATTCATATCTTGTTCTTGCGAAAGATTCAACAATTCTAAATTACCACAGGTTAGTTCCATCAGAAATAGTTGTTATTAATCTTCCATCATTTAATAATGATGCTGACGGTGTTGTTTTAAAAGATGACAGAGGAGCTGCTCTTGATTCAGTTTTATACTCAAGTCAGTGGGGTGGTTTAAACGGTTACTCTCTTGAAAGAAAAGAAATAAATGTTGAATCTAATCTTTCTGCAAACTGGGGTTCATCAGTGGATATTGAACAAAGCACACCAGGAAGAATAAACAGCATAACTCCAAAGCAATACGATCTTTCTGTTGCGGAAATTTCTTTTGATCCGAGATTCCCTGTTGCAGGCGAGAATGTTTTTATCTCAGCAAAGATAAAGAATAATGGTTCTCTATCTGCTGATAATTTTGCTGTAGAATTTTATTTTGATTCAGATTCAAATAATGTTGTTGATCTGCTTCTTGAAATAATAACAGGTTTAAATCTACAGCAAGCAGATTCTTTAAGTATCCAAACATCAAATTCGCTGCAGGATTTGCAAAACAAAATTTTATCTGCTGTAAGAATAGTTTTTGTGAATGATGAAGATACATTGAACAATTATGCAGAGAAATCTGTTCAGCCGGGATTTTCTCAAAACTCTGTTTTAATTAATGAAGTAATGTACGATCCTAAAAACAATGAACCTGAGTGGTTTGAGATTGTTAACGTTGGAGGTGATTCTGTAAATCTTAAAAACTGGTCTGTAAGTGATATCCTCTCGACCCCAACAAAAAGCTTTTTAGCAACTGATGATCTTTTTATTTATCCGGGTGAATTTGTAATTATTTCTAAAGATACTTCCATTTATAGTTCTCATCCTGATCTCATTGCAAAAGTTATTACCGCAAATTTCGGAACATTAAGCAGCACAACGCCCGATGGAATTATAATTTATGATTTCAGAGATGGGATTATAGATAGTTTGATGTACGATTCAGATTGGGGTGGTAAAAATGGATACTCTCTTGAAAGAATTTCTTTATCTGCAGCCACAAATGACAGTTCCAACTGGGTAACTTCTTTAAGTGATAAAAGAAGCACACCGGGAAAAGAAAATTCAATCGCTTCTGTCCCTGATTATGAAAGAGATCAATTAATAATTAACGAAATAATGTTTGATCCTGATATTGATAACAGCGAGTTCATTGAATTCTTTAACAGTGGAGATTCGGGAATTAATATTGGCGGCTGGTTGATTGAAGACCTGCCTACCGGACAGGCAGGTGAAAATGGAAATTTTTATAAGCTCTCTGATACAAGTTTTACATTACCGCCAAATACATATTTTCTTTTAATCTCGGATTCTATAACTCTTCTGCGTTACAACCTCAATAACTATAGAAACAAAACTGTAATTGGAGAATCTTCAATAGGTTTGGTAAACACCGGGGAATTAATTTTATTGAAAGATGCAAAACGGAATATTATTGATTCGGTCTGGTATTCAGATAAGTGGCATAACAAAAATATTCTTACAACAAAAAACAGATCTCTTGAAAGAATAAATCCCGGGTTAAATGGAAATAATCAATTCAACTGGAGCACATCTGTCAGTTCAGATGGTGCAACTCCCGGTTTACAGAACAGCATCTTTACAGATAATTTAAATAAAGAAGCAAAGATTTCAGTTTCACCAAATCCTTTTTCACCTGATAACGACGGCTTTGAGGATTTTACTTTAATCAATTATAATATTACTCAGACTATTGCACAGGTACGAGTAAAAATATTTGACAGCAAAGGAAGGCTTGTAAGAACTTTAATCAATAACCAGGCAAGCGCTACTTCAGGCTCAATTGTATTTGATGGACTTGATGATGATGGAAGAGCACTGCGGATTGGAATCTATATTATCTACCTTGAAGCATTGAATGACAACTCAGGAGTTGTGGAAACTTTGAAGACAACTGTTGTAGTTGCGAGGAAGCTTTAAGTGGGGAAAAAATATTAAAGATATGAAACAAATTCTAACTTAATTAGTATAAATTTCAATTTTTAAAAAGGAATTAAAATGCCCTTTATTATTTTTTTTATTCTCCTAATTGCAGACACTAAATTATATAGCCAAGAGATTACCCCTGAAGAAATTTATGACAAGTATAGTCAAGTTATAGTAGAGATTTGGACTAAAGATTTCGAAGGAAAAAATTTTATTTTGAGGGGAAGTGGTATCGCTGTAAACGATACAGGTATTATTATAACAAATTATCATGTGTTTGGTAAAAGTGAACATATAGCAGTAAAATATAAAGATAAAAATTTTCTTTATGTAGAAATTCTTACAGCTAATCCAGAAAAAGATATACTGATATTAAAACTTCCTAGAACAATCTTTCCTCCTGTTAAGTTTGCAAATCAAAACGAACTAAAGGTTGGTCAAAAAGTATTTGCGATAGGTAATCCCAAAAAACTCGGAAATAGTTTGTCTGATGGTATTATTAGTGGTATAAGATATAATGAGTCCTTGAATAGAAATGAAATACAACATACCGCCCCAATATCTCCCGGGAGTAGTGGCGGAGCTTTAATTAATTTAAAAGGTGAACTGATTGGAATTAATACTTATCATTATACTCAAGGACAAAATCTCAATTTTGCAATTTCAATTTCTGAGATAATTCCTCTAATAAAACTTGGAGAAAAGTTTAACGAAAAAATATTAAAAGCTATTAATGATTTTTCTAAAGGTTATAATGCTCAACAAAAAGGGAATTTTGAACAAGCACTGAAATATTATTACAATAGCATAATTGATGAAATTGATTCAACTCGTCCCTATTTAAATATCGCACAAATCTATCATAAACAGGGGAAATTAAATAATGAGATTGATATTTATAAAAGATTAATTGAAAATAATTCAAAGTCTCCTGATATATACAATCAGCTAGCTAAAGCCTATTATACATTAAGTGATTTGGATTCATCAATAATATTGTTAAAAAAAGCAATTGAAATTAAACCTGATTATGCATTACTGCATAATAATCTAGGAGTTATTTATCATAAATTAAATAATTTTACTGAAGGTAAAAAATATCTTGAAAAAGCAATAAAGTTAAACCCTTTTTATGCATCTGCATATAACAATCTTGGCCTTATTTATAAAAAAGAAGAAAATTATCTTACTGCAGCAGAGTTTATTAAAAAAGCATTAGAAATAGAACCATATAATCCTGTATTCCTAAATAATCTTGCTAATACATTCTTTGAATTAAATGAAATTGAAAAATCCATTAATCTTTTTGAAAGTATTATAAATTTAGATCCTGATTATCCTGATTTGTTTTTACACATAGCCACAGCTTATGGAAAATTAAGAAATGATAAGATGGCAATTGAATATTTAATCAAACATTTAGAAAAAAATCCAAATAGTTTAGATGGATTTAATAATCTTGCTCTCTCACATAATCATTTAAATGAATTTAATAAAAGCATAGAATACTCATTAAAAGCTTTGTATATAGATAATAAATCCTACATGGCTTATAAGAATATGGGATATGCCTATTATTATTTAGGTGATTATTATAAGGCATTAGAATATTTGGGAAAGGCTATCGAACTTAAACCCGATTTTGTAGATGCAATACATATGCTTGGCAATTTATATTATGCACAAAAAAAATATAAAAAGAGTATTGATTTTTTTTTTAGAGCACTGAAGATTGATTCTTTAGATATTGAATCATATAATAATATAAGCTTAGCATATAAGGAAATAGGAAATTTAGATAGCGCGATTATTATGATGAAGAAATGTATAAGGTTGTCTCCAAATGATGATATATCATATTATAATTTAGGAAGCATTTATTTCACTATGATGGACTATGAAGAAGCAGTTAAATCTTACGAAAAAGCAATCCAAATAAATCCTAAATATTATAATGCATATTATAATTTAGGTCTTTCCCTTTACCAGATTGGTAGAATTGATGAAGCTATATTTAATACTAACAAGGCAATAGAAATTAAACTTGATCTACCCGAAGCATATTTTCAACTTTCTATATTATATCAAAAAAAAGGAGACTCTGATTTGGCAATAGATTATCTCAAAAAATCTGCTCGGTTTGGATATGAACCAGCCCAAACAATTCTCAAAAAACTAAACAAAGAATGGTAGTTTTGTAAATTTCTATGTTCAAACAACTTAACTGGGTTGAAAGAAAATTTAATTTTTCCCAAAGGGATGTCCGAAAGGACTCCTTCGGAGGATTCCCAGATTTCCCTGTTGAAATCTTTCCTGTTGTTATAGAGCGTTTCAGAGGTGTACCTGCAAGACTTGAAGAAATAACAAAAGATCTTTCTGAAAAAATCTTAACATTCAAACCTGATAGTAAATGGTCAATCAAAGAACATGCAGGACATTTGATTGATCTTGAAGAGCTTGGAGAAAAAAGACTTGATGATTATATGAATAGAAAAGAAATTCTTTCTCCTGCTGATATAACGAACAAAAAAACTTCTGAAGCTGGATACAATCAAAAAAATATTAGTGAGCTTCTGAAAGAATTCAGAAGTGCAAGAGAACATATTATTAAAAGACTTGAGAATCTTACTAAAGAACAAGCCGCTATTGTATCGGTTCATCCACGCCTGAATCAGAAGATGAGAGTTATTGATTGGGTTTATTTCATGTCTGAGCATGATGATCATCATTTAACTTCGATAAGAATACTTAAAGACTCATTTAACTAAAGAAGAGTTTCATTTAATACTTCCTTTTTAAAATCTCTGTGTGTTAAAAAACATTATCATTTTAAAAATTTTTGCCTGCTATTGTTTCTATAAAACCAAGTCTCTAATTTATCTCTTACTATCTTTCCTTTTTACAACTAAATAATGCGGAGGTTTGTCATGAAAAATTTTTTACTTCTTCTCTTTACTCTCATAATTACAATTAATGCTTTAGCTAAATCAGAAATTACTGCACCCGGGGACAGTATAGTTCTTTATGCATCTGGGTTAGTTAATCCAATAGGAATTGAAGTTGATTCAGAGTCCAGACTTTGGGTTGCAGAACAAGGAACCGGAAACAATGACAGTAAGATTTCTATAGTAACAACTGACGGAGTTGTTCATCCTTTTATAGTTGGACTTCCTTCCCAGATTATTGAAGGTTTCCCAGTAGGTGCAGGACATGTTTATTTTGATATAGATGGTAAATTATTGATTGTTCAGGGTGAAGGTTCAGACACTCTTTCGGAATCTATCCTTGTTGTTGATACAACCGGGTTTACTCCCGGTGATCCTCCTCTGGGAAGAAATGACATTGAAGCTTACTACAACATTGGTGAATTTTCATTAAACAATGGAGGTTCAACTACTAATCCATATACACTCACAATAGGTCCTAATAATGATTGGTTTATTGTTGATGCAGGTTTCAATGGTATCATTCGCAGGGAAAGAACAACCGGGAATTTAAGCGTGTTTGCACAGTTTGGTCCGGTAGTGCCCACAGGTTCAGTATTTGTGGGAAATAAATTTTATGTGGGAAGCTTAACTAGTTTTCCATTCCCTATTGGAGGAGCTAAAATTTATGAAGTTGACCTTACGGGCAATTTTTCTGTTTATCAGGAAAACCTTACTACAATCGTTGACCTGGATGTTGATCCTCTGGATAATAAATTAGTTTGCTTACAGTTCGCTCATTTCAGCGCTGGTTTTCAGTCAGGAACAGGTGCTCTTTTCAAAATTAATAATGGAACTGCAGATACACTCGTATTTGGGTTTAATCTTTCAGCAGGAATGAGATTTAATTCAAAGGGAGACTTATTTGTTGCTACTTATAATGATGGAGAAATTTATAAAATCTTTGCAAAACCAACAGATGCTGATAATCCAAACGAAACAGTTGAAACATTTAATTTAATGCAGAATTATCCTAATCCATTTAATCCAGTCACAACTATAAGCTGGCAGTTAGCAGAAAGAAGTCATACAACTCTTAAAATATATGATGTTTTAGGAAATGAGATTAAGACGCTGGTTAATGAAGACCAATCACAAGGGAATCATGAAATAACATTTGATGCTTCAGGATTTTCCAGCGGAGCATATTTTTACAAGTTAAGTGCAATATCGAATAACAAAGAACATTCAGTGGCAAAGAAATTAATGATCCTTAAGTAAGAATTTATTACATTCCTATACTTAAGATTATTTTTTTGTGTTGTATAATCAAAAATTCATAAATAATAAAGGAGGTTGCATTATGTCATACAAATCCTACTTACCAGCTATTATGGTTGTTTTAATTCTAATCCTTATTGGATGCGGAGAAAGAAAAAAAGTAGATGTTGAAGCTGAAAAAACCAAAATTGATTCTGTTATTACAGCTTTCAATTCTGCTGTTGAACAACAGGATTGGGAGACTTTATCCAAGTATGTTTCAGTGGATTGGATACACTACTCTCATTTGGGAACTAAATGGAGTATAGATCAAATGAGAGATTTTTTTGCACAGCATATTAAAGACCACACCATTAATCTCTCTAATAAGAAAATTGAGATTTCAGAATCCGGAGATTTAGCCTGGGCTACATTTGATGAGAATACTTCTTTAACTTTTGATGGTAATCCTGCTAACATCAAGGCTATATTCACCGCAATCTTTAAAAACCAAAATGGGGAATGGAAAATGGTTCATCTTCATAGATCTGCAGAAATGCCACCTATGGATACAACAAGTACTGTTACAACTAAATAAATTTTCTAAGGAGTGATCAATTCTGATCGCTCCTTTAATTTTTGTTTATTCCTAATATGCAGATTGTAGTTAATCCCCATATTTATCTTACACAGATAAAAAAAGAAGATAAGCCTTCCCTTCTTAAGTATATAAACGATAAAGATGTTTATAACAACACTCTAAAAATTCCTTCCCCCTATACAGAAAAAAATGCGAATGAATGGATAAGCTTTGTTGAGTATTCAAAAAAAGAAACAGGGGTATTAAAACACTGGGCAATAAAAAATAAAAATGGTGAACTTATTGGTGGAGTTGGTTCACAGCAAATATGGAATACACTCACATAAAGATGAAATAGGGTATTGGCTTGGAAAACCTTTCTGGAATAAAGGGATAATGACTGACGTAATTAAAAAAATCTGCTCAATTGGTTTCAATAACTTTAATCTTATTAGAATTGAAGCCACTGTTTTTACATACAATATCCCTTCCAAAAAAGTACTTGAAAAAGCCGGATTTATGCCTGAGGGCACATTGCGTAAATTTTATAAAAAGGATCAAAAGTTTATAGGATGCTGATATTTATGCAATATTAGTTTGATTTTACAATTTTAGTCCACTATAAATACGGTCACACAAAAGTAACTTCTTAATTATTACATTGTCATTAAACTGACTGAGGCTAAATTTGCAAATGGTAGCTATGGTCAGAAAGGAGGCACTTATGTACAGGATTAGTAGAAGATTATTGCAAAGGGCACCTATATACAGGATTAGTAAAAGATTATTGCTAAGACTGAAAGAAATATATGCCGCCCTATTGATGGTTTCATTGTTATTTCTGATAATGACTTAAAGTTACCTTCAATTACCTAAATAAGCCGTCCCGCTAAAGGCGGGACGGTTTTTTATTTTGGTATAAATTAAAAACATAAATCCTTATATTACCCGCCATATTTCTTCAAATATAAAAATATGCTTAAAGAAAACCTCAAAGAAATTTTTACAAGAGATTTAACAAAACTTAAAACAGAAATAGAAAGCTATTCAAACGAATCAAATCTGTGGGTAATTTCTAAAGATATACTTAACTCCGGCGGAAATTTATGCTTACATATTAATGGAAATTTAAAACATTTTATTGGGACGGTTTTGGGGAATAGCGGATATGTAAGAGACAGGGAGAGTGAATTCAAAATCAAAAATGTTTCCAGAAAAGAATTATTAAACTCTACAGATGAAACTATAGTCACAATTGATAAAACTATTGAATCCCTTCCTGAAGAAATGCTCTCAAAAAATTATCCTAAGGAATTTAATAATAGTACAGTTACAGTAGAATTTTTATTAATTCACCTTGCTGCTCATCTTAATTATCATCTCGGACAAATAAACTATCACAGAAGGTTACTTGATAAATGAAACAAATCTTTCTCTTTTTCCTCTTCATTTCTCTAACATTTGTACAGGTGGATTCTATTCTTCAGGTTGAAGAATATGAACCGAAATCAACTGCACAGGTGGATTCTGTTCTTCAGGTTGAAGAATACGAACCAAAATCTACTCTTGTAGTGCCGGAACATATTGTAAACAAAGCAAAATATCCTTTTGTTGATGTTCACAGCCATCAATGGGATATGTCCAAAGAAAATCTTCAGAAACTTATAAATGATATGGATAAGATGAATATGGCAGTTATGGTTAACCTGAGCGGCAGAGGCTTTGTAAGATTACCAGATGGAAAATTCGGTCTCCAGGAAAGTGAGTATATGTACAACTCTATTAAAACTGCTGAAGAAAATTTTCCCGGACGATTTTTGATTTTTACTAATGTTGATTTCAATAATATTGATGATACCGATTGGGCTGAAAGAACCATTAAACAATTGGAAGAAGATATTAAGCATGGAGCGCAAGGTTTAAAGATTTATAAAAATCTTGGAATGGATTTAAAAGATAGCAAAGGCAACAGGGTAGCTGTAGATGATCCAAGAATTGAACCTGTTTGGGAAAAATGTGCTGAGCTTGGAATACCCGTTCTTATACATACAGCAGATCCCGCTCCTTTCTGGCAGCCGTGGGACAAGCACAATGAACGATGGTTTGAACTAAAAGAGAGACCTGAGAGAAAGAGAGATCCTGAAAAATATCCTCCATGGGAACAATTATTAAATGAACAGCACAATCTTTTCAGAAAACATCCAAAAACTATTTTTATTAATGCCCATCTTGGATGGTTAGGAAATGATCTTGCACGTCTGGAAAAACTTCTTGATGAGCTGCCAAACGTTTATACTGAAATTGGTGCTGTGCTTGCAGAACTGGGACGGCAGCCGAGATTTGCCAGGGAATGGATGATTAAATACCAGGATCGTATTATGTTCGGTAAAGATGCCTGGAATCCTGAAGAATATCCGGTTTATTTCAGAGTTCTTGAAACAGCAGATGAATATTTTGATTATTACCGTAAAAGACATGCTTTCTGGAAAATGTATGGCCTTGATCTGCCTGATGAAATTCTGAAAAAGCTTTATTATAAGAATGCATTAAAAATTCTGCCCGGGCTTAACAGGAATCTTTTCCCTGAGGATTAATGTGATTTAACCGTCACAAATAGTTCAGACCCCTTCCTTTTCTCTTGCTTTAGAAAAAGTTTATTCTATTTTAGAACAGTAGGTTAGGCTTAATAAGTTAAAGGTATGTTTTATGAAGGAAGAGTTGCAGGTTATTCCTGAAAAAAATATGTGGGTTGTGAAAAAGAATAATGTCGTTCATTCAATTCACATAAAAAGAGAAGCTGCTGTAAAAGTTGCCAAAATTCTTGCGCACAACTTACACACAGAATTGATTATTCATAGAAGAAATGGCGATATTCAAAGAACTCGCCCGGTTTAATTTTCTTTTCTGAATAAATTGATCTTCTCTTCAGTATAAGGGGGAAAAGTATCCCCATTTCTGCTTTTATTCAATTAAAAAAATTTCTCTAAATCCTCCATCAACCAGATCCATGTAACCTTCCATGATTTTTTCCACCTCTGGTTGTGAAGTTCCTCCTCTGACTTCTTTTGCAAAATCCGCAAGATCTTCAACTTCAGATTCCAGAACAACCGTCCAATATGTGGTTGCTATATCTGTCATTACTTTAAAGCCTTTCATTCCTTGCTTTTCGAAGTAAGGTGCCATTTGTTTGAATTTTTTCACAAGCTCTTTTGCCTTCCCCGGTTTAGTGTGAAATACTTCTCTTACTAAGTACATAATTTCTCCTTTTAAATTTTTCATTAAAATATACTTATAGAATAAGAAAAAAGTATCATCAAAAAAGTTTGGTTTGATATTAAATACAAGTTCATTATCATTTGATTATAATTTTTAATTACTATTTATACCCTATGATCGAGATTAAAAATCTTCATAAGAAATTTGCCGGTAAAGAAGTTCTTAAAGGAATAAACCTCAACATTGAAAAAGGGGAAACAATTGTAATTATAGGAAGAAGCGGATGCGGTAAAAGTGTTCTTATAAAACATATTGTGGGACTTTTACAACCTGATGAAGGTTATGTAAAAGTTGAAGGCAGAAATGTAAGCAACTTAAATGAAAAAGAGCTTTATCAATTAAGAAAAAAATTCGGATTTCTTTTCCAGGGTGCCGCTCTTTTTGATTCTATGACAGTTGAAGAAAATGTCGGTCTTTCATTAATGGAATCTTCTATAAAACCTCACCCGGAGGAAATTCACAAAGTAGTTGATCAAAAACTTTCAATTGTATCTTTAGCGGGTGTTAACAAATTAAAACCTGCTGAACTCTCAGGCGGAATGAAAAAGCGTGTTGGATTAGCAAGAGCTCTGGTTACCAATCCGGATTATATTCTTTATGATGAACCTACAACAGGTCTCGACCCGATTATGTCCGACTCAATTGATAAGCTTATAAGGGAGCTTGCTGAAAAACTGAATGTAACTTCAATTGTTGTTACTCACGATATGCAAAGCGTAAAAAATGTGGCGGATAAAGTTGCAATGATACACGATGGGATAATTTATTTTACCGGTACCCCCGATGAAATGCTGAAATCAAAAGATCCGGTTATTGTTGAGTTCATAAAAAGAACTGGCATTTAATTTTCTTTTCCTCAATTATTCTCACAATTACATTTGTAAATAATATCACAAACCCAAAACTTTTTCTTAATTATCTTTTGATAAGCCTTTAGGATTTATATGATCACATTAATTTTGGATTAGTGATACAAAAAATAAAGGAATTGCTTTCCGGTTTATGGGGAAAGTTTCCATTACAAAAGATTATAATGAAATGAATGGTAAAGAAGCAGAAGAGATAATTGATCGTGAATCCACAGACTTCTTATACTTAAATATAAAGAGACCCGCAAACACAGATGTTATGAGAACACTATGCTTATGTAATATTACTCGTTTGCGGGTTTCGGTTTTAAAATTCAAACCCATAAGATCACGCATCTTAAAATTCCTCTTCCCTCCTGAGATTATTAAAACAATTGCATATAATATTTTTTCCAGCTATGAACCTTCTTCAGGAAAAAGGGAAATAACCATATAATATCTCATCATCTCATTACATTATCCCTTATACATCTATACACTTTTAAGACTATTTCCATTAATTTAAGATCAACAATAAATTTTTTACTATGACCGAATCCTTTTCCATCGTTGAAGTAATCCAGTTAATGCTTGCACCGGGAATAATGATTTCTGCCTGCGCATTATTATTGCTTGGCATGAACAATAAATATTCTCTCGTTGTAAACCGGATCAGAATTCTGAATGAAGAGAAAAGAAGATTTGTAAACAAAGCTTCGGAAAAAGATTTCTCTAATGAAGAGAGTATTCGCCTCGAAAGTATTTCACACCAGCTTGCCGTATTAAAATATAGAGCTAAGCTCGTAAGGAATGCAGTGTTTTTCTACACAACTGCAATTGCTTTATTTGTTCTTACTTCTTTATTTATCGGCATACAATATCTCGGAGATTTTCAGAAACTGAATTATCTTATTACAACATTATTCCTTTTAGGAATGTTTGCAGTTTTAGCCGGAGTTATTTTTGCAGGTTATGAAACAATAAAAGGCTACCAGATAATTCAAATCGAATTAAAAAGCGCTGAGTAACAAATGGAAATCAATAAAGGTTTAGATTCAAAAGAATTGCTTAAACCGGGAAATATGCTTCGACTTTATGCAACCGGCGCCTTTCCTATGGCAGATGATAATGGTAAGATAAACTGGTTTATGCCTGAGGTAAGAACCATTATTCCTCTTAATAATTACAACGTTCCAAAAACTTTAAAAACATTCCTTAAGAAAAGTGATTTTGAAATCCGTTTTGATAATGATTTTATTTCTGTTGTAAGAGGCTGTGCTGATAGAGAAAAAACCTGGATCTCTGAAGAATTAATTGAAGCATATAAACGTCTTCATAAGAAAGGTCATATCCATACAGTTGAAACATGGCAGAATGAAAAACTTGTTGGTGGGTTATACGGTGTTACTTTCCGTGGAGCTTTTTTCGGTGAGTCAATGTTCTCAAAAGTACCTCAAGCATCAAAAGCTGCGCTGTTAAAATTAATTGAATACCTTAATATGAAAGACTTCGTCGTGCTTGATGTGCAGTATATGACTCCACACCTTAAAATGTTTGGGGCAGTTGAAATTGATTTTGAGGAATATAACAAGCTGCTTTACTCTGCTTATACAAGAGCATGTGAGTTTTGAATTAACCTCTTATCAGTATCAATTCTTTCTGGGGTTTGGAAAGAAATTCACATCCTTCTTTTGTAACAAAAACTTCTTCTTCAAGAGTAGCGGTTCCGTAGCCATCAACTTTAAGGCGAGGTTCAATTGTGTAAACCTGGGATTCTTCTACTTTCATGAAGGGAGAGTTACCGTATCTTTCCCATCTAGGTAAAAGTCCCGCACCGCCATCGTGTACATTTCTTCCAACCTGGTGTCCTAAACCATGAGGAAAATCTTCATAACCACTCTTTACAATAAAATTTCTTGCAATGTCATCCATTTCGCATCCCTGCACTCCCGGTTTCAGGCTGTCAGCCACTTTCTGTATTGCATCGCGTATTACACTAAATCCTATTTCAACATCAACAGGTGCTTTATCCTCACCATCTTTAAGAACATACCATGTCCTCTGAAGATCGGAACAATATCCGTTATACTTAATTCCAAAATCAATATTAACAAGATGACCTTTTTCAACTTTCCTCTCTGTTGGTCCGGAATGAGCACCCTGCGTATCAGGTCCTGTAAAAACTGCAGGACAAT
Organism: uncultured Ignavibacteriaceae bacterium; assembly: GCA_964515875.1. Lineage (GTDB taxonomy): Bacteria > Bacteroidota > Ignavibacteria > Ignavibacteriales > Ignavibacteriaceae > RBG-16-34-14. The sequence goes on along the minus strand of CAZEWJ010000011.1, from coordinate 22,394 downwards.
GATCTTCATCCCATGCTAATTCATATCCATCAACTTTAACAAGAGCTTTTATGAAATCTGCAATCTCAACTTCAGAAGCACCGGGTCTTATATAATTACCAACTTCATCAAAAATTCTTAAAGTTTCTTTAACGGCGTCTCTCATAATGGAAAGTTCGGCAGGAGATTTTCTTCCTCTTAAAGAAGAGATAATTTCTTCGGATGAAATTAATCTTTCTTCAAATTCACTTTCCTTTAAGTAATCTTTTAAGATAAGAAACATACCGTGTGTTAAACCATCAGCAAGAACAGAATTTTGAGAATAATTAATTGCAATCTTTTGCGGATTCTTTTTCTTCAAATATTCAGAAAGTGGTTCCCTGATTGACTGAACATATCCAACAATATTTTTATAAAGGTCTAAAGATTTTAAATTATCAGTCTCAATTGAACCTACTATAGCCGTTGTGTCTCCATCTTTATTAATTATTAAAGCAGACTGCCATGTAAAATTAATTCCTGCAATCATTTCAAGAATCGGATCTTTTGTAGTTGAGCTTTCCCTTACAAATGTAAGCCACATATCAACATCCTTTTCAATCAGTATTTTAACTGCCTGATCAATTTTTTCTTTTATAAGATTAACAGACATCATTACTCCTTAATTAATTTCTTCAAGAACCGGTTTTAATTTATTCTTCCTCTCATAGCGATACAAGTTATTTTTCGTTGAATAAAAATTTTGCTGAAAATAAAACAACTTCCGTTCCGAAAATTAAATTAGGTATATGGATATAAAGGTATAGAGGTATAAGGTATTCCCTATACCTTTATACCCTATACCCTTATACCAAAAGCCCCACATATTATAAAACCTAAGCGATTTTTTTCTTGATTATTATATAGGAAAGAAAATTAATACTCTTAAACAGAGAGGTTTTTAAAGGAGATAATTACTAATTTTCTTTCAATACTAATACACTAAGGGAAGAAGCTACTTAAATGTTTATCAGAATCTTCCAAAATAAAAAGAGGGGAATTCATGTTCGCAGGTAAGCTGCTGTTCAGATCTTGTTATTGCCCGCTTCTCCTAAAAACCTTCAGCTTAAATTTCCATTTTACAATTACAGTTTCAACAGGAGGCTCATATGTCCGATTATGTTAAAAGTCTTATTGCAGAAGTTAAAGCAAAAAATCCGGGTGAACCTGAATTCCATCAGGCTGTTGAAGAAGTTGCAGAATCTCTTGCTCTTGTTTTTGACAAACATCCCGAATACAGAACTGGAAAAATTCTTGAAAGGATAGTTGAACCTGAAAGAATAATTTCATTCAGAGTTCCCTGGGTTGATGATCAGGGAGAGATACATATTAATAAAGGTTACAGAATTGAAATGAACAGTGCAATAGGCCCTTATAAAGGAGGATTAAGATTTCATCCATCTGTAAATCTTGGCATATTAAAATTTCTTGCATTCGAACAGGTATTTAAGAACAGCTTAACCACTTTACCAATGGGAGGAGGTAAAGGTGGTTCTGATTTCGACCCCAAAGGAAAAAGCGATTTAAAGATTATGCGCTTCTGCCAGGCATTTATGAGCGAGCTCTTTCGGCATATTGGGCCAAACACTGATGTCCCAGCCGGAGATATTGGAGTTGGCGGCAGAGAAATTGGATTTCTTTTTGGACAATACAAAAAGCTTAAGAATGAATTTACAGGTGTTCTTACCGGAAAAGGAATTAACTGGGGCGGTTCATTAATTCGTCCTGAAGCAACAGGTTATGGCTCCGTTTATTTTGCATCTGAAATGCTTCAGACAAAAGGCGAAACTCTTGAAGGGAAAACCTGTCTTGTATCGGGCAGTGGTAATGTTGCTCAATACACAATTGAAAAAATTCTCGATCTTGGCGGCAAGGCAGTTACCGTTTCAGATTCTAACGGTTATATTTATGATGAAGCAGGAATTGACCGGCAGAAACTTGCATTTGTTATGGATTTAAAAAATGTACGACGTGGAAGAATAAAAGAATATGCAGATAAATATAAAAGTGCTGTTTACAAAGATTTAAATCCAAAAGATGATTTCAATCCTTTATGGAACTACAAAGCTGCTTGTGCTTTTCCATCAGCAACACAAAATGAAATAAGTGGAAAAGATGCGCAGAACTTATTGAGCAAAGGCGTTTATGTTGTAAGCGAAGGCGCAAATATGCCAACTACACTTGACGGTGTTAAAATTTTTCTTGATAATAAAATTCTTTATGGACCCGGTAAAGCCGCAAATGCAGGTGGTGTTGCTGTTTCCGGTTTAGAGATGACACAGAATTCTATGCGGCTTCCATGGTCAAAAGAAGAAGTTGATAACAGGCTAAGAATGATAATGAAGGATATTCACACAACTTGTATACAGATGGCTGAAAGATTTGGTACTCCAGGTAATTATGTTAACGGTGCAAACATTGGCGGTTTCTTAAAAGTTGCAGATGCAATGATTGACCAGGGAGTTGTGTAAAAATATTCTCTTATGTTTCCCTTATTTGCGTAGCTCAGGACTCCAGTCCTGAGCAGCATTGCTCAGATTTGGAAATCTGAGCTACGAATATAAAATTCTATTTAAAATTTTCCTTTATGATGATTTAATGAAACCCAGCTTCGAAGAAATAAGAAATACTTTTGATGAGCTTTGGGTTGAGCATGGTTATGGAAACCGCTTTCAGGGTTTTCAGAATCTTATGCGTTTAAGGATTAGAGATATACTTCTTGTTTCAAGCCTATATGATCTTTATCTCTTTGAAGAAGATGGGAGACTATATGAACTGATACGAAATGAATACCAGGGTTTAAACCTTAGTCACTCACCTGAGCTTACAAGAGTATCAAGCGGTGCTGAAGCTATAAATCTTGCTATGAATGAGAAACGCTTCGATATGATCATTACTACAATGCACATTGAAGATATGCCTGCGACAAATTTTGCAAAACTTGTTAAAGAAGCTAATTTAAAAATACCTATCGTTCTTCTTGCTCACGATAATAAAGAACTGAACAATCTATTTCTTAATGAAGATGTTTCTATGTTTGATAAAATATTTATCTGGCAGGGTGATTTCAGAATTATAATTGCAATGATAAAGTACATGGAAGACAGGCTGAATGTTGATCATGATACAAAAGTTGTGGGCTTGCAAACTATAATTGTTATAGAAGATAACGTAAGATATTATTCCTCTTTCCTCCCAATCATTTATACAGAAATGCTGAAACAATCCCAGCGATTAATCTCAGAAGGAATAAATCTCTCTCATAAATTTTTAAGAATGCGTGCCCGTCCAAAGATATTATTATGTTCTAATTACGAAGAAGCATGGAATTATTATGAACTTTATAAAGAATTTCTTCTCGGAATAATTTCAGATATTGATTTCCCGAGAAATGGTAAACAGGATCCCCAAGCCGGAGTCAAATTTGCACGTAATGCTAGAAAGGAACATTTCGATATTCCGATTCTTTTGATGTCCAATATGCCTGAAAATGCTAAGCTTGCAGAATCAGTCAGCTCTTCATTTATCTTAAAAGATTCTCCTCTTCTTCTTAATGAATTAAGACAATTTATGAACTACTATTTCAGCTTTGGAGATTTTATTTTCAGAACTTCTGAAGGAATTGAAGTCGGAAGAGCAAACGATCTTATAAGTTTGGAACAGCAGTTAAAAGTTGTACCTGAAGAAAGCATAAGATACCATGCAGAAAGAAATCATTTTTCTAACTGGCTTAAAGCAAGAACAGAATTCTGGCTCGCGCATAAATTAAGACCACGCAAAGTTTCTGATTATCCTTCGGTTGAAGCCTTAAGAAAATACTTGATCTTCACTTTAAGAAACTACAGGCACAACAGGCAGAGAGGCATAATAACTGATTTCTCTAAAGAGACATTCGATACTAACACCAGCTTTGCAAGAATTGGCGGCGGTTCTCTTGGCGGGAAGGCAAGAGGACTTGGTTTCGTAAACACATTAATTAATAATTATAATGTACGTAACCAGTTTGAGAATGTTAAGATATTTGTACCACCTGCTGTGGTTCTTGGAACAGAAATTTTCGACCAGTTTCTTGAGATGAACAATTTAAAAAACTTTGCGATTAACTGTGATGACAACAGAGAAATAACAAGACGTTTTGTTGAAGCAGAAAAATTCCCTGAGGAGGTTATTGGTGAACTTGCTGCATTTCTCGATCTCATTCATACTCCTCTTGCTGTGAGATCATCAAGTCTGTTGGAAGATTCTCAGTACCATCCTTTTGCCGGTGTTTATGAAACTTATATGATACCAAACAATCAGCATAATCCTATTGCAAGATTAAATGATCTTATCAACACTATAAAAAGAGTTTATGCATCAACGTTTTATCTAAGAGCAAAAGATTATATCAAAATAACTTCTTACAGGCTTGAAGAAGAGAAGATGGCAGTTATAATTCAGAAGATGATTGGTGTTACAAGAGGCAATAGATTTTATCCTGATTTTTCCGGCGTTGGAAAGTCCTATAATTTTTATCCTCTTCCACCTCAAAAGTCTTCTGATGGAATTGTGTCTGCTGCTCTTGGCTTGGGAAAAACTGTTGTTGAAGGAGGAAATACAGTACGCTTCTGCCCAAAGTACCCAACCGATCTTATTCAATTCTATTCTGTTGAAGAATCATTGAATAACAGCCAGAGAAATTTTTATGCTCTTCAGTTGAGCGAAGCTTCTCAGTTTGGTTATGAAACGCACGATATGTTATTGAAGCAATATGATCTAAATGTTGCCAAGGAAGATGGTTCTTTAAAATATGTCGGTTCAACTTACTCTGCGGAAAATGATAATATAACAGATGGATTAGCAAGAAGCGGAACAAAGATTATAACTTTTGGTCCCATTCTTCGTGGTAAGTTATTTCCACTTCCCGAAATACTTGAGCTTCTTCTTGATATGGGAACATGGGGAATGGGAACGCACATTGAAATTGAGTTTGCTGGAAACTTAACAACGGATGATCAGCAGCCGATGTTATTTAGTTTACTGCAGATGAGACCTTTAGTTATAACAAGAGAATCAGAAGATGTTGCAATTGGCAGCTTTAATGATAAAGAAACCATCTGCCACAGCAGCCAGGTTTTGGGTAATGGTGTTCTTGATGATATAAAAGATATTGTCTATGTAGATTATAATCTTTTTGACAGAGCAAAAAGCTATGATGTGGCAAGGGAAGTAAATCTCTTTAATAACAAACTTCTTTCAGAAAAAAAACCTTATCTTCTTATTGGTGTTGGAAGATGGGGCACTCTCGATCCCTGGCTTGGGATTCCTGTTACTTGGGAACAAATTTCAGGAGCTAAAGCAATTATCGAAGCAGACTTTAAGGAAATTTCTGTAGAACCATCACAAGGTTCTCACTTCTTTCAGAATATCACTTCTTTCATGGTAGGATATTTTACAGTTAATCTTGAAAAAGGAATGGGATATCTTGACTGGCAATGGCTGCTGAAACAAAAACCATCAGAGACAATGAAATTTACACGTCACTTAAGATTTAATAAACCAATTGTAATTAAGATGAACGGGCATGAGAATAAAGGTGTAATCTTTAAACCTGCAGAGAAAGGTAAATAGGAGAATTAAGTGGAAAGGAAATTACAGGATAAAGAGAAAAATATTCCTGACTCCTGCCCGCATTGCGGAAATACATTAAGCCCATGGCAGCAGGTTCTTTTAAGAGTGGATAGAATTCTTACATGCAAAAACTGCTGGTATAGAATAATACTTAGTGTTCCTCCAACAGATGATCAAACAGAAATTGATCCCGAATCATCGGGGAAGGAGTGAATTATGGATTCTTACAACTCATTTAAAGTAGCACAGCAGCAGATTCTTGAAGCATCAAAGCTTCTTAACCTTGATGAAGCAACTACTGAACTGCTTATTCAGCCTCAGAGAGAATATAATTTTACTCTTCATGTTAAAATGGATAATGGCAGAGTAAAAATTTTTAAAGGACACCGGATACAATACAACTACGCACGCGGACCGGCAAAAGGCGGTATCCGTTTTCATCCTGATGAAACTGTTGACACTATTCGTGCTTTAGCCTCCTGGATGACATGGAAAACTGCAGTTGTTGATCTTCCTTTAGGCGGTGGAAAAGGCGGAGTGATTTGCGATCCGAAGAATATGTCTGAACGTGAGCTTGAAAATCTTTCAAGAGAATATATACGAGCTATAGCTCCTTTAATCGGAGTAGATAAAGATGTTCCTGCGCCTGATGTTTATACAAATCCGCAAACAATGGCATGGATGATGGACGAGTATGAAACGATTGTTAACCATCATCATCCAGGAGTAATGACTGACAAGCCAACACAAATTGGAGGAACTGAAGGAAGACGTGATGCAACAGCAAGAGGTGGAGTAATTACGGTTAGAGAAGCTTGTAAAGTTCTTAACGTTGATCCTACAGGAAAATTTGCAATACAAGGATTTGGAAATGCAGGTCAGCGTGCAGCTTTACTTCACCAGGAAATTATTGGTGGAGGAAAGTTGATAGCCGTGAGTGATTCCAAAGGAGCGATCTATAATGCAAACGGATTTGATGCAAAAGAACTTGTTACACATAAATTGAAAACGGGAAGTGTACTTAATTTTCCGGGATCAAAAAAAATTCCGCACGAGGATCTTTTAGAATTTGAAGTTGAAATTCTCTACCCTGCTGCACTTGAAAATTCTATAACAAAAAATAATGCTGATAAGGTAAAAGCTAAAATAATCTGTGAGCTATCAAATGGTCCAACAACTCCTGAAGCTGATCTTATCTTAAATAAAAAAGGGATTTATGTTATTCCTGATATTCTCGCAAGTGCGGGAGGTGTAACAGTCTCTTACCTTGAAATGGTACAGGATAAATATTCCTACTTCTGGACTGAAGATGTAGTACACAAACAAGTTGATGAAAGATTAACAAAAGCATTCCACACCGTCCGTGATGCTATGACAGAAAAGAAAGTGCACCCAAGACTTGGAGCTATGGTTGTTGGTGTTGCAAGAGTTGCGGAAGCTTGCAAGCTTAGAGGGTGGGTGTGAATCATAATAAGTTCAAGTTCAAGAGTAAGTTCAAGTATAATGACTAGTAATATATTTATTTAGAAAAGAAGTGATTGGAGAAGGAAATATTCCAAGATTTTCTGATATGAAGAATATGATATTGATAAAATAATAAACCCACCCCGTCCCTCCCTTTATCAAAGTGAGGGCGAGGGAGGGTTTAAATCATCTTCAATACTTGGCGTTTAGCCACTTTTTATTAACCACTAAATATATTTTTTAATTGGAATTTATCTTTTTCTTATAGAAAGTTTTTAATAATAGGAAGTATGATAAAATTCACTTTAAAATCACCATCTTCCTTGAAGAAATAAATTCATTCACTTTAAGCTGATAGAAATAAATTCCGCTTACTAAATCACCTATAACTAATGCACAAAAGAAATGGCGATAATTTTATAAACGCCTTATTAACCTGCAAGCTAATAGTAACCTTTAATTTATTAGCTACAGGAATTATTTGCCGGAGTAACAAGACGTTCCAACTAAGGAACGTCTTTGGGAATTTATTAAGGAAAGATTCCAAGGGCTAAATAAGATGCAGCTATCTTATCAATTGCACTTACAAAAGCTCCAGTTCTTAAGTCCGGAATATTCTTGTTCTTATTTCTAATCTCTCTTATTTCATAATAGGCTTGAATCATTGTTTCTTCCAGACCGGAATTTACAAGATCATGCTCATCGGCACCATGCGTAATTACATTTTTTGCTTTCTGATCAATTTTTTTTCCAATACTTTTTTCAATTGATTCAACCAAAGTTTTATTAATAAATTCATCATAACGTTTGCCCATTCTTCCGAATCTTACATGAGAAAGATTCTTCAGCCATTCAAAATAAGATACAGTAACTCCACCTGCATTAAGAAAAAGGTCGGGTAAAATTATTATTCCTTTTTGAGTGAGTATTTTTTCAGCCTCTGGAGTTGTTGGGCCATTAGCAGCTTCAGCAACTATTTTTGTTTTAATCTTTGCAGCATTACCGGAATGTAACTGATTTTCAAGTGCAGCAGGAACTAAAATATCACATTCAATTTCAAGGGCATCGTTTGTATTCTTAATATTCTTGGCTTTCTTATAATTTAGAATTGAACCGCTCTCTTTCCTGTGTTTAAATACTTCATCAACATCGAGACCTTTCGGGTCATAAATTCCACCTTCATATTCTGCAATTGCAATTATATCGGCTCCGCCTTCTTGTAAAAACTTAGCTGACCAATAACCCACATTACCAAACCCCTGAACAATAGCTCTTTTCCCTTTTAGTCCTGTCGTTAATTTTAGTTTCTTCATATCCTCAGAAATGCCAACAGCTTCACGTATTCCGTAGTAAACACCCCGACCAGTAGCTTCGGTTCTTCCTCTTATTCCACCCTGGCTTACAGGTTTTCCTGTAACACAGGCGGAAGCATCAATACCTGGATTGAAAGCTGCATAAGTATCTGCTATCCATGCCATTTCTCTTGGACCTGTTCCGTAGTCAGGAGCTGGTACATCAACACCTGGACCAATAAAATTTTTCTTAACAAGCTCAGCGGTGTATCTTCTTGTTATACGTTCAAGCTCAAGCTCTGTACATTTTTTAGGATCAATCTTTACTCCGCCTTTAGCTCCTCCAAAAGGAACATCAACTACAGCGCATTTAAATGTCATTAAAGCAGCAAGAGCTTTAACCTCATCCTGAGAAACTGCCATACTATATCTTATTCCACCTTTCGCCGGAAGCTTATGCTGGCTGTGTTCAACCCGGTATGCAACAACAACTTCTATTTTATCTCCTATTCTTACAGGAAATCTCATACGGTAAACACTGTTACAGAATTTTATCTGGTCAAGCAGCCCTTGCGGATACTTTGTAAATTTTGCTGCTCTGTCAAAGTAATTAATAACATCACCAAAGAAGCTATGCTCTCTTTGTGCAATAATATCTTCATCATCTGTTATCATTTTGGAATCTCCTTTAGTAATTTTTGGGCAGGATGATTTTGAGGTATAACCATAATTTTTATATTAGTTACAGGGAAAAATTTAATCAATTAAAAAAGCACAGGCAAGAAATAATCTCCATTTAAAAGAAAATTTAATATGCAGGAAGTCACGATAATAAGAGATATAGTTATAATTCTACTGGTTTCAATTCCAATTATTTTCATTTTCAGGAAAATTAACCTGCCCAGCATAGTTGGGTTTCTGATTGCAGGAATGATAATCGGACCGTATGGATTTCAGCTTATTTCTGAGATTGAACAGATTGAAGTTATGGCTGAAATCGGGGTTATTCTACTTCTTTTTACAATTGGTCTGGAAGTTTCTTTCAGCAGGCTGCTGGAAATGAAAAGACTGTTACTTATTGCAGGCGGATTGCAGGTTTTGTTAACTATAATTATCTCCGGTTTTATTTTTTATCTTTTTGATGTTCCAATCAACAAATCAATTTATTACGGAATGCTTATTAGTCTTTCAAGCACTGCAATCGTATTAAAGCTTCTTGCAGATAAAGATGAACTTGAAGCTCCACATGGCAGAATAAGCTTATCAATATTAATTTTTCAGGATCTCGCAATTGTTCCCTTCTTTTTATTTCTGCCAATTTTAGCAGCCACTACTTATACTTCTCCGGGAATAATTTTAGTTCGGCTTCTTTATGCATTCGGGGCAGTTGTATTAATATTAATAATTGCCCGTTTCCTTATGCCTAAAATGCTTTATCAATTAGCAAACTTAAGGATGCGCGAAGCATTTACTGTAGGTATTCTTCTGCTTCTTTTAGGAAGTGCCTACCTAACACATTCAATCGGTTTATCTTTTGCTTTAGGAGCTTTCATTGCAGGAATTATTTTATCTGAAACGGATCTAAGCCACCAGGTTGCTGCAGATATTGTTCCACTTAAAGATGCCTTCAATAGTATCTTTTTTGTTTCAGTAGGGTTATTATTGAATATCGGGTTCGTAATAGAAAACCCTCTTATTTTAACCGCAGTTATTCTTGGGATTCTATTTTTAAAATCCTTAGTGATTATCCTGATTGTTAAAGCTTTAAAATTTCCATTAAGAACTGCAATCTTAACAGGATTAGGTTTAGCACAGGTTGGAGAATTCTCTTTTATACTTGCCCAGGCTGGTTTAGGTTTTAATTTGATTGAAAATGATTTTTACAACAGTTTTCTAGCCGCTTCAATTTTTACAATGCTGATAACTCCTTTAATATTTCAGATTCTTCCGGTTATTTCAACCAGGTTCAGTTTCTTAGAAAGCAAACCAATCGCTCCAAAGGATGCACTACTTAAAGATCATGTAATAATTGTAGGTTTTGGTCTGAATGGAAAAAATCTGGCTCGCGTATTAAAAGAAACAGGAATTCAATATATAATTACAGAGCTTAATCCTGAAACTGTAAGAATTGAAAAAGCAAAAGGAGAAAAAATTATTTTTGGTGATATTACAAAAGAAGATATACTTCATCATATTCATATAGAGACGGCAAAAATTATTGTGCTTGCAATATCAGATCCTTCTGCAACAAGGATTGCAGTTCAGAATGCTAAAAGATTAAACCCATCTGTATATGTAATTGTAAGAACACGGTACACAAGAGAAATAGAAGGGCTTCGCATGCTCGGTGCTGATGAAGTTATACCTGAAGAGTTTGAAACATCATTGCATATTTTCAGTAAGGTTCTGGAAAGGTATCATATCCCTTTAAACATTATTATGAAACAGGTCTCGCTTCTTCGTGGAGAAAATTATAGTATGCTTACACAGGAAAGTCCATCAGTTCATTCAATGATTCATATAAATGAAATACTCGCAGCAGGATTAACTGAAACATTTTATATAGATGAATCAAATATTTTTGTGGGCAAAACACTTGCTGAAATTGATCTTCGTGCAAAGACAGATACAACAATTATAGCAATTGTAAGAGACGGCAAAACAATCTCAAATCCTTCGGGGAAAGAAAAACTTTTTGCAAATGATACGATTGTAATAACCGGAACACATCAATCTGTAGATAAAGCTTTTGAATATTTGAGCGGAAAGAAATAATTTGGATTTTGTAATCAACATTCCAACACTCCATTATTCCAACACTCCATTATTCCAACACTCCATTATTCCAA
>CAZEWJ010000011.1:0-11061 GCA_964515875.1 uncultured Ignavibacteriaceae bacterium | reverse complement strand
ATTCCAACACTCCATTATTCCAACACTCCATTATTCCAACACTCCATTATTCCAAAGTATACTATTACTTAATTTCTTAAAGTATTAATAGAAAAGCTTATTCCAACTACTCCCCTGAATTGGAAAGATGAAATATCTTGTTTATCCAAAGAAGAATCAAAATCCGAAAAGTAATTAACCCCCTGAATTTCAATATATGGATTAATAAAGTTTGTTGGAAAACTTAAACCAGCTATTAAAGTTAATAACAAACTTCTGCTGCTTAACTGATTAAAACCTATTTGCTCATACCCTATTCCAAATCCAAAGTAAGGTGAAAAATTTTTAAAGAAGAAACTCCCAATCAGGTTCAGGTGGTAATCCTCAGATTGATAGTTTTTCTCAACGCTGCTTCCGGATTTATTTTCAGTTTCTATTTGCCTGAAAAGATTTACTTCAACACGAACTTTAATTCCAAAAGCCGCCCTTTGAAATGGAAGATTGCGGCTTATATGAATTCCCATTCCATTTTCGGGTATATCGCTTTTAATCTTATAAGATGTACCTATTTCCCACTGGGCTAAAGTTAAAGGAGCTATTATTAAAACAATCAGATAAATTTTCATAATTTTATTAACTTTTCTGATTAAAAATAGAAATTCTTGCATGTTATTTATGTTGTTGAGTTCACAGACCTTTTATCATTTAACTATCCCTTAAAGAAACTATTAAATGAATATTCTTAAAAATATTTGTATTTCATCAGTTAAAGAGTAACCTTTTTGAAAACATAAGGTCTAATCGTATATAAAAATCTGGAGATTCAAAATGTTGAATGAAATGAAATCCCGTTATTCGGGAAAAATAAAAAATATTCTGTTTATCCTTCCCTTCTTTATTTTATCAACCACAGCAGCAGGCTGCAGATATGAAAATTATAACTTTGATGACAAGAATCTGAAAACTCTTCATGAAAAAACTTTTCCTATCTCTTCCGGCAAAGAATTAAAACTTGAAGTTTCAATGGGTGATGTTATGATTTCAGGCTGGGATAAGAATGAAGTTTACGTTAAAGTCCTTGGCAATGAAAAAGCGAACGATAAAATTGAATTTGAATTTAATGCAAATGAAAACCTGGTTGAAGTGATTGCAAAGAAAGAGGGTTCAGTGTTCAACTGGTTCAGCAATGGAATTGCTCTAAGGTTTGAAGTTATAGTTCCCAACAGATTTAATAACAAAGTTCATACAAGCGGTGGAGATATAAAAATTTCAGGTGTAACAGGAACAAATACTTTTAAAACATCGGGTGGAGATGTTTGGGTTAAAAAAACCGAAGGAGAACTTGAAGTATCAACATCAGGAGGAGATATAAATCTTGATGAGAATAAAGGGAATATTTCTGCTTCCACTTCCGGTGGTGATATTGAGGCAAAAGATTTTGATGGTGATTTATATGTTTCTACTTCGGGTGGGGATATTAAGCTTAAAGGAACAAACTCAAAAATTGATGCTGAAACTTCAGGCGGAAATATCTTTCTTGAATATTGGGGAGAAAATAAGGGATAGACTTGTCAACTTCGGGTGGTGATATTTATATAAAAGTTCCTGCTGATTTTAATGCAAATGTTAAGCTTGCTTCTTCCGGCGGCGATGTTTCAACAGAAATTGGAGTTAACAATGTAAAGAACCTCTCTTCACAAAAACTTGAAGGAGAACTAAACAAAGGCGGCTCACCTTTGAATGCAACAACTTCAGGTGGAGATGTTGTTGTAAGTAAATTATAATTTCTTTTTTTTGTAGGGACAAGGCTCGCCTTGTCCCTACTTGTAATATTTTCACTTCTTTAATACCTTGCAATTAAAATTTCTTCAATTGTTTATGAAAGACCAGCTCATTTATAATTTCTTCGATGATGATGAATTCCTGAGAATCTCTGATAAAATAAAAGAGATGGAAAAGAAAACTGCGGGTGAAATTAGAATAAGTATTAAAGAAAAAAAATCTTTCCTGCAAAAGAATAAAACAATAAAGCAGCTTGCCGAAGAGGAATTTTTCAGACTCGGAATGAACAAGACCAAGGATGAAACAGGTATTCTGATTTTTTTATTACTGGGAAAGAGACAGTTTTTCATTCTTGCAGATAAAGGAATAAATAAAAAAGTGGATCCAAACACCTGGAATTTAATAAAAGATAAAATGCAGGATATGTTCACAAAGGGAGAATTTTGTAAAGGAATTCTTTTCGGAATTGATGAGACCGGGAAAATTTTAGGCGAACACTTCCCTGTAAGATCAGGTGATAAGGATGAATTAACAAACCGCATTGCAATCAATTAAATTGCTTAAATAAATTTAGTATAGCTTCATCTCTTAAATTAACAAAACCAATTCTTCAAAGTGTCTCATTATAGTATATGTTATTTAAGTAAAATATTTTTGTAAGTTTTAATTTGAATTACCTTTGAAAGGATTATTTTTCAATAATTGTTTGATTGATGTAATTTTATTTTTTAGATTGTACTTTATAAATGAGGGGAAAATAAAAGCAAAGTTTTCGTGCCAATAGTTAAGAATTATATGTAAATTATTTTCAATCCATTTCAAACATAGACTACTATAACTAAATCTTTTCATAAAAATAAATGGTATAATATGAATAAAAAAACATCTACAATTTCCCATCTTTTTTCTGTAGTCCTCTTTTCATTCCTGGTTATCTCTTCTGTTGATATATTCTCACAAGTAATTGATCCTAATGTTGATCAGGATCCAAATCTTGATCAGGTTCCTCTTTTCTTAAGACAAGGCTATCATCAACAAGTTCTTATAGATGCTCCGCCTGTTACTATAGGAGGATTTGATAACTATAATATGGGAACTGATTTTGCAGAACCACATATGTCGCATAATCCACTGGATCCATTAGAATATTTTAATGCATATAATATTAATGGCGCACACAGAACTTACGAGGGACATGAATGGACTTTTTCGGCTCCCAGTTTTGGTGGTGCGGTTGCAGGAGATCCTATTACTGCTTATGACGGTTTGGGTAATCTATACTATCAGAACATGATGTCTCCAATAACCGGTGCTAAGGTAATTAAGTCCACTAATAATGGTCAATCCTGGGGCGCTGCAGTAATTGCAATATCCGGTGGTGATAAAAACTGGATGGCGTGTGATCAAACTACCGGTCCATTTGCCAATTATATTTATACTTCTATGACTAACACAGGTTTTACCGGTCATAATTTTGCACGAAGCATAGATGGCGGTGCTACTTTCCAGCAAACATTTTCCCAAAGTAATTCGCCATTACCTGGTGCTATGGTAGCAGTTGGACCCGATGTATTAGGTGCTAATAATATTGATGGCGGTGCTGTTTATTTTGTTACTAATTCCGGTAATGGTTTTGCAGCGACATATACATTCTTCAGATCTACAGATGGCGGTGCAACATTTCAGTTAATGTCTGCACAGAATTTTGCTAATTATGTGGGTACAAATGTGAACGGAAGAAATTCAGTACAGAATATGCGAACACGTCCCTATCCATTTATAGCAGCAGATAACAGTAACGGAACATATAGAGGAAGATTGTATCTTGTGTATGCTTCAAATAATCCGGCAGGAAATGGTAACAAACCTGATATTTATTGCCGCTATTCTGATGATCATGGAGTTACATGGTCAAGCCCGGTAGTTGTTAATGATGATTTGAATTCACAAAACAATCATCAATGGCATCCATCCATCTGGAGTGATATACAAACCGGAAGGTTATATGTAAAGTGGATGGATACGCGTGATACACCAACAAGCGATAGCGCTTATATCTATGCAAGCTATTCGGATGATGGCGGACAAACTTTCGTGGCCAACCAGAGAATTTCTAATGCTAAAATGAGAATAAACTGTACAACCTGCGGTGGAGGAGGAACACCAAGATACCAGGGTGATTATGATGCTATCACTTCTTATGGTGATGTTGCTATGGCAGTTTGGACAGATTTTAGAAACGGATCTTTTGGAAGTTATACAGGATATTTCCCGGATTTTGCAATGTTTGCTTCACCCGGCGTGGATAGCGTGGGAAATAATAATGACAGCACTTTCTATACAGTAGAAGTACCTTCAACAACTTTATACGATCTTGATGCTATATTTAGCGCTACCGTTACACCCACTCCGGCAAGTGGTACGATACAAATAACATTTGAGCCTTCTAATGTATTATCTACTTTCCCAGGTTCTGTTCAGTTAAGAGCAAAGACATTAAATTTTGTAACGAATGGGACTTATACAATTACTATTGAAGGTAAAGGCCCAAATGGAATTCCTGTTCACAGGCGAACTGTCCAATTGGTTGTAACCGATGCTATACCTGTTGAACTTGTATCCTTTAGAGCTACAGTTGGAAAGGACAATATAGATTTGAACTGGGCTACTGCTACCGAAACCAATAACAGAGGCTTTGAAATTGAAAAAATGTACTCAAAAAATGGAAATACAGGTAACTGGGAAAAGGTTGCTTTTATTGATGGAAACGGAACAACTACTTCTTTCTCTACATACAATTATTCTGACAGAAATATTAATGAGGCTGGAAAATATTCATACAGGTTAAAGCAAATTGATTTTGATGGAACATTCGAGTACAGCAATACTATTGAAGCAGAAATTCTTGCACCGAACAAGTATAATCTTGCTCAGAATTTCCCTAATCCTTTCAACCCCTCAACTAAAATTTCATACTCTATCCCACAGGCTGGTGATGTAAGCATAAAAATTTACTCCGTGGTTGGAGAATTCGTTACCACTATTGTTAATGAGAAACAAGATGCGGGAACTTACGAAGTAGAATTTGATGCTTCATCTCTTACAAGCGGTGTTTATTTTTACTCAATTGTTTCGGGAGAGTTTTCTCAAACAAATAAAATGATCTTGATGAAATAAATTCTGGTTTAAAACAATAAAGGGCAGTTCAACTGCCCTTTATTATTTTAATGACAAACCGGATTAATTAACGCTTGCAATGTAAGGTTTTATTTTATCTACCAGATGCTTTTTAGCTACTGCGCCAATTACAGCATCAACAACCTGTCCATTCTTAAATATTCCCAACGTTGGAATACTTCTTATTCCATATTTTACAGCAATGTTCTGATTATCATCTGTATTAAGCTTTACAACTTTAATCTTGCCCTGGTATTCGCTGGCAATTTCCTCAACTACTGGTGCAATCATTCTGCAAGGACCACACCACGGCGCCCAGAAATCAACTAATACCGGTAAATCAGATTTTATAACTTCCTGATCAAAATTAGAATCAGTTCCCTCAATGATGTATTTTCCCGAAAAGCGGGATTTCGTTTCACTTAACATTTTTTCTTTCCTATTTTTTAGAATTTTCAATTATTTAGATGACTATAGAATGTAAAAGATTCAAAAGTTAAGAACATTCCGAAAAGTACCTACCATTCGGGCTAAAGCCGCTGGAGGTTGATTTTCAGTAACCCCAGCCTTAAGGCTGAATTTAAAATAAAACTAAATCTATGGCTTTAGCCTACAATCTCATGAGAACTACATTTCGGATTGAATTTAATGTTCAAATTTATATTTATTTAAGAATAGTTTTTGAAAACCCAAGGCTTAATTTTCAGTTGATGATCATTTATACGTTTAAGTTCTATGCCCTTTGCATTTCACAATTCAGTTTCCATAACCTTTTCATAATATCCCCTGAAACTTTTTATTGCCTTAAAAATTGCTCCTGCAATTTCATTTTGTCCTTTACTGCTTTTTAAATAATTCGCATCATTTTTATTTGATACAAACCCAGTTTCAATTAATACGCTTGGCATTGAAGCACCAACCAGCACATAAAATCCTGCCTGCTTTATTCCTCTTGATGGAATTGACATATCAACACCCATCTGCTTATTAAGAATATCTGAAAATTTCTCTGAGTATTTCATATAAGCAGAATGAGCCATAGTTACAAGAATAAAATTTTCATCTGTAAGCTTTTCATATTTCTCAGGGTTTTTTTCATATTGAATTACACTGTTTTCCCTTTCGGCAATAGAGATTGCTTCAGTGGTTCTTCCCGGTCTTAACAGGTAAACTTCAAATCCGGTAGCATCACTTGGTTTTTTGGGAGTTGAGTTACAGTGGATTGAAATAAAAAGCTTACCTCCCTCTTCATTAGCGATCTTACCTCTTTTATATAATTCAACAAAAGTATCATTCTTTCTTGTATAAATAACTTTTACATCTTTCATATCATGTTCAATCAGCTTGCCAAGTTTGAGTGAAATTCCAAGATTAACATCTTTTTCTTTAACTCCATTTACACCAATTGCACCAACGTCTTTTCCTCCATGACCTGCATCAATAACAATTACATCAAATTCCCATTTGGATTTATTTTTTTCACGCTCTTCATTCCTGGAAAATATTTTATTATGAATTGTAATTAAAATATCATTACTTCCATCTGCATTAAGAACTTCATTTGTAGTGTATTCATTCCCGAGTGTAAATTCAATTTCAGTATCTTTCCCGACATTCTTTGCAGATATATTTTTGATTAATCCTTTACCACCGGTTAATTCTAAATTTTCAACATCGGCGTTGACATTCCTGAAAATTACTTTTAAAACATTTTGTTCATAGGAACTTGTATAAGTTAAAATTCTCGATTTTGATTTAACCCTTACAAGTGTTCCGTTTATTTTTTCATCTACAGAAATCCCTATGATATCAAATCCGGTTTTAGTTTTGGTTTCTTCAGAAACAACCTCTCCTTTCAAGACGATCTTACCTGCTTCTAACGAAAGATTATTCCCCGAAGCTTTCTTTATAACATCAAATGAATATAGAAGAGGGATGAAAATCTGTTCATCAATAAAATATGTTGAAGTTGGAAGCTGGTATTCTTCTGAAGGTTGATTTCTCTTTCCTGTTAAAACAAGATAAGGATTCTTTGAAGTGATTTTTAAATTATAGCTGGTGAACTTCAGCTCAATCTTTTGAGCATCAGCATTATAATAATAATTTATAGATAGAGCTTCTGCAAAATGAATAACTGAAAAATAAGTTATCCCCTGTCTTTCATAAGCAGGGATATATTTTGTTCCGGCTGAGGTTACGACTGCAAGCTTGTTTGATATCTGAGGAACAACTGTTAGGGTAAATAAAAAGAAAAGAAAAGAAAATTTTAATTTCATCTAAACAATATCTTAAGTTACATTATCCTAAAAAGGGAAGCATAAAGCTGCTTTTACTTTTGTATTCGGAAAATTTTTCTTTAAAATGTTTTGAGAGAATTTTTTCTTCAAGCAATGCTCTCATTATTAAAAAAGGAATTTCCATAAGAGCAATAATAATAACAATATAACTTAATGTTGCAACCCCTGCACCAATATCCATTAGAATCTGAGATAAGTACTGCGGGTGCCTGATAAGCTTAAAAGACCCGGAGGTTACAAGCTTATGGTCTTTTAAAATTAAGATGTCTTGTGAATAGCTTTCTCCAAGAGTTTTGTAAGCCCATATCTGGAGCCATGAAAATCCAATATAAACTACAAGACCTAAAAGCCTGGCGTTTTCAAATTCAGGCTTATATCCCAGTGTACCTATTTGGAATAGACCAAGTATAACTGCAACAATGCATATTGCAGAGAGAATAAGTGGAAATTTCTGAAGGTATGTTTTTGGTTTTTCTTTGTGAACCGTGAGCTTTTCTTTTAAACCTCTTTTGGCTCCTGATATATTTGCGCCAAAAGTTGCAACAAGATTAAGTCCCACAAAAATATTAATTGGGTCCATTGCTTATAACTTTATTGAGGAAATAAAAAGACGGAGTTTAATATAAAGAGAATTACTCAATCTTTATTCCATGCTTCTTCATTATTGAAGTCCATTCAGCCATACCTAATTGTTCCGATTCATCAATAAGCATAACAGGAATATCATCTATAATCTTATATCTTCTGCGTGTCTTTTTATCAGTTGATACAAGCGTATCTCCATCAAGAACCAAATCAGCTTTTGTTTCCGGACAACAGAGGATATCGAGTAATTCTTTACTAATCATATTGAATTTCTTAATATTATTTTAATAGCACCATGCTTTTTGTTACAGAATAACCATTAACATCAAGTGTGTAGAAATATACACCAGAGGCGTAACTGCCTTTGGCAGAAACTCCGTTTGAAAATGAAGAAGCATCAAATTTTACTTCGTAAGTACCAGGTGATTTTATTTCGCTTACTAAATCCGCAACTTCTCTTCCGAGAGAATCATAAATTTTCAAGCTCACTAATCTCCCTGTTTCCCCCCTTTCAGAAAGGGGGGACGAAGGGGGGTTCTGCGTTACTGAATATTTTATTGTAGTCGAAGGGTTAAAAGGATTGGGATAATTTTGGTAAAGATTAAAACCCTCAGGTGAAGTTTCTTTATCCTCTTTCACATCAGACGGAAGTGGCGGGAAGAAGTATTCAAGCATCTCATCAATAGTTGCTCGCCATAAGCCCCAGCTATGTCCTTCCGGTAATTCAATCCATTTAAGCTGATATCCTTTGCTTAAAAGTGAATCTCTGAAAGCTCTCATATTTGTAAAGAGAGGTTCATAGGTTCCCCAGACAGAGCAAAACTTAATATCTTTTAGAGGACCGTTTACAATCAGGTTAAATGCCTCATAATTATTTGGCTGAAATGCACCTGAATGTAATCCGCAGTTTCCAAAAACATCTGCGTGATTGTAGCTTATAAGTGCAGAAATATTCCCTCCGTATGAATCTCCAAGCACAAGTCTTTGGGAAGCTTCCGGAATTGTATTGTATGCTGAATCAATAAAAGGAACAATCTCATTTACAAAGAATGCTCTATATTGATTTCTTTTGCTGAACGCATATTCTTCATTCCTGTTATTTGGCTTTACAAAAACACCAATGACTTTTTGAATCTTGTTACTATCGAGAAGATTATCAATTACATTAGCAGCATAAGCAAGATCAACATATTCATAACCATCCTGGAAATAAGCTGATGGATATCCTGAAGCAGAATTAGGATCGTATCCCGGTGGTAAATAAATTTTTATCTGGTAGCTTGAACCAGTATTTAAACTAAAAAGATTTTTTATTTCAACTGTTCCGTGTGGTATACTGCTGTTATAATCAATTTCCCAGGGCTGAATATATTCCGGCATTGATAATTCAGAGTTTGGGCCATAACCTCCAGTACAGATATTTGAATTTTCGGGATCGAGTATCCAATCATTTCCGTTTCTTACTAATTTATAATCGAGTCGGGCATTCAATTCAAATGTTTTTGTACGATACCAGAATCTTGTTCCCGCAAGTTTTGTCATCATATCAGAATTGGAACTCCAGCCATTAAAATCCCCGGCAACCGAAATATTTGAGACATTCCCCAGGTAAATAAAATTAGCTTCATTCTCTTCAATGAAAGGAATGCCGACCGATCTTGCATAAGTCATAAAGCTGTCAACTGCTGCAGCTTTTGAAGCAGAATCAGGGAGAGAGTTTACATGATTTATGAATTGAGTAAATTGGTTTTGAGCATTGATTAAAACAGAAAACAAAAGAACAATAAGTAAAAATTTTTTCATAAATAATTAGAATTTTCAATAAATCTTTTTCAAAACTTACTAAGATTACCATTCGATTAAAAGTTGCTGAATTTAATTTTCCCGGTGGTGTTGTTCGTTCAGCAAATATAACTCCTGATACAGAAACCGGGATTGGAAACTGGACTAAAGAAGTTTTTTTTAACAGGTTCAAGTTTTATGCAAACGAAGAAGCTCATAATGTTCCGGTTAATATCGAAAAAGAATTTAATACTCCAATGCCGTGGCTAATGTATGCTGGAATGAATGATGAAGACCTTGGAGCTATTTATGATTACCTGAAAACAGTAACCCCTGTAAAAAACAAAGTTGAAAGATTTACTCCTCATACAACAGCAAGTAAATAATATTATTTTTTAGTGAGGTCGCTTCTGGCTGTCTTGCCGATAAAACAGGAGTGAACCTCACTTTTATTCTATTCATCAAAACTTCTCTTTTTCTCTTATAGTATCTTTCACATCAATATCCGTAAGCACCTGGTAATACCCGAATGAATTCTTCTCAATTATTTCATCTGCAAGCTGCATATATGCAAGGGAAGATTTTGCAGAAGGATTATGTTTTATTGAAGGTTTATTATAAAATGTAGCTTCTACTATCGCAACATTTTTAGGAATTACAGTCCGCAAAATTAAATCAGGATATTTTATATAAAGCTCTTTCTTGGCAGTGAAAGAAACTTTCGCATTATATTCGTAATTGGATATAAGAATACCCTCAACTGCAAGATGATGATTATAATTTCTTTTTATATTATCCATATGCTCAAGAATTTTATCAACAGCATCCAATGAAAATTTACCCGTCATAACTGGTATTAGGACTGAATCAGCAGCAATTAAAGCATCCGTTGTTAGGCCGATGAGGTAGGGAGGACAATCAATAATAATAAAATCAAATGAGTTTGCTTCTGCCCTTAGAACATTGCGCAGGAGAGCCTGGTTCGTTGCAAGCTTTGATAATCTTACTTCATCTTTGTAATTAAGATTCTTTAATGGAATAAAGGAAAGATTTTCCTGTTCTGTTTTTTGTATTACCTGTAAGATTGATTTTGAAAAATTAAATACATCAAACATGTCACCATTAATTTTTTCTTTATTAAATCCGAGTGATGAAGAACAGCAGCCGGCAGGATCAAGATCAATTAGAAGTATTTTTTTCTTTTTTAAAGAGAGGGCAAAAGCAAGATTAACAGCCGTGGTAGTTTTTCCCACACCCCCTTTTGGTAACGCAACAGCTATAATTTTGCCCATTAAATTTTTATATGATCTCCTGATTAAAACAATCTAAAGGATGATTTTGAAAATAGATATTTATTCTATTATAAAGAATAGATTTTTTATAATACTTTACAATTAATTCGATGGTATAAATTAGTTCTTAGTTGAAATTCCTTTTATAAAAAAAGGAAAGAGACTCC
>CAZEWJ010000010.1:0-110462 GCA_964515875.1 uncultured Ignavibacteriaceae bacterium | reverse complement strand
GAAATATCTTATAACCCTGTCACTAAATTATATGAACCCACTTTAACCATTCGAGAAAAAAATCTTATCAAAAGAAAAATCCTTAATTCTGCTCAGGCTCAAGAGCATTTAAAAGATTCAAAATTACTAGGCTTTGTTGAGGGAACATCTGAAGGAAGGATTTCTGCCCAAGATGTAATTGATGATAAAGATCTCTTTAATAAAAATCCAAGACAGGAATACGATCAGGAACCTAATAATAACAAAGACGGGGGAAGAGTTTGGGAACATTGGTGTACAACACGAGATATCCGAGATTCTTCAAATATTGGATTATCCGTTCTGAATTCATATATAGCTCTTGTAGCTGTTTGCGGTGTTAAGTTTGTTCCTACTATTGCGAGAGCACGCACTGAATATTTTCACCCGCTTCAATTGAACGCATTAATTAAAGCTGGTTTTACATCGTCCAAAGCAGCACATTTGAAAATCAAACCAATAGTAATTCCAGAAGATATTAGTCTCTTGCTTCAGGAAGCAAAACCTGAATCAAGTCTGTTAGCTGTTGAAAAATTGGATTGGAGTGCTCCAATTAAATATTATATGTTTTCAAGAAGGATAAATAGATGGAATGATAAGGTTATTTGATAATATCAAATTCGTAATAACCTATTAATAAACACAATTATGTGTGAAATATGTGTGAAATAAAATGAAGAAAAATTTAAGTTGTTGTTTAATAAGAATTAACAAGTGCTAGGACCGAGTCCTGTCCCCTCTAAACATATAATGTGGAAAACTATTTAATACATTCTTTTTTAATTCTTAAAAATTAATTTTCCTCCTTTAACTAAATCACTGTGATTTATTTTGTAATTATTTATTTCAGTTTCATTAAAGAAAATTTTATTAAAATGGTTGGATTGTTTTTCAATTATAATATGATTACCAGGATAATAATCTTTATTCAAACTGATGGATATTTTATCAAATAAGGGAATTCCAAATCTGTATTCATTAGATGCTGGGCAAACAGGATAGAAGCCTAAAGCAGAAAAGACAAACCATCCTGATATTGTCCCACAATCATCATTTCCTGGTAAACCATTTGGTCCAATACCAAAATCATTTTCCATAATTGTCGTGACAAGTTTGGGAGTTATTTTTTCTTTACCACTTATATATGTAAACAAATAAGGATAACCTATATCTGGTTCATTGTTAATTGTGAAATGGTTTTCATTAAATGCTCGTAACAATTTTTCTGCAAAAATATTTTCATTTCCAAAAAGATTTATAAGTCCCTCTATATCGTGAGGGACAAACCATGTATAATTCCATGCATTTCCTTCCACATAACCAGGTCCTCCTGAACCTGACCAATTACCTGATCCTTCAATAGCAAGCGAATCAAAAGGAGTAAGCCAATTACCATTCCTCAGCTTCGGACGCATAAATAATGTAGTTTTGTCAAATAAGTTCTTATAATAACCAGATCGACTCCAAAATTTTTCATAATAATTTTCCCTACCTATTTTTTTTAAGAATTGTGAAATCGCCCAATCTGACAAACAGTATTCAAGTGTTGTTGAAACAGGTCCCCATACCCACCAATCTTCACTATAATCCTGTTCAAAAGGTATATATTTGTATTTTAAGAATTCATGATAACCGGCTCTAACTGGTGGGGCAGGCTGATCTTCGTTTAGTAAAACAGGTTTTAAAATTGATTCGAGTGCTTTTTCAACATCAAAATTCTGCAATCCTTTGATATAACTATCAACTATAACTGGAACAGCGGGATCCCCCACCATCATATAAGTTTCATTTGCAGTTAACTCCCATTTAGGTAAATATCCGTTTTCATCAAACATATCCAACATAGTGTTAATCATTTCTAATTGTATTTCGGGATAAACCAGGGTTAAAAAAGGATGAAGGGTTCTATATGTATCCCACAATGAAAAAATTGTATATCGCTTCCTATTGTAATAATTTCCTATTTCACTGCTGCCCATTAAGGGGTAGTCTCCATTTACGTCATTAATTATATTTGGATGAATAAGCATATGATATAAAGCGGAATAAAATTTTATTTTATCTTCATTATTTTCAGTTTCAATAAGAATACGTGATAATTTTTTTTCCCAAAGATGCAGTGATTCTTTTCGATTTCCTTCAAAATCCCAACCGGGAATTTCATTTTCGAGATTTTCTCTTGCATTCTTTATACTTGTGTAAGAAATACCCACCCTAATGAGTAAGGGATTATCCGGTGAGATATTAAAATCTAATATGCATACAATTGGAGTATCTAAACCGGAGAAATTATTTTGTGATATTAAATAATCTCCAGCCCATAATTTTGCTGAGGAAAATGATTGGCTAAATTGAGCTACGAAATAAAGTGTCTGCCTGTTATTTTCACCACAAAAACCGCCACTAACATTGCCTCCTTCAATTTCATAGTTAGAAACAATATTAATTGAACCTCCACCTACAAGATTAAGACTTCGTCCCACATCAAATAAAATATGAGATGATACTTCATTGTCCGAACTAAATTTTGTAAACCCAGATCGGGTTGCTGCAGTGACTTCGGCTTTTAATTTAAATTCATCCAAGTATAGTGAATAATACCCCGGTTCAGCAGCTTCCCTTGAATAATGAGATTTATAGGATTCAGGAGTAAAGGCAGAATTATTTTTTGCAACTGTAATTATAATACTACCAAGATCAGCACAACCGGTTCCACTCAAATGATTATGTCCGAAACCATAAAATTTTTTTTCTCCATATACATAACCCGATGGAGATCCTGGAGAATTATGAGGACTTATAGAAATCATCCCCCAAGGTACAACCGCACCCGGAAAAGTATTTCCCCCATTAGCAGTTCCTATAAATGGATTCACATATTGAACAATTTTAGTTTGAGATTGGGTTAATGATATTGAAAGAAATAAAAACGTAAAAAATTTTAACATTGCAAAAAAATTTAAGTTAAAAAATAATTAAACCACTATTAGATTTAACATTAAACTGATTGGAAATGTTATGAAAATTTGGCAAAATTGCAAACGATTGTGCTTTTTAAAATAAGAAAACTAATTAAATTTCAATTATTACTTGACAAGTTATATCTTTCACCCTATTTTAGAACAAACGATTGTGCATTCTCAATGAAAAAAATTGCTACTCTTAAAAACATTGCTAATCAAATTGGTGTTTCTGTATCAACAGTTTCAAGAGTTCTTAATGGAAAATCAGAATATTATAGAATAAGTGAAGTAACCAGGGAATTAATTCTTAAAGTTGCTAAAGAATTAAATTATTCTCCTAATCAGCTTGCGAGGGGTTTAAGATTAAAAAGAACTTACACACTTGGATATATTACTCCGGATATATCAAATCCATTTTTTTCTAATATAGCGAAGGTTGTTGAAAAGTATGCAAGAAAGCAGGGTTATTCAATTATCCTTTGCGATAGCGAAGAAAATACCGAGATAGAAGTTGATTCAATTAAGTTATTGACAGATAGAAAAATTGATGGATTAATTATTTCACCTGTAGGTCAAAGGGTTGACCATCTAAAAGAAGTTTATAGTAGAAACATTCCTATCATTTTAATAGACAGATTCTTTCCAGATATTGATCTTCCATTTATTACCTCAGATAATTATAAAGGATCACTTGAAGCAACTTCATATCTTATTGAATGTGGACATACACGAATTGCATATATCCAGGGTTTAAAAAATACGTCCCCAAATAATGAAAGAGTAAAAGGTTTTAAAGATGCTCATAGCAATTTTGGAATTGAATTCGATGAATCATTAATAGTAGGTAACAGCTTTGGTGAGGAGAACGGGTATATAGAAACGAAATTATTAATAAAGAGAAATAATAAACCGTCTGCGATTTTTGCGGGAAGCAATCTTATATCACTTGGTGCATTAAAAGCTTTGGCAGAAGAGGATTTAAAGATACCGGATGATATTTCAATGATCTCTTTTGATGATCAACCCTATTCAAGATTTCTTGCTACGCCTATGACTACTGTTTCGCAGCAAAGTAGTCATATAGGTCAATTGGCCACAAAAATTCTAATAGATTTAATTGAAACGAACAAGCAGTTCGAACCAAAAGGGATTCTACTACCGACTACATTAATTAAAAGAAATTCAGTAAAAATTTTAGAACCAGTAGAACTGACCGGAAACGGTTAGACAGATAGTATTTTATCTTAATTTTTTAAATTCAAAAAATAAATGTCTCTATTTAATTGTGAGAGACCATCAGGAACTGTGCTTAAAAAAAATATAATTATGAAAAAAAATATTCCCTTAAAAATTCTGACCATTCTTTTTTTATTTATAGTAATTAATTGTGGGGGAGATAATAAAAAAAATAAAAATGATACAATTGAAATAGTCTTTTGGCATAGCTTTATTTCTTCAACTGTTCCTGCACTAAATGAACTCGTGCAGAAATTCGAAAAAGAAAACCCTGGTTACAGAATAAAAGCTCAATATATTCCATCTGGAGATGCATTAATACAGAAATTAATAACTTCAATTCAAAGCAAAACTGCACCTGATATTTCCTGGTTACATTCTGATTTTATCGAAGATCTGGTTGAAGCTGATGCGATTTATAAAATGGATGAATTTATAAAAGGAAAAGATGGAATTTCGCAAGAAGTTTTAGATGATATTTATCCAGCCTTACTTCAATATTCTTCATGGAAAGAAACTTTGTATAGCTTACCTATGGAAGCTACAAATCTGGCACTTCTTTACAATAAAGAAATGTTTAGAAAAGCTGGTTTAGATCCTAATCAGCCACCTAAAACGTGGGATGAATTAAAAGATTATGCAAAGAGATTAACTTTTGATAAAAATAATGATGGTACCTTTGATCAAGTAGGATTTTTTGTTCCAGTTTTTCCTGCTACAGGACCACTCGGTGGCTGGATGGTCTGGCAATTCACACCATTTCTTTGGCAAGCTGGAGGTAATTTAATTAATAAAGAACAAACTCAAGTACTCTATAATAGTCAAGCAGGAATTCAGGCTTTAACTTTTTGGCAGGAGATGTATATAACTCAGAAACTAAATACCTTCACTACAGATGCTGATGTGGCTTTTGTTTCTAAAAGATTGGCAATGGTTATGGATGGACCTTGGAATCTGCCGAGATATAAAGATTTATTAAAAGATATAGACTGGGCATTTGCACCACTTCCTCAAGGTACTAAAAAGGATGCAACAGTTGTTGGAGGTGAGTATCTCGCAATCTTCAAACAATCAAAACATCCTGATGCCGCATGGAAATTTATTAAGTGGATGATTCAACCTGAAGTACAGGCTTTTTGGGCAATGAAGTCTGGTTATTTACCTATCAGGCATGCAGTTGCTGAAGTTCCGGAGTTTAAAGAATATTTAAAAGCTAACCCTAACTTTAAAGTTTTTGTTGATGCAATGGAATTTGGGTTTGCTGAAAAAATGGATTATGAGGCACTTGAGATAACCCGGAATTTTGGTGAAGCAATAGAAAGAGCAACTGTGGGGAAAGTTGATGTAAAAAAAGCTCTTGATGATTCAGCTGAGAAATCAAATAAATTATTAAAGAATTCAAAAAGATAATATGCCTGATTCAATTCCGGAAATTCAGGAAGAACAAATTATAGTCTCTTCAATATTAAAAAAGGGAAAAAAGAAAGTTCCAGTTCAATCAAAAAAAGGAGATTTTTTAGCCGCACTTCTTTTTCTTTCACCTACTCTTATAATCTTCAGTGCTTTTATTTTATTCCCTGTTATATTCTCTTTTTATCTGAGTTTTCATGAATGGAATATGTTCAGCGGGGAAACTACTTTCATTGGGATAGACAATTATATAATGATGTTCCAGAGTGAAGAGTTTTGGAGTGTTTTTAAAAATACGGCAATATATACTTTTGGTACCATTCCATTAAACATGGGGTTTTCTCTTCTGGTGGCTTATATACTTTATAAAAAAATTGTAGGGAAAAAATTATTGCGAACAGCTTTCTTCGCTCCGGTTGTAATTTCACCAGTCGCTGCAGCAGTTATCTGGCGATGGTTATATGATCCAAACTTTGGATTGATAAATTATTTTATAGGAATTTTTGGTATTGATCCAATTAACTGGCTTAATAGTCCTTCAGCAGCAATGTTTGCTTTGATTATTATGGGTGTTTGGAAAACTTTTGGAATAAATATGATTCTTTTTTCGGCAGGTCTGCAAGCTATTCCAGATCATTACTATGAAGCAGCTGAGATTGATGGTGCAAATCAATGGACTAAATTCTGGAATATTACAGTTCCACTGCTTGCACCAACTACCTTTTTTATAATGGTTATGTCTATAATTAGTTCATTTCAGGTTTTTGATATTGTTTATGTACTTACCTCTGGCGGACCATTGGGCGCGACTAAAGTTATGGTATTTTATATCTATGAGCATGCTTTTAAATTCTTTAACATGGGCTATGCCTCTGCATCTGCCTATGTTCTTTTTGCAATTCTCTTTGCCCTTACCTTATTGCAAGTTAAGTACATGAAAAACAAAGTTTACACGTTCGGATGATTTAATGACTACAGAACGAATCTGGAAAATATCAAAATCTTTTTTAGAACACTTATTTATATATATACTGGCATTCTTAACAATTGCCCCTTTCATTTGGATGTTTTTAACTTCCATAAAAGACATGGCAGATATTTATGTTTATCCTCCGCAATGGCTACCATCAGTATTTCATTTTGATAATTACATAAAAGTTTTTGAAGCAGCCCCCTTTGCCCGATATTATATGAATAGTTTTTTTGTTGCCGCCGTAGTTACTCTGGGACAATTAATTACCTGTTCATTAGCTGCTTATGCATTTGCCCGTTTAAATTTTAAAGGTAGGAACACTCTTTTTTTCTTATTCCTTGGTACTATGATGATACCTTATAATGTAACTATGATACCGAGTTTTATGGTCTTATACTGGTTAGGTTGGGTAGACACTTACCAGGCTCTGATTGTACCAGGATTGGCTTCTGCTTTCGGAACTTTTTTGCTCAGGCAATTTTTTATTACTATACCCAAAGAACTTGAGGAAGCAGCTTACCTTGATGGGGCAAGTAGATTTACAGTTCTTAGAAGAATAATAATTCCTTTATCAAAACCAGCTTTAGCAACTCTTGCAATTTTTACATTTATGGGTGTGTTCAATGATTTCATATGGGCTTTAGTTGTTCTTAATTCCGAAGATATGCGGACTGTTCAACTTGGGCTTGCAATTTTCAGAGATAGATATTTAACACAATGGGATCTTTTAATGGCGGGTTCTGTAACCGCTGTGATGCCTATTTTACTTGTATTCTTCTTTGCTCAGAAATATTTTATTAAAGGGATTACTCTTAGCGGGCTTAAAGATTAAAATGAAACTTTTATTGAGTTTTATATTATTTTTTTTTAATGGAAATTTTTCCCAGGATATTCCTGCAACAAGTACTGGTGAATTAAAATTTTATGTTGATTTTTCTTCCTTTAAAGGAAGAGATGGTAAAATTTATCAGGAATTTTATCTGATGATTCATGCAGATCAATTAAATTTTATAGGGAACGAAAATAAAAATGCATCTTTCAAAGTCTCTTCTGTAATTAAAAATTATAATGACGAATTAATATCTGAACAGGAATGGTTAACCGATGCTTTCCTTAACCTGGATTCAATTGATTTAAAAAGTGTGGTGGTTTATGATCAATGGGCAGAGATTCTGAATCCAGGTGTTTATAAAGTTTCTGTAAAAATAGTTGAACAGGAACATAAAACCGCTGGTCATACAGAATTTAAAATTGATGTTCCCTCTTTTAGTAATGAAAATTTATCAGCAAGCAATATTGAGTTTATTACGAAGGTTGAAGATAAAAAAGGTGAAAATCATTTTGAAAAAAATGGAAAAATAATAATTCCAAATCCCTGGAGACGATATGGGTTATTAATTCCTAAGCTCTCTTTTTTCTATGAACTTTATAATATTCAAAATCCTGATAAGAATAAATTTCTCTCTGTGGATTACTCAATTATTAATAAGGATAATATTGAAGTAAAAAAACTATCCGGCATTGAGGTTAAAAAGACAGGAAAAGATTTAAGTATAATTCATGCAATTGATCTATCCGGTTTAAATTCCGGAATTTACACTTTGAAGGCTGAGGTGACAGATAAAAATGAAAATCAAAAATGCTATCTGTCAAGAAATTTTGAAATTATTCAAATAGATTATTTATCGAATAATCCCCAGCTGACAGAAGAAGAAGCAGAAAAAGGTGGTAAGCTAATAGAATATTTAGCTACTCCTCAGGAATACGATATGTACAAAAAACTTTCTCTGCAGGGTAAAGCAAAATTTCTTGTAAACTTTTGGAGAGAGAGGGATACTTTTCCCGTTACATCTGAAAATGAATATTTCCAGAGTATTATGCAGAGGCTTAATTTTGCAAATCAACACTATAGCTGGGGGAAAACTGAAGGATACAAAACTGATAAAGGCAAAGTATTAATTAAGTATGGCATTCCTGATGAGACTGAAAGTTACTCTTCAGAGTCTAACAGTTCACCCTACGAAATCTGGACTTACACACAGGAAAAAAAATTTGTTTTTGTTTTTGGAGATATAAATTCAAATGGAAATTTTGTTCTTCTTCATTCAACAAAAGAAGGAGAAATTTCTAACTATAACTGGAAGGATTTTATCCGTTCTTTATAGTAAAATCAGCAGGATTAAAATGAAAAATTTTATTAAATCATTTATAATTTTATTTGCAGCAATTATTTTTATTCTCTCATCTATTATTACTTCCTGTGATGAGCAGAATGATGGACTGGCCCCATACAATGATCCGAATAAAATGTCTAACATTACAATTCAGGACAGTACATATAAACCT
Source organism: uncultured Ignavibacteriaceae bacterium (assembly GCA_964515875.1). Classification (GTDB taxonomy): domain Bacteria; phylum Bacteroidota; class Ignavibacteria; order Ignavibacteriales; family Ignavibacteriaceae; genus RBG-16-34-14. The sequence continues at coordinate 101,516 of CAZEWJ010000010.1, read as the reverse complement.
AAAGTAACATGGCTTGGTGGTTATGTTTCTGTTCTCGGAGTAAACTATGGATCGAGGGCTGCTTTAGACAGTACATTAGTATTTCTTATCTATAAATCAGGAAATGATATTCGGTTTCCTGTTACGTTCGGTGAGGTTCCTTCCGGTGCGCAGGATTTAACAACACAATTTGGAGGAACCAGAGCCGATACTCTTACCGAAGACAGCACCTATACTTTCTGGGTTTTAAAAGAAGCTGAGTGGAACCAGATATCTACTTTGAGTAACAAACTTCTTGTTTTTGATTCTTCACTTTCAATATCACTCCAGATTGCCGGTGATACAATTAAGTTATCAGATCAGGGTCATACGCAATTTGTCAAACCGCTAGATGTCTTCATAGATATTACTGCAGTAAATTCTGTTGGTAGGCTCGGTATTATAACCATTGAAGAAACAAATATTACTAACAGCCCGGTAATACGGTGGTCAATTACTCAAACTGGCGTAACTGATACGGCGATTTCAGCTATAGGTATTGTTGAAGGAAGTCAGTTTAATCCCGATGCAGAAGTCTGGGCAGTATATTCTGTTAGCGATAGTGCCGGACAAACACAATATGGAAAAGTAAATATTATAAACGCCCCAGTAATAACCGGACAGAGTTTTTCAGGGACTCAGGTGTTTGTAGAATATCCAATCGGCGGTTTAAAAAAGAATGCTACCTATTATTTATGGATTGCAAATAAATCTTGGGATGGTGAAGGCAGGACTCGTACGACTAACTACTACGCCTATGTTACTTTTAATACTAATTAAATAAAACCGGATTTATAGCGGAGAAAAAATAATGAAACTATTTACAAGCATTTTGATTTTTCTTCAGATATTTTTATTAAGTACGGTTATTTTTGCTGGCGAAACAAATTTTACCATGGCATCAAGAGCAAAAACTCTTTCTCTTAATGGATTATATTTTGCCGGTACTGATGGACTTCAATCCATTTTAGGAAATCCTTCAATGCTTTCGCAATTAAGTTCCAAAGGAATAGAATTATTTATTGTTGATCATATAGGGCAACATGAATATGAAAATCTTCAGGGTGATTTATTTAAGTCTTTTCAGGATGATGATTTTAGTTTTGGAGGTGGAATATTCTGGGCACTATCTCCGGCATTTACAGCAGCCCTATCATATCAGAGAGCCATTGATTATAAGGTCAATTGGCCATTTGCAAATTTATTTAGTACGGATTCTTCATCTTCTCTTCTTGCTTTTGATTTTTACAATCAAATAACTGTTGATGCTGCTTCAGCGTCTTTTGCAAGTAGCATTAATCAATTTTCAATAGGAGCTTCTGCAAATTTCTATTTTATAGAACAGCATACTGCTTTTCCAAGATCTAATGAAAGATGGAATCAGGGCTTAGGACTTGCGGGATACCAGTTTAATTATAATCAGGATGGTTATTCATTCGGTTTTAACCTTGGAGCATCTTTGCAAATTAATAACCGGTTTAGAGTAGGAGTAATGACAAGAAGCGGGTTTAAAGCTGATCTTGAAGGAACTGCAGAGAGTAATATGTTTGCACAGCTTGATTCAGCTTCTTCTTCCGTGGATTTATCTGGGACTTTTGAATTGCCATGGATTTTTGGTGCAGGACTTAATTATGAATGGACAGAAAATTTAAGAATTAATTTAGATGTGCAGTATAGTTTATGGAACGGAATTCAGAAAACTTTTGACTTAACTTTTGAAAATGCTACATGGCAGCAGAATCTTTCTTCTAGGGATTCGTTAACAGATATAAATTCTTCAAGCTTTAATTTTTATTTTAAAAATTCAATAGACGCCGGTTTGGGAGTTGAATTCAGTACTTCTGATCTGGTTTTGAGAGGAGGTTACCGGTTTTCGCAAAGTCCTAATTCGGATAATACTTATAATTTGTTTTTTCCTTCAGTAGATCAGCATTATATCTCTTTTGGAATTGGTTATCGTGATGAAAGTCTAATAGTTGATGCTTCTTTAGCATACGTTTTTGGTCTCTCAAAAGAAGTAATAAAACCGGTAATGAGAAACTCATCCGGGAATTATAGTTCAACTTTAATTTTGCCAAACATTACATTCAGATATTTACTCTGAAATAAATACATCATTCAAATAATTAAATCTAATATCCTTATAAACTAAATAGGAGGTTCGTATGAGAAAGTTCAAACTGTTTTCTTTTGGACTGCTACTTATGATATGCTTAAGTCCTGTATCTTTTAGTCAGGATCGCTTAAACATAGATGTCCCTGTAGTAGATCCAATAGCAATAACATTAGATGCACAAATGAATGAAGGTGCATGGTCAACAGCAGCTGAAGTTAACCTGGTAACAAGTGCAGGTTATAATATTTTTTCTCTGTATTATGGAAGGGAAGGATTGCTAGAGCCTGAATATGATGAATACTATGCACGATTATTATGGTCAGAAGACACATTATATGCATTTATTCATATAGATGAAGTTGTAAATGATTCATCAGGATTATATTGGGGAGGACAATGGGTAGGCGATCAGCTGTTTGTAAGCTTATCAAACAGATTTGCAGTAGAGTTGGAGGATGATGGAGTAACCTATGATGGAAATGTATATGCAGCACCGGATGGTCCATATCATTATTTAATACTAGGTGACCAGGTTACTTTAAATAATGAAGCACTAACTTACATTCCGGAAGAATACCGGGGTGAGTGTTTTAGTGATTCACAAAAAGTCTTTATGGCATCTGATTTTGCAAGATGGGCAGTATCAATTGATACGATAAGTGGAGTCTGGAATCTCGAGATGGCAATCTATCACCCGAATGCTAATTCTCAGGGAAGTGTAGGCTTTAACATAGGAGGAAGCCAGGGATCCTGGCAGAACGATCCAATTACAGGTGATGCATATGCATATTATACATGGCAGCCGAATATTCCTGATGATCCTTTTGGAGATCCATTTGGAAATGGAGATCCGGGATTTTATAATTTAAATAATTCCCAATACTGGGCAGCACTAAATTTTGTAGATGGTACGGACAGAATTGAATTAGATGTCCCGGTAGTAGATCCTGCAACAATAACATTAGATGCACAAATGAATGAAAGTGCATGGTCAACAGCAACAGAGGTTAATCTGGTAACAAGCGGAGGTTATAATATTTTTTCTTTATACTATGGTAGAGAAGGACTGTTAGAACCAGAGTATGATGAATATTATGCACGATTATTATGGTCAGAAGATACATTATTTGCATTTATTCATATAGATGAAGTTGTAAATGATTCATCAGGATTATATTGGGGAGGACAATGGGTAGGCGATCAGCTGTTTGTAAGCTTATCAAACAGATTTGCAGTAGAGTTGGAGGATGATGGAGTAACCTATGATGGAAATGTATATGCAGCACCGGATGGTCCATATCATTATTTAATACTAGGTGACCAGGTTACTTTAAATAATGAAGCACTAACTTACATTCCGGAAGAATACCGGGGTGAGTGTTTTAGTGATTCACAAAAAGTCTTTATGGCATCTGATTTTGCAAGATGGGCAGTATCAATTGATACGATAAGTGGAGTCTGGAATCTCGAGATGGCAATCTATCACCCGAATGCTAATTCTCAGGGAAGTGTAGGCTTTAACATAGGAGGAAGCCAGGGATCCTGGCAGAACGATCCAATTACAGGTGATGCATATGCATATTATACATGGCAGCCGAATATTCCTGATGATCCTTTTGGAGATCCATTTGGAAATGGAGATCCGGGATTTTATAATTTAAATAATTCCCAATACTGGGCTGTTCTTAATTTCATTTCCGGGCCCCTGGATGTAAGGGAGGAAGAATCCCCATTTGGTTCTCCAACAGCTTATAATTTATTACAGAATTATCCTAATCCATTTAACCCATCAACTACAATTAAATTTGAACTACCAAAACAGAGTGCTGTTTATCTGAAAATTTATAATGTAGTTGGTGAAGAAATTGCTACACTTGTAAATGGAGAAGTCTTAGGTAATGGAACTTATTCTGTAACATTTGATGCAAGCAATCTTCCAAGTGGTGTTTATTTCTATGAGTTAAGATCTGATAATGTTGTTCAATCAAAGAAAATGATTCTATTAAAGTAATATCATTAAATGTGAGGTTCATCTTAAAGGTGAGCCTCACTTTCATTATAATTTTTTCTTAGATAAATCAAATGAAGAGTGCAGTTTTATACGGGCCCCATGATTGGAGAATTGAAGATCTGAATATTCAATCAATAAGTAAAGATGAAGTTTTATTAAAAATAAAGGCCTGCGGTGTCTGTCATTCTGAAATTCACCAGTGGGATACAAGAGTAAATGGTCTTGAGTATCCAAGATATATTGGTCATGAAGTTGCAGGTGAAGTATTGGAACTGGGAAAGGATGTAAAAAATTTCCTACCGGGTGATCGTGTTGCTGTCTGGACTGATGGAAAAGGTTATGCTGAAAAAGTTGTAGTCAAATCGGATAGGCTTTTTAAAATTTCAGATAATGTTTCTTTTGGTGAAGCAATGGCTGAGCCAATAGCCTGTACAACTAATGGAGTTATAAAATCCAATACTCAATTAAATGACACTATTGCTTTAGTTGGAACCGGTTTTATGGGTCTTATTCTTTTACAGCAATTAAAATGGAGAGGACCAAAATTTATTGCTGCAATAGATACCCGCGAAGAAATTCTTGAGCTTGCAAAAAAGCTTGGTGCTGATGTTGTAATTAATCCTTCAAAAGAAAATGCAAAAGAAGCACTTAAAGATTTAACAAATGGTAAAGGTGTTGATGTGAGTTTTGAAGTGGGTGGTAATGAGGCAACTTTAAACCTTGCTGCAGATATATGCAGGATGGAAGGAAAGCTTGTAATATTTGGATTTCATCCAGGTTCCAGGAAAATAAATGATCTTGGGTATTGGAACTGGATGGCTTTTGATATTATCAATTCGCATTTCAGGGATTTAAATACAATCCTTAACGGTACGAGAATAGGAATGGAAATGCTTAATGCCGGAAAAATTAATTTAAAACCTCTTATTACACACAAATTTAATTTGGAAGAAATAGAGAATGCTTTTACAGCAGCAAAAGAAAAACCTAAAGGTTTTATTAAATCAGTTATTGAGATGAATTAATCGAAAAAGAAAATTGTGTTAATTAAACGGGTAACACTATGAGAGATTTTACAAAATTTTTAATCGTTTCTATTTTTTCAATTTTATTTTCACAATATCTTTTTGCTCAGGGAGGAAAAATTTCTGGAAAAATTATTGAGAAATTAACAAGGGAATCTATGCCCGGTGTTAACATTATTATAATGGGAACTGATTTGGGCGCTGCAACAGATTTTAACGGAGAATATTTTATTTTGAACATACCTCCGGGAGTTTATGAGGTCAGAGCTTCAACAATTGGTTATAAATCTATAACACAAACAAACGTTGAAGTAAGTATTAACCATACAACTGAACTTGATTTTGAAATGGAGGAAACCGTTTATGAACTTGATGAATCCATAGTTGTTACCTCGGAACGACCTCTGATAGAAAAGGATCAAACATCCACCAGGCATTTTGTAACTTCTGAAGAAATATCCATAAGACCAACAACACAGCTATCAGATGTTTTAAAAACTTTACCAGGAATAGATGTTAATGCACAGGGAGAATTGACAGTAAGGAGAGGAACACTAGATCAGGTAGCTTTCCTTATTGATGGAATACGTGCAAGTAATCCCCTGAACTACCAACCTTATACAAATATTAATCTTTCATCTATTCAGGAACTTGAGATAATTACAGGTGCATTTAATGCGGAATATGGTCAGGCACAATCGGGAGTTTTTAATATTGTAACTAAGGAAGGCTCGCAGGAAATAACCGGGTATGCTGAAGTAAGATGGATTCCACCATACAAGCCTCACTGGGGAACATCTTTTTATGATTATTCAACTGCAAGATATTGGGAAAATACTCACGCTCGTCATTTGCAATGGTGGATAGATAATCCTGATCAATGGGTTGACCCCAACGGAACTCCGGGAAATGACCCTACAAGTATTCATACTCCTGAAGAAGCTTATCAACATTACCTTCAGACTCATCAGCCATTAACAAATTATACAGATGAAAACGGTTACCAGACTGAAGTTGCAATTGGCGGTCCATTGCCAATTACTGATTTTTATTTTTTTCTTACAGGCAAATACAAGAACGTTCCTCCGGTTACCGGTAATAGTTTTAGGGACAGGGGAACATGGGCAGATGGTACTGCTAAAATTACGTATCATCTTAATCCACAAATGAAATTTTTATTTTCCGGGTTTTACGGTGAAGCAAATACAAATATAGGAATGGAATTTTTTAATGGTGAGTTTTTATCAGCATACGGAATTGGAAGCAAATATGCTTACCATGATTTTTACGGATATCCAAGAAGCAGAAACGATGGACAGATTTTACAATTTACACATGTACTTGGGCAAAGTTCATTTTATGTTTTACAATTAAGCAGAAATTTCAGATTCCAAAGTCAATCTACTTTTCCGGGAGATGAGGGTGGATGGGAATTGGCCGGTCCAGTAAATGATAATCTCCGTGCAGTTGACGCTTTTGGAAATCCTATTCCCGGCGGTTATCAAAATATAATCGGTCTTCATACTTCAGGCTATTATTACAGAGGTGAAGATAAGAATACAGAGATTAATCTTTCAGGAGATTTTATAAGCCAGATTAATAATAGTTTACAAATAAAAAGTGGAGGAGATTTTACATATTACATTCTTAATCGTTTCCAGGAAGCTAAAGCTTTTAATGCAACAGAAAAAGAAATTTATCATCCCTTTGAGGGAAATATTTATCTGCAGACAAAACTTGAATTTGAAGGTTTAATTATAAATGCCGGATTACGATATGACTTCTATAATCCTAATGATAAAAAATATCTTGATCCTTTTAACCCATTTGGTGTTTTTGGTTTGGAGGAAGGTGAACTACCCAATCCGCAAACAGAACCAACATCTACATTCACCCAGCTTTCACCCCGTTTAGGAATTTCTCATCCAATATCTGAAAATACAGTTCTTCATTTTTCCTACGGACATTTTTTCCAAAGAGCTAATTATGGTGACTATGGTGAAGGTCTTGAGGTTTCAGGTATCCTTAATACATATGTAGATTCTTCAGGAAACTATGCAATACCTTATGGACTTGGAAACCGTGATCTCAAACCAAGAAAAACTGTAGCATATGAATTGGGTATTGAACATAACATCGGTGGGTTGGTTGCTGATGTTACTGCTTTTTATAAAGATATTACTCAAACAGTAAGGACTATTAGAATTGTATATGATGGAGGTTTTTATCGTACTTCTGGAAACGGAGATTACGGTGATTCAAAAGGTGTTGAAGTTTCAATTAGAAAGCCATTATCAAATTATTGGGGTGGCTATCTAAATTATACCTATACAACTGGAATTTTAGGACGTTCAGGCGATCCTGTAGTTATTGTTGCACCAGGTGTAAACTTTCCAGGTGGCCAGCAAGAGTTTATAGGTGATGCAATTATTTATGACAGACCAAGGTTAAAATTCGGATTAACTTTAGCAACTCCTCCGGATTTTAGCTTTCTTTTCGGAATATTTTCAGATATACAATTTGCAATTGATTACCAAATTTATTACCCCAATAGGAATATTTCCAATGATGTTTTTTCTGAAACGGGAAGATTGTATGAACGTTCTTCAGATAAAAATGCTGATTTAAGAATAAGAAAAGAAATAAATTTTGGTTTTATTCGTCCTGCGTTTTTTGTAGAAATTAGAAATGCTTTCAATTATAAATGGACAAATCTTGATATTGTAAAATCAGCATCACAGGAAGACAGGGTAAGATTTATTAATTCCGGGTTTGAAGAATTTCCCGAAACACAAAATGATGGTTCTCCTTTCCCTGATCAATTGAATTATAGAAACCTTCCAAGGCAAATAATTTTTGGAGTTTCATTCAGCTATTAAACCTAAAATAAAATGAGCTTTAAAATGATTAAAGGTAAATTAAAGTTTTGGTATTTATTTTTTCTGTTTGGTTCATTATCAACATTATTACTTGCCCAGCAAACATCTTCAACTCATAGCCGTGGTAAGCTTTGGGAAACAATTTATAATTATGGTTTTATTGGAGATCCCGGTGCATGGGACTATCTACAGCTTACAGGCATTGGATTTTACCCGGGATTTTCTGGTTATACATTTCCGAATGATGAAGAGCTGGCAAATGGTTTTATTACGGATGCAAACTTTCACAACTTCAGAAGCGGACCCTGGATAATTGCGAAAGATGCTTTTACACTGGTTCCACCCGCATATACTCCTGCAATTAAGGATTTCCTTTTATATCATTCTTCACTTGCAACTGGAGACCATGGTGCTCTTATTGGGAATATTACTCCCTTCCAAAGAACAGAAAATTTTTCTGAGAATCCGGGTTTCAATCCCCTTCTTCCTGAAGAAATAAATTATGTTGAATTTGCTACTTCAACCGGAATAACAGTTAAGCAGAGATCTATGGCTTGGAGTTATCCTGGATATAATGACTTTATTATTTATGATTATGTTTTTGTAAACACTGGTGATATCGCAATTGAACCTATAAGAGAAATCAGAAATCATCAGCAGACATTAAATGAAGTATGGTTTGTATTTCACAGCGGAATCCAGGTTTCCACAAAAGGTGTAATTAATTTCCATTATAATGATGACTTTCTTTCTTCATCAGCACCTGCTGGTTCATTTGGCTGGCACCCTGGAAGCGGTTACACCGATTATTATAATATTGAAGATAGAATTTCTGGTGATGGAAAAGGTTTACTTTATTACAGCCGTGATTATAATGGAGGAAGAGAACCTGTTTTGTGGGATCAGTATGGAACTAAAGAAGATTGGCAGTCCCTGTTAACACAAGTTCCCGGAGCTTTGCCTGAATTACAGGATCCTTCAGCATTTGGTTTTGTTTATCTTTACAGAACCCCGCCGCAAGGTGGAAGCGGAGATTGGTTTGATGCTGACCCGACTTTCTTTAACATCTATTCAGATGAGCTCGAAAAATTTCAAAATAAAACTGTTGATTTTGAAGGATTTGGTTTAAATGCCTTTAGTCAATCTCAACTATATGATTTCGCAAGACATAATCATGAACCTTCACAATCTTCAAATGGAAAACTATATTGCTGGTATACCGGATCATTTGGTCCTTATACATTAGCACCTGGTGATTCAGTAAGATTAATTATTGCTGAGGTTGCCGGGATTTTAGATTTGCATGAAGTATTAAAAGGTGATCCGAATCATTATCTGAAAAGTTTTACCGAAGATTACCAGAATGATAGTGTTGCTGTTGATATACGGAGAAATGTTGAAGCAGTTAGGAATGCAGTTAAATGGGGAGTGGGTGCAAATGTAAATGGAATTTATCTTGCTGCCGATGTACCTGATTCACCCCCAGCACCTTTATGTTCTGCAACCAATGCTTCTGCTGGCTCTGACACTGCAATTATTGCAGTAAGATGGGATAAATATGCTGAAGAAGTTCAGTTCACTGATGGAGGCGGTAATATATTTTATGATGGTGCATCTGATTTAAGCGGTTACAGAATTTACAGGGGATCTGATAAAAGAGGAATCTGGGATATAATTGTTGATATTCCAAGAACTGATTTTGCTCAATACTGGATTCCTGAAACGGAAAACTATGAATATTTTGACCGAACAGTTCAATTCGGTTTTGAATATTCTTACTACGTTCAAGCTTATTTCACTCCTGCAGATCCATGGGTTTCTGCAAATCTCACATCTGTTCCTAATGTTGGTGAGTTAGCGAGTGGTGACCACAACAGAACTCCATTAACAAATGCAAAACCGGGACCTGTTGATATCTCAGGAGGTTTTGATGTATTTGTGGCACCTAACCCGCATATTTTAGACGATCCAACCCGTAGTTTTGGTCCAAGCAGTGATGGTGAAATAGGATATAAAATTGAATTCCGTAATCTTCCTGAAAGAGCAAAGATTAATATTTACAGTATTTCAGGAAATCTGATTTCTGTCTTAGAACATGGTCCAGATCAAGTTGGGAATTTGTCCGGCAGTAAAGAATGGTATCAGCGTTCTGATTCCGGATTGCTTGTTGCACCGGGCTTATATATTTATGTAGTACAATCAGAAACAGAAGGATCAGCTGGTTCTACAACTTATGGTAAAATCATGATTATCCGTTAAGAAACCGGAGGTTAAAATTGAAAAAGATATTACTAATTATAATTCTCTCATTTGGATTAAATCATTTATTGCTTGCGCAGTTTAATAAAGCGGGAAGAACGTCTTTTCAATTTTTGAAAATTGGTAATGGTGCAAGACAGGTTGCATTAGGCGAAGCATCAATAGCTGGTGTTCAGGATGTTAATTCAATCTTCTGGAATCCGGCAGCAATAACCGGAATAAACGGTGCGGAAGCTTCCTTTAATTATAACAGCTGGATTGCAGATCTTAAAGTTCTATCCGGAGTTATTGGATATAACCTAGAAGGGGTTGCTGCTTTTGCAGTCAACTATGTTTCTCTGGATTATGGTAAAATTCCTGAGGCAACAGTAATTAGCTCAACGGGAAATATAGATACAAGAACAGGAAATTTTTTTTCAGGCAATGATTTAGCTTTTGGTTTTGGAGTTGCAAGAAAATTTACTGATAAACTCTCAATAGGTGTAAATGTAAAATATATGAGAGAAGAACTATTTATATATTCATCATCCATCTGGGGTTTTGATGTTGGAAGTTTTTATGATACAGGTTGGAGAGGTGTTCGCCTTGCAATGAGTGCACAGAATTTTTCTACACAAGCAAGATTTTTGGAAACAAGAGAAGAAGAACAACATTCTTATGAGATTCCGCTTATTTACAGGTTAGGAGTTTCTATTGATCTTTTAGGCGGTGAAGAATTATTTCTTGGCGGAAATCCCGGTGAACATATTGTTACAATGAATTTTGATGCAATACATTCAAATGATTATAAAGAAAGACTTCATATTGGTCTTGAATATAAATTTTATGATTTCCTTTTCTTAAGGGGCGGTTACAAACTAAACTATGATGAAGGAAATTTAAGTTTTGGTGCCGGAGTAAATTATACATTAAATTCTTTCAGAATTCAATTTGATTATGCATTTGTAAGCTATGATCTTCTTCAATCACCCCATCGTTTTACTGTTGCTCTTGGGTTTTAATGTTAGATTTTTCTGATGTTCAATTACTTAGTAGTTTTATTTCAAATGCCTTCCTTTCGTCCTTTTCACAATATTTAAATATTATTTTAAGGAAATAAATGGCTTTCTCTCAAAAATTTATTAATGGTGAAACATTAACCAAAGAAAATTTTAAAAATCCTCCAGTTGAATTAGGCATTCTACCTTTCTGGTTCTGGAACGGCGAGATGGATGAAAAAGAAATGGAATGGCAGATGCGGGAATATAAAAGCAAAGGTATTCCTGGATTCTTTATTCATGGAAGATTCGGCGAAAAAATTGGTTACCTCTCAGATACCTGGTTTGAAAGGACAAAATTTGCAGTTAAAAAAGCAAAAGAAATAGGAATTGATGTTTGGGTTTATGACGAAATGAATTGGCCAAGCGGAACAGCAGAAAGACAGGTGCCAAAACAATTTCCTCATTTAAAACAAAAATATCTTGAACTTGTTCCTCTGATGGTGGAAGGTCCGCTTTTTACTTTTCTCGAAGCTACTGATGATCGTTATGTAAACACAGGAAATTCTAAACCTATAGCTGCTTTTGCCTGCACAGATGAAGAATATCAAACGGGAATTAAAAATCTTATTGATCTTACACCCAACCTTTCTTTTAATGCTGTAATTCCCTGGGAAGCTCCTGAAGGAAACTGGCGGTTACTTTACTTTCTTGAAAAAGAAATTGATTATTACATTGATGCTCTTAATCCTGAATCAACAAAAAGATTTCTGGAAATGACTCATGATAAATACAAGAATGCTGTAGGTAAAGATTTTGGTAAAATTGTTCCCGGATTTTTTACTGATGAACCTGCAATGCATTATTATCATGTCGGTCTTGATAATCTTGTTATCCCCTGGTCCTCTCAAATGTTCAAGATTTTCAGAAAAAGAAGGGGATATGATCTTAAACCATATCTTCCTGCACTTTATGCTTCAATGGGAAAAATAACTGCAAAAATCCGTTTTGATTTCTGGAGAACTTTAACCGAACAATATTCTGATTCCTATTATAAACAGATAAGAGAATGGTGTGAACAAAATGGAGTTTTATTTACAGGCCATTTGTTAGGCGAAGAGTGGCTGAGAATGCATTCCCGTTGTGAAGGAAATATATTTAAACATTTAAAGCATCTGCATATAACAGGTGTTGATCATCTTTATCCGAAAATAGGAACGGATGAATCTCCTGATCAGCATGTTGCATTAAAACTTGCAAGCTCCGCTGCTCATCATTTTGGAAGCACAAGACTACTTTGTGAATCAATGGGAGGAACATACTGGGATTGCACTCTTGAAAGAATGAAATGGATTGCTAACTGGGAATACGCTTTAGGAGTTACAATATTTAATAATCATGGTTATCATTATTCAATTGAAGGGGAACGTAAAAGGGATTGGCCTCCATCTCAATTTTACCATCATACCTGGTGGAAATATTATAATTACTTTACAGATTATATGGCAAGGCTCAGTCATATTCTTTCAGGCGGAAAACATGTGGCTAAAGTTCTTATGCTTTACCCTATCAATAGTATATGGACAAACTATACCCCTCAATCCAGAAATGAAATAGGAAATGTAACTGAATCTGATTTTAATTATTTAACTCATACTCTTCTTAAGCTTCATTTTGATCATGATTATGTTGACGAGGATATATTAAGTGAAGCTGTTGTTGAAAAAGGTAAAATAAAAATAAGGGATGAAGAATATTCAGTTTTAATTCTTCCGCCAATAACTCATCTTCAGAAAAATGCTTTTGATGTAATTAAGAAATTTATTAACAGCGGAGGAAAAGTAATTGCCGATACCCTGCTGCCAGTTGAATTCTTAGATTATGAGAAAAAAGATTCAATTAAAAAGATTGAAAAACTTTTTGGAACTAATCCAGAAAAACTCCTTCATAATTTCTCTAACGGAGCTAAATTCGGAATTACTCATAAAAATTCACGTGGTAATGTTTATGTAATAAAAGGAAAAGGGTTGCACCGGGAAAATAAAAAGAATGAGTTTAAAAAAATTCTGGAAAAATGTATTACTCCAGATGTAACAATTAGCAATGAAGATGTTTTTTATCTGCATAGAGTAAAAGATAATTTTGATATTTATTTCTTTGCTAATATAATGCAGGAAGATAAAGGTAAAGTTGAAATTACTTTTGAGAAAATCGGAAAACCAGAACTATGGAATGTAAATACCGGAAAGATTGAACCAATCAAAGTTTATAATGTTAAGAATAATAGATTATCAATAGAACTTAATTTCCCTCCAACAGAATCTCACATTGTTATAATCGGAGATAAAATTGATGAAGCTTTTATAACTGAAACAAATCTTCGTGTTGAAAATTTTGATAGTAAAACTCTAATCGGTTTTTCTGATTATGATGAAAATATTTTTGCAAAAGTAAAAACAAAGAACGGGTTAAAAACATTTAAAGAAAAAAATAAAAAATCTCTAAGACCAATAATGTTGAGTAAACCATTTTCATTTAAAATTGAGGACGATAATGTTCTTTGTCTATCTAACTGGAAAATGAAATTAGCAGATAAAGAAAATGATGGCCAATTTTACAAAACTGATTATGATGATAAAACCTGGCTAAGTGTTACTAATGGTGCTTGGGAAATGCAGCTTCCACAGGAAAGGGATGAGGAAGTTTATCCGGTGACTTTATGGTACCGCACTTCATTTGAAATTGAAACTATACCTTCAAAGCTAAATCTTCTTGTGGACGGTTTTAGCGGTAGCGAGTATCATTTATATATAAATGAAAATGAAATAAAAGATAAGGGAAAAAGAAGTAAGCTTGATGCGGAGATTAAGGATATAAACATTAGAGATTATATTAAAAAAGGAAAAAATGTTGTTGTAATTAAGCTGATTGCAAATAGGAGGACAGATGGAATTCTCGATCTTCTAAAAATTACAGGTGATTTTGCTTTAGAAAAAAATGGAAACGAATATAAAATCGTTGAGAAAAAAACTTTAATTAATATCGGGGATTGGACAAAACAAGGCTATCCTTTTTATTCTGGAACAGGAGTTTATGAAACCGAAATTGAAATTAAGAAAAATTATCTTGATGGAAAACTTTTCTTAAATGTTGATTGCGGTGAAGATGTTCTTGAAGTAATTATTAATGATGATGATGGGGTGGTTGTTCCATGGAATCCTTACAAAGTTGATATTTCTAATTTGGTTAAGGCTGGAAAAAACAATATCAAATTAAAAGTAACCAACACATTAATAAATATTTTGGAAGCAGTTCAGAAAAAATCCGGAATATTTACTCAGCCGAAAATCGAACATTCAAGCAGATACTTTTTAAATATAGATTAAGTAACGGAGTTGATAAAATGGAACGCGATGGGGTTCTTGTAATCGGTAGTGCTAATATGGATTTAGTTGTTTCCACTGGCAGGTTTCCGCAGCCCGGAGAAACTATATTCGGGAAAAAATTTGAAATGTTTCCTGGTGGAAAAGGTTCTAATCAGGCAGTATGCTGTGCAAAACTCGGAGCAAAGACTTACTTCATTGGAAAAATGGGTAATGATGATTTTCAGAAAAAACTTTCTTTAAATATGAAAAACGAACGAGTTGATATTGAACATATTTTTATCGATGCAGATGAAAGCACCGGTGCTGCACTTATTACTGTTGATGGAAAAGGTGAGAATGAAATCGTTGTAATATCCGGCAGCAATATGAAATTATCACCTGAAAATATTGAAGAAAAAAGAGAACTTTTTTCAAAAGTAAAAGTTGTTATTGCCCAGCTTGAAATTCCTTTAAATACTGTATTGAAAGCTGCGGAAATTTCTAAAGAAAATGATTCAGTTTTTATTCTTAATCCCGCTCCGGCAAAAGAGCTTCCAGAAGAATTAATTTCAACGATAGATTTTCTAACTCCAAATGAAACCGAGTTGGAATTATTATCAGGCATAAAAGTAAGCGACGAAAAATCTATTGAAAAAGCTGCTGAAAAATTATTAGAAAAAGGTGTAAAAAATATTATTGTAACTATGGGTGATAAAGGCGCATATCTTATCAACAAGAATGAAAGAAAAATTTTCCCCGCAAATAAAGTTGATATAGTTGATTCCACCGGAGCGGGTGATGCTTTTAACGGCGCTTTTGCTTTTGCGCTTTCAAACGGCGAAGGTATTGATAAAGCTATTGAGCTTGCTATTTCTGTTGCTTCTTTTTCAGTAACAAAAATGGGTGCGCAAAGCTCTATGCCTGGATTAGAAGAAATTAAGTTCTATAAAATTGCTAATTAAAGATCTATCGGGAGAAAAATTATAATGAAAAAAAATGGGATACTGAATGCTCCTTTATCAAAAATCGTTGCTTCTTTGGGGCATACAGACAGGTTAATAGTTTGTGACAGCGGCTTACCTATTCCGTACAATGCAGAAGTAATTGATCTTGCATTAACTAAAAATATTCCGCGGTTTATTGATACACTAAAAATTATTCTTGAAGAATTAGCTGTGGAAAAAGCTTTTGTGGCAGAGGAAATTAACAGTAAAAATGAGGAAGTATATAAAGGAATTAAATCATTATTAAATGGGACAAAAATTCAGGAAGTATCTCATGAAAATTTTAAAGAAATGACAAGAGAAAACGGAACCACAATTTTTGTGAGAACCGGGGAAGCAACACCTTATGCAAATATTATTTTAGTAGCAGGGGTAACATTTTAAATCAACTATCAGGGGAGTAAATGAAATATAGAAAATTTGGGAGTCTCGGCTGGGATGTTTCAGAAATAAGTTTTGGTGCCTGGGCAATTGGCGGCGATATGTGGGGACCTCAGGACGATTCAGAATCAATAAAGGCTCTGCATAAAGCAATTGATCTTGGAGTTAATTTTATTGATACAGCACAAGGTTACGGTAAGGGGCATAGTGAAGAAATAATTGGTAAAGTTTTAAAGGAAAGAAAAGAAGAAATATTTGTTGCAACTAAAGTTCCCCCAATAGAAGGCTCTCCTTGGCCGCCTCCGGAAAACTTTGATGTAATGAAATCTTTTCCTCCTGAATATATAATCGAACGCTGTGAAGGTTCATTAAAGAAACTGCAAAGGGATTATATTGATGTTTACCAGTTTCATTCTTGGGCACCGTCTTTTAACTTAAGAGATGAATGGTTTGAAGCAATGCTCAAGTTAAAGGAGCAGGGAAAAATTCGGGCTATTGGAGTTTCCGTTCATGATACTACTCCTGATAGTGTTATTGGCGCTTTTGCATTAGATAAAGCTGATAGTGTTCAGGTTATCTATAATATGTTTGAACAGTATCCAGCGTTTAATCTTTTTCCGGTTTGTAAAAAATTAAACAAAGCGGTTATAGTTCGTGTGCCATTTGATGAAGGATCTCTAACGGGGAAATTCACTGCTGACACAAAATTTTCTGAAGGAGATGTGCGGAGACATTATTTCAGAGGAAATAATTTAAAGGCAGTTATCGAACGCGTTGAAGAAATTAAAGTTTATAAAGATCAGAAACACCGTTTAATGAGCATCGCTGAATTTGCCTTGAAATTTTGTTTAAACAATGATGCAGTAAGCACGGTTATTCCCGGCATAAGAAATATCAGGCAAGCTAAATTGAATACAGCTGCAAGTAACGGAACCTCATTCTCAAAAGAGGAAATTAATGAATTAAAAAATTTTTATTGGAGAAGAGATCTTTGGAGAGAAGAAGTATAAATTATGCGGATTAAATTACTCACCCAAAATTATCTCTAAATAGTATTTTCAAAAAGAAATTATACTTTCAATTATAAGGAGAAAAAAATGCTCAGAAAAATTATTTATTTAAAGATTATAATTTTATTATCATTCTCATCAATTACCGCACAAACTCAAAAATTAATTTATGATCAATTAACCACTCCCAATACTTCTGAATTTTATCATATGCCCGTTGGTCTATGTGAAGATTATCCGGAAGAAACCACAACAATGCAAATTATTAAAAATGATTTCGAACTTCTTAAAAAACATGATGTAAAGTTTTTAAGAATTTCATTCGGCTGGGATGCTATTGAATCAAAACAAGGAACTTATGACTGGCTTTTCTGGGATGATTATGTAAATAAGGCTGTTGATGAATACGGACTTACACTTGTACCATATATCTGCTATATACCTATGTGGAATTCAACGGGGGCAAACGATACGGTGTTTTACTGGAATTATCCTCCAAAAGATTTTGAAGCTTATGGTGATTTTGTAAAAGCATTGGTAAGCAGGTATAAGGATAAAATAAAAACTTGGGAACTCTGGAATGAACCTGACATCTGGATTTACTGGCAGGGAACAAAAAAACAATTTGCTGAATTTCTAAAGATTGGTGCCGAAGCAGTTAGAGAAGCTGACCCTGAGGCAAAAATTGTTTTCCCCGGTATTGCTTATGATCCATATTTCGTAATGGAAATGTTCCGTGATTTTAAGTTAAGTGAATATTTTGACATTGTTAACATGCATAACTATTATGAAACCTGGCATAGACACCCGATTGAAGATATAGTTCAATATGTAAACGAAGTTCAGGATGTTATCTGGAGATATGGAAATAACCAGGTTGTATGGATGGCAGAAGTAGGCTATAGTACTTTCAGAAAAGGAGCCAGAGTTTCAGATTCTTATTCAGCTTTTTATGAATATGAACATACTCCTGAATACCAGGCAAAACAACTTTTTAAAACTTTAACACTAGTTGCTTCAACCGGTAATGTTGATGCAGTTGCCTGGTATGAAATAAAAGATCTTCCGCCTTCTGAAAATGTAATTGGTGATAATGATAACAACAGATATTTAGGCGTTGCTTATCCCGACCACAAACCGAAACCTGCTGCAAAATCATTACAGTTTTTTAATAAACTATTTTCAGAAAAATATAAAAGTATTAATGATAAAGTTGAGGTAGACAGACCTCTTTCTTCTGAATCTGAAGTTCAAGTTTTTCAGACTGAGAGTGGAGATGTAATAATCGTAAGTTGGTTGAAAACCACAGTACCTGGAAAAACAAATGAACAAAAAGATGGCTTAGCATACGACAACAGGAAAGAAACTATAACTATCAATATCCCTTTTGATTTAAAAGGAAAAGCTGTTGAATATGATGAACTTGGTAATCAAAAAGATTTTACTTCGGTTGAAAATTCTAATAGTAAAACTGTAATAAAAAATTTAAATCTTTCCGGTGGTTTATTATCAATTATAAAAATCATGAAGTGATTTTGAAAATAAAAGCTGAACATATTTCTCCTGAAAATTTTAAGAGATTCGGAAGAATTGTAACAACTCCAAAAGCAAATCCAACATCTCAGGCGGTTGATTATAAATTCTGGTCAGATATTACCAGCTATCTTATCGAAGGTGAAACTGAAATCGGAATCTGCACAGTTTATAAACAGCCTAAAAATGAAATCAAAGGGATGGAAAGACATCTGAATACACCTGAAATTCTAATTCCAATTAATTCTCCTTTTACACTTCCGCTTTTAATTGATGGAGAAAGTGAAGATCAAGCAAAAGCATTTCAATGTAATTTAGGTGAAGCTGTTGTTATTAATAGAACGGTCTGGCATGGTGCCTGTTTTCCTGTTGGAAAAAATGAATCCTCATACTTTGTAATCTTCAGAAAAGGAACTCCGCATGAAGATGTGGAAAAGAAAAATATTAAAACAATTGAAATTGAATGAACAAAATCGAAAATAATAAATTAGAAATTCTTTTTGATAAAAATCCTGTTTTCATTAAGTACATAAAAAACAAATTAACAGGAACTAAATTCTGTATTAACGGCAAACAGACAATAATTATCAGAAATCCGATGCATGTTTCAGATCCAATTTATCTTTTTGATGTAAAATCTTTTAGTTCAAATGAAAATGGGTTTAAATTGATTTTCGGAGATGACTCCGGAAATACAGCAGTAATAAAAATTATCTCTGAAGAAGATGATTTAAAATTCCAAATCAATGTTGAATCAGCTGAATCGGTATGGCTTGTAGAATGGAGAGTTTCAGGATTTCAATTTGAACAAATCACTATCCCTGCTTTAGGGGGTCAAACATTAACGAAGGATATGACTCCCGAAACGACATTGAGTTACAAATATCCATTCTGGTGGAATGCTCAATTTGTTATTGGTGAAAATAAAAATGGCGGAATATTTCTTCATACAAAAGATGAAAATCCTGATTTTAAATTGTTTCGTGTTAAAAGAAATGAGAGCGAATTTGAATTAACCCTGGGATTTGAAGCAACTGCTCCGATTAAAAAAAATACTTTGACTGCCAATTGGTATTTGGATTCATACAAAGGAAGCTGGAAAAAACCTGTTGATAAACATCGAAAATGGCTTGAAAAAAAAATTAATCTTTTGCCATTTAATGAACATCCACATTTTCCTGCTTGGGCAGAAAATATTAATTTTATTTTAGAGCCCTGGGGAATGAGAAAAGATCAACCCGAACCTCATCATACATTTGACCAGATAATGAATCGAATGAAAGAATTTTCAAAACTTCACAATCCGAATGAAACACTTTTGTATTTGCCAGGATTTGCAGAGAATGGAATTGATTCTCACGCTCCTGATTATAATCCAAGTGAACGATGCGGAGGCGAGAAAAAATTTAAAGAGCTTGTTGACTTTTCTCATCAGCTTGGCTACAAAGTAATGGTTCATACCAATGTACTCGCTTTAACTTTTAATCATCCTCTTTATCACCGATTTAAAGATTACCAGGTTGTTGACTGGTTTGGTAAAACATTAGGCTGGGGAAACGATATTGACGGCGACTGGCTGCCGGAAGAATTTTTTGCTTATATAAATCCCGGTTATGAAGAGTGGGGAAACCATATGGAAAAAGTTGTTGGTGATTTGATAACTAAATTTAAAATTGATGCAGTTTTTCTTGATCAGACGTTGCTGGCTTTTAATGTAAGCAAAGGTCCAAATTTTTTAACGGGAATGAAAAATCATATTCAGCGTCTTCAAAAAGCTTTTCCTGAAATTCTTTTTTCCGGCGAAGGGATTCATGAAGAAGTATTATCTGTTTTACCTTTTGCACAAATCCATGGAATCGATAGTTTATCCGAAATTCACGATATGGAAGGGAAAAAAGAATGGAGAAAAGTTCATCCTGTTTCTTCATATCTATTTGGGAAATACACAAAATTATGTGCACATCTTTTAACAAAGTATCCGAAGCATCCGATGTTTAAACTTCAGGAAAATTCTTATAAAAAACTGAATGTAATTCCTGCTCTTTGTTTATATAAAAATTCTCAGAAGATGAATATTCCTGAAGTAAAAAAAATGATAGAAAGAGCTAATCAATTAAATAAAAACTTAATTGAAATTGTATGACTAAAATAAAAGCAGGAGTAATTGGAACAGGATTTATAGGCCCCGCACATATTGAAGCTTTGAGAAGAGTTCCCGGAGTTCAGATTGCCGCAATTGCATCAAATGAAAAAGATAAAGCAGATAAAATTGCTGACAATTTTTTTATTCCAAAATCTTATTCAACCTGGGAAGAATTAATTGCTGATAAAGAAATTGAAGTTGTTCATAACTGTACGCCAAATAATCTTCATTTTGAAATTAATAAAGCAGCAATCCTTTCGGGAAAGCATATTATTTCAGAAAAACCATTAACCATTACTTCAAAAGAATCAGAAGAATTAATTGCTCTTGCCAGGGAAAAAAGAATTATAAATGCAATAAATTTTAATTATAGGTTTTATCCGCTTATTCAGCAGACAAAAAAATTATTTGAAAAAGGTGAGATGGGTGATATTTATTTAATCCATGGGCATTATCTGCAGGATTGGCTCTATTATGTAACTGATTATAACTGGAGATTAGAATCAAATATTTCAGGGTTTTCCCGCGCTGTTGCCGATATAGGTTCACACTGGTGTGATCTTATTCAGTTTGTAACAGGATTGAAAATCAAAAAAGTATTTGCAAATCTTACAACTATTCATAAAAAAAGAAAAAGACCAAAACAATCTGTGGGAACTTTCAAATCAAAAGAAGAATCTTTCAGTGATTATGAAGAAATAAATATTGATACCGAAGATGCCGGCTCAGTTATGCTGCAATTTGATAATGGAGCAACAGGAGTTTTTACAGTTTCACAGGTTAGTGCCGGAAGAAAAAATCATTTCTGGTTTGAAATAGATGCAAGCAAAAAATCTGTTTCTTGGAACCAGGAAGAACCGAATAAACTTTGGCTGGGTTACAGAGAAAAAGGGAATGAAATTATTATCAAAGATCCATCTTTGCTTGACGAGGATGTTAGAAAATATGCTCATTATCCGGGTGGACATCCTGAAGGTTACCCTGAGGGACCAAAAAATTTATTCATCAATGTTTATAATTTTATCCGGGAAGGGAAAGACCCACTAAAAGATAAAACAGATTTTCCAACTTTTGAAGATGGACATTGGGAGAATAAAATTGTTGAAGCAGTTTTGAAGAGTAATAAAGAACAAAAATGGATTGAAGTTTTAGATTAGATTCCCGTCTTCGCGGGATGACCATTATTATTGGAGAATATAAAAATGAAATTAGGTTTTCTTACAGCCTGCCTTCCAAATTTAAAATTACATGATCTTGTTAAATGGGCATCAGAAAAAGGATTTCAATCTCTTGAATTAGCTGCCTGGCCGGCTAATTCCCAACGAGATTACCAGGCAAAGCAGATTGATGCAGCTAATTTTAAAAAAGATGATGCAAAACGAGTGAAAGAGCTTTTTGCAAAATATAATATGTCAGTTTCTGCAATGGCATATTATGATAACAATCTTCATCCCGATAAGAAAAAGAGAGAGAGTTTCATAAAGCATCTTTATAAAGTTATTGATACTGCATCCTTGTTAGATGTTAAACTCGTTGGAACTTTTGTTGGCGGAAGAGCGGATAAAGATGTTGCACAAATAATTAAAGAAATCGGAGATGTTTTCAAATCTATTTTAAAATATGCTGCTGATAAAAATGTAAAGATCATGATTGAAAATTGCCCGATGGAAAACTGGGTTAAGTTTGGGCTGCCAGGTAACTATGCTTATTCACCGGAGCTTTGGGAGGCATTATTTAACGAACTTCCGGACAAAAATTTTGGTTTAAATTTCGATCCTTCTCACCTCTACTGGCTTGGAATAGATTATATACAGGCGGTAAAAGATTTTGCACCAAAAATTTTTCATGCTCATGCCAAGGATACGGAAATTCTTCAGGAAGGTGTTTATAGTTATGGCATTTTTGGAAAACAGATTAAACCGACTCCATGGAAATCAGGCTGGTGGCGTTACAGGATGCCAGGATTAGGTGAAATTGATTGGGGAAAATTTGTTACAACACTTCAGGAAAATGGGTATGATGATGTTTTGTCAATCGAACATGAAGATCCAGTCTGGGAAGGTTCAGAAGAAAAAGTAAAAAAAGGATTGCAGTTAGGTTATAAACATCTTTCACAGTTTGTGGTTTAACCAATTGGTTTCATTCCCACAGAAGTAGGAATCTCTTTTGTGCTTATAGATTCCCGTTTTCGCGGGAATGACATTACTAAAATATTCTATTATGAAAAAACTCCTCTCAAAAACATATTTCCCTTTTGGTTCGCAATATTACCGGGCTCCTTCACCTCACAAAGCGGACTGGGGAACGGATTTAAAAAACATGGCTGATTATGGATTTAACATGGTTAAATTCTGGGTGCAGTGGAGATGGAATAATCCTGCTGAAGACAAATTTTATTTTGATGATATTGATGAACTCATGAACCTTGCTCATAAGTATAATCTTAGAGTAATGCTTAATACAATTTTTGATGTTGCTCCACCATGGATTTATTCGAAGTACGAAGATGCATCAATGATAACTTTAAGCGGAAGAAAAATTGGACCGCAGACACAACCTCACAGGCAGATTGGCGGCTTAGGTTATTGTTTCAATAATGAAAAAGTAACAGAATATCAATTTAAATTTTTAAGAGAGACAATTAAGAGATATAAAAATCATCCTGCTCTGGAAATCTGGAATGTAGGAAGTGAACCTGAATTAACCAGCAGCATGGCTGAAATGAGAGCTTATGCCGATGATGCTAAAAAAATCGGTGATATGCTTTGTTATTGTAACAATTGTAAAAATAAATTCCGGCTTTGGCTTAAGAATAAATATAAAAATCTAGATAAACTTAATGAAGCATGGAACAGGAATTATAATTCATTCGATGATACTGAAATTCCTCTAACAAGAAATACTTTTAATGATTTAATTGACTGGCGGATGTTCTTTGTTTATACAGTCGGAGAAAATGTTAAACGCAGATTTGAAATTGCAAATGAGGAAGATAACGGAAAACATCCTTTAATGTGCCATCATGTTTTTATACAGGGATTTCCCGTTACATCAACAGCGAATGATCCATGGAACGTGGGACAATATGGTGATCTTCATGGTTTCACTCAAATGGATGATGCTGCTATGATCGATATTCTTCGATCTTGTGCAAAAGATAAACCAGTAATCTCTTCAGAAATGTTGATGCTTTACGGATATACCCTTGATCTTCCAAAATCTATTGATGAGAATGATATTAAAAGATTAATCTTCAGCGGAATATCTGGGAATTTAAAAGGATTTATTTTCTGGCAGTATCGCCCTGAGATTTTAGGAAGAGAAGCTCCAGCATGGGGATTGACTTATCTCGATGGATCTGAGACTCCCTGGTTAAAATCTTATTCTGAAATCGGTAAAGTTTTACAGAAGAATGCTGAATTTCTGCTTGGTGCAAAACCTCCTGATGCCGAAATTGCTCTTTTTTATAATCCGGAAAACCAAATCTTTTCATGGGCATCAACGGGAAATGAGAAAAATGCAACTGATTCTCTTCTTGGGTTTCATCGTGCTCTGTATGAAAAAAATTATAATATAGATTTTATACATCCAAGAGAATTCCCATCTGTACTACAAAAATATAAAGTATTAATTATTCCTTTTCCTTATGTACTTAATAAAAAAATCGCAGACGTTATTGAAAAATGGGTAAGGGATGGAGGAGTGTTAATTTGCGAAAGTTATGTCGCCGGTTGGAATATAGAAAATGGACATCATGAAAAAGTCATTCCCGGTTATGGTTTAGATAAAGTTTTCCAGATTAAGCAGAGAGTTGTTGAGCCCGTCAATGGTTTTGAAGAAATTATTCTAACAAAGAATATTTCTTCTTTGAAAAAAGGAACGATAATTTCCGGTTCAATTGTAAAAGAAACATTCTTCCTTAAGGGAGCCAAAGTCTTAGCTAAATTTAGATCAGGTGAACCTGCAATTCTTTATTCGGAATATGGGAAAGGGAAAGCTATTCAGATTGGATCATATATCGGTTTAGTCTTTCACAGAGAAAAAATAAAATCAAATGGAGATTTAATCGCAGGTTTGGTTGAACAATTTGCCGGTATAAATAAACCTGAAACAAATAAAAAAGTAAGGGTTGATCTTCTTACAAAAGAAGATAAGATAATGCTCATTGTTCAAAATCTTGAGAATAAAAATAATCCGGCAGTAATAAAACTTCCAATCAAAGAAATAAAAACTTTTATTGAACAGTTTACAGGTAATAAAATTAAATCAACCAAACATAAAGATGGTTCAACAATTTCTCTGGAACTTTCAGCAGGAGAGGTAAAAGTTTTTTGTGCATAAGCGATTATCTTCTAAACACTTTCAGGATTCCAATGTTAAAAAGAATTTTTTCCTGAATGTTTTTGATGGTTCAATTTATTCTTTTGCGATGAGTTTTGTATCAATGCAAACGGTTCTTCCTGTTTTTGTGAAGAAAATTAGCGGTAGCGATATTGCTGTTGGGCTTATTCCTGTTATCTGGTCAATCGGATTTAATTTCCCCCAGATATTTGTTTCCAATTATGTCAGGCAATTAGGATTCAAAAAACCATGGATGCTTAAAACTTCTCTAGTTCAGAGAATCCCATGGTTAGTTCTGGCATTGCTAAGTTATTTTTTGATTGAAACTGTCAGCAATAATACAGCATTGATAATTTTCTTTTTGGGGCTTGCATTTGCAGCTTTGGGAGGAAGTATAAACCTGCCAGGTTGGTTTGACCTTATTTCGAAATTAACTCCGGTGCAATTAAGAGGAAGATTGTTTGCTTACCGTTCTTTGCTTGGTGCAATCTTAGGAATTTTTGGCGGGTGGCTTGTGTCCAAAATTCTTTCTGAAATTTTATTCCCGCAAAACTTTGCAATGCTTTTCCTTTTGGCTTTTTTAATTACAATGGCATCTTATTCTTTTCTAATCTTTTTAAAAGAGGAAAAACCAAATCATCCTGTTCAAAAATTTTCATCTAAAGAATTTCTAAAAAGGCTTGGATCAATAATTAAGAAAGAAAAAAATTTCCGCAATTTCTTAATAGCTGATTCTTTGATGATGATGGCTTTAATGTCTCATGCATTCTTTGCTGTTAATGCTTTTGATAAATTTTCATTATCAGATTCCTATGCCGGATACTTTACAATTGTTATGATGCTCAGTATGGTATTAGGCAGTTTATATTTCGGTTATCTTGCAGATAAACTTGGTCATAAAATTAATTTAATGTGGGGAATTATTTTTACATTCATTGCCTGCGTGTTTGCTTTAATCTCACCTTCGGTTGAAGTTTATTATTTATGTTTTGCAGGATCGTCTTTAACAATTTCCTTAAACCTGGTTTCCCGGTTAACAATAATTTCAGAAATTTGTCTGGAAGAAGATCGTCCAACCTATATATCTTTAACAAATTTAATTACAGCGCCGTTTATTCTGTCAGGACTGTTTGGCGGGTGGATTGCAAATCAATTTGGTTATGATATTGTTTTTATAATTGCCGGAATATTTGCCCTTGCATCATTAATATGGTTTTTAGTTATGGTTGAAGAACCCCGGAAAAAGAATTTAGAATTAGTTAAACCTTCAATAAGCTGATCTTAATGAAAAGAAGAGACTTCATAAGAAAATCGACAATTGTTGGTGCTGCTTCTTTACTGCAGGAGAAGCAAATATTTTCTGCTCCAGCAATCTTAACCAAATCAAGAGCAGCCAAAAAAACATTAAAAGGGGAACTGCTTTTTAAACCTTACTTTATACAAAAAGGAAGAGGACCGCATCTTTATAATCTCGTATGGGCAACGGATCAAAACTGGGATACATTTCATTCAAATATTCAATTTGCAAATGAGGCTATAACTATTTCCGATTCTAAAGGAGTTGAAAAGTTTGGTATAAATGGTAGATGGAATGTTGAAGGATTTGGCTACACAAATATTACTGCAGATAATGGTGGCGAGTTTTATTCCCTTCCGGATAATGGGAAAGGAATGGAATTTAACCTCAATTATGAGTTTGCAAAAAGCAGGGTAGTAAGAAATAAAGCAAGATTAGATTATCTGAAAAAAAACGGATGGATTCCATCAAAAGAAGTTGATATGCTTGTTAATCTTTCTGAAGAACTCTATGAAGATGCAACAAAAGCCGGCGATGATGAACTATGTGCTAAATTTTCTCAGAAGAGTTTAAATTATGCTCTATGGGCAAGTGAAAAAATGGAACTGGAAAAAGCTGAATATGAAATTACAAAAATTAAATTCAGGGAAGATTTTTTTCTAGGCTGCGATGCCAGAGCTTTTTACCAGATGTACCAGGATAAATTTCTTGAACTCTTCAGTGAATTATTTAATTATGCAAATATCACTTTTGTAGTAAAAGGTGATGGAATGATGTCTGATTATCAACCGGTAAAAGGAATTATAAATCCGGAAACGAGGGAAGTATTAATAAAAAAACTAAATGAAAGAAATATCAAATGCCAGGAAAGATTGCTTTTTTGGTTTCATGATTGTTGCATTCCTGACTGGCTGAGAAATATGAAATATGATGAACTTCTTAAGTATGCAGAAGAGCTAACAACTGATACAATGAAAAGATTTGGCGATTCACTCTATGCTATGGAGGTTGTAAATGAACTTCATGATTGGGCGAATGAATTGAATCTGAATCATGATCAGATAACTGAACTGACACGATTAATTAATGATGTTTCAAAATCAATTGCCCCTAATGTAAAAACAACTATTAATAGTTGCTGCTTGTTTGCTGAGTATGCTCATATGAATCAGTACTCATCTGGTAAGGAAGCCAAATTCAGACAAAGAACTCCCTGGCAATGGACTAAGGACTTGCTTGATGCCGGAATTGACATAGATATTGTTGAACTTCAAATGTACTATCCTTATAGAGATCTTCAGGATTCAATTTTAATGACAGAAAGATTTGAAGTTTTCAACAAACCACTGCATTATTCTGAAGTAGGAGTAAGCGGCGGAATAACAGAAAGATCAATAAAACTCGGAAGAGTTGATATGCCTAATGAACCTTCATTATGGCATCAGCAGTGGGATGAAGAAACACAAGCAGACTGGCTTGAACAGATTTATACATTGGCTTATAGTAAACCTTATATAAAAGCCTGCAACTGGTTTGATCTGATCGATTCGTATTCTTATATGCAGAATGGCGGATTATTCAAATCAGAAAAAGGAGAACCGAAAGCTGCATATCATCGGTTGAAAAACTTAATAGAGAAATGGAAAAAACTTTAATAAATTCTTATTCCCCCGGTTAAGTGAGGGCTAAATGAAACGAAGAGACTTCATTAAAAAATCCTCTGTTGCAGGATTGGGTTTGGCAGTTGCACCAAATCTTATTTACTCCAATCAGACAATTCTTACTAAAAGCAGGATTGTAAAAAACACTGCCTTGGGAGAATTAATTTTTAAACCTGTTTTTGTTCAGAAAGGAAAAGGACCTCATCTGCTTGATTGGGCATATGCAAGCGATTCAAGATGGGATGCATTTTTTTCAAATATAACCGCTTCAAAAGAAGGAGTTAAAATTTCGGACACTAATGGAAAAGAAAAATTCGGAGTTGATGTAAGGTGGAACGTTGAAGGGTTTGGTTACATTTACATTACAGCAGACAACGGCGGGGGATTTTATCATCTTCCTCCTTCTGGAAAGCAGCTTGAGCTTAATCTTAATTATGAATTAGCTAAAAGCCGTGTTGCAAGAAACAGAATTCGTCTCAGCAAATTTTCAAAAGATAATTATTTACCATCACGAGAAGTAAAGTCATTTCTCAATCTCTCAGAGGAATTTTTGGAAGATGCTGAAAAAGCTGAAATGAATATAGATAAAATGGGAATGCTTTCTCAGCAATCTCTTTATTATGCAATGTGGGGAGGAGAAAAATTAGAACTTGATTATGCTAAATTTAAAATAAAAAAAGCTGGCTTCCGTCCCGAATTTTTTATTGGCTGCGATGCACGTGGTTATTATCAGATGGATCCCGAAACCTTTATGAGATTATTTACTGAGATTTTTAATTATGCAACCATCACTTACTATCTTGAAAGCGGAACTTATGAAGACTTTGAACCCCAGGAAGGTAAGAAGCAATATGAAACACGTGATCTGGTTTTTAAAAGATTAAAAGATAAAAATATTACTGTTGAAGGAAGACCTCTTTACTGGCCATATAAAACCGTAACTCCTGATTGGCTCAGGAATAAATCTTATGATGAAATATTAAAATATGTTGAAAAACATGTTAAAGAAGTTGTTGGTCATTATGGAGATCAGATGTATGCCTGGGAAATTGTAAATGAATCTCACGACTGGGCAAATGAAACCCAGCTTACCCCTGAGCAAATAACAAATGTAACTAAGCTTGCTTGTGAAGTTGCAAAAGATACAAACCCGAATGTTCATCGCTTAATTAATAATTGTTGTCCCTATGCTGAATATGTTCAGTTGAAAAAATGGGGAGAGCTAGATGCAATATATCCTCAGCGTACTCCTTTTCAATTTATGGAAGATCTTGCAGAAGCAGGAGTTGATTTTACTATTACAGGACAGCAGTTATACTTTCCTTACCGCGATCTCCAGGATACAATTCTATTGATTGAACGATTGGAAAAATTCGGCAGACCTGTTCAGTTAACTGAAGTAGGTGCAAGTTCAGGTCCGAATAAAGATTCCATTATGACCGGAAGACTTGGATTGCCTGAAGAACCTTACATCTGGCATGGGCACTGGACTCAGGAAATACAGGCTGATTGGATGGAAGGACTTTATACCCTTGCTTACAGCAAACCATGGATTGAAGCGGTTAACTGGTATGATTTTGTTGATCCTTTTTCCTGGATTAAGCAGGGGGGACTACTCGAATCTCCGAAAGGAGAAATTAAACTTGTATATGAAAGATTAATGACATTGCAAAAAGAATGGAAGGATTTATAATCTAACAATGAACAGAAGAGACTTCATCAGAAAATCCGCCCTTGTAAGCGCAGGAGTTGTTGCAACAACCAACCAAATTTTATCATCTCCTTTAATTCTTACCAAGAGAAGAGCAATTCCAAATACCGAAAAGGGTGAATTGATTTTCAAACCTTATTTTGTTCAGGATGGAGCAGGACCTCATTTAGGAACGATAAAGTCTTTTGAAAATATCGGACCTGCTGAATGGGATTTTCCAAGCTGGGCATTTGCCAGTGATACTGAATGGGATGCTTTTTATTCAAATATTTTTTCAACAAGGGATGGAATTAAAATTTCAGATGCAGGGGGCAAAGAAAAATTTGGTATAAATGTAAGATGGAATGTCGAAGGTTTCGGTTACATTTATATGACAGCAGATAATGAAGGACAATTTTATGAACTTCCTGAAACCGGCAAAAGCAAGAACCTAAACCTTAATTTTGAGCTTGCAAAATCAAGAGCTGCAAAAAACAGAGAGAGATTAAACCAATTTAAAAAAGAAGGATGGCAGGCTTCCAAAGACCTGAGACCATACATTGATCTTTCTGAAGAATATCTTGCAGGTGCTGTTAAAGTTCAAAATGATGGAGAGAAATGTGGAAGACTTTCTCAAAATTCTCTTTACTACTCAATGTGGGGAGGAGAAAAAATTGAGATAGAAAAAGCCTGGTATGATATTAAGAGAAATGGAAATAGAGAAAATTTTTTTATCGGCTGTGATACAAAAGGTTTTTCAAGGATGGATAAAGATCTTTTTATAGAACTTTTTTCCGATCTTTTTAATTACGCCACTATTACACACTATCTCCCTCGTTTTCAAAAAGATGAAGGCATTTATGATTATGGTGATCGTGATGATCAGTTTAAAAGATTAAAAGAAAAAAATATTACTGTTGAGGGTCGTCCGGTTTTTTGGGCAGATGAATGCTGTACTCCCGAGTGGCTTATCAAAAAAAGCTATCCTGAGGTTTTAAAATATGCTGAAAGACATACAAAAGAGGTTGTCTCTCATTATGGCGATGAGATGTATGCTTGGGAAATTATAAATGAAGCTCATGATTTTGGTAATATTCAAAAACTTCTTCCGGATCAGCTTGTTGAAATAGCAAAACTCATAGCTGATGTATCAAAAGATACTAATCCAAAAGTTCACCGTTTAATAAATAACTGCTGCATCAATTCTGACTATATCCAGATCTGGACAGCCAAAGAGGTATATAAAAGTAATCAACTTGTTACTCCACACCAGTTTATAAAACTTTGTTATGAGGCGGGAGTTGATTTTACTATTACCGGGCAGCAGCTTTACTATCAATATACAAACAGAGATTTAGCTGATACAATCAGGATGACAGAGAGATTAAAGAAGTATGGAAAGCCTGTACAGATTACAGAGATAGGAACTACTTCTGGTCCGACAAAAGAAACAGTTGCATCTGGTGATTATGTTTTACCAAATCATCCTTATAGCTGGCATCGGGAGTGGGATCCTGAACTTCAGGCGGAGTGGATGGAACAGATTTATACCATAATGTACAGTAAGCCATGGATTGAAGCTATTAACTGGTATGATTTTGTTGATCCTTATTCTTTTATTAAAAACGGCGGGTTGGTTGCAAACCCTGAAGGTGAAATAAAACCGGCTTATACAAGGTTGAAAAATTTAAAAGAGAAATGGAAAAATATTTAAGTGGGTAATTTAATTTTCAAACCACACTTTGTTCAAAAAGGAAGCGGACCTAATATTGATCCGCTTATTTATCTGACAGATGAAAGTGGAAATACATTTCATTCAAAGATTGTTTTAAGCAAAGAGGGCATTGTTATTTCAGGAACAGAAGGAAGGGAAAAATTTGCTTTACATGTCAGGTGGAATGTTGAAGGGTTTGGTTATATCTATTGTTTTGCTGATAATGGCGGAGAATTTTATCAGCTTCCTTCTAATAGAAATAAGATTTTAAATCTTAATTATGAACTTGCAAACAGCCGTATAAAATTTAACCTGAGAAGATTAAATAAATTTTTACAGGATGAATGGTCACCTTCAAAAGAAGTAAGAGCATTAAAAAATCTTTCGGAAGAATTATTAAATGATGCAGAACATGTTAAAAATAATGAAGAAAAATGTTCACTTCTTTCCCAATTATCTTTAAAATATTCTATGCTCGTATCTGATTATATAGAACCTGAGAAAGCAAGGTTTGATATTCATAAAATTGGAAGGAGATCGGATTTTTTCTTTGGATGCGATGCCCGTGGTTATTTCCAGATGGACAGCAATCTTTTTATGGAAAAATTCAAAAACCTTTTTAACTATGCAACAATCACTCATTATCTTAAAGGCGATGTTGTTGATTTTGAAGCTGAAGAGGGTAAGAAACAATATTCAGTCCGTGAAGAAGTTCTTAAAAAATTAAGAGAAAATAATATTTCTGTTGAAGGACGTCCTTTATTCTGGATTCATGAATGGGTGACACCTGATTGGCTGAAGAAAAAAAAATATCCTGAACTGCTCAAATGGATTGAAAAACATGTTACTGAAGTCGTAGGTCATTATGAGGATGAGATTGAAGTGTGGGAAGTTGTTAATGAACTTCACGATTGGGCAAATGAACTTCTTTTAACAAGAGAACAAACAATAGAAGTAACTAAACTTGCCTGCGATGTTGCCAGAAGTATTAATCCGAAAATTAAATTATTAATTAATAACTGCTGCCCCTTTGGTGAATATGTTCAGTTAAAGAAGATGGGAAATCGTAATGCAAAATATCCGCAAAGAACACCGCATCAGTTTATACAGGACCTTATTGATAACAATGTTGATTTTGATATAATCGGTGCACAGCTTTATTTTGTATTTCGCTCAGCATCAGATGCAATTAATAATACGGAAAAATTTTTAAGCTTTGGTAAAGAAGTTCACTTGTCAGAAGTTGGTGCACCTTCATTCGGATTGAAGCTTGAATTTATTGATCCTGATCCCGGCGATTATTCAAAGTATCCATATGAATGGCATCGCCATTGGGATGAAGAATTACAGGCTGACTGGCTTGAATACAATTTTACTTATGCCTACAGCAAACCTCAAATCACTGCAGCCAGCTGGTATGATTTTGTTGATCCAAAAGTATTTTTAAATAAGGGGGGCCTACTTCGTTCACCTGAAGGAGAAGAAAAAGCAGCTGTAAAACGATTGCTTTCTTTGAAAGAAAAATGGAATAAGCTGCCTTAATTATCTTGTCGCCGAACCATTTATAATTTTTTCAGAATTTCAAATGTATTTGAGATGCTATTAATTTAATCAAGAGTTATTATGAAAAATATTGACCGAAGATCGTTTATTAAAAAAACTGCATTCAGCACAGCAGCTATCACAGCTTCTCCTTTTATTAATTGGACCTCGGTATTTGCTAAGACAAATAAAGATTTAATACTTCGCCCTTATCCGCATCCCTGGCAGCAAAAATTTGATTGGGTTTATGCGGCAGATGAAAATGAAGATCCTTTTGTTTCATCTTTAAAAGTAACTCAGGATGGTGTAACTGTACCTTCTGATTTTGAGAATAAAAAATTTTCAATTAATGGAAGATGGTATGTTGAGGGATTTGGATATATAATGCTTGGTGCTGATAACGGCGGTGAATGGTATTCTCAAAATAATTTTCCCAATCATGGAATTTTAAATTATGAATTTGCTAAAAGCCGTGTTTTAAGAAACAGAAATGTTAAAACAAGATATGAGAATGAAGGAACAATATTTTCTGATGAGGTAAATTATCTTACAAATCTTTCCGAAGAATTATTCGAGGATGCAACCAAATCTTTAAATAACCCTGAAAAATCTGTCAAGTATTCTGATGATTCATTAAAATATGCTTTATGGGGAGGCGAAAAGATTGAGCTTGAAAGAGCGCGAAGTGAAATTGAAAGATTAAATAGAAAAGACCAGGTTTACTTTGGATGTGAAACCCGGCAATACATCTGGGCTAAATCTGAAGATATGACTAAGCGGTTTGAAGAGCTTTTTAATTTTGCTACAATTACGCATTACATATGGGACACCTGGTATGAATTATTTGAACCAAGTGAAGGAGTTTATAACTGGGGGGTCAAGGATAATATTGTAAACTGGCTTTCATCAAAAAATATTACAATGCAGGGAAGGCCCTTATTTTGGTTTCATCCAATTGTAACTCCGGACTGGCTTAAGAATAAAAATTTTGATGAGTTGAAAAAATATGTTGAAAGACATACACACGATCTTGTTACTCATTATAAAGATAACGTTTTACAATGGGAAGTTGTAAATGAATATCATGATTGGGCAAATATTCATAACCATACTCCGGAACAAATAACAGAAATAACAAAGCTTGCCTGTGATAAAACAAAGGAAGCAAATTCCAAAGCCGTTAGAATAATTAATAATTGTTCTCCCTGGGCAGAATACGCTGCTAATGGAAGAATGGCGAGAATGGATGCAACCCGTCCACTTCGTTCACCAAGAAAATTTTTACAGGATTTACATGATGCAGGAGTAGAATATGATGTGCTTGGAATACAGATTT
The DNA here is from genome assembly GCA_964515875.1 of uncultured Ignavibacteriaceae bacterium. GTDB lineage: Bacteria > Bacteroidota > Ignavibacteria > Ignavibacteriales > Ignavibacteriaceae > RBG-16-34-14. The sequence goes on along the minus strand of CAZEWJ010000010.1, from coordinate 67,214 downwards.
ATTTTCCCCGCAGAGATCTTTCTGATATTGTAAGATTAATTGAAAGACTGGAAAAATTTGGTAAACCAATTTATATAACTGAATTCGGAACATCGTCAGGTCCGACCAAAGAATTAATTGCAACCGGTGAAATGAAACTTCCGGATGAACCATACGAATGGCATCGTCCCTGGGATGAAGAATTGCAGGCCGAATGGCTAGAACAAGTTTATACTCTTTATTATAGCCGACCAACAATAAAAGCAATTAACTGGTATGATTTCTCTGATTTCAGACCGCACATCCGCAATGGAGGATTAATAAGAGAAGACAGCACTGCTAAAAGATCATTTTTTAAATTGAAGGAATTATTAGAATCATGGAACAGACTACCAAAATCTTAAATGAAGAAAAGAAGAAAAAAGTGATGACATCAAAAGAAAGAATACTTACTGCAATGCGAAGAGAAAAAGCAGACTATGTTCCTGTAAGCCCGGATATTTCTGTAATGGTTCCCGATAGGCTAGACGGCAGACCTTTTTATGAAATTCATCTTGATGGAAAAGAACATAACGGCTGGACCTCAGCAACACACGGTGAAGTATATGTTGAAGCAGTAAAATATTTTGGAATGGATGGATTTTATATGTATGGTGGCTTAAAACAAATTGGTCCGGAAAGACCTGAATTTGAAAGTAAGATAATTAATCTACCTGAAGGAAAATTGGTTGAAAGAACCTGTCACACTTCTAAAGGTGATCTAACCGAAAAAGAAATGTACTTTAGCAATGAACCGCCATGGCGGGAAGATAAACCTATTAAAGATCTTTATCCTGATTTTGAAAAGATGCAGCTATATATGGGACTAGGCGATTGGAAATGGGAAAAAGAATATAAGGATAAACATGTAATTGGCGATCATGGAATTTATATGGGAATGATTCCGGTTTTCCAGGATTGGTGGTTTCACTACAGGCAGGGTGGGTTTGAGCAGTGTTTTATGGATTTTATGATGGAACCTGATTTTATGGATAAAGTGCATGAATACTGGATGGAATGGGCAATTGCAAATGTTAGGGCTATGCTCGGAGCAAGACCAGATGTAATAATGCTTGGCGGTTCAAGTGCAAGCTTAAGTGTAAGTTCTCCTCCCATCTTCAAAAAATTTGAACTGCCGTTTATTCAAAAAGCTTCTACAATTTGCAAGGAAGCAGGGATAATTTCTCATTTACATATCTGCGGAAAATCATGGCCTTTGATAGAAATTGCTGCTAAAGAAAGTGATCTGACTTCTATGGAGCCGATGGAAGAACCTCCAACGGGAAATGTTGATCTTGCTCAAGTGAAAAAAATTGTCGGTGATAAACTTTGCATAAAGGGTAATATTAATACAACAGATTTTATGCTTACTGCAACTCCTCAGGAAGTTGAAGATAAATGCAAAAGATTAATTGATACTGTGGGTTATGACGGTGGTTTTATTCTTTCAACCGGAGATCAATGCGGGAGAGATACACCTGATGCAAATATTTTTAAGATGGTTGAAGTTGCAAAAACTTATGGGAAATATTAAAATTTTTAATTCTATATTATTCTGAGCAGGGTGAGTATCTATATTTAACGAAATTGAGAAAAATTATGAGATTCAAAATTATTTTTATAATTCTGATTTGTTTGAGTTTTAATTCATTCTCTCAATCTATTGTAATACATAAAAAAGATGCAACAGTTTGGGGAAGAGAGCAAACTATAAATGGAAAACTACTAGACTTTTTCGAACCAAATGTTATTCTTTACTTAAATGAAATAACAATCAATTCATCAGTTAATCCTTCTGATAGTTCTTTCTCAATTCCGATTATAATTAATGAAGGATTGAGTACAATTATAGTTTCAGGTGGTACAGTTGTCTCAGATACTTTAGAATTAACCCTTGGTTATAATATTCGTCCTGAATCATTCGTTTACGCTGAGGTGAATGGAAGGGAGGTTACATTACATGGTTCTGTAGTTGATAACCCCGATACATCACTTTTATATTTTGTATGGTATCCGGAAAATATCACGAATCCTCAAACAGTTAATCTTACGCAAATAGATGACACAACGGTTTCGTTTACATTACCGGAAGATGCTATTTTTGGAGAATATTATTTTAATCTACATACTATTGCAGTAAACGAGGATACTACTATAAGCAGAACTTTTATAACTGTAGATTCAAATGGAATAAGACCATTTGATATAAAAAACGACTATGCTAAATGGATTGACTCAGCAATAATTTATGAAATAACACCTTACATATTTGCAAATGGTAATCAAAATAATGATAATGATTTTAATACCATTACCACCAAAATTCCGGATTTTGTCCGGCTTGGTATTAACACCATTTGGCTTCAGCCGGTTTATAAAACTTATTATGGAGGACAGGGTTATGACGTTACTGATTATTTTAGTGTAAGGAACGATGCAGGAACTGCTGCTGAATTAAGAAATCTGATTCAGACTGCAAAAGCTGCAGGTTTAAAAGTTATGTTTGATTTTGTTCCAAACCATTCTTCTATAAAACATCCGTATGCAATAAATAGTGTTACTTATGGAGATACATCTCATTACTATAACTTTTATCAGAGAGAAGTAGATAATGCACCCTATTCCCAGCATTATCATCATTACCAGGGTTTTATAAATTATTTCTGGAATGAATTACCAAACCTTAATTATAATAATCCCGAAGTACAAAAATGGATTACAGAAGCCGCAACTTACTGGGTAAGAGAATTTGATATTGACGGTTATCGCTTTGATGCGGTGTGGGGAGTTAATGCACGCAAACCTGAATTTATGAAACAGCTTCGTCTTGCAATTAAAAGAATAAAGCCTGAATTTCTCATGCTTGCAGAGGATAAAGCAACATGGCCAGAAACGTTTAATGAAAACTTTGATGCGGCTTATAACTGGTATCCTGAAGAAGATTGGGTTTCGCACTGGGCATGGCAAACAGATTATAACCCGAACGCCAATCCAACAATCTTTAATTATCCTACTCAGAACCAGAGGTCAAATCTACTTCGTGATGCAATTACAAATAACGGTAATGGTTTTCCGCTTGATGCAAAGGTTTTGCACTTTATGGGAAACAATGATATATGGGCATTTTATTGAACATCATGGACTTGAAAGAACTAAAATGACGGCTGCACTTTTGTTTACACTTCATGGTATTCCTCTAATGTACAACGGACAGGAGATTGGTATTGAGGGTCATCCATACGAAACAGAATTTATTTTTTATCCCGGCTTTCCTCTTGATTATGATGAGCAGTATGGATTGTTTCCTTACTACCAGAATTTAATTAAGTGGAGAAAAACTCTTACAGCTTTATACGATGGCGAATACCAGGAACTTTCAGTCAATCCGAATCAATACACATTTTCTTTCAGAAGATTTACAGATAATCAGAATGTAATTACTGTTTTAAATATGGGTTCATCTTCAGTAAATATAACACTTGCTATCCCTGTTGATGAAATGAATCTTGATTCAACTAAGATATATTATTTATCAAATCTTCTGGATAACGATTACATTTCCGGCACCCCAGCTGAATTGAGCTCAATAAATATTTCAATGGGAAGATTTAGTGCGAAAGTTTTTTTACTGGCAGATTCCATTGTAACTGGTATAAATGATAATGATTCACAAATTCCAAAATCTTTTGAAGTATTTCAGAATTATCCTAATCCATTTAATCCTTCAACAATAATAAAATATAATCTTCCTACTGAGGGGAATGTTACTTTAACTATTTACGATATTCTTGGAAGTGAAATTGAAAAGCTTGTAAATGAAGTCCAGCATGCCGGATCTCATGCTGTTGTATTTGATGCAAGTAAACTTGCAAGCGGTGTTTACATATACAGATTAGAATATAAAGATCACTTAATTTCTAAAAAGATGCTTCTCATGAAATAATGAAAATATTAATAATAGGGGGAACCGGTTTCATTAGCAGAAATATTGTTAAACTTTTATTAGACCGTAAACACCAAGTTACAATCTTCAACAGGGGAAAATCACCCAACATTTTAAAACAAAATAAAAATCTCCGGATCATTAATGGAGACAGAAGGAATGAATCGGATTTTCATAAAGTTATCAGTAATTCATCTTATGATGCTGTCTTTGATATGGTTGCTTATAAGCCAGAAGAATCGGAAACAGCGGCAAAAATTTTCAAAGGCAAAATCGGAAGATTTATTCATTGCAGTACCGTTTCAGTGTATATGGTTTCTAACGATGTAAATTGTCCCATTACAGAAGATCAGGATAAGGGCAAGTTAATAGAATATTTTCCAAGCAATCCTTTTGGTATGGATTACGGAATAAACAAAAGAAAATGTGAAACGGTTTTGTGGAATTTGCATCATGAAAAATATTTTCCTGTCACTTGCATTCGCCCGACTTTTGTATCCGGGCCTGAAGATCCTACAAACCGTGATTACTTTTGGATTGAAAGAATAAAAGATGGAAAGCCTTTGCTTGTTCCCGGCAGTGGTGAATTCAGGTTTCAACAGGCTTTTGTAAAAGATACATCAAGAGTATTCTGTGATCTTCTTGAATATGAGTGTACTATTGGTGAATCATACAATGTTGCAGCAGATGAAATTTTTTCTTTAAATGAATATTTACAGGCAATCGGTGGGTTAATGAATACTTCACCGGAGATTGTACATATTGAACAAACTGCTTTTGATAAGCTTGATATAAGTTATTATCCGGGTTCAGATGTATTTCCTTTTAATACCAGGAGAGATGCATTTTTCAGTCTGGAAAAAATCAGGAAGCACATTAATTACAAAAGCACTCCATTTAAAGAATGGATGAATGAGACAATCAGCTGGTATTTAAATGAATTTGATGGTCATTCTGCTGCGTATAAAAAACGAGGAGAAGAAATAAAAATTCTGGAAGAACTTTCTAAGTAATGATAAATCCTTTTTTCTGGAAATTACTTTGTAACTCATTTGCAATTCTATTATTTCAAGTCATTGTTTCTCAAATGTCAGTTGCTCAAATAATTTCTTTAAATGGAGAATGGAAATTCCAAATTGATTCTTTAAATAAATATGATTTAAAATCTTTGGATAAAATTGAATGGAGGAACGCAAAAGTTCCTCTTTCCTGGCAGGCTCAGTTTGCCGATTTAAGAGATTTCCTGGGGATTGCGTGGTATAAAAAAAAATTTACATTCTTCGGTAAAAAAAAACCAGAAGTGATTTTATTAAAATTCGGAGCTGCTGATTATTCTGCCGAAGTATTTGTAAATAAAAACTTTGCCGGAAAACATGAAGGAGGTTATACTCCTTTCCAGCTTGATATAACTGAATTTATTTTAGAGGGAGAAAATGAATTAATTATTCGCATAGTTGATCCGGCTAATAATGAAGTTGGAACAGAAGGCACAAGTTTATGGCATATTCCTCATGGAAAACAAACCTGGTACGTTCATACAAGTGGTATCTGGCAGGATGTTAATATCATAATAAATCCTGAACTTTTTATTAAAAATTTATTTATTACTCCAATTATTGATGGATCTATAAACATAAAGGGAACATTAAATAAAAAAAATGAGGGTGAGGAATTTAAATTCATCATATCCGATCCGTTAGGGAAAATAATTCTAACTGAAGTTAAAAAATCAAATGGAAATAGTGAATTTCTATTTGATTTAAAAATTAATAATCCTCTTCTATGGCATTTTAATTCTCCAAATCTATACACTCTTAAAGTAGTTATCGGAGCGGATACATTGAACGAAAGATTTGGATTCCGTTCAATTGAGGCTAGAAATAAAAAGTTTTATTTAAATGGTGAACCATTTTATTTAATTGCTGCACTAGATCAGGATTTCTATCCTGAAACAATTTATACCACGCCTTCGGAAGAATATATAAGAGATGAGATGCTTAAAGCCAAACATCTTGGATTGAATATGCTGCGGTGTCATATTAAAGTTCCTGATCCTGTTTATTTAAAAGTTGCTGACGAAGTTGGTTTATTAATCTGGTATGAGCTCCCGAACTGGGGACAATTTACTTTTGAAGCTGCAGCCAGGGGTTCAAAAACAATTGATGAAATGCTTGAAAGGGATTGGAACCATCCTTCATTAATTATTTTAAGCATTATAAATGAAAGCTGGGGAATTGATCTTCAAAAAGAAGAGCAGCGAGCATGGCTGCTAACTGAATTTGATCGGGTAAAAGAAAAAGCAGTTGGCAGACTAGTAGTAGATAATAGTGCTTGTTATGGAAATTTTCATTTAAAAACTGATATTAATGATTATCATACTTACTGGTCAATTCCCGATAATAAAGAAAATTTTGATGAAACAATTAAGGAATTTTCTCAGAGACCTAAATGGCTTTTTAGTGATGCAGGTGACTCAAAAGAAACGGGTAATGAACCACTATTGATTTCAGAATTCGGCAACTGGGGGCTTCCAAAGGTTCCTGAGAAGCTTCCCTGGTGGATTGAAAGACAATTTCTGGATATTGATGTTTCACTGCCAAAGGATTTTAATAAAAGATTTTTTGATTATAAGTATAATGAAATATTTAGTTCGTATGATAACCTAGCCGCAGAATCCCAGCAGGCACAGTTTACCTCGCTTAAATATGAAATAGAAACACTCCGGATGAATCCCGAAATCCAGGGATATGTTATTACAGAATTTACTGACATAAACTGGGAATGCAATGGGCTCCTCGATATGTGGAGAAACTTCAAAATATATTCCGATGACCTGCCGTTTATTCAGCAGCAGGATGTTATTATTCCAAGACCTGTAAAATATAATTATTGGGTTACAGAAGAAGCTGAAATAAAATTATTTATTTCTCATTTCAGTAATGAAAATTTTAAAAACACAAAACTTAAATGGAAAATCAGTAATGGTAATTCCGGGATAATTAATGTTCCGGAAATAAATAGAGGTGATGTGAAAGAAATTCAACCTTTGAAATTCAAATTACCATTCAAAAATATTTCGGAGAAGGGAAAGATTGAATTTGAATTAGTAGAAAACGGGAAAATTTTATCTAAAAATTTTATCGAACTTTTTATTTATTCTAATAATAAAATCTTGTCAAACGAAATCAAGCTTCATTATAAATATTCGTTAAAGGACCTTTCTGGTCAATTTAAAAAAAATTATGTAATAACTGATTCCAGTACTTTAATTGTATCAAATCTAGTTGATGACGAAATTTTATCATTAATATCAAATGGTCACAGTTTAATATGTTTAGTAGATAGTAATACAGTTCTGCCTGGCTCCTTTCCAATAAAAATTTTAAGCAGGAATACTGAATGGTATGATGGTAACTGGGCATCAAATTTAAATTGGATGAGAAACAATAATGAAGTTTTCCAAAATATTTCTTTTGCTAAAAGTTTTGGATTTGAAACGGCTCAATCTTCACCTGAATGGGTTTTAGATGGAATTCCGAAAGAAAATTTTTCTGATGTGATAGCTGGTATGTTTATAGGTTGGATTCATTTAAACTCTGGTTTCATTGTGCAGATGCAGCATAACAAAGGGAAGATAATTTTTTGTTCTTTTCCACTGGCAGAAAATTATGCCATTGATCCCTTTGCAAAAATCATGTTTGATAACCTTGTCAAATATATTAGCAGTGAAAATTGTAAGCCGGCATTTAAGTGGGAAAATAATTAATAAAAATGGAAAAAGAAGAGTTAAAATCTTTTATAAAAAATAAGTTAGAAAAATCGAATGGCATACTGCGACTTAAACCGGCATGGGTTGCAAGGAACTTTCTTCCACCAGGTAAAAGATTAGGGTTGACGGAAGAAAAATATAACTTAGGTGAACGTGGCGGAATCTGTGAAAGATGGCTTGCCTCAACAACTAATGCTGATAATAAAGTGAGGGTTCCAAATGAGGGGTTAAGTCTTTTAAATCTTGATTCTGATTTAAATATCACACTTAGAGAAGTTATTGGTATAGTACCTGAAGAAATTATGGGCACAAAATATACTTCAACACATAAAGGATTAAACAGGCTGGCAAAAATTTTTGATTATGAATATCGTCTTCCATTTCATATCCATCAGATGCAGCATCATGCCCAGCTTGTTGGAAGAAACTCAAAGGATGAGGCATACTATTTTCCTGAAGGATTGGAGATGGGAAAAGAACCAGATACTTTTTTTGGAGTTCATCCTTATATAGCAAGAGAAAAAAAGTTTGACCTTCTTTTACCAGCAATGGTTGACTGGAAAGATGATTCAATTCTTCAGTTTGCAAGAGCTTACAAATTAATGCCTAATGATGGATGGCAGATTCCATCGGGAGTTACTCACTCTCCGGGTTCAGCATTAACAATTGAGCTTCAGGAAGATTCTGATGTTTTTGCTATGATGCAGGCAAAAACAGGTGGAAAGATTATTGATAAAGAACTTCTCTATAAAGATGTGAGAAGAGAAGATCGAGAGAAATATGGTGAAAGAATAATTCTCGAAATGATTGATTGGGAAACAAGCGGAGATCCATATTTTTATGAAAACAGGCATACTCCTCCGATTTTAATTGAAAAGACCCACACGAGAGATGGTGAAGAATATTGGATCTTCTATAACACAACTAAATTCAGCGGTAAGAAATTAATTGTTCATCCCGGTGGAAAATTCGTTTCAAAAGATAATGGTGTTTTTAATATTCTTGTTTGGAAAGGAAATGGAAAATTTTCAGGTGTTGATATTGAAGCCGGCAATTTTGAAAAGGATGAATTATTAATTTGCCATAATGCAGCGGTTAATTCATCAACTATTGAAAATACTGGTAAGAAAGATCTTGTAATATTTAAATTCTTTGGACCGGATATTAATTCTAATGTTCCCATGTTAAAAAAGTACATTTAATATGAATACAATAATAGAAAATTCAAAATTAATAATATCCGATCCCGATAAATTAATTTTTGGTTCAGCTCCTTATCCTGTAAAATGTAAAAGAGGATTTGAAATAGGGAATGGGGAAGTTTATCCGGAAATAAATTTTACACTTCCCCGAATGATAATTGAAGAATCCAGCTGGAAAGAAGTTAAAACTATTTACACGGAAATTATTGGTGAAGTTTGCAAAAGAGCAATTGAATTAAAAACTCCGGCATTAGTTGTTGAATTTGAATTACTCCCACCAATGACAATGAATCCTGAATGGGGAGCAGAGATAACAAAAATACTTTCTGAAAATCTGGAGGAGTTTTATAGAAAATCAGGTTTAAAATCTGCACTACGAGTGACTCCTGTAGATATAAGAGATTCCGACCGTCCTCCATTGATGAGAAGTGGTGAATTAACGAGTAAGATGTTTCGATCTTTTGAACTTTGCGCCGAAGCAGGTGCTGATATGTTGTCGCTTGAATCAACCGGTGGGAAAGAAGTTCATGACGATGCTTTAGTGAATGCAGATTTACAAGGGATTATATTTTCTCTGGGAGTACTTGCTGTGAGAGATATGCAGTATGTATGGAAGAAAGTTGTAGATATTTCTCAGAAATATAATGTTATTCCTGCCGGTGATACTGCCTGTGGATTTGCAAACACTGCAATGATTCTTGCAGATAAAGGAATGATTCCGAAAACTCTGGCAGCTGTTGTTCGTGTTGCAACGGTTGTACGCAGCCTTCAGGCTTATTTAGCAGGAGCAAAAGGACCAAGTAAAGATTGTGCATACGAAGGTCCATATTTAAAAGCAATAACCGGAGTCCCAATTTCAATGGAGGGAAAATCAAGTGCCTGTGCTCATTTAAGTCATGTAGGTAATATTGCTTCTGCAGCTGCTGATCTTTGGAGTAATGAATCGGTACAGAATGTAAAACTGCTAAGTACTTATGCACCGATTGTTTCACTTGAACAATTAATTTATGACTGCAGGTTAATGAATCTTGCATTAAAGAAGAGAAATGAATTTACACTAATGTTTAGAAACCTGATGATTGAGAGTGACGCAGGATTAGATCCCCAGGCATATATTCTTAAACCGGAAATTATAATCAGTTTGTCCCAAAAAATTATTCAGAAAGATTCTCCTTATAAAATGACATTATGTGCCGTTAATGAAACCCTAAAACTGCTAAAAGAAGCTTATGATAAAAAAGAAATTGAATTAAATGATATGGAACTTCGGTGGCTGGATATACTTTCAATTCAGTTTGATGAAATTCCAGGTGATGAAAATGATTTAATTGAAATGATGAAAAATGGTATTTATGCAGATAAATTTTTACCGGCAGAATATAATATTTAAATAAAAAAATTGAAAAACCTAAAGTGGAAAAAATGAACCTGATTGAAGAAATAAAAGAAAATGTAATCAGAGGGCACATTGATTCATCATCTAAATATCCACCCGATCTTGCTGGGAAACCGGGAGTAAAAGATCTTGTCCAGAAATCAATTGAGGAAATGATTCCCGCTGTTAAAATATTAAATGAATCTTTAATAGCAGGAATGGAAATAGTCGGTAGAAAATTTTCAGACGGAGAATATTTCGTTCCCGATATGCTTCTTTCGGCCCAAGCAATGAAATCCGGAATGCAAATAATAGAACCATTATTAAAGGGGGAGGATTCGAAAAAGATCGGAACAATTATACTCGGAACAGTTAAAGGCGATATGCACGATATCGGAAAGAACCTTGTTAGAATGATGCTTGAAGGTGGCGGTTTTGAAGTTATTGATCTTGGAATAAATACTCCACCTGAAAAATTTATAGAAGCTGCAAAAAAATATCCTGAAGCAATTATAGGTATGTCTGCTTTGTTAACAACTACAATGGAGAATATGAGAATTTCCATTGAGGCACTAAGAGCTAATGGTTTGAATAATAAGGTTATAATTGGTGGTGCGGCAGCAAGCCAGAAGTTTGCAGATGAAATTCATGCCGATGGTTTTACCCGGGATGCTGCCCAATCAGTTCAGCTTGTTAAAAGATTAAAAGGATTAGCTGCATAATATGCCTCTTTTAAAATGTGGTGAGCAATTGCCTGAATGGAGTGAACTCGATTTCATAAAAATATTAGAAATTAAAAAAGATGAGATAATATCTCTCATACAAAAATCTATTAAAGAAAAAATTTTTATTGGTGAAGGATGCTGTGAAATATATTTGGATTCAAATAATTTAAAATCAAAAAGAGAGGATTATTTGAATTTAAATAATCCCGGTTCAGAAATCAGAATAAATGCTGAAGAAGATTGCATCTTAATTCATATTGGAGGAAGCTGGTCAGATGAAACTGGTTCTTGCGGTGTATTCAAAATGAACAATAATGAAAGTCCGGGTAATGCAGGTGATCCTGTTGAATATGACAGAAGAACAAAATTTGATAATCATTTTCATGATTGTGATGAATACTGGATTATTTTCAAAGGTTCAGGACTTGCAGTTTCCGAAGATAAAAAATATGAGTTGAAACCTGGTTACTTTCTCGCTACAAAAATGGGAGATCATCATGACCTAACAAATGTTTATGAAGATATTCACGCGGTTTGGTTTGAGACTAGTTTAAGGGGAAAAAAGAGAATCGGTCACCTCTGGAATCATACTCATTCAGAATAAAATAAATAAAAAATGAAATATCGTTATCTAGGCAATTCGGGTTTACAAGTATCAGAAATCTGTTTTGGTGCAATGACTTTTACAAGTAAGAAGGGCTGGACTCATCTTGGAAACCAGGAGCAGATTGACGCAAACAAATTAACTTCTATTGCTATTGAGAATGGAATAAATTTCTTTGATACTGCCGATGTTTACTCGCTTGGAATTTCTGAAATAATGCTCGGAAAAGCTTTAGGAAAAAAGAGAAAGAGTATTGTCATCGCTACAAAAGGCGAAGGAAAAATGTGGAATGGTTCAAACGGTGAAGGTCATTCAAGAAAACATTTAATTCGGGCATGCGAGGAGAGTCTTAAAAGATTAAATACAGATTATATTGATCTTTACCAGATTCACTCTTTTGATTTTATGACTCCGCTTGAAGAAATGATGAGCGTTCTTAATTCACTGGTTAAATCAGGAAAGGTCAGGTATATCGGCATATCAAATTTTTTTGCCTGGCAGATAATGAAACTCCTGAGAATTGCCGAGATCAATAACTGGGAAAAAATAATAAGTCTGCAGGCATATTATTCATTGGTGGGGAGAGATCTTGAATATGAACAAATCCCGCTTTGCATTGATCAGGGAATTGGAATAATTGTTTGGAGTCCTCTGCATGGAGGAATTCTTACAGGTAAATATCGTTTAAGAAAAAAATGGCCTAAAGGTACAAGATTAAAAAAGCCAGGTCAGCATCTGCCTTATGATGTTGATAAAGGTGAGGAAATTTTAAAGGTAATGGAAAAAATTTCAAAAGAAAGAAAAGTTTCTATGAGCCAGGTTGCTTTGAATTATACATTGAGGAAACCGGGAATCACTTCTGTTATTATTGGTGCCAGAAATGAAAAACAACTTTTAGATAATACAGCAGCAAGTGGTTGGGAACTGAATGAAGAAGAAATCAAGCAACTTGATGAAGTAAGTTTACCCGCAAGAATTTATCCATACTGGTATTTTGATATTTTCAAAAAAGAAAAGATGGACAATTATTTCAGGAATCTTTATAAGAAGGGGAATTAATTGGAATATAGAAATCTAGGGAGAACGGGAGTAAAAGTTAGCTCACTTTGCCTTGGATGCATGATGTTTGGAAGAAAAGCAGATGAAAATCTTTCAATGGATATTGTTGATAAAGCACTTGAGGAGGGTATTAATTTTCTTGATACTGCTAATGCATATCAAAGAGGAATAAGTGAAGAATTTGTTTGCAAAGCTCTAAAGAGAAACGGTAAAAGAAACATGATTATTATTGCCACAAAAGTTCATGGAATGATGAAAGATAATGATCCTAATGCCGGAGGAATCAGTAGAAGACATATAATAGAACAATGTGATGCATCTTTAAAAAGATTACAAACTGATTACATTGATCTCTACCAGCTTCATAGATCGCAATCTGATATTCCAATAGATGAATCATTAAGAGCATTAGATGATCTTATAAAAACAGGCAAGGTAAGATATATTGGTACCAGCACTTTCGCACCGTGGCAGGTTGTAAATGCCATTTGGGTTTCAAAAGAGCTTGGATTAAACAGATTTATTTCAGAACAGCCTCCATATCATTTACTGGATAGAAGGATTGAACGTGAATTAATTCCTGTTGCACAAAATTTTGGATTGGCAATTCTTCCCTGGGCTCCTCTAGCTGGTGGATTCCTGACTGGAAAATATAAAAGAGGTGAGGAAAGACCTGTTGAGAGTCGTTTTAAAGATAGTAGCGAATGGGCTAATCAACATTTTATTGAAGAAGCTTTCAAAGTTCTTGATGTAGTAGAGGAAATTTCGAATGAGAAAAATTGTACATCTTCTCAAGTAGCATTAGCCTGGACAATTCAGAAACCGGAAATCACCAGTTCAATAATAGGTCCAAAAAATGTGAATCAGCTTATTGATAATCTTGGTGCATTAAAAGTTAAGATTACCGATGAAGACAATAAAAGATTTGATAAAGTATCTAAGCCGGAAAGAACAATCCTTTCTTACTATGAAGCTGATTTTAATTCTTATAAATACAGATAGAATGTAATACAGAAAATGAATTATTATCTTGGGCTTGATATTGGAACTACGGGAGCTAAAGCTATTCTTATTAATTTGAGAGGTGAAGTTATATCAAGTTCATCCTCTGATTATCAAATGTATAATCCAAAACCTCTTTGGTCAGAACAAAATCCTGAAGATTGGTGGAAAGCAACTCAGATTTCAATTAAAGATATATTTAAAAAATCCGGGATAAAAAATTATGATGTTAAAGGAATTGGATTAACGGGACAGATGCATGGTTTAGTTCTTCTTGATAAAGATGGAAAAGTACTGCGTCCTTGTATAATGTGGAATGATCAAAGAACTATTAAGGAATGTGAGGAGATTACTTCATTATTTGGATTTGAGTATTTGCTACGGATAACAGGTAATCCTGTTTTACCTGGATTTACTGCCCCCAAAATACTCTGGGTAAAAAAAAATGAATCGCATATCTATGAAAAAATTAAACATATTCTTCTTCCTAAAGATTATATCCGGTTTTGTTTAACTGGAGAGTTTGCAACTGATGTTTCTGATGCATCCGGTACTTCGCTTTTCAATGTTAGTAAAAGAAATTGGTCAGATGAAATCCTTTCAGCCTTAAATATCCAAAAAATCTGGATGCCGGAAATTTATGAATCAATTAAAACAACCGGAAAAATAACAAAGAATGCTGCTGAAAAAACCCGACTCAACATTGGAACTTCTATTGTTGCAGGAGGAAGTGACCAGGCTGCTGGTGGTATCGGAACCGGAACAGTTAAAAAGGGAATTACATCAGTTGTACTTGGAACCTCCGGAGTTGTTTTTTCTCATACCAATAATTTAATAATTGAACCCGAAGGTAAGCTTCATGCTTTTTGTCATGCAGTTCCTGGTGCCTGGCATGTCATGGGTGTAACACTTTCTGCCGCAGGTTCCTTAAAATGGTACAAAGATGTTTTTGGAGAATATGAAAAACAAACAGCTGCTGAAAAAAATAAAAATGTTTATGATCTGTTGACCAAACAGGCTGAAGAAATTCCTGCAGGAAGCGAAGGTTTGATCTATCTACCTTATTTAACGGGAGAAAGAACGCCATACCCGGATCCCAATGCCAAAGGAACTTTTACAGGTATTACAATAAGACATAATAAAAAGCATTTTATAAAATCTGTATTAGAAGGTGTTGCTTACAGCCTGAAAGATTGTCTGGAGTTAAATAAAAGATTAGGTCTCGGAATATCAGAAATCAGAATTTCAGGAGGAGGAGCGAGAAGTAAATTGTGGAGACAAATTCTTGCTGATGCTTTTAACACTGAAATAGAAACACTGACAATAACTGAAGGAGCTCCCTTTGGTGCGGCACTACTTTCAGCTGTTGGAACAGGTGAGTATTCCAGCGTAGAAGAAGTTTGTGATAAAACTATTAAGATTTCTGAAATTACTAAACCAGTAGCGACGAATGTAAAAATGTATGAGGAATACTATGATATATATAAAAATCTTTATCAATCATTAAAAGGATCATTTAAAAAAATTGCTAGTGCAGTTGAAAAACAGTTTAAGCAGTGAATTTATATTTAAGGAAACTAGTGGGAATATTTATGTCGCTGATCCTTTTATATACAGAATAGATCCGAAAGATTATATATCTATAACTGAAAATCTTTTGATAAACAGGAAATTATTTCAGGAGATAGATAGAGGAAAAGAATCTTCCGAGGGAAAAAATGATGAAAGTCTATTTAAAAAGTATTTTTCGATTTTAGAGAGATGGAAGTTCCATCCGCCAAAAGAAATAGAAAAATTGTACGAAGATTTTGATACTTACAAATATTTTTATAAAGAAATAGGGGCAAGCTTAAAATTCAATCCTCTTTCAATAAGAGGTTCAGGAGTTCATGTACTTGAAAAGATACTTGAATTATTAAATGAGTATATCGACCTTATAAAACCAAAAGTTGTTTATACGATTAGTAATATAAAACCCGATGACGCAGGTTTGCAGATAAAAGAAAGTAATATTCATTTTGACAGCAAAAAATTAAAAATATTTACAAGCCATTCTTCACTTAAGAGTAGTAAAGAGATTTCTCCAAATGAATTAGTTAGCGAAAAAATTATTATTTATGTGGTCACAATTGGGCCAGGTATAGATAACAAGGTTAAATCACTTTCATCTAGTGGAAATATTTTCGAAGCATACCTCCTTAATGGAATCGGGGCTGGTGCCGCAGAAATGGTAGCTAACGATCTCAATTTATATATGAATGATAGCTGCGATAAAAATAAATGGAGTTATAAAAGATTATCTCCCGGTTATGGTGATTGGCCGGTAACAGATCAAAAGAAAATTTTTAATTTACTAAATCCTGAAAGAAGAATTGGTGTTGTATTAACTGAGTCTTACATTATGATCCCTGAAAAATCAACATCCGGTATTATGGGTTTAATACCTTCATAAAAATCTATGCATAAGCTTATTGAAAAATTATTAACAGAAGGTGTTGTAGTTACTGACGGTTCATGGGGAACTCAGTTACAGGAATTGGGTCTTCCTATGGGGGAATGTCCGGACATCTGGAATCTAACAAATCCTAATCTGGTTGAACAAGTTGCAAAGAGTTATATAGAAGCAGGAAGCAGAATTATTTTAACCAACACCTTCAGAAGCAACAAAATTGCACTCAATGATTTTGGCTTTACCGAAAAGGTGAATGAAATTAATAAGGCTGGAGTTATGATTTCTAAAAAAGCAGCAGATGGAAATGCTTTTGTTTTTGCTTCAGTTGGACCCTTGGGAAAAATGTTGATGATGGGTGAAATTACAGAAGAAGAAATGTTTGATGCGTTTAAGGAACAAGTAAATTCTATAGAAGAGGCTGGTGCAGATGGAATAGTTATAGAAACTATGTCTGATCTGAATGAAGCAAAGCTTGCATTGAGAGCTGCTAAAGAAACAGATATACCTATTGTTGTTTCAATGGTATTTGATTCAGGTAAGCAAAAAGATTTTACTTTTATGGGAAATTCTCCGGAAGAAATTGCTAAAGAACTTACTGATGCGGGAGCTGATGTTATTGGAGCAAACTGCGGGCAAGGTATTGAAGGTTTTGTAAATATTTGTAAGAGATTAAAAGCCTCAACTAAAGTTCATATCTGGATAAAACCAAATGCAGGTTTGCCTGAATTTAATGGCACTAAAGCAGTTTATAGTAAAACGTATAATGAATTTATAGAATTCATCCCCAATCTAATTGATTCAGGAGCTAATTTTATTGGAGGTTGCTGCGGAACAAATCCACAATTCATAAAATCAATCAAACAAAAGATAATATTTTAAAAATATGGCGGTTAAAATTTTACTTGATACAGATATCGGAAGCGATATTGATGATGCAGTTTGTCTTGCATATCTTCTTGCTAATACCAAATGTGAGCTTCTTGGAATAACTACAGTTACTTCGGAACCTGTAAAACGTGCAAAGATTGCTAGTGTGCTTTGCAAAATTGCAGATAAAGACATTCCAATTTTTCCTGGATCTGCAAATCCACTTTTGATTCCTCAGCTTCAGACAAGTGCAAAGCAAGCAGGTACATTAAAAAAATGGGAACATAAAAAGAATTTTTCTGAAGGGGAAGCAATTGAATTTCTTAGATCAACTATAAGGAAATATCCTGGAGAAATTATTCTATTAACTATTGGTCCTCTAACTAATATTGGGTTACTTTTTGGTTCTGATCCTGAAATACCTTCTTTATTAAAAGGACTTTATTCTATGGCAGGAAATTTTTTAAGAAAAAATAAAAATCTTCCTAAAATTGAATGGAATGCTATGGGTGATTATCACGCCACCTCAATTGTTTACAATTCAAAAATAAAAATTCATCGTTCATTCGGATTGGATGTAACATCCCAGGTAATTATGAAAAAAAATGAATTTAAAGAGAAATTTTCTAATCATGATTTATTTAAACCCGTTCTTGATTTTTCAAAAGCATGGTTTCAAGAATGGGATGGAGTAACATTCCATGATCCTTTAGCCGCCGTTGCAATATTTGATAAGAATATTTGCAGTTATGAAAAAGGTATTGTTGAGATTGAACTTGAGAAGAAAAAAGGGAGAGGGTTAACAAAATGGACTGCTGATTCTAAAGGTAAACATGAAATTGCTGTGAACGTTAATCCTGCTATATTTTTTGAAAATTATTTCTCTGTTTTTAAATGAAAAGGTTTTTTCTACTTTTTGTATCGGTTATAATAATTATATCCGGCTGTTCAGAAAAAAATGAAAATACCAAAGGTAAAATTACAATTACTTTCTGGCATAGCTTTGTTTCAAGGACCATTCCTTCTTTTAACAACTTAATTGAGCTGTACGAAAAAGAAAATCCAAACATAAAAATTAATGCTCAGTATGTTCCTAGCGGCGATCCTTTAATTCAGAAATTAGTAACTGCAATTCAAAGTAATACAGCTCCAGATATTTCATGGCTTCATTCTGATTTTCTGCACAAGCTTGTTGAAGCCGATGCAATTTATAAGATAGATCATTTTATAAAAGGAAAAAACGGTTTAAGCAAGGAAGATATGTACGATATTTTTCCACAATCTCTAGAATCTGCAAAATGGAAAGGTACTTTGTATGCAATGCCAATGGAAGCAACTACGCTTGCTCTAATCTATAATAAAAATAAATTTAAAGAAGTTGGTCTCGATCCTGAAAAACCTCCGCAGACCTGGGATGAGCTTTATGAATATGCTATGAAACTTACAAAAGATAAAGATGGCGATGGAAAGATTGATCAATATGGTTTTTATATTCCTGCTTTTCCTGCTTCCGGTCCTTTAAGTGTTTGGATGGTACTTCAATGGACACCATTTCTCTGGCAGGCAGGCGGCGAAGAAATTACTGAAGATCAAACAAAAGTTTTATTTAACAGTGAGGCTGGAGTTAAGGCTTTATCATTATGGAAAAAGCTTTTTGATAATCAGAAATTTCAGAATTTTACTCTTACACATGATTTAGGTTTTGTCTCAGGTACAATTGCAATGATAATGGATGGACCATGGGATTTACCTGAATTGAGAGATATCAAAAATTTTGAATGGGGAGTAACTCATCTGCCTGCTGGTCCTTTTAAAAAAGCCACATACTTAGCAGGCGAACACCTTACTGTTTTTAAGCAAAGTAAAAATCCTGATGAAGCATGGAGATTCATTAAATGGATTTTGCGTCCTGATATTCAGGCAAAATTTTCTATTGAATCCGGTTATTTGCCCGTTAGAAAGTCTGTTCTTGATTTACCTGAATATAAAAAATTTCTTGAAAGTGATCCTGCAATGAAATCTTTTGTTGAACAGATATCAATAAGTCAGGCAAGAGCATCAATAGATTTTTATCGTGTTGAAATAAATCAAAATATTGCGGAAGCTGTTGAGAAAGCGATAATAGGAAATAGTGATATTAAAACTGTTCTTAATGAAGCTGCAGAAAAATCAAATAAACTACTTCAAAAAGTTAAACGAAAAAAATAAAAATGATTATTGGTGAAGGAAACTTTAAGTATGAATGGATAAATGACTGGGCAAAAATTCCTAATACTAAAAGTGGAAAAGAAAATGGAAGAACACATGGAGTTGTTGTTTTAAAGAATGGAAACATTGCTGTTTTTAATCAAGCGGATCCGGCAGTTCTTATAATTGATTCTTATGGTTCATTAATTAAATTCTGGGGAAACCGATTTAGCGGTGCACATGGAATGACTCTTACTGAAGAGAATGGAATAGAATATTTCTGGCTGACAGATCAGTATTCTGGCGAGGTTGTTAAAACCAGTTTAGATGGAGAGTCTCTAATAAGAATTGAAAAACCCCGGATAAAAAATTATGAAGAAAAAGAATATTCGCCAACATGGGTAGCTGTATTTGAAACCAGGTTTGGAGGCAATGGAGACATTTGGGTTACTGACGGATATGGATCAAATCTTATTCACCGGTTTAGTAAAGAGGGAATTTATTTAAAAAGTATTAGTGGCGATGAAGGAACTGCCGGAGCTTTTAATTGTCCCCATTCTATTTTCTTTGATATAAGAAAATCCGAACCTGAATTATATATTGCCGACAGAGGAAATAAAAGATTTCAGGTTTATGACCCTGAAGGAAAATTTAAAAGAAGTTTTGGTGAAGATATTTTTGATTGTCCTTGCGGAGGAGTAATAAAAAACAATTTACTATATGTCCCTGAACTTTGTGCAAGACTTGCAGTACTTGATGAAAATAATAAACTGATAACTTACTTAGGAAGAAATGAATCAGTTTGTAATTTACCAGGATGGCCAGATCATCAAAAAAAATTAATTCAAAAAGGAAAATTCAATAGCCCACATGATATGTCTGTTGATAATGAAGATAATCTCTACATTGTTGAATGGATTATTGGCGGTAGAATAACCAAACTTAAAAGATTGAAATAATAGAAGGAGAAAAAAACATGACTGTAAAAACAAATTTGAAAATAACCGATGAACAAAAAAGACAATATAAGCAGGATGGTTTTTTTATTCTCGAAAGTATTATCCCGGAAGAAGAACTTCAACTAGTAAAAAAAGAATGTACGGAATTAATTGAAGCACAAAATAAAGAGATGGACAAATTGGGAACAGATGTTCTGAACCTAAGCAGAAGAAACAGCAGGTATTTTGTATTCCTCGCTTATAAAGATAAACCTCAGCTCGGAGAATTTATTTTTAGCGATCTCATGGCAGAAATTTGTAAAGCAACAATTGGTAATAATGCTTACTTATTCTGGGAACAATTTGTTGTAAAGGGAACTGATCCGAAAGGCGCTGAGTTTACGTGGCATCAGGATTCAGGTTATGTTGATCATATTCATAAACAATATGTTAATGCATGGATTCCATTGGATGACGTGAATGAACAAAATGGTACTGTTTATCTTCTTCCTTACTCTTTAGCAGGAACTAAAGAAAAAGTTGAGCATATACCTGTTTCTGGTACAAATGATCGTGAAGGTTACTTCGGTCCGGAAAAAGGAATTCCGGCAAATTGTCCAGCAGGTTCTATTGTAGTTTTTTCAAGCACAGTTTTTCACAGATCCGGGACAAATAATACAGATAAGATGAGACGAGCATATGCTATACAATTTTCACCAGAACCTATTAATGAAGCTGACGGTTCTTTAAAAGGATTAGCTGAACCATTCTTAAAAAATGGTGAAAGACTTAAATAATTTATTTTAAATTAAACCCCGCTCTTAGCGGGGTTTTTTATTTATAGATGATTATGAAATTTATATTAATATTTATTCTTCAATTTATCTGCTATTCTCAGGAAAAGTATATCTTCCCTAAAGATGCTATTCTGATTAAACTTTTTGGTGAAGGATATTTTACTGAAGGACCAGCCCAAGGTCCTGATGATTGTATTTATTTTAGTGATCTTACATTTACAGAAGAAACAGAAATGCAGGCTGGAGTTATTTGGAAATATGATTTAAAAACTGATCAGGCATTTGTTTATCGCTCACCCAGTGGTATGGCAAATGGAATAGAGTTTAATTCATTAGGGGAAATGGTAGTTTGTGAAGGAGCCGATTTTGGCGGAAGAAAAATTACTATAACAAATTTAAATACAGGAAAAAGTAGAATTGCTGCCGGTTTATTTAATAATCTACCTTTTAATTCTCCTAATGATCTTATAATAGATAAAGACGACAATATATATTTTACAGATCCAAGGTATGCAGGTTTTGAAAATATAGATCAACCTGTTATGGGAGTTTATAAATTAAACAAAAACAATTCAGTTAATTTAATTATTTCTGATATCTCAATGCCAAATGGTATTGCGATTTCTCCGGATCAGACTACACTTTACATAGGTTGCAATTTTGAGGGTGATGAAAAAAATAAGCCGATGATGGTTATTTACAAATGTCGGATTTATGAAGACTCCAATGTCATTTCAAAAGAAATATTTATTAATTATCAGGAGAATTCCGGACCTGATGGAATAACAGTTGATGCCGAAGGAAATATTTATGTTGCTGTTCGGGACGAAATAAACCCAGCTATAAAAGTATATAACAATGAAGGGAAAGAAATCGATTCAATTCTTTTACCAGAAGTACCGAGTAATCTAACTCTTGGAAGAGGTTTATATTCAAATATTTTATTTATAACAGCCGGGAGAAGTTTGTATAAAATAAAAACTTTTGATAAATGATTTTTTCCTAATAATTATTGTATTAATATTTTCCATTTAAATTAATATTGATTCCTTAGGTGTTAGATTCTTGACTCAATACTCGAAAAATCTTAATACATATAATTCTATGTAGACTATTTTTATTTTCTTTAGTTCTGGTAATTTGGAGAGAACAGCAACATGTTGCATTAGATGATTCTATAGATTAGTTTAAGAAAAAACCTAATTAAAGCTTTGATTAGAAGCTATGCTCAGATTTTAGGTTTTATTGGACAGTGGTCTGAAGCAATTTTTTAAGTTTTTGGACAAAAGTTAAGTTACAGAAATATTTTTGTGTTACAAATGTAACGCCAATATGAAACAGGTTTTTTAAGGAATCGAAAAACTTGTAAATTTCAAATCAATAAAATATCTAATCAATAAATATGTTTTAACTATGTTAAAATATAACTTTGTGTGAAATGTGTGTGAAAAAAAATTTTATTTCTTCAAGTTCTTTATTTTCAATAACTTAGAAGTAAACGCCTGACTCCCGCACCTCCACTCTGCTACTGTGTGTGAACTTCGTGAGAAATTTTTTACCGGTAATCTTAAGTACTAAATATATATTGGTTTAGTAATTTAAGGCTGAGTCCGGTCTCCTCTTAAGCAGAGGAAATGAGAAGTAAAAGTCTTCTGTGATCGTAACAATAAACAAAACCTGTTATACCATTTTTTTGATTTAAAATATCCGAAAATTTGAACCTTCAAAAAGATGGGCCGGTACAAAAATAAACAACCCAAAAGGTTTTTATGTGGATTATGTTGTTTAAACTATTCAACTTTGACACAAAGAAGTCACCGTTGCTTTACATACATGGCAATAAACAACCCTTTCCCTGCACTGCGCTTTGGGAGATATCATCCTGATGATTATTCTTCTATCTTTTTATAAATTCTAATTTGAGGAGGAGGAAACTCTATCGGAACGAATATATTCTTTTCAAAATTTTTTATTAGTTGATATTTATATTCCTCTCCTCTTTTATTCAAAAGGTCGTCATAAAATCGAAACACTTCTTCAGATGGCGGATTGCCTCTATACCATCTCCTTAGAAAACTCTGTGTCCCATTTATAGTTATGAAGTTTATCAGACAACAGAGCTTCTTCCATTTTTACGAAGTCATAGCTGGTTAAAATAATAAATTCAGGTTTTTTTAGGGCATCAATAACTTTATATTTTTCTTCGTCAATTTTAGGAAACATCCAGTTCCATCTTTTATAGTTTCCGATTGAGGTAGCTCCAATTGTGCTGCCCATCGAAATATTCTTCTTTATATAATAAGCAGCTTTTGTTCTAGTATCATTATTTCTTAAAACAATTCCGGCTGAATTATAAACTAATGCAAAAATAATCCATAGAATTAAAAAAGAAACCCATACTGGTTTGTGTATAAAGTTAATCCTTTTATATAAGTAAAAAACTCCTTGTGCACTCAATATGCTTGTTAATGGTAGAACAGCAATTAGCTGCCTACTTGATAAGGCTCCAAAAAAAATAGAAAAAATAATAACAATAGTGATCATTGGTATTTCCCTATCCCAATATTTGCGGAATGGAATTATTAAGCCAAGAATCATTAAGATAGTTAAGAAAGGATCGGTTACAACAACAAAATTTTTAATAACAGAAGTAAAAATCGAATAATCAAAAATAAAACTATATTTTCTTCCTGGACCTCTGTTAAGAAGCTCAGATATTGAATCAGTAAAAGCTGCTGGCTTCAATATAATAGTTGGAGTTGTTAGAAGGAATACAATCCCGGCAAATAAAAATAACATCCAAAGATTTTTTGAAAAACTTGCTTGAAGAATATCTGATATTTTTCTTTCACTTTTAAGAGTTCGATAATAATGTAATATTAAAATAAAAATTACAACAACAAACCCGTTATATTTTGTACCTATAAGAATTCCCAGTGAAGCCCCTGTTAATAGATAAAACTTTCGAATCGGGTCTCCATACATTTTATATGCGAAATAAATGGTTAGTACTAAGAAGAAGGAGTTTGCAACATCCAAAGTTGCCCAAGAGGAATTTTGCACGTGATAAAGAGATAATGAAATAAATAAAGCACTAAGGAGACCGACTTTTTCATTATAAAGTTTTTTAGCAAGAACAAAGGTTAGAAAAATAGAACCTAATCCTAAAACGATAGATATAAATCTGCTAAAAATAGTTATAAACAATATATAAGCTTCAGAAGACCACCCTGAAATTTTAAAGATGAGTTTAACAGGGAGAGAAAATGTTCCTAAAAAATAATGATAAAAAGTCGGATAGCAAAGGTCTGTATTACTTAGTATATGATATGGAAAGTTATAAGCACCGTTTAATATCTTGGGTTCATCAGGATGATAGCTCTGCACCATTGAATCAAATACCGGAATGCCCCAAAAGATCCCTTGAAATCTCAAAACGGCTGCAAGGAATAAAATTCCTATCAATAATTTAGGAGTATTAAAGTCAGAGATTTTCTTACTAATTTTTTGAAACACGGTTAATAAAAAAACTTATAGATTGTTAAGGCTATTACATTTATGGAAAGAAAGTTAAACCAGAACATTCCAAGTTTCAAACAATAAAAGTGTCAATACAACTTCGCTGCTGGAGATATATACACACCTGCTATGGTTGCTAAGAAGTATATAATTTTATTAAATTGATGTAAACATTAACCATTTCTAAATAATTAAACTTTTTAACCGAGTTAATTAAAATTATTTTATCAATTAAAACCAAGGAGTTCTTATGCAAAAGTCAGGAATCCGGTTTTTATTATATGTAAGCTCAATATTATTTTTATCATTCGGATCACTAAGCATCGCTCAGGAAACAGAAAAGCCGAAAGAGGAAACGCTGTACGACAGATTAGGAGGCATACATGTAATTGCACAGGTTGTAGATGATTTTGTAGACCGGCTTTGGGTAAATGAAGTGTTAAATGCTAATCCTAAGAATAAACAGGCAATGGGTATAAGCAAACCTGCACTAAAGTATCTTGCAACCGAACTTACCTGTATGGCGATAGGAGGCCCGCAAAAATATACAGGCCGGTCATTGAAAGATGCACACTCAGGCCTAAATATTTCCGAGAAAGAATGGGATGCTATGGTAATAGATTTTAAGGCTACCTTAAATAAATTTAAAGTTCCTGTTGGCAGCGTAAAAGGAGATATTGTAATGGCTGTGGAAAAGTAAAATTAGTTGAATTAAAAATTGATACATAATTTATTTGACCCCCTCTGCTAATCAAAAGTAAGTGGGCTCTGGTTCAGTACAATGTTGAATAGGTGGATTACAACATTGTTGCATATATAACTTAGATCGCAAGAAGTCCCCCAATTAAATTGTTCAGTGGGGTTTACTTTTCAGGCAGGTAATCAATTTATGCCAAGTTAATATTAACCCGAAGAGCTTTCAATCCCCTTAAACCCTGCAACTCTTCCAGGTCAAGGGATTCAGTGCCGGGTTGGAGTAGATCTTTACTTTGAAGAAACCGGATATATTCTTCATATTCCTGAGCTTCTTTCTGGTTAGAATATACCATTGAAATTTTTCCGGGTTGTGTAAGACGTTCTTGGGTATCTTTAATACGGACTTTATCAATTCGCTTCTTCATTATCTCGTAACGAATATTATAAGAGCCTTCTACATCAAAGCGTCTCTCATCTTTTCGAAAACTGATTGATATGGGCTGATTGTGGATAAGGATTAGTTGCGTAGTTTCTAATGGCACTTTTAAAGAAGGCAATAATTTATGAGTGATTCTTCCCACTTCTGCCATAGATTGTAACTGCCATATGCGTATATTTTTAAGATATAACGGATCAAAGGGATAATCCGGAGTCATAGATTGACCTATATAGATATTGTATTCCACTCCATCAGTTCTATACTTTTCAAAAAAATGGGGATATGATCTTTGTAAAATATCTTCCTGCTCTTCAAGGTAGCGAAGTACATTCAGGTTAATGGAAGCAAGCGTTTCTTCATATTCATTACGAAAATGATAAAGAGAACTTGTAATGTCATTATCGAGATTAAAATAATTTTCCGTTATTGATTGTACCTGGCTGTTACTTTTTTGTAGATGACATAATACAGGCTCCACTTCATTTTCTAAAAATTCATTGATGCATAATTCATCTTCGGGAAGTAATACATTTTCTATGGCTTGCTGAAAACTTCGATTTTTAAATTTTAATCCTTCCAGCAAATTCAATTGCACAATTGGTTGCAGTTTATCGAG
This sequence comes from uncultured Ignavibacteriaceae bacterium, assembly GCA_964515875.1. Taxonomy (GTDB): domain Bacteria; phylum Bacteroidota; class Ignavibacteria; order Ignavibacteriales; family Ignavibacteriaceae; genus RBG-16-34-14. The sequence goes on along the minus strand of CAZEWJ010000010.1, from coordinate 41,006 downwards.
TGTATTATCTATTAAATGTAAATGTTCTTTTAGGTCTTTTTGTATAGCATGACTTCTCTCTATAGAAGAATTGCGTATATCAATTGCTCCATATAGCGGATATACATTCTCAAAAATTATTTTTTCTGTTTCTGTAGCTGATTTATTCCTTTTAAGATACTCCCAGGCCACTTCCAAAAACTTCCATTCCACTGATGGTTGAAGTGCAGTAAAATTTTCCTTTACAAGTTTTTCTATCTTATTATTAAAGGTGTCTCTTTCCTTAAGCATGACTACAGATAATAATGGTATTGCCGGCTCTAACCTTGCCATTATTTCATGATCGAAAAGATTTGGAATGGGTGAAGATAGTTCCAGCATTCCCAATAACCCATCACTATTTTGAATAGGATAATAGATATAACTTCTGGTGCCTTTATCAAATAATGCTCTCATGTGTGGAATTCCTAAAACATCTTCATTTACATTGGATACAGGTGTTGGTTCTGGGTTTTGTTGTTGAAAATCTAAAAATTTGTTGAATGTTGAAATACTTTCCTCATCACTTGCCTTCCAATATTTACCCATAAGACTATGCTTTGTATATTCTTCATTGAGTAAAAAACAATTGTTAATCTTAACAAAAGGCATTAAGCCTACTTCTACTTCGTTTAATCCCACTAGTGCCTGAACGGCATCTTTCAATTCTTTAATACTTCCCGTATCATAGTCATCCTGCCTTAGTAATATTTTTTTTATCCTGTCTAATGATTCGGCTGTGGTAACGTCCTCTGCATTCCATACCGCAAAACCTTCTACTTCAAATAGATCAAGTGGCATTGTTTCTAATTGCTTTTCTAGGTCAAGGATACGGAAAGTATTTAAACAGACCGCACAATCCTTTATTTTTGGAAGTTCCCCTTTAATATGCACATCTATGAACCGACGGTCATATCGCATTCTGAAATATCGCTTCATGCCTGTTTTAGAATCTTTTACTGGATAAACCAACTCAGGACTATCGTTCAGCTTGATGCCATAATATTTTTCAAGAATATGATCATAAATCATGGAGCATTGTACTTGCCTTAGATGTTCTTCCGATATGTCCTCAGGTAACTGTAAATGTTCTTCCTCTTTACCTATAAAAAATTTTTTGAATGTCTCTGAATAAGAGAAAATATTGAACTGATAAGGACCTGAAAGGGTAAAGTTATTTTCTTCATTGTCGCTTACTATCGGAAATATAGCAGTGGTGAGTAATTCCAATAGTTCTTCATGATCATCTAATATTTGAATATTTGCAACTTGCTGCAATAAGACTGGCTTTGCTTCAAATTTTTGGATCAGGTTTCTATAAAAATCTGCTCGGGTGCCGGAGATTGTCGTAAGTTTATCTTTTAAAAAATTAATGAAAGGAAGAAATGATATATGGCTAACAACAGAAGGTAAGTTGTTAATAATGCCTCTCCTTGGAGAAAGCATTTTCAACCTTTTATGAGGTGTCAATACAGGGAGAATTTCTTCTATCATTTTCTTGTCGAGATTCTTGGAATAATTATTAAAGTTAAATAAAAGAAATATTAAAGAAAAGGAAGATAGTTTTCATTACAATGATAATTTGTTCAAGGTTTACAGCAGCATAATTACCCGATTGTAACTTTATTATTCTCTTATGAAGTTATGTTGTGATTTGCAACTGATTAATTAACGAACGCATATGCAACATTTGTTTTTCAATTTTAATTTTTTTTTGAAAAATAAACTTGTATAATGGTTTAAATATTTTTCTTGGTAAATTAGAATCAAATGATATTTCACAAGTTAACCTTGTCCCTCCATTAGTTGGAATTAGATAATTGGTTAAAATAACAGGGAATGGTCTTAACTGATACTTTGCAGAAAAATGTTCAAATGGTTTCCATTCAACAATTTGTTCTAAAAATTTCTCTGAGCCACGCGAACAATGATTTGTTGATCCAATTGATGTTCTTCCATTGGGTGATGCATTATTTTTCCAGACAGATTCTTCAGAACTCCATAAATTTCTTTTTTTGAAATCATTTAACCATTCCTATACAATGGGTGGAGGTGCTTGGATTTCAATAGTAAATATTTCATCAAATTCTCTTTTACCCTGCTCAGGCCGATGTTTTTCAATTAACTCATTATATCGGGCATCAAGATTAAGATTATATGTAGTAACTTTATTAAAGTGTTCATAGGACTCATTACTTCTCTTCATCCCATCTGGTTCTATCTCCATCGCATTCAGACAATCTTCTGTAAATAGTACATAAGCCTGCCATCCCGTTAAAATTGAAACATTATTCTTAAGTAGTCTGTGACTTAAGTTTACATCAGAACCTAATGGTTTTTGTTTTCCGGATATTTCCTGTAATACAAATTCTCCAAAATGGCAAATAAATTTCAGGTCTAAATTCAAAGCAGATTCACAACCATTACAGTCACAGCTTTTTAGTCCTAGTGTATGATTTTTAAACTTTATATAGGTTGTTTCAATAAGTTCAAGCAGAGTTTCTCCGCGTGTTATTCTTGTGTGTGGTGCATACACAAATACAGCATCTCCCTCAACTTCTGCAAGTTTAAGGGTAGGTGTTAAAGATGAAATTAAAAGATTTAAAATCTCAGATGTTATTTTATGTGAATGATCAAGTTCATTATTTGCAAGAAAACCAGTATATCCTGAAATATCTGCCAGTAGTAGATATCCTTTCTGAATATCGGTTTTTTGATTCATCTGTAATTAAAATGTAATGGTGGAACACAAAAAGAATTTGATTTAACATAATCAACAAAAATTAAATTATCAATATGTGTTTTTAAGGATTGCCATCGAGAATATGCTATCTATTTCTTCACCTTTTATTTTCATCATTCCTCGCAAAGCCGAAAGGGGCTTAGTAATTCTTTTTAAAATTTTACATACTGTTTTTACTTTTTATATGGATGTTCCTTAAGCTCTACCAAAAGAAATTTAACAGTTTTTTTACCGGTATTTTCGGTTTGGTGAGGACGTTCAGGATCACCATATCCACTGTCACCTGCTTTGAGGTCATAAGTTTCATCTTTACTATCGGTATAGTGTACGATAAGTTTGCCGTCCGTGAGAGCGTATAAAAAATTAGCGGGGTGAGAGTGTACGTCAGTTTTTTGTCCTGGCTCAAGGGTAACAATCATCGCACGCAGCAATGTAGTATCTACTAACACATTCTTCATTCCAACATCCTGTCCTAAGGTGCCGAATGTAAATGTGAAAAAAGCAAATATCAGAAACAAAGAGGTCTTCATAGTGTTCCTTTCATTTTTTTTTGTGCTGGGAATTTATAAAAAAATATTTCTTATTCGCTTATGTTAAAAAAAGAGATTAAGGTTTGGCGTACTACGGCGACTGGAGTTGACATATTTTGCTCCTTTCTTTATGCAATTGATTATGGAAGGGGTTAAACACAACACCTTGCCTCGGGCGAGCATTGAGCCTAACTACGGGAAATTATCAGAAGCTCAGTAATTATGGAATTCGATAGTTAGTAATACTTTTATTGTGAAGGGACTTCAAATTATTTTTTAAACTTGTTATTTTTCATTTTTGGCACAGATACGACGTGATAAGAACTGTAATGGAATTATGCAAAAAATCAGATACTATTCGATAAAGTAAATGTGAGTGCCAATTTGAGAGAGGTAGCACTCCTGACTACCTCTCTCTTTGATTTTCTATTCAATCTATTTAATTCAATTTGATTGAAGATTTTCTGTATACCAGGCTTCTTTCTTTACTGCCAAACGTGATCATGTTAATCTATCCTGTGCATAAAGCAAATTAATCCGTCGCCTTTGGACTCAAATTAATATTCTGGCTGACTACAAATTTAAAAAAGAGAGGGATTTTATATGGAAGAAGAAAATAATTTTCTTAGGCAGGTTCCTATATTTTCAGATCTGGATGAAAATACTATAGAACAAATTGCAAAACTAGGAAGTCGAAAAACCTTTAATAAAGATATACCTGTTTTACTTGAACACGATACAGGTTCTGCCCTTTTTGTAATTGTTAAAGGAAAAGTAAAAGTAACAAGGCAAAGTGAGGATGGGAGAGAAGTTATAATAACCCTTCTTAATGAGTCTGATTTTTTTGGTGAGATGTCTATTCTTGATGGGTTTTCACATTCAGCCAATGTAATCGCAATGGAGGAGTCAGAGTTATTTATAATACAGCATCATTGTTTTTTATTCCAGCCTGGCAATAGATTCAATACCAGACAGCGCATCAATATTTGTTAAAGCCATATTAGATTCAATCAAAATTCCTCCAACAGTAGAGCCTATCCCGTTTAAACCATCCAAACTAGTAAGTGTAGGATTATTTGTTATATATAAACTTCCACCCATAGATTGAATGTTTATTAAGCCATCAATATTTGTAAGAGATTGATTATCTGATATTTGCAAAACCTCACCTTCTTCGTCTGCAACAGATGTAAGGTTCAATAAGTAATCTAAATTTATTAGAGCACCATTTGAACTAATAAATAAAGACCCCACTGTATTCAGATTAATCAGTCCAGAAAGACTAGTCAATGCATCATTACCATGAATACTGAGGTAATCAATACTGTTTAAATGATCTATCCCACTAATATTAGTCAGAGCATCGTTTTCAGTTATACTAATATTTTGAACATTAACCCTGTAATGCATCAATATTAATCAAGTCTTCATTATCACTGATAGATAAGAATCCTCCAATGAAGTTTAGATTGATTAGCCCATCAATATTGGGCAATGCATCATTATTATATATCGACGTACTTTCTCCAACAGAGCTAAGGCTGGATAATCCATCAATATTAGTAAGTGCGCGATTAACATAAATTATAAATTCTCCTCCAATAGAGGTAAGCTCTGATAGCCCATTAAGATTGGTAATATTGCTGAGTGTGGCTTCATCAATTGTTAAATCTCCTGTTATTGAAGTGTAATTAAAATTGTCAATTTCAGCCTGTGTGGTAAGTTCTAGATCCCCATTAAAAACCTGTGCACTAATATTGATTTGCAGAAAGAGAATCATCAAAAGAAATAGAAACAGAGCTTTCATAGAAGCCTCCTCTTATCCCATAAGGGAATTGTTTAATGTTTTTTGTTGTTTGCTTTATATCTATACTATTTGCAAATTCTCGGAGAATATTGAAAACAAAATTTTTTCCTTTTTGATTTTATTTCATTGGTTTTATGCTGCTTAATGAGGATGAAAAAACAATAATTGCCCGAATAGCGAATGGTGATTCTGAAGCTGAGAATTATTATATAGTTCATATTGCTTCACATAGTTTTATAAATGAAGATCATCCGCAAATTTCGGGTATTGTGTTTGCACAGCCGTTAGATAAAACTTCAAAGGAGGATGGAGTTCTTTATTCAGCTGAAACTTATAATCTTGATTTGAATGCAGATCTTGTTGTACTTAGCAGTTGCGAAAGCGGATCAGGACACTCCTAAAAAAGTTTGATTTTTACCCAAATTAAAAAGATTTTTATATTAGCAATGAATCCGTGACTCTCCGTAAGGAATTTTTTGGAATAAATTATAACTACTAAGAAGAAAATATCTGTGTGAAATGTGTGTGAAATTTTTTTTACTTTTTGTAAGTTCTTATTATTATATAAGTTGGAAGTAAACATGCGACTCCCGCCACCTCCACCAATTTAAATTGAAATTTGTAAACGGCAGTTTCTTATCACATAGATTTCAATTCAAAAGATTTTTATTGCAACTGGGAAAAAAAATTTCTATGTTTCTGTAGCCTCAACGATGGTCATACCCCGACTAAATGAAGAACACAATCCTTTTCTGTTAAGTAATAAATTAAAAAAAGTAATAATTTAAAAGAAGAATACATTCACTCATTACAGTTTATTAACTTAATTGTAAAATAACTTGCCCTTCAGATAATAGATAACAAAAATGAAAATTAATAGAAGGCAATTTATAAAGCTTTCAAGTTTAACCAGTTTTGGTTTATGGACGGGTTTTTCATCCTTTGCACAATTCTTTAACTTTATCCCTCCTGCCGAACAAGATTTTATTCCGGTCGCTGGTATATTTCCAAATCCAGGTTCAATTAAAGAAAATGGAATTCATTTGCGTTGGGTGCTTCCGCCATCAAAAGGAATTCCAACCTCTCTTATAATTTACAGAAGGAATGGCAGTCAAAAAGAAAATAATATACTTATCAGACCTACTGATTCAAATAAAAAGACTTTACCTGAACAAATTGACCAGATTACTTTTAGCGGTCCAATAAATACTTTTTTTCAGTTTGAAACAAATTTTGGAAAATGCTATGAAGTAAAACCAATTAATTCTAATGGTCTTTTACGGATTACATTTTCATCCGGCGTGGATTTCTGTAACGTACAGCTTGGGATAATTAATCCATTAGTTGCGAAATCCTATCACCAGGATGGCACGCTATCGCAATCAATAGAAATTGAAATGGCGGTAACATATAAGACAATTTCCTTTCACTCGACAAATGGCCGATCTATTAAATATGTAGAGATTCCTACAAACTTCAAATTCTTATACTTCATTGAGTTTAATGGAAATCAATATTTATGTGATAGTCCCGGATGGGAGAAAATTGGTTTTATTGATAATGAAAATGATATAAACAATAAGCTGCTGTTTAAAAGAATTAACCCGGAAACAAAAAACTTTTACCTAACTGATGATTCAGATTTATTAAAGTATGAAACGATTGCTGAAAAGTATGCTGGTTTGATGGGAGCTATTCTTAACCCTTCCAGTCAATATTTTCTGGTTGAGGGAAATGAGAACATAAATGATATTCCTCCCGACAAATTAATTTTGAAAACAACTAATGAAAGTTCTTCTAAAATAAATGCCTGGAACCTGCTTATGTTCGGAAGCCTGGATACTAATAATGCCAGGATGCTGGGGCTTTACTTTGTTGATAGTTCTGTAAAAAGCGAAAATGAAATTTATGACTATAAGGTTGAAGCAAATTACATAATCCAATCAAAAGAAACGATTATTTGCGGAGTTGTGCAAAGTGTCGGCGGAAAATATTCTGATTTACCAGTTTTAAAGGATCCTCTGATTGCTATTCAAACAAACAAAACCTGGTGGGAATTTGATAAGGATTTTAATGAATCCCATTTAGGAAAAGTCAGGCTATCATGGTCAGTACCAGAGCAAAATACCGGTAATGAATCATGGAAAAGATTTGTTCAACCTGTTGTTTATGCTTTACAGGTAGACTCAAATAAATCCAGGCTCATATCTCCACAGCTCGATGAAAATTCTTTATACTTTATTGATCAGAGAGTAATTGTTAAAAAAGAGGAAATAAATTATAACCTTGTTGGAATTGATATTTTCGGACAAACAAGTAATCCGCTAAAAGAAAAAATTAAGCTAATAGATAAAGATGTACCACCGCCTCCTGTTAAGCTGCAGTTCAACTCCTCAGGCAACCAGGTATTTTTACAATATGAATATGGCGGTTACCAATATTTAACTGATCCTCAAACTGATAGGTTCACTATATTCCGGAAACTTGAATCAATATATTCCGGGAATAAAAAGACTAAGTATAACTCATTTGAAGAATTAGGAAATACAGAAAGTGGTTCCCGGATTATAAAAATCAATTTAGCAGAAAATATTGGTTCAACTTCATTTGAAAATATACATTTTATAGAAAACTTTAACGGCAACAGACTTCCTGCTGTTAAAAGAAAAAAATTCAGAATATCCGATACCACATCTAATTCTGTAACTTTTAATTCTTCACATTCTTTTATTCCTGAAGTAAAAGGAACTGTTCTGTTGGAAGCAGATATTAGAGACAAAAATGGTGGATGGGCAGAAAATGGATCAGTTAATTTCATAAAGCCTGTTTTAAATTCAAGATTGATTGACTACAATCATTTTATTGAAAACTCAAATGACATAAGCCATTTCTCAGGAGATAACCTGAATAATCAAAATAGCCTGAATGCACTTGTATTGTCATCAAATTTAAAAAGGAGAAGTGAAAACAAAAATCTGTTTGAAACAAATCCATTTGAGCCTGGATTGGATGAGTATACAGAAATATTTATTGATAGAACCTTAATCGAATCAGATATTTTTACCGGTGGAAAAATTAGTATAGGGAATATCAATCATGATATAATTGCTCAAAGCGCAGGAAGTGCAGTTGGGAATGATCAGTCCTTGCAGATTAAAATAATCATAAACGCTCATTTGGATATAGATTCCGGAACACCGGTATTGATTAGTCTACCTAAAATAAATAGTAACGACGTTGAGAAGTACATCCATAATTGCATGATATTTCGTGTTCAGACTAATAACAATTTAAAATCAAAAACAAGTGGAGAAATTTTAATTAGAGGCACGAAAAATTATAATTTAGATGGGAAAAAATTTACTGAAATAATACCAATTATCGCTCAGGTATTATCTGATTTATATCCGGTTAATAATAGCAGCGAATTGGAAATACTTGTAAAGATTACGAAAAAAATCAGTTCGCTTCCAACAAGCCAAAACCTAACAGCCGAAACAAGCAATAAGATTTTATACTTCGAACCTTATATCACGAATATAACAAATAGTATAGATTCTATTTCCCTTTCAAAAAATGAAGCTTTTAAAACTTCTCAGTTTGCTGTTGATTCTATTGATAGTGAAGGTAACAAGAGCCCGTTATCATTATTCGCACAGTTTATTAAAACAAGAAGCATAGATGAAAAACCTTTAAAACCCGAAAGACCTTTCCCCTGTGGAAATCCATCATCAGTAGAAGCATTCTTGAAACTCCCAAATTCTGAAGGCAGATCATTTTTTTGTTTGCAGTGGAATGATATTAAAGACAGCAGTGGTATTTCCATGCAGTACCGTTATGAAGTTGGAAGAGCACTTGATAAATCAATAATAGCAGTACATAAAGATTTATGGTTAAAAGGACTTGTTGATTCTATTTTACAAATTGCGGAAAGAACAACAGATACAAATGGTAATTTACCAGTTACTAATAGTATCGTTTTGCCCGAAAGTGGTTTAATCGAAGTAACAGCTAATTATGGTTTAGCAGTAAACATAAGCCCCGAAAATTTTTTAGGTGGCAGATTAACACAAGGTACAGATAATAACCGGAAATATTATGAAGTTGTAAAAATCTTCAGAGAAAATTTGAACCTGAAGCTTACATTAAGAGAAATGATTAAAACCACTTTAGGAGATAACTTCACTGATTATTCATCATTACCATCCGGCAATAATTCAGCGGTAACCAATCCTGTTTCACCAGTTTCTAATTCTAATTTTATTTTGGAAGCTGTTCCTGATTATAAATTAGTATTAGCTGATAGCAATAAATTAATTGATTTAGCAGATCTTACCCGAACAACTGGATTTCCAAATATACCAGATGGACTCGGAGCTTTCAGTTTAGTTACAGGACAGCCTTTAAGAAACACAAATCAATTCTTAGATGATGTCCCCGGTTTAGGAAATAGCCGTTTCTTCTATAAAATCAGATCTGTTGATGCTTCGGAAAATCGATCTGAATGGTCACTTACAAGTGTACCTGTTTGGCAATTAGATACTTCACCACCCGAAGCCCCGACAATTACCTACATTGAAGGACAAGAACAATCAGCATATATAAAATGGAAAAATGAAAAGGAAATAAAAATTGCCGGGTATCTTATTTATAGAACAGATAAAAAAGTTAATAATGGTTTCCCGAATGAATATGAAACAGAAAAGCTCATAAAAACTTTTATGAAACAGAATATTCAGAACGATGAGGTCTTACCTGATTTTGTTAAAATAAGACATCGGTTTAATCAGATAGAGCTTCCCGTTATTAATGAATTAAATGATAATTCAAATAGAATTACCGGAGTTTTCAAATTTAATTCACTTAATGAACCTGATACATCAATTAATTGCTTAATAATTAATCCAACATTACTCGATGGACAAAACATTATCAATTTACATCCTTCAATCAGAGAAGCTGTTAGAGTAGTTGTTGTTTTAAATTCATCTGCTAATACAGAAATTGTAGTTTATAAAGGTATAAATGCTAATCTTATTTCTGCCGGGGGACAGATAACACTGCCATCTATCCAGGATATAAATCCTCAGGTTCCATTGTTGGGTATTTTTAAGCTTCAAGATTACAAGTTTGGTGAATCAGTAGAAAATCAAAGTAGCGAAAATTATTTTATAGAATCCTCTTCCCAATACATACCTGAAAAATCTTTACTAAAAGGATTTTATTCTCTACTCAAAGAAAGTGAAAGGGTAGCTGTCCAAATAACCAAGTCTGATGGTATTATAATTTATGTAACAGAAGACACTGCTGAATATGAATACACTGATGATTTAAAAAATTCTTTGAACCTGGATTTATTTTATAATTACCGAATGGAAGCAATAAAAACATTGTCAATCACAAATCCTCCGACAAGAATTATGTCCTTAAAATCTACAGATGCATCTGTGCAAATTAAAATGAACACTCCTCCTTCTATTCCGGAAATATTAAATGCAGAATGGTGGGATTTATCTTCTAATACATCAGCTAATTCAGCTTCTGTAAATGTTGGAGTAAGAGTAATTGTTAAACTAATGGAACAAAATGGTTTCTGTATATTAAAAAAACAAAACCCATCAAATGGTTTTTTTGAAACGAAGCAGACAAATTTAAATCAATTTATCCTTCAAACTGATGGGACATTTATTTTAACTATTGTTGATCCAGGTACTGAAATTCATTCCGATTGTGTCTATCAGGTTGAATTTATCAATTATTGGGAAGGAAAGAGTAGAATTAATTTTGAATTAAAAGGACTATAATTTATGAGCGAAGATACCGGTATTATTTTAATGGAAAATATTATAAACGGAACTCAATCCTTACTGTACAATGGATTTACATTTCCTTTCAAAAATTTTCAGGTAGAATCTCTTGATAATGTATTAATCATTCCTTATGAAGGGCAGAATTTGAATTTAGGTATTGAAATAACTTTTAAGCCAGACTTTCAATTACCCGAAATAGTTATACCAATTGATTGTATTAAAAATAATAATGCATTTCCAGTTTCAAACATCTCAAACATTTTTGAACTTTTACCAACTGCGCTTTCATGGAATAAACTTTTTGGCAATAATAAAATTAATTACGTTGGTATAGATATCTTTGATGAAGATAACAATATGCTTGATATAGTCCATCAAACTGAAACTGATAATAATATCTTTAGAACCTCATCAAAAATTGATGTCCCCATTAATTTTAATATTAAAGGGATCAGGATTTATTTTATTGAGTTTACTAATAATGAAGCTACCTATAAAAAACCAGAATTTATTTTGAGGATCCTGGGAACTATAATACCGGATTATTTTAAGTTAATAGGAGCTAATTACCAGAATGAACTTCTTTCCTATTCAATTTCTGAAAATGATAGAAGCAATGGTTATGAATTACCTAATCTATTTAATCTGAATGAATTCATTGCTTATTATGATAATTTAGAAACCATTGAAAACGACAGCCCCGAAGGTATCATTGAGCGAAAACTTTTTATTCAAAGGGTTTTGAATTGTGATTTTAAAAAGATGATAGAACTTGAATTGCCAATAGAAATGGGTATAAGTTATGAATTACTTAAAAGAACTGATGGGATTTTTCTACCGGGTGTTCCGCTGTCAATAAATCATTCAAAATCTGAAACCGGGTATCTAATCGAAATCTTCCACATTCTGGTTGAAAGCAGTCCGGAGAAATGTTTCTTATGTGAGTTGTTAGATATTAAAGACACATATTTTGCTGTTTTTGATAATGAGTTCTATCAGTTTGATCAAATTGATATTACAACACAGGATTTAGATTTCACAGAATTATCAAAAAAAGAAAATGATAGAGGTTGTAAAGCAATTATCAATGGATCTTTTTGGGGATTAAAAGAAACTATGGGTAAAGGTTTTTTGAAAGAATGGATTGCAGGTTCTTTATCTGTAAAAGCTAATCCACAAGGCAATTTAATTTTTAGAGAAATTGTTAATGGCAACCAAAAAATTTGGAGACCAGGTGATCCTATTGAATCATCCGATGAGTCGGTTCCAAAAATCGTAGAGAATCAGGTTGGAGAAAATAAATGTTACTTTTATGAAACTAATGATGGAAGTTTAGTGTTTTCAACCGGAAGGTTGGATAGAATTCTGGAAGATATAAATAATGGTCTGGTTAATTTTAGTATTGCTGTCGGCTGCGATAATCTTGTTGGTTATATGGTAAATGATGGATTTGATATTACCCCCGATACAGATTTTAAGGATAATACTCTGACTGATTTTGGAGGTCCTTCTGATATATTCCTGAAAAAAGGAAGACAAACTCTGCCTGAAAAAACCTCGAACGGTTTTCCATTTTTTGGAGTTATTGAAAGAAATTCCAAAAAATATTTATTTTTTTTAGTTAGTCAGGATCCGGGGTGGGCTGGTACTTTTAATATTGATGCCGTAAATGAGTCGTATAAGGATCGTCCGGACAAAAGTTATGACTTTTTAAAATTAATTGGAGCAACTAATGTTATGTTTACAGATGGAGGGTCTTCAGCTGCATTAGTTTATAATAATACAAATATAATAAGACCTTCAAGAGGAAATATAAAAAATAACTTAATTACCTCAGGAATTGGAATTCAGCCGAAGACTGATTTTAGTGAAAGAATTGTTTTGAGCTCACAAATTAGTATTGGTGGAGAAAAAAATAGGCTTATTAATCTTGTAGAGTTATCATCACTTTCTCAAAGTGAAAAGGATCAAATACTATCTGAAATTGAAGGAAGAAATAGCATGCCATTTATAGAACATGATACATTCCCGCAGCACATTAATTCCAGATTTGGTCCTAGAACAATTAATGGTGTTGCAGGATTTCATGAAGGATTAGATTTGAGAGCTCAGTCTGAATTAAATATTAAATTAAATTTGCCAGGTAAAGTTTTTAAAGTTGATTCAGGAAATGGATTCGGAGATTATATTATCATAAATCATGGAAGGGATGGATTTAGAAACTACTATTTTACTTTATACGCCCATCTATCCGAGCAAAATGTTGAAGAAGATCAGATTGTTTCAAAAGATGAAATCATTGGTGTTACAGGCCAGACTGGTCCCGAAAACACAGCCCCGCATTTACATTTTGAACTGATCACTGTTAATAAAAATATTGTTGACATAACTTACCAAAATCTATTGAGTCGAGAGGTCCACCTTGATCCCGAAACATTTATTTTCCCCGAAACATTAATAATTGATTGATATGGAATATCCACTTTCAACAATATTGCCTCAGGAGTTTATCCCTGATTTCTTAAGAGAAGAGTTTAATAAAATAATTATTACTAATCATGAAGTTAGTTCTATTGATTTTATCGGAGATGTAGTTTTTAATTTAACAGTAACTTATCGGGATAATAGTGGGGAGCCTTTGCATTTTTCGTTATTAACAGATGAACAACTAAGAATAGAAATTACTGAACTTGCAAATTTAGTTTTTAGTTTTATTCAGAAAATTAATTTTAGTCTCACTGTAGGAACAATTAGAATCTTCCTTCCTTCGGTATTTAAACCATTAGATATTGATGACAATCTAATACCCAATCAGCGTCAATTAGTTCAACTCTCGCAATCTCAAGCTTTAGCTATTAACTGGAATATAGATGAAGGATATCAGATAAAAACACTTGCTGACGAACCTGTAAATCTTTCAGTTGGTTCCACTATGATCGGGGATACCGGGATTATTTTTAAAGTTAATGAATTAAAGTTTGATATATCCAATGATGATTTTTTAATTTCAATAAAAGAAGGAACAATTAAGTTACCTAAGGATATTATCAATTTCCCTGAGATAATCTTTTCCTCATGTTCAATAAATAAGAAAGGCTTTTCAGGCGAGCTCAAATTCGAATGGGATTTACTTTTAGATGAATCCAATCCAAATGATGTTGTTTATAAAATGGATAATCAGCCAGTAAGAATCTTTGGAGAGTTTACAGGAGGGTTGGATTTCTTTGCTGTTACTTTTGAAAACAATTCTATTAAATCTTGTAGTATTACGGGAGAATTGTTACTCCCATATTTTGAGGGCAATAGAAATAATGCCGTCCGAATTTCCATAACAATTAATGATTCCGGAGAATTTTCTATAGTTGCAAAGAGTACAACAGGAAATGATATCACACTTACTAAAGAAGAACTAATCAAGCTTCATGTTCAGAGTCTGCAAATATTCAAAAAGGAACAAATTTATGGCATATCCATCTCGGGCGGTTTAGAACCCCTTCTTTTTTCAAAAGAAGGAATGAAATGGCCGAGGATGGATGTAAAAAATCTTAAGATTGATAGTACCGGAAAATTCAGTATAGAAGAAGCCTGGCTGGATCTAAAGGATCTGGCTACTCTGGATTTATTCGGCTTTCATTTTGAATTAAGAAAAATTGGGATTGGAACCATTGATCCAAATCGTTTCTGGATTGACTTATCAGGAGGATTAAAATTAATAGAGCAGATTCCGATTGGACTGGATGTAGAAGGATTTCGTGTAATCCAACCGCCGCAAAATTCTGATATTCCTGAAATTCAATTTAAAGGAATTCAAATAAGTTTTGGTGTTCCGGGTGCTATCCAATTAGATGGATTAATCCGTTTCTTCAAAGATGCTCAGGCAGTGGGCTTTGCCGGAGATATGGTGCTTGTAATTCCACCTGCAGGAATAACAGCAGAAGCCGGACTATTGGTGGGTATGAATACCACAAATCCTCCATTCCCATTTTTCTATGTTTATTTCGGATTGGAAGCTGCGGCAGGAATTCCTCTGGGTCAATCCGGTTTAGCTTTGAAAGGTGCACTTGGTCTTTTTGGAATTAATGTAGCTCCTAACAGATTGCCTGAACAAAACTGGTATTTCGATTGGTATAAAAAACCTCCGGCACCCGGAGCCCATCAAACAACAAAATGGAAAGATGAAAGAGATGCACTTGCAGTAGGAGCTGGTTTAACAATTACAACTGTTGATGGAATAGTAAAAGGTACTAAGGGCATTATTGTTTTAGTCTTACCTGGTCCTATATTAGTTATAAATGGTAAAGCATTAATTCTTGATGGTTTAAATCCTAACCCAAATGCCGAACCTCCTTTTAGCGCAACTGCAATTTTTGATGGAAGGGAAAAAATAGTTCAATTCAATATCGAGGCTCAGGCAGAAATTGTTGAAGATATGGTTGATGCATATGCCGGTGTTGAAGCATTTTTTGATTTTAAAGATATAACCAACTGGCATTTGTACCTTGGGCAGGATCAACCGGAAGACAGAAGAATAAGAGCTAATATATTAAATGTAATTGAAGCTGATGCTTACCTGATGCTGGATATGATTGATGAAGACAGCTTAAGAGCCCGCATGGGTGTTGAGGTAAGTGTTAAACCAAAGATTGATGATATCTGTGTTGATATTCCATTTTGGGGCGAAGAATGCATTCGATTTGATGCCCATATAAATTTGGGCGGCTATGGTGAAGTTTCTGCTCAGCCCGAACAATTTTCCGGAAATGCTTTTATTGATGTTGGTGTTGAAATAAAAGCTTTGGATTTCGAAATAGAAATTGGAGCTAATGCAGATATTTCGGTTGAAGGTCCCAGTCCATTTTCATTACAAGCTGATTTAGATTTATATGCAAATTTACCAGAACCGCTTCCTGATTATGAAGATTCTTATCATTACGAATTGACTATACCTAAAGTTGAATTGCAAGTGAATAATCCTTTAACATCAGTGAGCTTGTTCAGCAGGTTCACCAGTGAAAGCAAAAGTTTGAAAATTGAAGAAGACACTATAATAGGCAAACAAAATGAATCAGAATACCTGGAGAATACTACCATAGCTGATTGTGATATCAATCCAATTATTTCATTTGAACATGAAATGAATCAGGATTATACTTTTATTATGCACCCAGGTGGTGAAAAGACTTATGATACAGGAGCAATAAGATTCTCTCCAACATTAGAAAAGCTGGTTATTAAAGAAAAAAATAAAAATGACAACTCCGGGTGGAAAATAATTTACAGCACTGAACAGAGTCAAAATAAACCTATAATTGGTACCTGGCTGGCAGAAAATGATCCGGCTTCGCCATCAACTCCTGCATCAAGAAGATTACAATTAATGACTACAAATCCACTTACTAACACGACGCATTATACAGGAATGATTGGCAATTTAATGATGCAAATAGAATCGGACAAAACTCATTTGTCTAAACAAATTCTTGAAGACTATCCTGATCTGATGATATGTACTCAAAAAGAAATAGTGCCTTTATGTGTAAACTTCAAATACTCAGGTAAGCCAATTAAAAAAAATAATATTAAATGGGCAAACCTTGTTTTTATCAGCAGCAATGAGATTGTTATTGATAAATCTTGTCTTCAATCTTTTAATGATCTGAAAGTATCTTTTCCTGAAAGTGTAATCTATGTTGAAATTACTTTTTGTAATAAAATAGATAAGCTTGAAATTACAACTTATTCTGCGCCTAAAAAGAAAGAGTTAATCCGGATTATTGAAGAGTCTTCAAAAAGTGGAAAGAAACAAGATATAAGTTGTTCAATACCTGTAAAAAATAATACCGAAAGAACAAGTAACAAAATTAAAATAACGGCTAACAATAATTCTTTTGATTGCCTGCTTATTGATTCTAAAAACAAAGAAGGTATTCAAATTGAATCTATTTGCTATATAACTGAAAGAGCTAAAATTGATTTTGAAATAAACCGAAAAATTTGTGAATCAAACAAGAAAAATATTTTCCCGCCGTTTCTTCAATCTTCCTCAGGTGATCCATTCAGAGATAATAATATTTTTAAACCCGGCTGCTATTATGAAGTGGAAGTTCAAACTATATTAAATGGAGAAGTAATTCCATCTAAAATCGAAGAATCGCCTGTGAAGGATTTTATTATAGGTTTATACCAGGAGAGTTTGAGTGATATAAAAACATTGTGGAAAGGTTTCGCTTACTTTCAAACAGACTCTCCTCCTCAGAATTTAAATCCATACATAAAATGGTCGTCGCCTTTACTCAACGAGTATAATGTTTTTATCAAAAATCCGATCCAGGTACGTTTTAAAAGAGGTTATATAAAAACTCTTTTTGGAAACAATAATCTTAATGAACATAAATTAAAAGTTTATATAAAAGATACTGATGGAAAATTTTCTCTTATTCCGGAAACTAATTTAAAATGGTTAACAGCCGGAAGCAGTACGTTATTTCCCAATGAAGAAACATGGCAAAATCATCTTTCAGAAAATCAAATATCAAACTTATTTAAAAGGGATGATATCTTAAATATTTCTTTAGACAGGTTGGATTTTTATAAGACCAGTAAAAGGTATGAATTATTTTTAGTTGGAATGAAAAGATCAGATATTTCTAATGATGAACAAACCAAGAATAAAAATGTTCTTAAATTAGGCGGGGACTACTTTAATATTCTAAGTTCGATACCATTTGCAACTTCAAAGTTCGAATCCTTTGCACAATTAATAAATTCAGGAAATTCAGAAAACAATAAAGTTTCCCCGGTAATTTTACCTTGTAACCAAGTACCATTTACTACCAACTTCAATGAATTGGTAAATGCATATGTTAATTCAGAAATTGAATACAATAAAACATTAATTGATTATGAATATGGGATGGCTAATGCCTTGAAAGATCAAATTCGTTTGGTAAGTAAAGAAGCAATTGAACATAGAAAAATAGAACTAAGAAATAAGAGAGATCTGATAGATGAAGAATTTAGACGAATTGCGCTGGCTGTAAAATCGGAAATTTTATTTACTGATACAGAAAGTAAACTAACCATTTATGCTTTAAAAAATACACTTAACAATATTGAAATTGTTTGGATAAAACTTCCTGAGTCTCAAAAAATAAAATTTTATAATTACTCACCCGGGAAGTTCGATTGCAATCTGTATATTGGATCTCAATTGATAAATAAAAGAATTTTTAATTCCGATACAACTCAAATAATATTTAAAATAGATGAACCTGTAAGTATAAATGATTTGAATAAACTTAAAGTTTCAGTTTCTTATATTAAAGATTCGGGTGATGATGCAAACAATATTATTTATGGAAATATCCAAAACAGTCATCATCGTTATGATAGGCCATCTTTAAAGGGTATTGGTATAGAAACTATAGAAATTGAATTCGAGGAAGACTAAAAAGAAGAATGATGGTATTTAAGATTTCTTGTTCTCAATTTTCTTTTCTTCTTCAGCTTCACTTTTAACATCACTTTTAACATCACTTTTAACATCACTTTTAACATCACTTTCAACATCCTTCGATCCTTTTTTAAACTCACTCAAACTTTTGCCAATACCGCGCGCAAGTTCAGGAATTTTTTTTGCACCAAAAAGTAGCAAGAGAGCAAGAATTATTAGAATTATTTCACCAGTACCTAATCCAAACATTTTCTTTACCTCTTTGTAATTTGAAAATATTTTTTGCGAGCGAATTAAAATTAAAGAACTTAAATTTTTTGAGAAATGGAAATCAAAACTTTAAAATCCACAAACTTATCAAATAAACATTAATAAACCGTAGAATCGAAAATTAAATCGTATTTACAATTGACAACTATGCTGCATAATGCTCAAATTGAAGATAGATTTAGAAAAATTCATTGTCAATAGGTTTTTAACAAGATAGTGGTTAAAGGATTGTTATGTCAATTTGACTGATATTTAACTTTTTATATGAGTTTCGTATAAAATTATGGATTCATTCTATTTATGGAAAATGGGAGACTGATTAAACATCAGAGTACGATGTTTTTATAAGATTTGAATTTTCTCTTCACATTATCTGGGTTTAGTTTATTTTATTTATTACTATATGAAGATGGATCGGTTCTCGTTCCCGTTCTTTATAGATATTAAAATCACTGTTCATACAATCAGCCATATTTTTGAAAATGTTCAAATAATAGCATCAAATGAATTTTAACTAATTACTTCTTTTTTTAATAAGTAACTTTTATACAATAAATCTCAACCATTTTAGAAGTCTCAGAATTTAATTCATAAAACTTTACTGATATATTTGCCGGTGATCCCTCGGTATCTATTTCAGCAACACCATACACAGATGTTATTACAATATCATCATTCTGTTCCGCTTTTTCGGGCATCGCCCATTCAGGTCTGAATATTTCATACGAAAAGCTTGGGTTTTCCTGATTTGCCGGTATAAAAGGATGCCCGGTTGCAATTTTATAATTAAGGGGTGAAGCCGAAAAATCGAAAACAGCAGTGCCCAAATTTTCAAATGAATATTCGATTGAACTATCAGTTCTGGAAACATAGTTTAGCGGACTATTCCAGTTAAGAATATGCGCACTCGGGTAATGCTGGTCGCCGGAGAATACAAGCACACCCTTTATATCATTATTATTAATAAACGTAAATATCTTACTCCGCTCGTAAGTATAGCTCATCCAATTATCAAATCCATCCCTGCCTGATGAAGTATCACCACCATAATCGTTTAAAGAAACACTTGAAAATACAATTTTGAATTTAGCATCCGAGTTTTTTAATTCATTTAATAACCATTCCAATTGTTCACTGCCCAGCATAGTTTTCACTTCTCCATCCTCATTTTGCATAGGAGAACGGTACCAACGTGTATCAAGTACAAAAATATCTACATCTGCAATAGAAAATTTATAATAGATCCCGCCATCTTCTTCTACAAACGAATAATCAGGAAAATTCTCCTTAAAAACTTTTCTTGCTTCTTTTTTATATGGAAATGTCCCATCAGAATTATCCATGCCATAATCATGATCGTCCCATATAGCCATCATAGGAATACTGCTTGCCATATTTTGAAAGTTTATATCAAACACACGATTATATTTATTTCTGAAAGCCTGCAGTACTGTTTTATCATTGAGAATAATTTCACCTTTCTCAACCATTGCCTGTCGAATGCTATCATTATTAAGATATAGTTCAAGCTCATTTAAATTACCATCGTAATCGGCATACATTTGATCACCAAGTAGCGCCACAAACGAGGGAGAAGATTGCTCAATTTGTTCAAATATATTATAGCCCATATACTTTTCTCTTAAACAGGCTGAGAAAATGAAATTAAATTTTCCTGCTACACCTTGTGCCGGAAAAGTTTTAAACTTGAACCACTTAGAATAATTGCCATCCTCAAATTCAACACGATAAATATACTCAGCACCAGAATTGAGATCTATTAAAATTAAGTTTGTTGAATTCGAATATTTGTCTGAAAGTTTTTCCCATTCAGTAAATCTGCTGGATGATTCATCAGTTCTTTTGTATTCAATACGAACTTCGCCTTCGGCTATTGTTTTTATAAGGATAGACACTTGGTTGTGTTGAACTATACCTACAACAGGTTCACGTAACAGATCATTTTTTTTATGAAAAGAGAACAAAACAAAAATTAAAAATAACATTGTTATATTTTTCATGATTCTTTTATGCCTCCATTGAAGGACTATTCAGCTTATTTTCAATACCATGAGGATATCAGTGCATAACCATCGGTAACGGCATACCACAATCTGGGGCTACCTTTTTGAAATCTAACCCCAATAGTTTTGCCATCGTCGCTGCAATATCTTTTTGATGCACCCTCGGCACTTGAAACAATTCTCCTTTTTTGGGAGTATCGGGTCCTATGACCGCCAACCAAGTGTATTCTGATTCAGGAATATCTTTCGAATGGGAATGCCAGTTCTCCGAATCGCTTTTTCCGCGTCCATGATCTGTCGTAATGATGAAAGTCGTTTTGTCCTTGTACTGAGGATCGGATAAAACAAACTGCCATAGTTCAGCGAGATATTTGTCGATTCGATGGGCAGATTCGAGCACCTGATCGTACCGTTTATCGTGCGACCAGTCATCGGTTTCACCGAACATAAAATAAAAAACTCTGGGCTTGTGTTTTTTAATGTACTCCATTCCATGATGATATGTCAGAGCGTCGTACCGTACTTTCATCCATTGTTTTGGGATCTCGGCTTGAATGACATTGAGAAAAGATTGAATCGGGGTTAATATTCCATCCTCCACCGGTGCATACCCCGCATTACAGTAAATTTCACCCTGCTTCCTGTTAACAGCATATTGAATCAGATCCCAAGATGCGAATGCAGCAATCTTATTATGGGAAAGACCAAGTTCATTCTTGAGGAATTCAAGTATGGTTATAGCTGGTATTTGCTTCGGATCATTGGTGGAAATTTCCGGTCTAGCGTTGCCAGTGAGGATCTCTGCATATCCGGGGTATGAAATACGAATTGCATTCGTTATGTTGACCTCACTTCCACGATTTCGATTCCCGAACAATACACCTTCCTTCACCAGTGTTGTCCAAAAGAACGGCATCAATGCAGTACGTCTCTCTTGTTCCGAATCCCTCCAGAATTTTTCCAGTACACCCAGGGTATCCTTCACGCCTCCATGTTCACCGTTCAGCAATTGTTTGTCCGCACCCATAAATACCTCGTTCCACCGCAGCCCATCGATGGTTATGAGGAAAATGTTTTCTGTTTTGTTTTGACCAACTACCGGATAAACTAGCAGCAACACCCAAAATAAAAGATTTCTCATTGTTCACTCTCTTTTCTCTAATAAGTTCATAGAAAATGATTTAATATTGAATTTGCACCTCATCTATTCCACATAAAAAGCTATAGAATGAGCCTTGACCTCGCTTTACGCGCACCAAAGGGATTTCCAAAATAAATTATCCAACACAGCGTACATAGTCAGATACGAAGTAATAATAATTCCAACATTATGTTCGTTCAATCAAATTCATAATGACTGCTCGTGCAATAGCATAGTTTTTTCAGCAAAGATAATATAATAGTCAAATCACTCCATTTAACATTGATTATTTTTAAAAAGATTTGAATACGTGATGACTGTTGAAACGGCTTTCTTCCACTGTTGAATTAATGTATTTCTCTTCTCCTCACTAATTGAAGGTATGTATCTTCTGTTCAGCTTCCAAATACTGTTTATGTCTTCAACAGAATTAAAATCACCGATACCCAATGCACCTAAGAATGCGGCGCCTAAAGCAGTTGTTTCGTATATCAGGGGAACATCAATTGGAATTCCAATTATATCTGCCTGAAACTGCATAAGGAATTGATTAACAACCGCACCACCATCAGCTCGCATTGTATCGATACTAATACCAGAATCTTTTCGCATAACATCTAAATTCTCTGCAACCTGAAAAGCAATTGCTTCCAAAGTTGCCCTAACAATGTGTGCCCTTGTAGTACCGCCTGTTATTCCAATCATCATACCTCTTGCATATTGATCCCAATAGGGTGCTGCCAATCCTGTAAAAGCAGGAACAAAATATAACCCTCCTGAATCTGAAACTGATTTAGCCAATGCTTCGGTTTCATGAGCACTGTTAATAATTTTAAGACCATCCCTAAGCCATTGAATAGCGGCACCAGCAATATAGACGCCTCCGTCCAATGCATATGTAACCTTTTTGTCTATACTCCAAACAACTGTTGTGATTAACCCATTTTTGGAATGAATAGTTTGGTTTCCTGTATTCATCAGCATAAAGCAACCAGTACCATAAGTGGTTTTTACAGAACCTTTATCGAAACAAGCCTGACCAAATAGTGCTGCTGCCTGATCAACAACACTTCCGGCAATCGGAATTTTTGCTTCTATAAAATCAGTTGAAGTATATCCATAAATATTAGCGCTATCTTTTATTTCAGGAAGAATAGACTTAGGGATTCCTATGATATTCAGAATTTCCTCATCCCATTGATTCGTATGAAGATTAAATAACATTGTTCTGGAAGCAGTAGAAAAGTCCGTAATGTATGTATAGCCCCCTGTCATTTTCCATAGCAACCATGTATCTAGGGTCCCAACTAATAAATCTCCTTTATCAACTTTATTCCAGGCATTTTTTACATTATCCAATATCCATTTTATTTTTAATGCAGAGAAATAAGCATCAACAGGCAAGCCTGTTTTCTGAGTTATAATTTTCCCATATTTGTCTTTCAACTCATCAGACATCCCCGCTGTTCTTCTATCTTGCCAAACGATAGCATTGTATATAGGTTCGCCGGTGTTTCTATTCCAAACCATACAGGTTTCACCCTGATTAGCTAATCCAATCACTCTCAAATCTTTAGCTTTTATTCTTGCATGATCTAAGGCTACTTCAACAGACTCTTTTGTTTTCTTCCATATTTCTATCGGGTCGTGTTCCACCCATCCAGGTTTAGGGTAATACTGTTTGTGTTCTGAATAACCCTTCCCACAAATATCCCACTTTTCGTTTAATATTAATGAAGTTGTCCCGGTTGTGCCCTGATCAACACCCAGATAATATTTTATTGTCATTTTAATATCCTTTTACAATGTTACCGTTGGATGAAGCATTTTCAAGTTCCATTTTCTTACTCTGTTCTATTTCATATTTTAAGTCTTTTGTAAACCATGTTGAAATTGCTATAGCCAGTATTCCCGCGATAAGTTTCCCTAATACCACAGAGGTGATCATATCAGGCCTTACTCCTGCGGTAAATCCTAGATGATCACCTAACGCAGCAGTTGCTGGTACAAGCCAGGCTGTATTAATTACCTTTCCTTTTGGATTCATATTCTTGAACATTTTGTAAACCGGTATGCTATTAGCTAAAGTTATTACAATTCCTGCTGCACTAATCGCATCCATCCCTAATTTCTGACCAAGCTTAGTAAGTGGTTTATTTAATAATTTGGTGATAATTGTTAAGATAGGAAAAGTACCAAGTAGAATAATAGCAATCTGGGCAATAATTTTCATTGCATCAAGGATTGGTGCCATACCAGGTATAATAATAATGTCTGTTAACTCCTGGAAAGCAGAGGTAGCCAAACCAATTGTAATAACAATAACAATTAACTTACCAAAAACCAATGCACTGCTAATCATTTTTTTTGAAAAAAATATCAATCCAAGAACAAATAGAATTGAAAGAATAATAACTGGAATATTATTTACTAATACCATTAAAGGATCAAAGCCGGCAATTAAGCCACCTGCTATACCACCTGCCGGAATAGTAATGAGCCCGATTAACAACCCCTTTGCAAAGAAGGGCCTATCTTTATATTCAATGAGACCTAACCCAACAGGAATTGAAAAAACAAGAGTACATCCCATCATAGAAGAAACTATCAATCCTGATAATAATCCTGCCTGTTCGTTTTGTGCAAGTTCCATTGCGAGAGGATATCCTCCCATATCATTTGCCAGTATAATTGCAAACATTGCCGGGTCAGAACCCATCAAGGTAAACACAGGAATAATAATTGGACCCAATACTTTAGCAATTACCGGGGCTAAAGTTACGATCCCTACCATACCCAATGCTAATGGCCCCATAGCATTGAAACCTTCTTCAAACTGTTCACCCAATCCAAATTTGTTACCAATAATTCTATCAATACCGCCAATAAGAATTCCAATTGCCATAAGCCAGATAATCATCTGATCAAATGCCATAAATACCCCCTTTATTAGATATGATCATTGAAAACCCAAAGGTTACTTTCACTATCGTTCATGCTATCTCATCAAAAATTATTATCTGAAAACTTCTATTTCATTGATAAGTTATTTCCTATGAAATAAATTCTCTTAAATCCACATGATAGTTGAATGGGACATAAAATATCTACGCATGACAGGGCACACTAAACTATGATAATTTCGAAATATATTTTATCACCATACTGGCAACGCGCCGACCATTAAAATAACACCATTCTGCGCCATGGAAGCCGCCTAGGATGTTACCAGCAGCAAACCAACCTGATTCAGACAATTGATAATCTTCTGCCACAACAGGTTTTCTTGAATGAAGTTCTACCTTTATATTACCATTTAGTGCAAGTTCGCTATTAGGAATAAGTTCCCCACAAATAACAATGCCATCGCATGGAATATTTTTGCCGTTAAGCCTCACTCCCGAAGCAGTTTTGTTTCCTGTTACTTCAATTGATTTTACACTTAATCCCTGATAATTCGGATTGCTCCACATTCGAAAATAAAGGCGTACAAAGAATCCACATTTTGGTCTACTGCAATTATCAACGATAACCGTGTCCGATGCACCCGCTGCTTTTAACTTTGCAGCCGCCGCATAGCCTATTACATCGGAACCAATAATAAGGGGATTATTCATCGGCAATAAATGGTTACCATCTAAAAGGCTAAGCAATTGTTTAGTAAAAAATACTCTTACCGGTCTGGAACCAGCCAGCCAACCCCGCTCAGCGGGTGTTTCTTCTCTTGAACCGCAAGCCATTATTATTGCATCCGCAGAATAGTTTACTTCGCCTTCTTCGGGACTTACTAAGGTCAATATCTTTTTTTTCGCATCTATGTTGAGGACCTGGCTTTGTAACTCAATTTGTGCTTTTGTTTTTATTAATTGCTTTTCAAGCCAATGTGCATAGTCTTCACCAAAAACTGGAATGCCGCCTCGCGACCACCTAATAAACGTTCGTACTCCGCCTTTTTTCTTTTTATAAAAGGAAGGTATTCCACCAACTTTATCACTGCGTTCTATAATAGCTATTGATTTTATTCCGCGTTTGGATAATGCAATTGCAGCACCAATGCCAGCAGGTCCGGCGCCAATGATAAGAACATTAAAATGTTTTGTTGAATTCATTCACTACCTTTATTAATCTTGTGCGGTTTTTCGGTAGAAATAATCTCACTTCCTGGTCCGCGTTTTGTAATCTTATTTAATGGAATATTACAGTGGTTTGAAATAATCTCAGCTACAGTTACCATACAATCAAAGCCCTGGCACCTCCCCATTTGGGCACGGGTTCTGCGTTTTATCGCATCCAATGTGCGAGGTTTTAGCGGAGAATTTAAATGCTGAATAATTTCACCAAGGGAGATCTGTTCACAATAACAAACTACCCTGCCAAACTCCGGAGATTTTTTAACCAATTCATTATTTGAATATGGTCTTTTCCACCAGCCGGGCCAACTTCTTTCTGAGCGGTTATCTATAGCTGCAGGGTTTACTTCAAGATTTAATCCTAATTTTTCATGCAGTTCATTAATCAAATATTCAGCTAATGCAGGAGAAGATGTAAATCCGGTAGAGCGGATTCCGGAAACTGTTATAATACCTTGGTGGCAGTCATTGCAGCGTATCCAATAGCTCCCCTGGCTGCAATTGCAACGAACACCCGAAAAGATACTGATCACAGGCTGTTCATATAATGCAGGATACAGTTTCGAAGCACCATCTAATATTTCCTGCAGCCGCTCAACAGTAGTATCTGTAACTGTGTTATCATTAATTGTAAAATCTTCTGCGGTTGGTCCTGCAATTAAATTTCCGAATATTGTTGGAATAATCAATACACCTTTTGAATTTGCTGTTGGTATTGGAAGCAGTATATGATTTATTGCTGAACGACTATATTTATCAAATATCAGGAACTGTCCTCGGCGGGGATTGATATCAAATGATTCTCCTTCATAAAGATCAGCTAATTTTCGGCTGCCCAGACCTGCAACATTCACAATAATCTTAGTATCAATTCTCTTGCTGCAACCGGTAACAAGCGTTTTGATTTTATCGTCTGCATTTTCAACTCCAATAATTTCTGTACCAAGAAGAATATCGACACCATTGGTTAATGCAACTTCTGCAAACGCTATTGAAGTTGAAAATGGATCAGCAATGGATTCTCTTGGAATGAGGATGCCCCTTAAAACATTTTTTGTAATTTGAGGTTCTAACTCAAGTGCTTGTTCTGCACTTAACAGTTGAACATCTGTGATACCATTTTTTAGAGCTTTTGCATAAACCTTATCTAACTGTGTATTCTGCTCATCATTAATTGCTATTAACAGTGCGCCACATTCCTCGTAAGGAATTTTGAGTTTTTTAGCTAACTTTGGCCATTCCCTTGAAGCTTTCGTAACTAGCTCAGATTCGAGGCTGCCAACATCTGCATCAAATCCTGTATGTACGATTGCACTGTTTCCTTTGCTGATTGCCTCCCCAACATCGTAGTTTTTATCGATTAAAAGAACTCGAAGTTTATACATTGAAAGCTTATATGCTAAAGCACAACCTACCACACCCGCACCAATAATTGTTACATCATATGGGATATTTTCCAATTGTTTGGTATCTATAAACTTTAACGGTTCATCAAAATCTTTATCTGACCAATTATAGAACAGTTTACCGGAAAAACTCATTTTGTAATTTTCTCCTTTAAATTTTATTCTTTTTAATTTTGCCAGGTAGGGCATTCCATTTGGGAATCATCAATAATCCTGCAATTAAAACTGATGCGGCTAAAAATACAAATATTCCCCCCCATCCCCAGCTCTCTTTAAATAATCCAGGTATGGTCCCACCGGCAATAGCACCAACAGAACCCATTCCATTAATAATACCCGAAGCTGTGGAAGCTCCTTTACGAGTTCCGAAATCAATTGCTGCCGTTGCACTAACTAGTGAATCAGGTCCAAAAATCATGAAGCCAACAAAAAATAAAAGTACTGCTGAAACCAGGCTGCTCTGTACGGAAGCCAGGTCATTAAAAAAGAATAACAATGGGGCAAGGATGAACATTGAGATTACAGAGTATGGCATTCTTCGCGATTGGAATATTTTGTCGGAAGCATAACCGGCGGCAAGAACACTTAAAGGACCTGCTAAAAAGAAACTTGCATTTACAAGTGCAGATTCCACCATCCCAGTCCCCAATGATTCATTAATATATAATGGTCCCCAAAATAGTATTGCATATCGTGTTGGTTTTATAAAAAAATAAACCGTACCTAAAAGAAGTACCATAGGATTTTTAATTACCTCAAAGATCAATTTCCAAGAACCCTCCGGTTTACTAATGATCTCATCAATCCGGACCTCTTCCAATTCCGAAGCCGGTTCCTCCTTATGATATTCTTCGATAGGTGGAAGTCCAATATCCTGTGGTCGGTTCTTTTGCAATAGAAAAAATAAAATCATTATTACTGCAAGGACAATTGCCGGAAGAAAAAAGGCAAATTTCCAACCACCAAAATATACCGCCATTAAACCTGCGAAGGGTGCACCGATCAAACCACCAATTGTATAATTAGTTGCCCACCATCCCATAACTACTCCACGCTCTCTTAGCGAGAACCAGTTAGAAATATTTTTTGCAAGCGGTGCCCAGCCTGTTGATTGGCTTAACCCCTGAAGAAGAGCAAACACACCAAAAGCAAGCATAATAGAAGAGACCCCCATTGCAAAACCAGCAATGATAGATCCTGAAAGACCAAAAAGCACTACCTTGCGGGTACCGAGTTTATCACCCAATATCCCCCAGACAAACTGTCCTATAGCATATGCTGTCAGATATATACCATCAATCACACCCATATTTTCAGTTGTTAATGATAGGTTAGGATCCTCAAGAATTCCAATTTTAGCAACAGGAAAAGATGCCCGGGTTAAATAAAAGCCGGCATAAGCGAGCCAGGTAATACCAAAAATCCTTAATCGCCAAAATTCATATTCGGGATTCTTTTTAAATCCTTTGATTACATCTCTCAATTTTAGTCCTGATAATGAGGAAAATTGTTATATGTCTTAATTAAGTATTTCCGAAAAATAATCGAAAACACTTTTCATTCATTTAATTTACTCAATACCCCCCCAAGCAGGATCAATGGTGGGAAAAGCCAATCTGCCACTATTACTTTTAAATAAAAAAACATTTGTAGCGCGAGATTTATCCGAGTCTGAAACTGTGATAGTATCAAGTACCGCTCTGTTTATTTTGATTAAAGTATTTTTTTTAAGCTGTTCAATCTTTGTTTCAAGAAGTCTTTTAGCTTGTTTTATATATGCATCACGCTTCACTTGATTTGCAAGCTCACTAAACTCCGGCTGTTTTTCGTTTTTAGTTTTATAGCGGGATAAATGATCATCAAAATATTTTTTAGCTTCGGTGTTATCAATTTTTATATTCATAGTGTAAAAACGACGCGCTTCTTCATAAACCCATTTGTCACGCCAGGCTTTTAATTGATTTACAACTACTTCTGATCTATCCAATCCCAGGGAAATTGCTTCCTTCATAAAAAAGTAATTGCGTATAGTAATTGCTATTTGATGTTTAAGTTGCTTCCGAAATAACTGTTTATCTAATGGTTTGATGGAATGCGGATCAAACCTGTTTAAAAATTCTTCTACGGTCCAATCTTCATCATCAAATGTAATAAAGGTTTTTTCCAAATTATTTTTCAATTCCAATAATGCCGGTTCTGTTTTGCCTGCTTTCTCTACACTTTCTAAAAAACTATTTGAATTAGAACTTTGCTGTTTCCATTCTGTTAAGGCATTCGCTAAGATCCTAAATTCATCTCCTTTAGTAATAACATTTTTAGGATTCATAAAATTTGCTACAAAGCTTGCGGCTCTTACCTTTTGTTTACGATAAAAAAGAATTTGTTTAAATTTACTATATGTGTTTTGATAATCGTAGTCCGATATTCCGCTTCTGGTAATATTCGTTATCTGCACAAGTAAATAAACTCCTTGTAATTCAATTGGTTTTGAAATTTCACCTATTTCCAGATCTTTTATTTTCTCTAGTAATTCCGGTGGAATATCCAACCATGTTAAATATCCAGTCTCCAAATCTTTTAGAACACGATTTTCTTCCGGATTGTTGGCTAATATTTTTTGTACTACTTTTGTATAACCACTTACTTGCATGGAATTATAAACATCGAAAGCATCTTCTGAATTTAATTCTACCCAGTATCGTAATTTCCATTGTACAGTTGCTTTTGTAATCGCATCTTTTATTTCAACATCTGTAATTATGATACTTTTATCCACTTTCTTTCTAAAGAGTTCTTCAACAAGTAACTCCCCTAAAAGTTGTTTTTCCTGATTTTTAACTCTTTCCGATTCATCCAAACCCAGGCGGTAACCTTCCTGAGATAGCAATGCTTCATTAATCATATATTTGAGATAAGAATATTTTCTATCATTTGTTTTTTTTAAATGTGCAAATCCAAATTCATAATTTAACTGGAAATCTCTCGCAGATATCTCTCGTTCTCCAACATAAGCAACAATATCCGGATCAGATTCTGATTCATTTCTGCTGCATGCACTAAAAATTAAAAACGGAATGAAGAAAACTATAAAAGACTTGATGATTGTAGTTTTTAATTTCTTCATGCTTAAAAATTTATTGCCCTATTAAAACTGAATCATTTATGTAAATTAGAACCGAAGATTCAGGCCAAAATTATGGACAGCATTTAACAATCCTAAATCAACGTAGGCATAGTCAACAATCACTTCAAATTTTGAATCTGAAAGAGATAATTTTAGACCAGTGCCAAGAGACAGACCACCGGTATTTTCATCAAGAAAAAGTGATCTATAACCAGCACGTAATGCAAAGGTGTTAAAAATCAAATATTCCATTCCAAGGTTTATGCTCTCCTGATCATTATTAGGTTTTAGTAAATCAACAGCAAATGTCATTTCTGAACTGATAGAACTTAAAATCAGCTGATATGAAGTACCAAACCTAAACAACAATGGAAGGACAAATGAACCGGTTTCATAGTTGACAGAAATATTATCCACTCCTTCATTAATAATATCCGGATCAACAACATTAAGTAGATCTCTTCCCGACATCTGCATATCTGTACCAAAATTTGAAATGCTGAAGCCTAATTGTAATCCTTTAAACTGAGTTAGATATATTGCCCCAACATCAATTGCAAAACCTATTGCGCTGCTATGCCAAATTCTTTGGTTAATATATTTTGCATTAATTCCAAATGAAAATCTGTCTGTAAGATTTAGACTAAATGAAACACCAATAGCCACATCCTGTGCAGTATAAAATTCGCCGGTTCCTTCTACAATCTCCACTGTACGAACCGGTTGCTCGCCAACACCAAAAATTGTAACGTTAGCTCCAACAGACAAAATTTCACTAATTGGTGTAACAATACCGAAGTAGTCAAAATTCGTATCCAGAATCCAATCAATGTGGGAAAAGGTTGCTTCAAACCTGGAAAGCCTGCTTATACCTGCAGTGTTCCAATACATTGCAGTAGCATCTTGTGTTATAGCAGTAAAAGCACCGCCCATTGCTTGTGCCCTTGCACCTACCCCAATTTCCAGGAAAGCCGCAGCAGTAGTGCCAACATTTGTTCCACTCGAACCAGAACCACTCAATAATCCATCCTTTTGTGCCATGACTTTATTTGATGCTACAAATAGCATTAAAAAAACTAAAATAGACGAAAAACGGATTATATTTTTGGAATTAAAATTATCAGACAATTTATGTATTCGATCTAGAAATAATAATGTGCTTCCTTTTTTATTCAAAATGTACATTTAGGTTATCTCTAAAATTTCTTATAATTCCAAAAGAATTCATTTATTTTATTATAGCAAATCTGCCTACTTTTTGTCCTATTCCCGGTGCATCTATGTGAAAGAAGTATACACCGTAAGCTACCTCAAGTCCATCCGTACTTGTTAAATCCCAGGGTTCACGACCGTTATCCTGCGAAGCATTATGATCTATAACCGCTACAAATTTTCCACTTACCGTATAAATTCGAATAGTACATTGCCTTGGCAAGTTAACAAAATCAACCCGGCGTACTCCTCTTCCAGATAAAGCCGATGATTGTTTAATCTCCAGCGAGTTCGCACCTACGTACGGATCCGGAACAACGAATACATTATCCAGCAAACTCTCGTTTTGTTCTTTAGTAGTACTCCAACCAACCGTAGCAAATTCATAAACATCTTCAGAAGAAAAAGGTTTGTACGTTTGTACTAGTAGAATATCCCCGCCTTCTGGTAAGATGGGCTCTAACCCGGTTGTGATACCGAATTCAAGCTTCCATGTTGTTGAAACATTAGAACCCTGTCGTTTTGCGATTAGCGTCAATACATCTCCGGGGCTTATCATATTCTCTTGGCCCGTACCCGATTCAGCAAATTGAAATTCCATCTTTAAATTTTCTGTGATATTCCAAACCTGGAAATTAACCGGTATGCGAAAACTAGCAAACTGGGCATATGATGTGTCAACAATTTCATCAAAGAACCGAATTTCAAAGTCAATTGGTACACGAAGCTGTGGGGAATCATTGATATCCACATTAAGATTACTTCCGCCAGTCCATTCCACACTATTGATCTCTGGTACTTCATCATTATCAAAGCTGAATTTTAAACCATCTACTACCTGTTTTTCAAGTTCGCTGGAACCAAATAGATCAGAGCTGCCTGTCAATAAAATTTCGCCCGTTGCCTGGTCAAGAATAGTGAACTCTGTTGTCAGGTGTTCCAATGTTGAATCATCGACAAAGAATACTTTATAATCTCTATCCTTAACCTCTTCTGGATCT
Source organism: uncultured Ignavibacteriaceae bacterium (assembly GCA_964515875.1). Taxonomy (GTDB): domain Bacteria; phylum Bacteroidota; class Ignavibacteria; order Ignavibacteriales; family Ignavibacteriaceae; genus RBG-16-34-14. The sequence continues at coordinate 8,337 of CAZEWJ010000010.1, read as the reverse complement.
GCTATGACAGCCAAAAAAGAACCCGTTGCGTTTCCTGTTATATGCTTTATTTCATTTTTTATAACCGGTGGCTGGTTTCCTGCTGCCGGTTCTCTTGGTACTATAACAGCCACGTTTATATCTAGTGAAATCACATTTCCCAGAATGTCAACCTCTATTCTTTTACTTGTTTCACTTGGGGAGATAGGTTCTAAATTCTCTATTGCTGATATTCCTCTATCGAAAAAATCTGTATCGTATCCCTGATCTACTCCAACAACTGCATAATAATAAGTTCGTCCATTATCAACCAAAGTATCTATGTACGAATTTCGAAGCCCCAAATCATTCCCCATGTCATAACTGACACCTAATCCTTCAAGAGGTATTGGATGAGGACCATAAAGCCCGTTCTTTAAATCGAATTGAGCTATAGGCTTCCACAATATAGGATTACCAAATGCATCGCTGATGGTTTTAATTGAATTAAAAAATGGATCGGTAGATCTGTATATTTTATACATCTCAAAATCATTGCCATAAATTGGATCTCGCGAATTTTCAGATGCGTCATCCCACAATAAATAAATCTTGCCATCACCTGCAACAGCTTTAAGAGATGGAATTATTGGAGGTTTTACAAAATTGAAATCAGCATCATAAATTCTTTGCATGGTTCTTTTGTTTCGTAGAATATCATCAAGATCATTACCGAACAAACTAGCAATTGCAAAACTTTCCGAAGCACCGGGTGAAAGACCGAAAAATCCGCTGCCATAGCTGAATGCAATATCAAACCCTGACGTAGCTGTGGTAAACATACCGGGTTGAATTTTCGTTTGCCAATAGTCTTCGTCATCGCGCGGTACGAATGTTCCGCCAGTACCACCACCAAAAAAACTTGTTAAACCAATTTGATCAATCTCATCGTTATCTGTGAACTCAAAATTTGGTTCGCCAAGGTCCGGCAATCCATTTCCTTCGGTACCATCAGGGTCAGGACCAGCATAGCCGGGATCAAAGGGAATCAAACCGTCAGAACCAGTATCATCGTTCAACCGCTCTCCAGTGTCCCAAATCCCATTACCATTATCATCTGAAAATGTCCTCCAATCATTATCATTATCTATCCCATCCTCCTGGCTTTCGTCAATCATTCCATCGCCATCGTTATCTATACCATCTATAAGACCGGGACTTTGTAAAAAAGCAAATCCAAAATATCCTGTTTGCCTGCCCTGTAAGTCTAAACCATCCAAATCCCATTGAAAAGTTATATCATCTACAATATCAAATGATGAGGCGTCATCTTCCGAATCTCCTTGTCCAACATCAGCATCCACATACATACCTACTATATTTTTATTCAGGGGTTTTTCACTGACATTTTTTATTGAGTAAATTGAAATTAAAATGTCTTCTGCAAGAGGATTACTCCACTGAAAATTACGAACTTCTACCTCAAGCCCGACACCCCGTCTGCCACCTTCAAGAAACGGTTGGGGATTTTCAGGAAATGGGAAATATGGAAATTCATCGTTACTTCGATCATCCATCAAATAATAACTTTCCTGATCTGCGCGTACAAAAGCACCAAACAGCCCGTTCCATTTATTACGGCGTGTGCCAGGTTCGCCGGGGAAACTACCCTCGGGCCAATCATAAGGCCAGGTTTCGGGAAGATGGCTCATAGCGGGGTATTCTACTCTGTTTATTAGCTCATGATCAAGTACCCCATTGTTGTTCAAATCCTCTCCAGGATCCAATATTCCATTATTATTGAGATCCTCATCAACGCCAGAAATGATTTCTCCATCATTAAAATAACCTGCCAATGGTTCCCATCCCCAATTATGGTCCTCTGGTGATGGTACATCACGCGCACTGCCACTATACCTCTCACTTATGATATGAATGGTATCACCGTTACCGGTTATTACTTCTGATGCTACAAAAAATATGAATTCAAATCCGTATGTTACTCCACTACCCACCGGCCATTCCATTCTAGCTTCCTGAAGGGTACGGCTTCCAAGGTTTCCATAATTTGAAAAAGCAGTTCGGATAAGATTCCCCGTATGTATACCAGTTCGGTTTAGAAAAAAGCTAAATGTTGGCTTGGATAATTTATTATCATCGTTTTTTTCCTGTGCTTGTAAGTATGAAACTAACAACAATGATGCTATGACAACTATTTTAAAAGATATAAATAAATTTTTCATACAATTTTTTTGAAAATATTCAGCTTCTATTCTTTTTCCATTTCTACTATTGTTTCTTAATATTAAAATTAAATTATCAATGCCATTTCTAAAAATAAAATTTATGAGTTCAGAAAGAAAATGTTAAACCCAATTCAATTTTACGTGGCTCAGAAAACCAGTCCAAATGAGTGTCAACATCTTGAAGAGTAAATAACCCTGCAAGTCTTTCTCTATCTAATTGTTCTTTAACTGCAAACCTATGATCGCTGGCGGCAGTACCTGTAACTGAGTGAACAGTTAATTCATTAGCCTGATCGAATACATTGTAAATGCGTAAGAATAAAGCAACTGTTGTACCTCCCAGATTAAATCCTTTCCTAATAAACAGATCGAGATTATACTTTTCCGGTTTACTTTCACTATTTCTAAACGTTGATTGTACATCTAACCGAAGGGGAGTTGGAGAATATGGCTGACCGCTCTGAAGGCGACCAATTGCACTTATTGTCCATGAATCAAAGTTCATTGCTAAAGTTGCATTTAATGTATGTGTTTGGTTCCAATCAAGTGGTATAAACTCTTTTGTGGCATCTTTTATAGCACCACCACCTCCGCCTGCAGTTTGAATAATTGCAATATTATTCGGATCGGATTCGCTACCTAAACCAGATTGAAATGTATAATCAATGGAACCGGAAAAAAGACCGCCATCATGTTGTTTTTCAAAAGCTACTGTGAATCCTCTGTTTGACGCTTTATCAATATTGCTTCTTTGCAAATAGCTGCTTACGTTACCAATCTGCCGAACAACTTCGAGACCAATAAGATTGCTAAAGTCAGAATAAAAGAGCGTTACATCAATACTGAAGCTTTGAAATATTTCCTGTTGTAAGCCAATTTCATATGCAATTGTCTTTTGCGATTTAAGTAAAGCGTTGCCTACAATCGGATCTTCAATACCATTAACTTTATACTCAGAATTATCATAAATAAATTCAAAAGGAGGCGTTTTAAAAAAATGTCCATAGGCAACATGCACTACTCCATTTGTAGAAATTGGGTAAGCAATTCCTAACCTCGGACTAATATTAGTTTGAATCTTCACAGGTTCTAAAGTAGTTGCACTTAGCAAGCTCACACTTCCTATAGCAGGGGTAACTCTCGGGTCAGTAAGTGCTTGATGATCAGGATCAAACAAATCAAACCTTAATCCTGCATTTATTATAAGCTGATCAAGTTCTAAAGTATTTTGTGCAAATATTGCAAATTCCAGGGGATTATGTTCATACTGAATATCACTAAATCCTGTTTCTCCCGTAGTAGTTAATTGCGGCGTTACTAACTTAGCTGGTCTTGATAGACTCAAAAATTCTGCAAAAGAAAGATTTGGAGTAGATGGGAAAAAATTAAATCCTAAGACTGGATCATCAGAAAATTCAGGTGTTATGCTGCTTGTAAAAACCTTGTATCTAACTACTTCACCTCCAATTTTTAGGAGGTTATAATCATCTATCTGCCAGGATAGATCAATCTTTGCCAATAACTTATCGTTTTCTATATTATCAATACCTGCTTTAGTTCCGCCAAGATGAAATCTATTTTTAGTAGGTGATACAGTTTGTAACCGAGGATCAATAATATCTTCAAAAAGGAATATTTTATCACGTCGCGATGTGTAGCTTACACTAAGATCATAAAACATTCTTGCATTTAATGTATGATTAAAATTGAGTATATGAATCTGACTTTTACTCTCAATGTTTTTCAGTGCATCTGGTGTGTACCTATAGTTATCATCATAAATTTTTCCAGTCTCGTTTTGAAAGAAGAAGTTATAACCTAATCGTATTAATGGTGTTATTGCATAGTTAAGTTTAAAATTTAGGAAAGTACGATCCCTCGGATTCATAGCCACCGTAGAGCCGTCTCCAGTTGGAAGTGAATCGGGTATTGCTATTATATCACTTTGAACGCTGGGATCATCAGGGAAACTTCTTCTGAACCAGGATTCATATGCAAATATATTCCACGCATCTTCAGGTCTTGCTAACCGCTCTCCAAATAAATAACCATTGTCTGATGCATATCGACTGTAAACATAAAAACCCAAATTATTTATAACAGGTACAGGTCCGCTAAAAAATCCTTCAATATTTTTTTCATTGAGTGGACGCAATGTATTTGTACCTACAAAGACACTATTATTATTAGTTACTCTGTCTCCTGCAAAAGCTGTAATCGAGCCCGAATAAGAATCTTCCGGTGTTTTAGTGATTACATTAATTACTCCTGATTGAGCCTGACCATACTCAGCATTGAATGTGCCGCTGATCACTTGTAACTGTTGTATATTACCACTTTCAATATTAATTAGGCTGCCGCCCTCAGCGGAAAACTGATTGCTTATGGGGACTCCGTCCACCAAATATGCAACTTCGCTCGATCTTCCACCGCGAATATGTATGCCTCCCTGTGTACCGAGAACCACACCAGCTTGTAATTGAACTAAGTCTTTCAATTCCTGTACGGGTAGCTCGGCTATCTGCTCTGCATTCATATTAGCTGAAGTATTCGTTTGGTCCATCTTAACTACCGGGATATCTGCAACAACAATAATCTCTTCGATACCAATAGTTTCTGCAGATAAATTAAAGTCTTGAGTAGTTGTTAAGTCAACATTTATCTGAACTTCTACTATTTCAGTTGCATAACCGATGTAAGAAACTTTAAAATTATATTTTCCCGGCGGGATATTCAAGATTATATAGAAACCTTCTGCATTGGTAGCTGCACCCAGGGATGTTCCATCAAGCCATACGTTTACACCAATTAGCGCTTCCCCGGTTTGTTTATCGTAAATATGTCCTTTTACTTTTCCTGTTGTGCCAGCAAATAATAAATTAACACTTATTAGTACAAAGAATAGGATAACCTTGGTTAAGGAATAAAAAATATTTATATGCATATCTTTAACAAATTTATATTTCTTATTTTAAAAAAATTATGTTATCATTATCATTAAATCACTGACAATAAACAAACAATTACATTACGCAAAACAGGTGAGTATACAAGGGCAGAAGTTATTTTCTCTGCCCATTGTTTACTCAATAATCATTATATATTCATAAGCAAATGAACATACAACTATAATTGTACTTACTTCAACAACAACATTTTTTTAGAGCTAGTAAAATTACCTGCTGTAATTTTATATACATACATACCAGCCGCTAAATTTTCAGCGTTAAAATTTACTTTATAAGATCCTGCATTTAAAAACTCGTTTACAACCGTATTAACTTCTTGTCCTAAAGCATTGTAAATTTTCATTGTGACAAATTCGCTTTTAGAAATCGAAAAGTTAATAATGGTTGAAGGGTTGAACGGATTAGGATAATTCTGCTCTAAGCTGTATTCAGAAGGTACGGTGCTGGTTATTTCATTGACTGATGTCGTCACTGTATCATTATCAACATCAATAGAATAAGGGCTGCTGGTAGTAAAACTATTCGGCCCATCCGGCGGTGAGAATATTCTGAATGCTTCAAAAGAGGAATTTACAATCATTATATTACCAGCAGCATCAACATTTCCATCACGAATGCTGCCTCCTCCTCCGCCCGGAAGATTTTCAATAACACCGCCAACAACAGACTCTGCAGATGCAAAACTGCCCAAAAGGGCTCCGGTCCCCATGCTGTATGCAATAACATTGTGTAATGGTCGTGGTGTATTTTTACGAGTTACATAAACAATTCCTCTTGCCTCGTCAAGACCAAGTCCATTAAAATTTGTTGCACGAGCATCATCCGCGTTTGCAAGGGAATCCGCATGTTCAGGCGCTTCATTTAAACCTACATGCCATATTTCAGTTGCTGGTAATGTTGATATATCCCACTTGCTTAGCCCATAAATATTATCCATTAATGCTAATACAGCATAAGATTGCTGCACTACATAAAGGTAGCCATCAGAATCCATTTCTATACGGTATGAATTTTTCATGACTGATGATGGGATAATTACTTCACCGGGTCCGGTGAATAAACCGCTGGCATCACCAAGGGCATACCTCTTTACATGAGAAGTGTCAAATCCATTTGGATCAGTTGCGATATCATTATCCGAACCTGTCCTAATGCTCGTCTGCTCAACTGTATAAAGCACTCGGGCTGAACCCAAACCAACAACTATGGCGTCGGATATACTATTATGGTTCGACTGGTCATTAAAATCCAGAATGGTTTCTACACTATTGGGAGACCACAAGGCATCGCCAACAGCTAATCCACCGTACTTAACAAAATCAAGGTTGCTTGGAAGTACAAAACAGTATACTCTATCGTCTGGACCTGTTGTAACTCCAAAGGGAGAGCCTTCACTTACTGTTATTGTATCCCATGGGATCACCGAATTTCCTTCTGCATAAGCTATATTCTGCTGGCCTCCAAAATAGCGGCCATGAGAATCATGCAAATACAGCCCTTTTATAGTTTGCGCGGCACCTGCATTACTCGACGTACCGCCAGTACGTTCTGTGACATAAGCCATACCAAAATAAAGACTATTTTCGCGTCTATTGCTAGCTACCCCAGATGAACTCCAATACCAGCTATCCGGTCCTGTATCATAGCTGATTAATTCATACCCGTCTGAACCAACATCATCACCTGCCTGTATGTTAATTGCCCAAACACCACTTGTAGCTGTTCCTCCCCCATCAAGAGATCCATCCCAATTTACATCATTGAATCCGACGTTTACGCCATTACCTGAATTAATTGTAATAGTCTTTACACCAGATCCTGCAGTATTTGAAACAGTAATAATCACCCAAGATGCAGGTTGATTGAGGTTATAAGAAATATTTGCAGGAAAAGTCCCATCAAATGTGACTGTTATGGCAGAGGCAAAAACATTTGCCTTAATATTTGCTGTGCTAAATAAAATGAGGGTGCCCAATAATAAAAAGAATATAAATTTTCTCATTATTTTTTACTCCTGTAGTTAATGGTTTATTAAATTATTTAATTAGAATTTCCTTTAAATTTTACCTCCTTTTTCTAAAGGAAAGTTTAATTGTTTTGATATAACAAATGATTTATTTTGTCTTGAATTAAATTTAGAGTAATCAGATTTGAGCAACTTTGAAATTTCATAAAGTATCAATTCTAGAATAACTAGTTGTGAGATTCTTGCCTGACAAGAATAACTTCCCAATAAGTTAGAAGGAACGACGGTAAGAAGTGGAAACTGCGCTGCATCAGCTAATCCGGATGGTAAAAAATTAGTTATCCCAATAGTAACCGCTCCGTATTCCCGAGCTGTTTTTATAGCCGAAATTACTTCTTCAGTTTCCCCTGAGTGAGATATACCCACTAATACATCATTTGATTTCAACATGGGAACAACATTCTGAATTATTGAGCGGTCTTGCAAAAAGCTACTGAAAATACCAAGACTATTAAGAGAATCGCAGAAGATTTGTGCAACTCCAGCAGACCCGCCTAAGCCAATAATCATTACCTTGTTTGCTTTTGAAATTTTTAAAGCTAGCGAATTCAATATTTTAATATCACAATTATTCAGTGTTGATTCAGCCTGATTAATAAAATTCCGTTTCAATGCCTCTTTAATATCTCCTGCACCATCCTTATTGTCTACTTCCAAATAAACTTTTTTACCGCTGCGAAGTAGTTCCGGTACCAACGAGATTTTAAAGTCAGCAAAACCCATATATCCTAAAGACCTACAGAAACGAAGAACTGTTGCATCACTAGTATCACATTTCTTCGCAAGTCCCTGCAGTGTTAAGACAACTGCTTCGTCCATGTGCTTTTGTATATATTCAGCAACACGCTTTTCAGATTTACTTAGAGAGTTGTAGCGTTTATTTATCATAAAGATTGGGTTTATCTTACTAACACTCATAAATACTTTCCAAGTTATAGTTTATAAATACCTTTGAAATAATTCTGCAGATAAAATAAAGTGTTTACTACATATTTTTTATATTTACGTTTATTTTACTACATACGAACTTATCTTACTCTTTTCCTATTTGAATGTCAAGCAATAAACACCATTTATTAATTATTTGTATTAGCAAGATAGAAATGTCAGTACATTCAGCAATTTAGAAATGTCAGTA
>CAZEWJ010000009.1:0-111161 GCA_964515875.1 uncultured Ignavibacteriaceae bacterium | reverse complement strand
AAAATGCTGAGTTAAAAAATATGCTCAGCGGAAAAGATGATGATAAAAATTGTATTCTTACAATTCATTCGGGTGCCGGGGGAACAGAAGCACAGGATTGGGCTGAGATGCTTATGAGAATGTATCTTCGCTGGGGTGAACAGAATGGTTATACGATGAGAATTATAGATCTGCTTGAAGGTGACGGTGCGGGAATTAAAAGTGCAACAATAGAAGTGGAAGGAGAATTTGCCTACGGTTATCTCAAAGCAGAAAGTGGTGTTCATCGTTTAGTTAGAATTTCTCCGTTCGATTCTAACAAAAGAAGGCATACCTCTTTTGCTTCTGTCTTTGTTATACCTGAAGTTGATGATACAATAGAGATAGAAATTAATCCTGCTGATCTTAGGATTGATACTTATCGCTCAGGTGGAAAAGGAGGGCAGAATGTGAACAAGGTTGAAACTGCTGTCCGCATAACTCATGAACCTACAGGAGTTGTAGCAGCCTGCCAGAGTGAACGTTCTCAAACGCAGAATAAGACTAATGCAATGAAGCTGCTTAAATCAAAACTATATCAGCTTGAGTTAGAAAAGCAAAATGCCCAGTTAGATGAAATAGAAAAAGGCAAAATGAAAATTGAATGGGGAAGCCAGATTCGTTCTTATGTTTTTCATCCTTACAATTTGGTTAAAGACCACCGCACAGATGAGGAAACTTCTGACGTACAAAAAGTAATGGATGGGGATATAAACAGGTTTATAAAAGCTTTCCTTTTAAAGTTTAGTAAGAATTGAAAAGATTAATCATTTTGCAAAATATTGCTAATAAAAAAGCCCACTGATCTGGCGACCAGGGGCTTCGCTTCCTTAAGTGACAGGTATGGGGGAGACCTGACACAGAAGCAATGGATTTTAGTTATTCACGTTATGATTTTTATTCCTTTTAATCATCATATTCATAACCAGTACCTCCGCAAGTCTGACATTGTCCAGTTCCAGAACATGTTTGGCAAGATATTTTGTCATCTTCTAATCCCAAAGTTCCAAATTGAACTAATGCTTCTGCTGCCTTATCATGTCCAGTTCCGTCACATTCGCGACATCTCCCATTACCCTTATTAAATAAAGAATTAATATCAATGTTCTCACAATCTGGGCATTTTCTTTTTGAATCTTCTGCCATTGCTTTACCTTAATCTGTGTAATTATACAATAAATAATTTTCGCATCCTTAGTTAAAACTTATTACTTCATCAAAATAAGTTTCTTTGTTTCCACAAAATTATCAGTTTGCATTCTATAAAAGTAGACTCCGCTCGCAAACTGGTTCGCATTAAATTTTATTTCATAATTGCCAGGTGATTTTTCTTCATTAACAAGTTTTTTAACTTCTCTCCCTAGTATATCATAAATCTGTATTTTTACAAAACTTATTTGCGGAACTGAATATTTTATAGTGGTTGTTGGATTAAATGGATTAGGATAGTTTTGGAATAATTCGAATTTATCTGGTAAAACTAAATTAGCAGAATTATGATCTTCCTCAACTCCTGTAGTAATATCACCATTAATTTTAAAATAAACTGTATCCTTCAAGCCTCTATAATCTATTACGGCAAAAGTTTCACCATTATCTATAGCTTTAATTTTTTTTGTATAGTAATCAAGAGATAGAATATCTGGATTTGCAATAGTAAGGTTTAAAGCAGTTCCCGCTCGACCAATTTTACCTATAAACGTATCAAAGTATATGTCAACCTCTGGATAATAATCTTCATTCTTTAACAAGTAAATAAAATTCTCTTTAGATTTAATTGTTATAGGGTTATCATTTGATTTAATAATTACGGAAACAGTTTTATTGCTTACAACAATTGAATCATTCAAAGAATATAAAGCCAAAACAGCTACTGTTTGAGTATCCAGATAATTATTGCTGACTGAGAGTGAATAATTGTAATTGGTTTGTACGATAGTATCTTCAATGAATTTATCCTGATAAAAAACACTTATTTTCTTAAGGTTGGTAGTATCTGACAATGAAAAGGTCAAATTAAATACGCTGTCAATAAATAAACTATCAAAATCTCCCGGAGCCAATATATTAATAAAAGTAGAATCCATTAAAAAATTTTGCACTACTTCTTTTGGATGTAAATTTGAACTTGATTGTTGCAAAGCAGGTAAAGTTCCCCATAAGGGAGATGACATTTTTTGGTCCAAAAGCGAAGCAACTTGTGATGCAGAGTTCATTTCAATCGAAGGAGTTCCTGTGGCTTCAGAGTGAAAATTTACTGTATATGTTTTTTTACTATCGTTTAATTGTAAATCGGAAAGTTGACTACTTAATGGAACAATTAAATCAGAATTAGATATTGAACTACCACTTAAGTTATAATAGTCAATATCGAAAACAGTTAATAATCCTTTTAATCCACCTCCAGCTGGGAGGTAATATAATAGATAACCTGCCAATTCTCGAAAACCTGGATTTATATTTAAACTCTCTACAATATTTTCTGAAATATTAGTTAGATCCTCTTGTCCCTCTATCATATCTCCAACAAAAACATGGGATTTATATAATGTTGCGTTTATATCAAACGAGTTCATTTTAAGGTCTCTTATAGCAGGATGAATATCGTCAATGTGCCCAAACAAATCCCTAGTATAATAATTATCAAAAGCTGAAATTCCATATAACAAATAATCGATTACATAGACAATCGGTAATGATGATTCTAAAAAATTCGCAAAGGGAGTACCTTTATGTGGCGTATCCAAAGTGATAAATTTATTTATATAACCTTTATTATAATTTTTTTGATTGCGAAAACTTTCTGGTTTATAGGTCTCAGCATATCGAAGAACAATTCCACCCATACTGTGTCCGACATAAAAGACTTGGTTACAAGCAATCTTACTCTTCCTAAAATCGTTTATGATTGCAGGTATTGAGTATGTGGGATCATCATAATGTGGAAACATAGGAATAAGAATTCTGCTGGCATTATAAGCATAACTCTCTTGTGGTCCGATTTTTAATCTATATCTTCGAAATTTTGAAAATGCTGAATTTTGAGCAAACTCATTCCACATCGTTACGGAACTATTAAAGCCGTGCACAAGAACAACAGGCAGTCGTTTAATTGTAATTTTTTTTATTATTTCAATATCTGGACCACTAAGGTATTCTGTTTTTATTCTCACCTTCACTTCTCTCGAAGGTAAATCACTTATAGAAGTATTCAATCCAATAAAATCATCCGGTGCAACATACCAGCACCAGAATTCGTTATTAACTTGCGGCTGACCTATAGTGATAGATAATTGATTAGCATTGTTTGCTTCTTCATCATAAGTAGTAATATTTATTGCTTCTTTCAATTTACCAAGGGTTCGCGTTTCATTATTATTATCAACATCAAATAAAGTAAATGTAACCTGAGAAATTGTATTACCCGGGTCCGAAACTTTTATGTAAAAGCGCCCGGTGCCATCAGCAGCAACTCCTATTGGCTGACCGACATTTGTAGGATAAGAATAATCCCAAATAAAATCTGCAATTAAATCGGAAGTAGTTGTAGAAAGAATTTGAATAGGAACATTTGCAGTAATGCGGTTTGTTACATATCCATCCTTAACCCTGATTAAATAATTTGATGGCTCAGCAATAGTAACATCAACATCAAAAGTTTTTATTTTATCAATATCATCAAAACCGCTTATTGTAGTTATAACATCCCAACTATTCCCATTGTTGGAAGATTTTTCAATTAGATAATTATATCCTCTTTGACTGCCAACAACAGGATATGCAGCTCCAGTCTCAAGCTTATCCCTCCATTCTACTAATACAGGTTCATTTATATTTGCCTGATATCCCGGATAAGGAAGTATAATTATTAAATTAGAATTGGCTGTGTTTTGGACTTCAAAAGATTTTTGGTTTGATAAGTATCCAGTATTTATATCTTTACAATAAATAGTATAATTACCCGGTGCAGTTAAAATTAAAGAGTGAATTAAATAACCGATGTTATTAGTATTTACAGTTATAGTTGTGTTATAACCATTATTGGAAGTTATTATAGCTTTAGCTTGATTATTTATTGAAAAATTGATTCCTGAAAATGTTATTTCTTCTCCAGCTTGTATCACTGAAGATGATAAAAATATAGTTGGGGTTAATGAAGCAACATTAACGTTAAAATAATAAGGTGTAGAATAAGAAGTCCAGTTATTATCAACTCTACCTCTTACTTGCCAATAATATTGTGAATTATCAGAAATTGTTCCGGCAGGTAAGACAATTGATGTAGCAGTTATATTATCAGAGTTGTAAATAAGTTCGTAAATATTATTAATTTCTTTATACAATTGTAAACCATAGCTTGATGCTGAAGTAACCTCATTCCAAAAAAATAATGGGTTTAACGTAGCAATAGTGTAACCTGGTGAATAACTATCCCCTGGTGAAATTAATGTGATTAAATTAGCAATCATTTCTGAAAGTGGACGCCGCCAAACCCCACCTCCGTAGGTCCCTGCAAATAGATTCGTGTTAGAAACGGCGAGAGCCTGCACAATACTATTTGACAAGCCGTTATTAACCTCCATCCAACTTGTACCATTGTTTGTGGAAAGGAAGACACCACCGCCATTAATCCCGGCAAAAAGATTCGTGCCAGAGACTGCGAGAGACCAGACATAAGTGTTCGTCAAGCCGTTATTGACCACGGTCCAGCTTGCACCGTTGTTTGTGGAAATAAAGACACCTCCATAAGTTCCGGCAAAGAGATTCGTGCCTGAGACAGCAAGAGAAAAGACATAAGTGTCCGTCAAGCCGTTATTAACCTCCGTCCAGCTTGTCCCATTGTTTGCGGAAAGAAAGACACCATTAGTAGTCCCGGCAAAGAGATTCGTGCCGGAGACTGCGAGAGACCGGACATAAGTGTTCGTCAAGCCGTTATTGACCATGGTCCAGCTTGCACCGTTGTTTGTGGAAATAAAGACACCACTAACAGTCCCCGCAAAGAGATTCGTGCCGGAGACAGCAAGAGCTAAGACAACAGTGTTCGGCATGCCGCTACTTACCGCAGTCCAGCTTGTGCCATTATTGGTGGAACGAAAAACGCGGCTACTAGTCCCGGCAAAGAGATTCGTGCCTGAGCTGACAAAAGCATAGACAGAAATATCAATCGGTAACCCGGTATTAGTCGGGGTCCAGCTTGCGCCGATGTTGGTGGAATTAAAGACACCACCTCCATAAGTACCGGCAAAGAGATTTGTGCCGGTGAGGGCAACTGATTGGACACTTGTCGTCACACCGTTATTGATCGCAATCCAGCTTGCACCGTTGTTGGTTGAGAGAAACACGCCGCCGAATAATGTACCAGCAAAGATATTCATACCAGAGACAGCAAGAGCATAAACATATCTTGTTGTTAAGCCGGTATTGACCTGAGTCCAGCTTGTACCGTTGTTGGTCGAACGATAGACACCGCTAATAGAAGTCCCCGCAAAAAGATTCGTGCCGGAGATAGCAAGAGCATGAACAAATCTTGTTGATAAGCCGGCATTGACCCAGCTTGAGCCATTATCGGTGGAAATAAAGACACCGCCACCACTAGTCCCTACAAAGATATTCGTGCCGCTGGCCAGAAAACATTCTATTTCTAGATTAGTCAAGCCGGTATTGACTGCAGTCCAGCTTGTGCCGTTGTTGGTGGAAATAAAGATACCACCACCATTAGTCCCTACAAAGATATTCGTGCCGCTGAACAGAAAACATTCTATATCAAGATCAGTCAAGCCGTTATTAACGGCATTCCAGTTTATTCCGTTGTTGGTGGAACGAAAGACACCAGTATTAGTCCCCGCAAAGAGATTCGTGCCGGAGATAGCAAGAGCTTGGATAAAAGTATTTGTTAAGCCGGTATTGACAGAAGTCCAGCTTGCACCGCTATTGGTGGAAAGAAAGACTCCATCCCAAGTCCCGGCAAAGAGATTCGTGCCGGAGACCGCGAGAGAAATGACAGAAGTATTTGTCAAGCCGGTATTGACCCAGCTTGTGCCGTTGTCGGTGGAAATAAAGACACCGCCATGCCAAGTACCAGTAAAGAGATTCGTGCCAACAACAGCAAATGATTCAATATGTCCCCCGTAGGGCCCGTTGGTTTGCACCCACTGTGCTTTTCCTATATTTGTTGAAATTAATAGACAGATTAGAAAAAAGAAGAATATGTTTTTTGCTTTCATTGGTTCCTCCCAAAAATGTTTGATGCTGGAGTTGAGTCGGCTTGTTATCCATTTATTATTTTATCAAAATTATTTTTTTTGTTTCAACAAAATCATCTGCTTGCATTCTGTAAAAATAAACACCACTAGGAAGATTACTTCCATTAAAATCAACTTCATAACTGCCTATTTGTTTCTCATCATTAACTAATGTGTATATTTCTTTGCCAAGCACATCATAAACTTTTAATGATACAAAACCTGATTGCGGGATTGAGTAATTTATTTTTGTGCTTGGGTTAAAAGGATTTGGATAATTTTGTTTTAATGAAAATATAGAAGGCGTAAAGTTATTTTCATCTTCGACAGATGTTGTCGAATTTATACTGCGATAAACTCCTGCATTAGTACCTGCAAATATATAACCGCTTGGATTGACTGTTAAAGTAGGAACAAAAATATTATTCAAACCATTATTTAATTCAGACCAGTTTTCTCCGTTATCAGTAGAATGAAATACTCCATTATTATCAGTTCCAGCAAAAATGTGATTGCTTGAATTAATTGCTAAAGATAAAACATAAGTAATTTGAGGTAAGCCAATATTTACTTCAGTCCAATTCTCTCCATTATCTGTGCTGCGGAAAATTCCATTATTAAAAGTTCCTGCAAAGATTTGGTCTATAGAGTTGGTCCCTAATGATATAATAGGAAATTCAGGTAGTCCGTTATTTACTTCAGTCCAATTCTCTCCATTATCTGTGCTGCGGAAAATTCCATTATTAAATGTTCCTGCAAAAATATAACCGTTAGAATTGATTGTTAATGCACCAACCTGTCCATTTGGTAACCCATTATTTATTTGAGTCCAATGGTCTCCACTATCCGTAGAACGAAAAACTCCATTATCAGTTCCAGCAAAAATGTGATTGTTTGAATTAATTGCTAAAGATGAAACTGGAAAACCAATATATACTTCAGTCCAATTCGCTCCATTATCTGTAGAGTGCAATACTCCATTATCAGTTCCAGCAAAAATGTGATTGCTTGAATTAATTGCTAAGGATAAGACAATGGGAAATTCTGTTAGTCCGTTATATACTTCAGTCCAATTCTCTCCATTATCTGTAGATCGACTTGTACCTGCAAAAATATCTCCATTTGAATTGATTGCTAGTGAATAAACAACATTAGCTGTTAAACCAATATTAATTTGATTCCAATTTTCGCCAGTATCTGTAGATTGAAATATTCCACTCGCTCTAGTACCAGCAAAAATATGATTACTTGAATTGATTGCTAAGGCCAAGACAAATTGAATCGGTAACCCATTATTTATTTCAAACCAATTGTCACCATTATCTGTAGAGCGAAATATTCCGTCCCTCGTTCCAGCAAAAATATAATCGTTTGAATTAATTGCTAAACATTGAACTTCATCACCAGTAGACAATGCACTATTTATTAAAGTCCAGTTCTCTCCATTATTTGTTGAACGAAATATTCCATCACCAGTTCCGATAAAGAGATGTCCAATTGAATTAATTGCCAAAGAAACAATTGAAAGATCTGTTGATAAACCATTATTTATTTGTTCCCAGTTTTCACCGTTATTGGTTGAACGGAAAATGCCCCCATAAGCTCCTGCAAAAACATGATTGTCTGAATTGACTGCTAGTGAAAAAATATAATTAGCTGTTAAACCATTATTTATTTGTTCCCAGTTTTCCCCATTATCTGTAGAACGAAATACTCCATTATCAGTCCCAGCAAAAATATAATCGCTTAAATTAATTGCTAAGTCTCTGAAATCAGATAATGAAGGTAAACCAATATTTATTTGTGCCCAGCTTTCTCCATTATCTATGGATCGGAAAATCCCACTACCACTTGTTCCCACAAAAATGTGATTGTTTGAATTAATTGCTAAAGATAAAACATTAGTATATGTTGGTAAACCAATATTTTCTTCAGTCCAATTACCTCCATTATTAGTAGATCGAAATACTCCTCTACCGTTTGTTCCTGCAAAAATTTCCCCATTTGAATTGATTGCTAATGCATTAACATTTCCGCCATAAGGTCCATTTGTTTGTTCCCAAAAGTCTTGTGGAAAGCATAATGAAGAAAGAACAAAAAGTAATGTAACTATGTTTTTCATACAACCCTCAAATAAGTTTTTAAGATTAAGTAATTTAAAACTAAGAATGATTCAACCCAAGCTCATATTTTCTCGGAAGGTTAATACATTAGCAGAAAACCCATTTCGTATCTCCCTGTTTTTCCTGCCTCTCAAAAGCACTTAAAACTTGCTTAATAATTATTAAAGAATCAAGAGGTTGAAAAAATTATTATTCTTTATTCAAATTTAGTTTTGCAATCCTCGACATTCTAAGTAATTCCCAATAAGGTGGAGTATAGCCTTTTTGTTTTTTAAATTCATCTGCAAGCTTTACCAGACTATTTTTAATCTTATTATGTTCGTCTGAATAGTATGAGTTTTTTAATGCTGCTTCGGGACTCATTCCTTCAGGGATTGGTCCAACTTTTTCAAATTGATTTAGTATAATGCAATAAAGCTTTACCACTCTTGCAACAGGAAGCATAAACCATGAATAACTCAAAGTCTTACCGCTGTCAGCTTCTTCAAGCATAATTTCAGTAACGGCATTATCAAGGTGATCTTTATACAAGGTTTCTGAATCCCTCCATTCTGCAACCACCGTTAACTGTGGATCATATTCGAGATCGGAAGGTTCTTGAGTTTCAAAATATTTAACTCCAAAATCAGATAGCCACTGTCTTGTTCCCGGTGAAGAAATAATTGAAATCACTTTCCAAAGATTGATACCATACTTTTTATAATTTGCAGAAACAACTTCTGAACAGAAAAATTTATCATCCTTTTTATAATTCATTTCAAAATCATAAGGGATATGTCTTTGCTGTGCATCTTTGTAAGCATATGTTGCAACTTTATGCGGAAGCATAGAATCCGATGATATTTCCTGAAGATCAAAGCGAGGACGAAGAACCAGTATCCTTAGTTTTTTATCATTTAAATATTCTTGTAAAGAAGAAATTGTAACACCCCTTTCAATGTGCGATTCAATAATTGATATATTATTTGTTCGTGAATCAACATAAGCTAAAGCAACATGAGAAAAATTTCCCGGGTAATCATTCCCTCTGGCAATTAGAGCAGATGTTGGAGCGCCACCACGGGAAACAAGTATATCTCCACTGTGAACTGTAATACCTAAAACCTGAAAGCCGGGTGCAGTAGAAAACTCCTCAATTCCTTTTATCAAAGAAGGAACTTTTTCATTCGGCATCTGAAGCATTATTTCTTCAATGGCAGTTCTTCCACCATATAAAAGTCTGTAAATAGTATTTCTTGATATTACGGAATTTAAATCCCAGTCCTGGGATTGTTCTTTAATTTCATTCCTCATTCTGGAATATAAACTAACAAATGGTTGGAAATATTTATTGCAAGCACCAACAAGAGGAGCCAGTTCAAAAATTAATGATTCTAATTTATTGAAGCTATTATTGACAGGATTCAAATTATTTTGCGAAATTTTATTTAGCGTTACTTCGGCTTCATTAAATAATGAATCAATCTGTAAATTCAGTTTATCACATCCGGAAGATAAAGCGCTGATAAATTTAATTTCAAGAGAGTTCCACAATTCATCCTGGTTCCAGACAAAAGGTTTTTTAGTGCTGATTTCAGGAGTGTTACCTGATGGTAATGGTACTAATAAAATAATATAAAGAATAAATGGAGAAATTATTAAAGAATAAATAACCGGATGTTTCTTAAATAACATTTTCTTTTTAAAGTTATTAAATAATATAATCTTACTTTATTTTAATTGAAATAAAAATATACCTTATCAGCATCAAGTTAAAATAAGATTATTAACAATTTCCTTTTAAACTTTAGAATGAATTGAAGAAAAGGATTAGAGTAGATATAGTTCATGAACGACTTTACAATCATCATCTTGTTGGAACTAAGTTTGAAACTCCTCAAGAGGTTGTAAAGTGGCTTGGTGCTGTTCAGGCACAAGAGTATGCGGGAGCGAAGTGGGGAATTTCTCAAAGGATAAAAAGTATTACTGAAACTGAAATAGATAAAGCTTTTGCCCAAGGGGAAATCCTGCGTACACATGTTATGCGTCCAACCTGGCATTTTGTTACTCCTGCTGATATAAGGTGGATGTTAAAACTCACCGGACCGCGTGTTAATAAAATCTGCTCTTCTTATTACCGCAAGTTGAAATTAGATGATTCAGTTTTTGCAAAAAGTAATGCTATCATTAAAAAATCTTTAAAAGGTAAACAACTTACTCGGCAAGAGCTTGCGATTAAACTGCAGCAGTCTGGTTTACGATCAATTACAGAAGAAAGAATACGTTTATCTTTTCTTATGATGCGGGCTGAACTGGATGGTTTAATTTGCAGCGGGGCATTGCAAGGTAAACAGCATACTTATGCTCTTCTTGATGAACGAGTTCCGAAAACTATTTCTCTTAAACGGGACGAAGCTCTGGCAGAACTTACAAAGCGATACTTTTCCAGTCACGGTCCCGCTACTTTAAAAGATTTTTCCTGGTGGTCAGGGTTAACTGTCGCTGATGCAAAAGCAGGCCTGGAAATGATAAAGCATCAATTTGAAGAAGAAGTAATAGATGGAAAAAGTTTTTGGTTCTCACCTGATGTTCAGCCTGAAAAGAAAAACATTCCTGTAGCTCATTTGATCCCCGTTTATGATGAATATACAATTGCCTATAAAAACCATCCAGCAATTCTCGATCCGAAATATCTTAAACAAATTGTTGCCGGTAATGGAATAGTAATAATTTTAGATGGCCGTGTAGTTGGCACTTGGAAAAGAACTCTTACTAAAAGTGCAGTTATCATTGACACGAACCTGTTTATCGAATTGAGCGAATCTAAAAAACTTGCGATTATAAATTCTGCTAAAAATTATACTAAATATTTGGGAATGCCTGGTCTGTTGAGATTTGGAAGAAAAGAAATAATTATCTGAATATTTTTAGAAGAATCCTTTTATTATAGTCTTAAACCAGCTTTTTCCGCAATCCTTCTTAACCTTTCAGGGAAATCTGTTTGTATTCCTCCTGTCCCAAGCCCCACTATACATTTAAGCTCTTTTCTTTTATTAACGGTTCCTGCCAATAATTTTTCTACACGAAATTCCGGATGATTTTTATTATGCTCGGCTCTTAGTTTTGCATCATAGCGAACAATCCTTCTGAATGTTGTATAGTTTGCTATGGTTATTTTACTTGGTCTGAATGCCAAAGCAAAATCATTCTTATGTTCAATAGCTGCTTTAACAGAACTATAATCCTTCGGATCTAAAATAAAACCAAGCGGCGGTTCAATATCCAAACAATAAGAAAATTGGGGGAATTTCTTTTTAACCGTTTTTAAAACTTCCTTCTCGGCGGCTTCAATAATAAAATTATAATGAGGATTAAATTCATCGATAAATTTCTTTAGGTGATCTAAAATGGAGACTGCGAGATTCGGTTCATCTTCCGGGACTTTTATATCAAAACAGACACTCCTTAGTTGCTTTTTGTCTTTTGCCCATTTAAAGAAATCTCTTAATACAGGCTTTTCAGCTTTAGCAGGATGCGAGGTTCCTTTTCTTTTTTTATAATCATAATTTTTCATGAACTCAGTTAAAGTTAATTCCTTAACCGGTCTTCTGTACTTATCCAGTGCTGAGGGAGGGTGTGGTTTATATTTTAGCGGGGATTCAAAACCGGATTCCCTTAAAATTGATTTTGGTTCATTCGGATCCCAATCGTGCCATAAAACCACTTCATTATCTTTTGTAATGCATAAATCCATTTCAATTGAATTAGCTCCTTCATTCAAAGCTCTTTCAAAAGATGGGATAGTGTTTTCTATTTCTTTAACTGGTGAACCGCGATGACCGTATACATAAAATATTTCATCCTTTTCAATATATTCAGGTTGAGGTCTGCAGGATTTATAATACTCCTTAAACCATATTTTAATAAGCTCAAACTTTTTTATCATTAAGATGAGGAAATTGTTTTAGACTGAATAAAATATATTCAAATTTTATATCTTAATGAAAAATACATATCATAGTTTTTGTTTGACAATTTTTTATGAAGAGAAAAAAGAAAACTATAAAAAAGAAAGCCGATTTTTTTGATAAAGTCTATAAGATTGTTGCAAAAATTCCATACGGTAAAGTTGCAACTTATGGAGATATAGCTGAGGCTTGTGGAATCCGTTCATCAGCCAGAACAGTTGGCTGGGCTTTGAATGGAGCAAAAGATTCGGGTTTACCTTGTCATCGGGTTGTTAATAGATTTGGTGCTCTTACAGGAAAATTGCACTTCGGTAGTTATGATTTAATGGAGGAGCTTTTAAGATCGGAAGGAATTGAGTTTGATAAGGATGACTGTATAAAATTGGATAAGCATCTTTGGAAGCCGGGGAAAAGTTCAAGTTCAAGTGTAAGTTCAAGAAGGAAAAAAGTACAAAGTAAAAAGAAAGCTAAACTTAAAACTTCTTGAACCAAGCTACTGTGAGCGTTGTGAGTTGTCATTGCGAGTGAGCCTGCCTGTCGACAGACAGGTCTTCGAGCGAAGCAATCTCTAAATTGCTTCTGGTAATTAGCTTGTTAGATTGCTTCATCCCGATAAATCGGGATTCGCAATGACGTTTTCACCACGCATTACCCGTATATCTTTTAATCTTAATAGATGAAATCCCTGTATCAATATTCATATAAATCTTTTTTGCTGAAGTTTCAAAATTATCGGTTCTGTAAAGATTATCTCCTGTTTTGTTAAATCCTTCAAAATCTTTTTTAGATAAAACAATATCTGCATTAACTTCACAGCCAACATTTTGAGGGACAGAAATCTCAATTGATGATACTCCCGCATCAATTTCCACTCTTGATGAATCCAATAAATCACCTAAAATTATTTCCAGTTTAGCTGCACCAATATCAATATCAAGGTCTTCTACTTTAAACTTCCTGAAATCGAATTCAGATGCTGCTGCACCAAGATCAAAATTCATTTTCCAAACAGGGTTTGCATTAAGACTTATATTAACTCTATTCTTATTTTTCCCTCTGAAAATAAAAAATCGTTCTCTCTTATTTTCAAAATGCAGTTTTACATTATCATCTTCATCAAGCCTGGTAAGATTATAATTATTATCATATCCCTTGGTAACAGCAGAAAACAGCTTGTTAGTTGTATCAGCGATTTTAAATGAGCCAGCACCTCCTTCAAAATGCAGTGAAGCATAATTTATATTTTCATCAAAGCGCTCTTCAAAAACTTTTGTTTCAAGATTTTTATCTTCATCCCTTATTTCTCTATGATTGCCATCAATAAATACTTCTTCTCTAAAATATCCCCATCCTAATTTAACAGTTGAAAAAATTGCGGCTCCAAGTACAATTGCTGTTAAGCTTATTAGAATTGCTCTTATGGCTTCCTGTTTTATTAAAAGGGATATTCCTATAAGAATTAAAAATAGTGGCCAGAATTGCCAGATGTTCAGCCAGTAAAAATTTATTGAAGTAAAATTATTTATTAGAATAAGAGTGCCGAGAGTTATAAATAAAAATCCCCAGAATAAGTGTTTAGTTTTCATTTTTAAAACTCACAGGTTATAGGTTTTATTTTTTGAATTCAGCAGAATACCAATTCCTGCAGCTACTAATAGCAATGGCCAGAATTCACCAATATTAATTCTTGGAATAAAATTATCAGCGAGAAAAATTATTCCCAGAATAAGCAGAATAAATCCTGCGGTCATTCTTCTTTTCTCTCTTCTTTTATCAATAGAAGCGAAATATGCTTTCGTCGCATCAAACTCGTTTTCCTGCTTTGTTGAATCAGTTTCGGTTTCAGGTTTCTCACTTGCAGTTTCCGTATTTGGAAATTTAATTGGCTCTTCAGGTACAACAATCCATAAAACAATATATGCAAGAATTCCTGTTCCGCCTAAAAAAAGAGTAACTACAAAGAGGACTCTTACAAGTGTCGGGTCAATGCTGAAATATTCAGCCAATCCTGCAGCAACTCCTCCAAGCATCCTGTCTTTTGAGGAACGATATAATTTTTTATTCATTTTTGTCTCCATTTTAAGTTCGTTATGTAATTATAAGAAAATTGTGATAAAAAGGTTAAGAAAATGTTTCAATCGGTTCACATATTTGAAGTACGGAAAAATCACTATTCTAAAGTGAACATAATTGTTGATTGTAAAATCTTGCTTACTTTTCTATTTTTACTATAATAAGAACAGTAGATTATCAAATGAAAATAGCTCTCTGCCAAATAAATACAATTATCGGTGATATTGAAAACAATAAATCAAAGATACTTAATTGTTACAGGAAAGCTGTTAAAGATGGTGCCGAGCTTGTTACCTTTCCTGAATTATCTCTTATCGGTTATCCTCCTTTAGATCTTGTTGAGAAAAAAGAATTCCGTCTTGCATCTACAAAAGCCCTGTTTGAAGCAGCATCGCAGACCGGAGATGCAGGTTTATTATTGGGAACAATTACAGAGGGTGATGATAATATCGGAACAGATATTCATAACTCGGCCGTACTTTGCTATAATGGAAAAGTGCAGTTCGTTCAGCATAAATCTTTAATACCTAATTACGATGTCTTTGATGAAATGAGATATTTTGATCCGGCAAGGAATGTTCATATTCATGAATTTAAAGGAGAGAAACTTGGAATATCTATTTGCGAAGATATCTGGAATGATGCTGATTACTGGTATAAGCAAAGATACAGCTTTGATCCCGTTAAAGAATTGATTGAGGAAGGTGCATCTGTTATTATTAATATTTCTGCAAGCCCTTATTCATTCAGTAAAAGAGAAAGCAGGAAAAATATGCTTTCAGTTCTTTCCAAAACTGAAAGAGTGCCTCTTGCTTATGTATGTACTGTAGGAGCACAGGCTGAATTGATATTTGATGGTGCAAGCATGTGTTTTGACGCAGATGGTAATCTTGTAAAGCTTGGTAAATCATACGATGAAGATTATTTCATCTTCGATACAAAAGAAAAATATAAACCAGTTATAAAAACGGAAGGAAACTTTGAGAAAGAAACTCTTAATGCGCTGATATATGGTTTAAGAGAATATTGTGTAAAAGAAAAATTTAAAAAAGTTCTCATAGGTTTAAGCGGAGGAATTGACTCTGCTCTTATCGCTTATATTGCAGTAAAAGCTGTTGGACCGGAAAATGTTCATGTTATAATGATGCCTTCAAAATATTCCACTGAAGGAAGCATTTCTGATTCAGAGAAACTTATTAAGAATTTAGGAATCTCATCATCAAATATTTCTATTCAGCCTGTTGTTAAAGAAGCATTGAAAATGTTATCTCCGGTTGTTACAGAGGAACCACGAAAAATTGTTGAAGAAAATATCCAGGCAAGAATACGTGCAGTTTACTTAATGGCTGTTTCAAACCAGTTTGATTATTTACTTTTAACAACAAGTAATAAATCGGAAATGGCGGTAGGGTATTCTACTTTATATGGTGATATGTGCGGTGGTCTTGCTGTTATTGCAGATGTGTATAAATCAGATGTTTACAGAATTGCAAATTATGTAAACAGAGAAAAAGAGATAATTCCTCAGGCGATAATTGACAAAGCTCCTTCCGCAGAATTAAGCCACGGGCAAAAAGATCAGGATATACTGCCACCTTATGATCTGCTAGACAAAATATTAAGAATGTACCTTGAAGAGAATAAAGAGATTGAAGAAATAACTTCAATTATTGGTGAAAAAGAAATGGTAAAGAAAGTTTTAAAAATGGTGGATGATAATGAATTTAAAAGAAGGCAAGCTGCCCCGGCATTAAGAGTTTCTTCTAAAGCATTTGGATATGGCAGAAGATACCCGATTGTGCAAAGATGGAGAAGGTAAGGAAGCGAGTTTTTAATGGAAGATGGATGATGGATGATGGAAGATGTTAAATGGAAGATGGAAGATGGGAAAATCAGATATTTTGTCATTGCGATCCCGATCTTGCCTGTCGGCAGACAGGTTCATCGGGAGAAGCAATCTCAGTAGGCAGTCATCAGTTGGCAGTTTGCAATTTTTGTTCATAATGACTATTGACCAATGACTAATGACTAAATCCGAAAGTTAAAAATGAAAAAAAATATAATATTGATAATCATATTACTAATAGCATCTATTAAGACCTTTGCCCAATTCGGTTTGCAGCAGGATCATGTAAAAATAAAAAGTTATTTATCTTTTGATAAAGTTTACCGGGGAAGTGAAGTTAAGCTTGCAGTAAAGGTAAACATTGAAGATACCTGGCATATCAATTCAAATAAACCTTATGAAGATTATTTAATCCCGACTGAGTTAACTTTACAATCAGATCATTTTAAAATTTCCAAAGCAGCTTATCCTAAACCGCACGATTTTACTTTTGATTTTTCAGAAAATCCTTTAGCAGTTTATGAAGGAGAAATATATATCGGAGCCTTGGTTGAGGTAACAAAAGATATTAAACCTGGCGAATATCCTTTAATTATTAATCTTGATTACCAGGCTTGCAATGATAAATCCTGTCTTGCACCAACTTCGGTTCAGGATACTTTAATTGTTACAGTTGCAGATAAACAATCTGTTGTAAATGAAATTAACCAGGAAATTTTTAAGAATATTGATCTCTCATACTCTTCTCTTCTAGGAGAAAGTGAAAAAGAAGATGATATTATTTCATCAACTCTTGAAGGAAGCGGGTTGTTCTTAGGTTTGCTGCTTGTTTTTCTTGGTGGCCTTGCACTTAATCTTACTCCCTGTGTTTATCCTTTAATCCCAATTACAATCGGATACTTTGGCGGACAAAGTGAAGGAAGCACCGGCAAACTTTTTATGATGGGACTTCTCTTTCTAATCGGAATGTCTGTTACTTATTCAATCATTGGTGTTGTTACAGCATTAACCGGAGCCATTTTTGGCGTGCTGCTTCAAAGCCCAATTGTAATAATTGGTATTGCTTTAATCTTCATTGTTCTTTCACTTAGTATGTTCGGAGTTTATGAATTTAAGCTGCCTGATAGCCTTGTGCAGAAAGCAGGTGGAGCTAAGCAGGGTTATTATGGTGCTTTCTTTATGGGATTAACAATGGGAATTGTTGCAGCACCTTGCATCGGTCCTTTTGTAATCGGACTTGTAACTTATGTTGCTGCTAAAGGAGATCCTTACTTTGGTTTTCTTTTATTCTTTGTTCTTGCTGTAGGATTAGGATTTCCTTACCTCTTTCTTGCAGTTTTTTCCGGTAAGATTAAACAGCTACCAAGAGCAGGTGAGTGGATGGATGCAGTTAAGCATATCTTTGGTTTTATATTGATAGGAATGGCTCTCTACTTTTTACTTCCTCTTATTCCTGATTCAATCAGCGGGTATGTTCTTCCAGCTTATATGTTGTTTGTTGCTGTTTGGCTTTTGTTTGTTGAAAAGCTCGCAAACAGTGTAAAGGGTTTCAGAATTTTTAAGATTGTTTTTTCTGTATTGATACTTGCGGTTGCAGTTTATGCATTCATTCCTGAGGATAAAAATTCTGTTGACTGGAAACCTTACACTGAAGGAGTAATTCCCAAAGAGATTAATGCTTCCGGAGTAATTATAGATTTTTATGCTGATTGGTGCATACCCTGCAAAGAGCTTGATGCGTTTACATTTTCAGATGCCAGAGTGATTGAAGAATCAAAAAAGTTTTACACATTCAAAGCTGATTTGACAAAATCCCTTTCTGATGAAGTTGAAGCATTAAGGAAAAAATATAAAATTATTGGTGTACCAACAGTTTTAATTCTTGATTCTGAAGGGAATGAAGTGAAAAGAATTACAGGTTTTGTAAATGCAGATGAGTTTTATGAGATTATTAAAAATGTGAATTAGTATTTTATTATAAGTTAAGGCAAAGCAGCCATAAATATTTACATAATGTGAATTAATATTTTTAATTAAAAAAAATGAGGACGATATGAATTTAGAAATGTTAGAAGCCGAATTGATGAAATTATCACCAAAGGAAAAAGCTATAATTACTTATAAACTGTTAGAGAGTCTCGAAGGAGAGGCTGATAAAGATGTTGAGGATGTCTGGATAAATGAAGCACTTAACAGATATAAACAAATATCGGAAGGTAAAGATGTAGTGATTGATAGTGAAATGGTGATAAGAGAAGCTATTTCAAAATATAAATGAGTCATATCTATTTTCATAAATTAGCCAGAGAAGAATTTTTAAGTGGAAGAGATTATTATGATGAACAAGTTTTCGGTCTTGGTAAGTCCTTTGTAACTGAAATAAATAGAAGTATAAGAATTATAAAAGCAAATCCATTAGCATACCCAATAATTAAAGAAAATATTCGTAAAGCTGTTGTAATTAAATTTCCTTATTCAATACTATATAGAATTGAAAAGGAAAATATTTATATACTTACTGTCATGCATCAGAAACGAAAACCGCAATATTGGAGCAGTAGAATCTAAGGAATGTGAATTAATGTTTTCATTTCAAACAAGATAACTCCACAATCCTTATATCTTCCCAAATTTTGGAATTAGAATAACTAATTATTAAATTCAGTTTGCTTCTGTGTAAGGTCTCCCCCATACCTTGCACTTAAGGAAGCGAAGCCCTTGATCGCCAGATCAATGGGCTTTTTTATTCCCCCTCCACAATCCTTATTTCTGCTTCCGTCAATTCATAAAGATTGTAAACAAGCTGGTCTATTTGTTTATCTGTTGCTTCTATCTGTCGTTGGAGTGCAGTTTTTTCCTGGGATGTTTTTCCTTTTAATTTTTCTTTATTCATTCTCAACATTTCTTCAGCTTTTTTAGCAATTGTTTTTTTCATTTCTATATTATCAGCCTCAACTATAGGAAAGTCTTTTAAGAAAACATAGCTTGGCTCATAGAATCCACCTCTTAGCTTTGGAAGAATAGATCTGAATAAAAAGAAAAACAAACTACTATTAAGCAAACCCAATAAATACTTATCATCTACTGAAATGATAAAACATTTCTGATTTGTATAGAAGTTATCAGTATCAAATGTAAATTCATTTTGTTTACAAATGTTTGGATAAATTATCTTTGGTTTCTCAAATTCTTCATAATAATCACAAGCTCTTAATTCCCACCAATAATCTCCCTTATCGTACCTTTTCTTTGCTTCATCTTCAAACTGGCTTAAATAATTTGCAATAGCAGGATAGTTTTCACTAAACCATTTCCAGGGATTCTTGGAATTATTTGAATTCTTATTTGTAAAACCTTTTGGAATTAAGACTAAATAATTCATCACAATGGGAGGTAAATATCTTTTTATATCTCTTCCAGCTAAGAATGGTTTTATCAGTTTTTTACTTTTAACATCTTCTTTTATCAATTTTCTTTTTGTTTCTTCATCAATTACAAATGCTTTATTTAATCCGGTTTTAATTCCATAAAAAATTTTCCCATCAGCATATTTAATTAATGGAATTCCTTGTGAAGCAATTTTATTAAGCAGTCCAGATACATTTTCTTCAACTAATTTCCATCCTGAAGAATCAAGCTTTTGTAAATTCACTTTGAATCTATTCTTATTTACTTCTTCCCTGAGATCATTAAAATTTAAATTTTTTATTTCAGCAAAATCAAATTCATTTTCCGGTTTATCTTTCTTAATAGTTAAAATGCAGGGATAAGTGGTAGCACCTTTGAAAACAGGAAGATCACCAAAATCAATTAGCTCAACTAAATTCTGTTTCTTTAACCATTCTCTTAATTGAGCAGCATAGTTAGCTCTCATCCATTTGTTAGAAACTATGTAAGCAAAATATCCTCCTTCTTTTAATAGCTTAACAGCTCTCTCAATAAAATATGAGTAAAGATCAGCAATACCATTATAAACTTTATAGTTGCTTTCAAAATATCCTTTAAAATCTCCAAGTAATTCCTGTCTCACATAAGGTGGATTCCCAATTACAATATCAAATCCTCCTGCATTCATGATCTCTTTAAACTCTTTTTCCCAATCAAATGGATTTATTTGTAAAAAGTTTTCATATGATAATTCATTCTCTGATTTTTCAAATATTAAATTGTCATCAAAAATGTCGGTGCCAATTAAAGAGTTGCCGCATTTAATGTTACTGCCAAGGTCAGGCAAAGCTCTTGCACGGAACATTCTCATCTGGTTTGTAAGAGATTCTTCACTTTCACCTTCAAGAACTTTAAGAAGCAGAGAAAGCTTTGTTACTTCAACAGCCTGCGAATCAATATCAACTCCGTAAATATTATTCAGAAGGATCCTTTTTCTTTCGGCAGTTGTAAGTCTCAATTCACCGTTTGAGGCTTCATAAACAGGAGAGAACCCCTCCTTTTTCCTCCCCTTTGCCAAAGGGGAGGGCACATCGCGATTGTTTGTATAATACTGCAAATGCCAGTGGAGTAAATACTGATAAGCCTGTATAAGAAAGCTGCCTGAGCCGCAGGCAGGATCTAAGACTTTAAGTTTAGCAACTTCTTTGGGTGTTTTGAACCCCCCTTTGTCCCCCCTTTGGTTAAGGGGGGAAACTGAAAATCCCTCCCCCCTTTCAGAAATGGGGGAACGAGGGGGTTCAATAGTTTGCCGAGTGTGTTTTGTACTATGTAATCCACAATGTATGTTGGAGTGTAATAAACTCCTCCTGCTTTTCTAACCTCTGGTTTTTCTTCAACAACTGCGTGATGTGCAGAAGTTAGTCTTATTACTTTCCCAAGAAACTGCTCGTAAACCTGTCCAAGTATATCTGCTGGCAGAACCGAAAACTCAAAAGGGGATTCAGGGTAATAAAGATTTTTTATTATTTCTTTTAATACTTTATCATCTATATCAAGTTTAGGAGTTAATTCATCAGGGTCTTCAATTCTGTCTTTCTCTTTTTCAAAGTGGAATAAACCTGAATTGTATTTTTCATCTGCTCTTGTAAAAATCTGAATCAATCTTGCATAAACATTAACACCATTAAGCAAAGTAAGAAGTTGTCCATATTCTTCAATGCCCCTGTCCTCGCAAATCCTTAAGAAAATTATCCTGTCTATAATCTTCTGAACAGAATAATTTAATTCTCTCGTTGTCAGCTTCAGGTTTCTTATAGCGATATTCTTTGCAAGCTGAAATCTCCATTCTTCAATTACTTTAAGGAAAGTTTCATCAACTTCTGCGGTACCTTTTTTCTTCTTGTTGGATTCAACGTATTTGTCAAATGAACCTTTACGAATGGCTTCGAGTGAAAATATGCTTTCTAGTTCATCCCACTTTTCAATGTATTGATCATAGGTAATAAAAAATATTCTTGCGTTTGAAGCTTTATCATTTTTGTTGGGCGGAATCCGACAATCATAAACTGCAAACTCTTCAAAGTCCGTAAGTATGCTTAAAGGAAGTTTAGCAGACCACGCATAGCTTCTTAACTGAAATGCCGGATGGATATCTTCTTTAACATTAACGCCTGGTTTCTTTGCTTCAACAAAAAATTTTCGTGTTCCCCCAATCCTGAAACAATAATCAGGAGCTTTAACCGTATCTCCTGTTTTCTGAGAATATTCATGGATAACATCTTTATAAGCTTCCGCATAACCTTTTACGTTACTAACATCCCATCCTAAAGCTTCAAAGAATGGATTGATGAATTCAAGTCTTACCTGTGTTTCATTATATAAACCTGATTTATAAGATGAGATGTTTCTTTCGAAACGTTCAATGAGATCTGAGATTATTGCTGGTGCTGACATTAAAGCCCAAGTTTTAATTCAAAATTAAATGATGATTACGTTTAAAACAAATTACATCCAACGAATCTTCAAATCATCAACTCACCTTGGAAAGTGAGTCTCACTTTATTATTTAAGTGATAATATCTCTTCTTCTCAATCATTTCTATTACATTGGTCATTCATTAGTATTTGACAATAGCTAAGGGCTTTTTTAAGTTTACTTAAGGTTAGTCAAACAAAGGAGTCCGAAAGGAAAGGGTTGATTAAAATTTTATTCCTGGTACTCTCCTCCGTGATGTATATACGAGCAATAAACTCTCTTATTTTATTTAACCCTTAATAAATGAAACAATTTGTACAACAATAATGTAAATACTCAACCATGGAAAAAGAATTATTAGAATTAACTGATGTAACTGTTCGCTTTGCCGGTGATTCGGGTGATGGAATGCAATTAACCGGCTCTCAGTTTACAAGCACAACCGCGATTGTTGGAAACGATCTGAGCACATTGCCGGATTATCCGGCAGAGATTCGTGCGCCTGCTGGAACAACTTATGGAGTCAGCGGATTTCAGCTTCACTTCAGCAGTAAGGATATACAAACTCCGGGAGATGAACCGGATGTTCTTGTGGCTATGAATCCGGCTGCTTTAAAAACAAATCTTTCCGATCTTAAAAAAGGCGGGACAATAATAATAAATATTAATTCATTCGATTCTAAAAATCTTAGATTGGCTGAATATGAAACCAACCCTCTCGAAGATGGAACAGTTGAAGGCTATAACGTAATTCCGGTACCTCTTTCTCAGTTAACAAGTATTGCACTTCAGGATACATCACTCTCAGCAAAAGAAAAAGCACGCTCCAAAAACTTTTTTGCTCTTGGTATGATGTACTGGCTTTATAACAGACCGCTTGAGCCAACGCTAAACTGGCTTAATGTAAAATTCAAAAATACACCGGAAATAAAGGAAGCGAACGAAAAGGCTCTTAAAGCCGGATATTATTTTGGCGAAACAACAGAATTATTTACAACCAGGTATGAAGTAAAACCAGCTAATCTTCCAAAAGGAACTTACAGGAATATTTCCGGCAATGAAGCACTTGCAATTGGATTTATTACAGCATCCAAAAAATCAGGGCTGCCATTATTTTTAGGTTCATATCCAATCACTCCTGCTTCGGATATTCTTCATGAATTAAGCAAGTATAAGAATTTTAATGTAAGAACTTTCCAGGCAGAGGATGAAATTGCTGCTGTTACTGCTGCTCTGGGTGCAGCATTCTCTGGTGCACTTGCAATTACAACAACAAGCGGACCTGGTGTCGCATTAAAAACAGAGACAATCGGGCTTGCTGTTATGACAGAATTGCCCATAATAATTATTGATGTTCAGCGTGGAGGACCAAGCACCGGACTTCCTACAAAAACAGAACAATCAGATCTGCTTCAGGCTTTATTTGGAAGGAATGGAGAAGCGCCTGTTGCGGTGATTGCACCGGCTACCCCGGCAGAATGTTTTGCAATGGCTCTTGAGGCATCGAGGATTGCAATTAAGTATATGGTCCCTGTAATGTTTTTATCGGATGGGTATATTGCTAATGGTTCCGAACCATGGAAAATTCCTGATCCTGATTCTATTCCTGAAATTGAAGTAAAGTTCAGAACTGAAGTTGAAGGATTTCAGCCTTATATAAGAGATGAAAATCTTTCAAGACCATGGGCTTTACCAGGAACACCGGGGCTTGAACATAGAGTCGGCGGTCTTGAAAAAGCACACATAACAGGGAACGTAAATTATGAACCTGAAAACCACGAGTTTATGGTTAGACTGAGAGCACAAAAGGTAAAGAATATTGAGAATGATATTCCCGAACTTGAAGTAAGAGGAGATAAAGATGCTGAACTTCTGGTAATTGGCTGGGGTGGAACTCATGGTGCAATTAGTGAAGCTGTTGACAGAGCCAGGAACAGAGGATTAAAAGTTGCACGTACCCATTTCAGGTATTTAAATCCGCTTCCAAAGAATACAGGAGAAATTTTAAAAAGATATAAGAAGATTTTATGTCCTGAATTAAATATGGGACAGCTTTCTAAAGTTTTAAGAAGTGCATTCCTTGTTGATATTGAATCTTTTAATAAGATACAAGGATTACCTTTTAAGTCATCAGAAATTGAAAACAAGATCAATACGATCCTTGGAGGAAACAATGGCAGATAATAAAGAGCAAGTTCCCGCCTTCACTGAAGTTTCGGCGGGTAAACAAGAGCAAGGTCAAGGAGTCAAATATACTGCAAAAGATTTTGCTTCAGACCAGGATGTAAGATGGTGTCCCGGATGTGGTGATTATTCTATTCTTGCACAAATGCAAAGAGTTTCACCCGATCTGGGAATAAAAAGAGAAAACATGGTCTGGATTTCGGGAATTGGTTGTGCTGCAAGGTTTCCATATTACATGCATACTTATGGTTTTCATAGTATTCATGGAAGAGCAACTGCAATTGCCACCGGAGTAAAAGTAAACCGTCCGGATCTTTCTGTTTGGGTTGCAACCGGAGATGGAGATCTTTTAAGTATTGGCGGAAACCATTTCATTCATGCATGCAGAAGAAATATTGATATAAAAATTCTTCTTTTTAATAACAGGATTTATGGATTAACAAAAGGACAATATTCTCCCACTTCTGAAAAAGGAAAGAAAACAAAGAGCACTCCATTTGGAAGTGTTGATTATCCTTTTAATCCTATAAGTCTCGCAATTGGCGCAGGTGCATCATTTGTAGCACGATCACTTGACAGGGATGCAAAACATTTACAAGCAATGATGAAAAGAGCAGCCGGGCATAAGGGAACTGCTTTCATAGAAATATTCCAGAACTGTAATATCTTTAATGATGGAGCCTTTGAGCTTCTAACCGAAAAAGATACAAAGCCTGATCATGTTCTTATACTTGAACATGGTAAACCAATGGTCTTTGGAAAGAATAATGATAAAGGAATCAGGTTAGATGGATTAACACCCCAGGTTGTTGATATTTCAAACGGGTATTATTCGGTTAATGATCTTTGGGTTCATGATGAGTTTGATGAGAATTCATTCAGGGCACATATCCTCTCACAGTTTGATGAAATGAATGGGTTTCCAACACCTATCGGAGTCTTTACTCAAATTCTGAAATCAACTTATGATGAAGATTTTCATGAGCAGATTAATAATATCAGGAAAGCAAAAGGTGAAGGGGACCTGAAGAAGCTTCTTTTCAGTGGAAATATTTGGGAAGTACATTGATTTATGATTTTTGATTTACGACTTACGAATTAATTTAGAATTTTGGATGAAAAAAATCCGAATTCCAAAATGCAAATGTTAGGCGAACCAATCAAAGACCCACAGAAAGGAAATCGAAAATGAATGAGATTTATGGTATGTGTGTCGTATGCGGCTTGTTGGTGGCAATTGTATTCTCTGGCGAGCATGACGGCAACGTTAACCCATCCACCAAAGTGCGAACAAGTAGAGGAGAATGTAATGGCTGCAAGCTTACCTCCTTTGCCGGAATCAATAATGGAAAGAATCCGTAAGATCTATTATCAATATGCGCGACCGTATGTTCATCACTATTGGTAAGAGTGAATTGAAAATAAAGATTAAATTTTTTATGTTAATGAAGCTTTAAAGATAAAAGTAAAATAAATACCATATAACGTCTATCATACCTAATTTGGGTATGATATACACCATAAAATTTCGTACTTACACTAGTTATGCGCAATGCCCCATGCTCAATTACCAATTTAGTATCACAGAAAGGAGAGTCTCTATGATCCGCATACCACACGTTTTGTCGAGTCGATGGTGGCTTCCTACTGTTTTCTGTATACTCATTGGCGCCACAGCGTGCCAACAAGAGAAGCCGCCACCTCAGGAAAAAGTTGCCCAACAACAAGAACAGTTTCAGGAAACAAGTCCCCAACACCAACCCAGTAACAAGGAGGATTCGACCATGGCTTTCTATTTAACGCGGTTCAGTTATACCCCGGAAACTTGGGCTCGATTGATGAAGAACCCCGAAGACCGCCGCGTGGCTGCACGCAAGTACATCGAGTCAGTCGGCGGGAAGCTACACGGCTTCTGGTACGCGTTCGGCGCGTACGACGGCTACTGCCTCTGGGAAGCCCCTGACAATGTCTCGATGGCCGCAGTCGGGATCGCGATCACCGGCGGTGGCGCGTTGTCGAAATTCGAGACGACGCCGCTGCTCACAGTCGAAGAGACCCTAGACGCCCTTCGCCGTGCGCAAGCGGTCGCCTACCGGCCGCCTGGAGAGTAGACGAGCGGCATCGTCCTTTGCCCTGAACCCTGGGGACGACGCTTCGTTGGCAAAGCTCAGGTGTGCGAGGCTCTTTCCGGTCGATTCAAAGGTATTCCTGATGTTCACTACGGAGATGACCCTCATTGGGAAGCAGGTGATACGGGAGTGTCAGAATGGACGCTCACTGGAACAACATCTTCAGGTGTTAGCTTGAAAGTGCGAGGTTGTGATCTTTGGGAGTTTCGAAATGGCAAAGTCGTCCGAAAGGATTCCTACTGGAAAATAGTCCAGCGATGAGTGCTGTGATTGGTTCGCCTAACAATGCTGGTTTACGACTTACGAATTTAAAATAATAAAGGGGGTTAAAGACAGAACACCTACAGAAGGCGAGGTTCAAATCCTGGTGGATACAGTTAATTCAAATGAATATTGTCTTATAGTTAGAGATAATAGAAAAGGCTTACCCAACAATTTTGATTTAAAGGAATCTCAAACTCTTGGCTTAAAGCTTGTTAATAACTTTGGTCAGGCAGATGGAAGGAGATATTGAAGTAATGAATAATGACGGTACGGAGTTTAAGATTACATTTCAAACGCAAGCTTACGGTTTATAATTAAAACCTTTCTGACATACTTCTTACCCATTTTGATTTTTGATTGCTTTCATCTATATGATTTGATAAGTTTGTATAAAAATTAAAATGCCGAAGATTTTTGAGTACTTGGAATCTTGATATTTTTCTATTCAAATGAGCATGAACCAATTCATGTTCATGGGAAATATGACAGATTTGAAAGTAAAGCAGAGTTTTATATAATTAGTGGCAAGATTGTTGAAATTAAAATAAAACCAGTTAAAGGAAATAAACCGCTTGCCGATAAGAAATTAAAAGACTTTAAGGATTTCCTTGAAATATATGCAGATCAAATAGTTCAAAAATGGATTGATTATTTTGTACTTCACAAAGATGTAAAGTTTGAAAAAATAAATAAGCGAATAAAATGAGAATAATAAAAGAATATAATGATGTTCAAATTGAGCATATTGAAATTAAAACAGCCCAATATATTGGTGATTTTGCAATTAGGATATTTTTTAACGATGGTAGTAACAGGTTGGTTGATTTCAAACCTTTCTTAGAAAAATCATTGCATCCTTCTATTCGAAAGTATCTAGATGAGAATAGGTTTAAAGATTTTCAAATAATTGATGGTAATCTCAATTGGAATGATTATGATTTAATTTTTCCAATAGAGGATTTATATATTGGGAAAATATAAAAACAAGTATGTTTGTATTTAATTCTAATTAGAATTCAAATCTACATTTACAAAGACTATTCCCTCTTTTTATTTTTTCTTATCTTTACAAAAGAATTCAATGGGCTTTGTGCCTTTTCTTTTTTCAGTCAAATATGGTAGACTTTAACAAATTAAAAAATATTCTTCTTGAGAATAATTCATTTCTTCTAACTACTCATGTAAATCCCGATGCCGATGCAATCGGTAGTGAGCTGGCTTTATATGAAATTCTAAAATCCTTAGGCAAAAAAGAAATTTATATAATTAATACAAGCTCAACCCCTTACAATCTTACTTTTCTTGATAAAGAAAAAATTATACAGCAGTATGATAAAGACAAACATTCAGAAATAATAAAATCTGCGGATGTTCTGATCGGACTCGATTTTAACCGTTCAGAACGTTTAATAAGAATGAGAGAAGATTTTCTTAATTCACAAAAGCTTAAAATTATTATTGATCATCACCAGGATGCAGAGGATTTCGTTCATCATTCTTTTGTAGATTCTGATTACAGTGCAACAGGCCATATCATTTATGATTTTATCAAAAAGACTTCAATAACGGAATTAACTTTTCAAATTGCATACCCTCTTTATGCCGCTATAATGACAGATACAGGTTCATTCAGATTTGAAAGAACTTCTCCGGAAATTCATTATATCGCTGCTGAATTTATTTCTAAAGGTGTAAATCCCACAGAAGTTTATGATAAGATTTATGATCAAAGCAGGTTCAGTAAAATTAAGCTGCTTGGCAAAGCACTTGTAACATTACAATTGTATGGTAAGAATAAGCAGATAAGTTATATGATAATTAGGCAGGAAGATTTTGAAGCATTAAACGCTCACGAACAGGATACAGATACTTTTGTTAATTTTAATTTATCAATTGAAGGCGTTAAAGTAGGAATACTATTTATTGAATTGAAAGAAGGATTTAAAGTAAGCTTGCGTTCAAAAGGGAATATTCCTGTAAATAAGATCGCCGCAGAATTCGGAGGGGGAGGACATACAAATGCCGCAGGAATCCGAATTCAAAATGGAATGATGGAAAATTACATCCCGGTCATTTTAAAAAAATCAGAAGAATATTCAGAAAGGTATTAAATAAATATTATGTTCAAATTAAATATTAGTGCAGCAGATAAAAAAATTTCCTATAAGCCGCTTTCGGTATCTCTTAAATATCTTATTGATGAAAAGAAATTAGCAGAAAGCCTTAAAAGCATTGAAAGAGTTTTTAATATAAAACTCTCTGCCCTGCAAGGAAAAAGTTTTTTAGCAAAAGAAGGAAATGAGATCAGGATTTCCAAGCATGATGGCAAACCAGATGAAGTTTTTATTTCCAAGGTTAAGCTCGATAATAAATTCTCTGCGGATTATTTCAGAAATCATCTTGCAGGTTTTCTCCAGGAACTTGAAAAGGAGGAGGTAAAATATCTTCATATTTTTATTCCAAAATACCAGGCATTCAAATCATACTTTGATAATGAAGAATATTTTTATCAGACTTTTATTGAAGGTGTTTATTACGGCAATTATACTTTTAATCTATATAAATCTGATAAAAAAGATTTAAAAGAACTTAACATTTTGTTTTATGCTGATGATAGCAAAAAACTTAAATCAGCGTTAACCAAAGCAGAGATAGTTATGCAGGGAGTTAATTTTACAAGGGACCTTGAAAATGAACCTGCAATGAGATTAACACCCGATGAATTTGCAAACAGAATAAAAGCTAACCTGAGTAAGCTTGGTGTTAGAATTAAAGTTTATGATGAAAAAGAAATTGCCCGGAGAAAAATGGGCGGACTTCTGGCAGTAGGAATAGGAAGTGAAAATCCTCCACGATTTATTGTTATGGAGTATAATACAGGATCAAAAGGGAAGAAGAAAAAAATTGCTCTTGTGGGAAAAGGAGTTACATTTGATTCAGGAGGAATTTCTATAAAGCCCGCACAAAATATGGGCTATATGAAAGCTGATATGTCCGGTGCTGCTGTTGTTGCGGGAACTTTATTAGCCGCGGCAAAAGCAAAACTGCCTGTTGATATAATTGGGATAATTCCATCTGCTGAAAACATGCTTTCAGGTAAATCAATGAGACCGGGAGATATTGTAAAAACCTCATCGGGAAAAACTATTGAAGTTGATAATACTGATGCAGAAGGAAGAATGATACTTTCCGATGCGTTGCATTATGCTTCTCAGCAAAAACCAGATGTTATAATTGATCTTGCTACTCTAACAGGTGCTTGTGTAGTTGCTTTAGGAGAATTTGTTGCAGGATTGTTTACTAAAGATCAAAAGCTGTCGGATACTTTATTCAAGCTTGGACAAAAAACTTACGATCGTTTATGGCCATTGCCGATGTGGGATGATTATCATTTACAAAATAAAAGTGATGTTGCTGATGTAAAGAATGTCGGAGGTAAATGGGGTGGAGCAATTACTGCTGCAAAATTCCTTGAGAATTTTGTGGACAGTAAAATTCCATGGGTTCATCTGGATATTGCAGGACCATCTATTTTAAATAACAGCTCTAATTATAGCAAGAAATATATGACGGGATTTGGAGTCAGGCTGCTGTTTGAGTTTCTACAAGATAGTAGCAAGAGAAAATAAGGGAATCAAGGAATAGTGGAGTAATGGAATAGTGGAGTAATAGAATAGTGGAAAAATGGATAATTCTTGGATAGCATTTACATGACTCCAACATTCCAATACTCCATTTTTCAAGATATGATTTGGTTATTTTTTTTGGATAATCCCATCCTTCATCTCATATAAATTATCAGCTAATGAGATAAGTTCCTGGTTATGTGTAACGATAACAAAAGTTTTATTCAGTTTGTTCTTCAGGTTTTTAAAAAGCTCCTGAAGAATAATACTGTTTTGAGAATCTAAATTTCCTGTTGGTTCATCAGCAAGGATCAATTGCGGATCATTAGCTAAAGCTCTTGCTACTGCAACTCTTTGCTGCTCACCACCGGATAATTCAGCCGGTTTATGATTAGCTCTGTCTGTTAATCCAGTCTCATTCAATAATTCTTTAGCTTTCTCAGATGCTTTCTTCTCGGAAATTCCATTTATCATTTGAGGTATCATAATATTTTCCAGAGCAGTAAACTCCGGCAAAAGATGATGGAACTGGAAAACAAAACCGATATTATTATTTCTGAAACGGGCAAGCTTATCATCCGAGAATTTATGAATACTTTTTTCATTAAAAATAACTTCACCGGAATCAGGTTTATCAAGTCCGCCTAATATATGAAGTAGCGTACTTTTACCTGCACCTGATGCACCGATAATTACTGAAATTTTATTCTCTTCAATATCAACTGAAACAGATTTAAGAATTTCAAGTCTCACATTCTTAACTGTTTGGTAAGCTTTATAAATATTTTTTGCTTTAAGAATTACAGAATTATCCATAACATTTTTTCTTCTTTTGATTTTTTGCCAACTGCTAACTGCCCACTGTTTTTCATTCCCATTTAATTGATTCTACAATATTTACTTTAACAGCTTTCTTTGCCGGATACAATGATGCAAGAAAAGAAAGCAGCATCGAGGCGCCTGAAATATAAAAGAAATCAGATTGCCTTAACTCAACAGGTAAAGAATCAATTTTATATTGAGTTGGATCAAGCGGGTAAATATTAAAGTTCAGTTGAAGATAGCAGACTAAGTAACCGATAAAAATTCCTGCTATTGTTCCAATTATACCGATAAGTAAACCTTCAAACATAAAGATTTTAAGAATTGATTTTTCTCCCGCTCCCATTGATCTTAAAATGCCTATATCTCTTTTTTTCTCTATTACTGACATTGAGAGCGAACCGAGAATATTAAATGTTGCTACTGCTATAATTAAAGAAAGAATAATATAAGCAGTCCATCTCTCAATCTGCATAACAGTATATAAATCTTTATGAAAGTCATACCAGGTATTAACGCTGTAAAGTTTTTGGTCAAGTTGAGAAATAAGTTTTTCCTTTACATCAAATGATTCATCAATATCGTGTAGCCTTATTTCAAATCCCTGTATTTTTTTATCATATCCAAGAAGATACTGACATTCGTTTAATGAAGTAAAAATATAAGATGCATCATAATCATTATTGTCTGAACTATAAATCCCTGCGACAATAAATCTTTGTGTGCTGGGCATAGTAAATTGTGAGAATGCCTTTTCAATCCCGGCAGGAGAAATTATTGTAATTGTATCCCCGATCAAAGTCTGAAGGCGATCAGCAAGCTGCAATCCTATAATTGCTTTTGGAAAATTTCCATTACTGTTTAAATCAAACTTACCAAATAAAATACTTTTATTAATTTCATAAATGTCATCGGCATTTTGTTTGTCTATTCCTTTTAATGTTACGGCACTTGTAAGTCCAGAATTATAAACTAAAACTTTACCGCTTACAAAAGGGGAGTAATCTTTTATTCCCTGTGTTGATCGTAAAACCTTTTCAAGATTTTTGCTGTTTGCTTCTGGCGAAATCATTTCAACTCTGAGGTGTGGTTCGAAATTCATTAAGAAAGAGGTAACTAAACTTCCAAATCCATTAAAGACTGATAGAACAATTATTAAAGCAGCAACGCCAATTGTAATTCCTATAATAGAAATTATAGAAATAATTGAAATGAAATTAATTTTATGTTTGGAGACGAGATATCTTTTTGCAACAAATGATTCGAAAGACATTATCTGAACCTTATTGATGCAATTGGTTGAATTCTTGAAGCAACATAACTTGGAATTATACTTATCAAAAGACAGAGTAAAAAAGTAAGTAATGAAATTCCTAAAAAGATTTCAGGGGATATTTTTATTGGTACAGAAGTAACAAAATAAACAGATGATGGAAGCGAAATTATATTATACCTTTCCTGTAAACCTGTAAGAAGCAAAGCGAGAAGATTTCCAATAACAATTCCTGTTATTGCGAGAAATATTCCCTGGTAAATAAAAATTGAAACTATCTGTTTTTTCCTTGCACCGAGCGATTTTAAAATACCGATTGAACTAGTTTTTTCAAGTACAATCATCAATAATGTTCCAACTATGTTTATAACTGCCACAATTATAATTAAGCCCAGCACAATTGGGATTGGTTCTTTTTGGAGATCAATCCATGTAAAAATATTTTTATGTATCTGG
Source organism: uncultured Ignavibacteriaceae bacterium (assembly GCA_964515875.1). Lineage (GTDB taxonomy): Bacteria > Bacteroidota > Ignavibacteria > Ignavibacteriales > Ignavibacteriaceae > RBG-16-34-14. The sequence goes on along the minus strand of CAZEWJ010000009.1, from coordinate 78,295 downwards.
TAGATTGATCTTACTGAATGAGGATAACGAAGCTCTGATGCAAGTATATTTGTAAGACTGTCTATCTTTGAAATATTGTTAAGCTTAATATCATAGCCATTAATGTTTTCACCAATGCTGAAAAGTTTTTGTGCATCATTTAAAGAAATGTATGCAATTAAATCATCATACTCAGCCATTCCGCTTTCAAAAATTCCAGTAATAGTAAATCTTTCTATATTTGGAAAATTTTCAGGAGAAGGAAGCTCATTATTTTTTAAAGCAAAGAGAGTCACCTTATCATTAATTTTTAATTGAAGCTTATTAGCTAATTTTCTACCAACAATAATTTTATTTTCATCCAGGCTAAAACTGCCTTTATTAATACTTTGTTCTATTCCTTTCCAATTATCTGCAGGATTAATTCCTTTAATACTTACGCCTTCTTTAATTTTTTTTGTACCGATTATAGCAAGACTTGATGCGTATCGGTTGGCATAAACTTTATAATCACTTAATAAATTTTCAATCAAAGATTTATTTTTTTCATAATCAGGTAAGATATTTTTGTATGAAGTTATTTTTATATGGGAATCGAAATCAACAATCTTATTTGTAATTGTTTCTTCAAATCCATTAAGGATACTGAGAGCAATTATAAGAGTGGCAACTCCAAGAGAAATTCCTATAACTGAAATTGCAGAAATAAGATTTATAAAGCGTGAATCCTTTTTTGAAAAGATATATCTCTTAGAAATAAAAAAGGGAACAGAAGGCATTTATTTAGGTTTAATTTTTCTCTAATTCAAAAGCTAATTTAGGGAAGAAAGTTTAGAGATAAAAACCTGAGTTGGTTATAGTTAATTGAAGTTAAACAAGATACGTTTCTGGAAAAATGAGTAATGGAATGGTGGAATTTCGGATAACTAAGTATTTATTAATCCATTATTCCAATTAATGAATAAACCTTAGTCAGGAGTTTTCTTTGATTATTAACCAGTAATACAATATATTTGAAGCCTTTCTGAGAATTTTTATTATCAAGTTCTTTCAAATCTGTTAAAAATTCGGGGCGTAGCCCCGATAAAGAATCGGGATAAACTCCGCCCGGTTCGTCGCGTCCCGACTTTGTCGGGGAAGGTTGCTGGTTTATAGGTTCTTAAATTTTTTGAAATGATTTTTCGGGGCGTAGCGTAGCCCGGTTCATCGCGCCTGCTTTGGGAGCAGGAGGTCGCAGGTTCGAATCCTGCCGCCCCGACTAAGTTGAGGTTCTTTCATATTGTATTTCTTTCGAAAGCATTTCGGGAATCAGGATAAACAAAGTCTGGTTCATCGCGTTCCGACTTTGTCGGGAAGGTTTCAGGTTCTCCCGATATTATCGGGATGCTGCCCCGACAAGGTTGAATCTCAAATTCCAAAAAACAAATTCCAAAATAAAAGTTGAGATTTGGAAATTGTTCTTTGTTATTTTGTTTCAGAAGCGCCCGTAGCTCAATCGGATAGAGCAACAGCCTTCTAAGCTGTAGGTTAGTGGTTCGAGTCCACTCGGGCGTACTTGAACCATAAATCAGTCCCGCAATGCGGGAGACTTTTAACTTTTGACTTAGTATGGTGAGCGTAGCTCAGTTGGTTAGAGCACCAGGTTGTGGCCCTGGGGGTCGTGGGTTCAATCCCCATCGCTCACCCAAACAGCAATTAAAAATGAAAAATTCAAAATTCAAAATTAAAAATGAGTTTAGCAGAATAATAATTTTTAATTTATAATTTTTCATTGTGCTTGGCCCCATCGTCTAACGGTTAGGACCTCGCCCTTTCACGGCGGTAATAGGGGTTCGAATCCCCTTGGGGTCACAAAGTCCCGATTTATTTCGGGACTTTTTCGTTTTAAAGTTGCTATTCGTTAATTGATTAAAAATCTTTAAATCCCTACATTAGAGTCAATCATCTTGGAGGAATTATGAAAACTTCAACACTATTTATAATTCTTTCTTCATTTGCTTACTTAAAAGCTCAATCAACCGGACAATTTGAGCAGACATTTGTATTTACAGAAGGGGACATTGGTTTTCAATCGTTTAACTCTTGGATATGATCCATTCGGAACAGACAGTCTAGATCCAGATTTAGGTGAACAAGTTATGCCATAGTGCCGCCCGGTTATTTTGGTGTGCGATTCCAGTTACCAACAGATACTTCCATTTATACAACTAAAGATATTCGTTTCGGTTGCGGGCAGCCATATAATGAACACTTGATTGATTTAACTTATGAAAGTTTTCCAGAACCAATAAATGTAGACTGGGAATGGAACTGGCCATTGTGGATAGTTTATTTTATTGATCCTAATAATGGCCAAACTTTAGCCACTTTCGAAGCTTTCTTTGATTCTTCCCATTATGATATTCCAGCCTTAGAAAAAATAATAATTGGGGTTCAGTATGATGGAACCCTTTTTTGTTAAATTACCTTTCAGAAATCGAATCTTAATCGTAATCATGCTCTTACTTGATTGAAAATTATTATGAATTATATTATTGTTTCAATAGGTGCAGCTCTTGGTGGAGCATTAAGATACTGGCTCTCAAATGTATCCTACAAAGTTTTTCCTGTCACATTTCCTTATGGAACTTTAATTGTAAATATCACCGGCAGTTTTTTGCTGGGAATAATTATGTTCTATTTTGATGAGAGAGAATTGCTTAATCCATCTCTCAGGCTTTTTTTAACCATAGGTTTCTGCGGAGGTTTTACTACATTTTCAACTTTTTCTTACGAGACAATTATTTTATTCAGAGAATCTCAGGTATTGTTTGGATTTTTGAATATCCTTGCTAACCTTCTTTTATGTTTAGCCGGGATTTACCTTGCTTATTTATTATCTAAATTATTTTAAGGTGATTTATGCAGCTAGAGGGTGAAGCAAAACTTTTAAGAATTTTTATTGGCGAAAGTGATATGCTGAATCATGTAAATGTTTATGAAGAGATAGTTCTTGAGGCGCGAAAAGCCGGGTTGGCAGGTGCTACAGTTTTTAAGGGAATAATGGGATTTGGCGGTACCAGCAGAATTCACACTTCTAAAATTCTCAGGCTTTCTGAAGATCTACCTCTTATAGTTGAAATTGTTGATGAAGAAAAAAAGATAGAAGAATTTATTCCCAAACTCGATCAGATTTTTGAAAAGGCAAATTGTGGCGGATTAATTACTATTGAAAAGGCTCACATAATAAAATACAGAGCTAATAAAAAATGAATAAACTTCTATGTAAACATTAAAAATATTATCTTTGCACATCATGTTTATAAACAATACACCAATTTGATCTTCCTTTAGATGACATAACCGTCATAACCCTATTCCTATTTAATTAACACAAAACAGGTTTTGAAGAATGAGTTTTTTGAAAGAAATTCAAAAAAGAAGAACATTTGCAATAATAAGTCACCCGGATGCGGGTAAAACAACATTAACAGAAAAGCTTCTATTATTTGGAGGAGCAATCCAGGTTGCAGGTGCTGTTAAATCAAATAAGATAAGAAAGACCGCAGTTTCGGATTTCCTTGAAATTGAAAAACAGAGAGGGATTTCAGTAACAACTTCTGTAATGAATTTTAATTACAATGGAGTTAAAATAAATCTGTTAGATACTCCGGGGCATAAAGATTTTGCCGAAGATACTTACCGGACTTTAACAGCAGTTGACAGCGTTATATTGGTTATTGACTGTGTTAAAGGTGTTGAAGTGCAGACTGAAAAACTTATGAATGTCTGCAGGATGCGGAATACTCCTGTAATTGTTTTTATAAATAAACTCGACAGGGAAGGCAGGAATCCGATTGAATTGCTTGATGAGATTGAAGAAAAATTAAATATAAAAGTAAGACCACTAAGCTGGCCGATGGGAATCGGATTAAACTTTAGAGGAGTTTATAATATTTATGAAAATACATTTAACTTCTTTAAGGCTAACAAACAGAAGATAGAAAAGGATGTAGAAAAATTCACAAGCACAGATGATCCCGGGTTACAAAAATTATTTGGAGATGATGCAAAAAAATTAGCTGAAGAGATTAACCTTGTGAACGGAATCTATGAAGAATTTTATAATGAAGACTATCTTAATGGAAAATTAGCTCCTGTTTTCTTTGGAAGCGCATTGAATAACTTTGGCGTAAAAGAACTGCTTGACACTTTCATAAAGATAGCTCCGGGTCCCCGAAGCAGGGAAACAACAAAAGGAATATCCGAACCAACTGATGATAAATTTTCCGGTTTTGTTTTTAAGATTCACGCTAATATAGATCCAAGACACCGAGACAGGATTGCTTTTCTAAGAGTTTGCTCAGGAAAGTTTGAAAGAAATAAGTTCTATTATCATGTAAGATTAAACCGGGAAATAAAATTTGCCAATCCTGCTGTATTTATGGCTCAGGATAAAAGCTTAATTGAAGAAGCTTATCCTGGAGATGTTATTGGTTTATATGATTCCGGGAATTTTAAGATTGGAGATACTCTTACCGAAGGTGAGCAATTTATGTATAAAGGAATTCCAACTTTTTCACCGGAAATATTCAGGGAACTCTGGTTAACAGATCCATTTAAATCAAAGCAATTGGAAAAAGGAATTCTGCAATTAACTGATGAAGGGCTTGCGCAGGTATTTATACAAAACAACAGGAAAGTTGTTGGAACGGTAGGAGAGCTTCAATTTGAAGTTATACAATACCGTTTGTTAAATGAATATGGTGCTGCCAGCCAGTACCGGCATTTAAATTTTTACAAAGCCTGCTGGGTAATTTTTGATGATGAAAAAGACATTGATGAATTAATGCGAATCCGCTCTCACAATCTCTTTTATGATAAGCATGGCAACCTTGTGTTTATGGCAGAATCTCCTTACCAGTTGAATGCAGCAAAAGAGAAAAATCCCAAAGCCCGGTTTCTCTTTAACATTGAACATAATACTGAAACGGTGGAATTAGATAAGGTTGCTTAAAAGATCTTTGTCATCCCGAACTTGTTTCGGGACCTTCAATTAATCTTTCAGTATTTCTTTTACACGTCCTACTTCACCTGTTTCAAGACAGACTTTTATTTCGAATGTTCATGTTGTAGGTGTTTACAATAGAATATAACGGTTTGCAGCTTTGCGTTGTGGCGGGTTAGATGCACTAAACTGTCTGCCCACACGATGTTTATTAATTATAAAACTGTTCATATTTTCACTTCACCCGCCATAACGCAAAGGTGCTGTTAGCAGTTCGTTGTTTTTTGTCTTTAGCTTGTCAGAAGGTTTAGGTGCTACAAAAATTGTCTATACCCAGTGTGTCCACTGTGCCTTGTCTGTTTCATTGTAAATGCTTTAATAAAAACAGGCGGCAGGTTTCCTGCCGCCTGTTTTGTATTTTTTATTTCATTGAGTGAAATCCTACTTTGTTTCCTTCGGTGTCGATGAAATGTGCCATGAAACCATTTGGACCTATTGCGGTTTTAGGCAAAAGTATTTTTCCACCTGCTGCCTGAACTTTTGAAAGTGGAATACTTAAATCTTCACCACCATTTAAGTAAACCAAAGCGCCTTTTGCTGATGGTTCGTAACCTTCGGCTTGAGTGATGCATCCACCAATGCCTCCACCTTTCAAATCAGCAGGAAAGAAAGCCGATTTCATACCCTTTATTTCCATCGGGTGCATTTCTTCACCAAGAATTGTTTCATAAAACTTTTTTGCTTTGTCGAAATTTTTTACTGGGATTTCAAACCAGTTGATTGAGTTTTTCATTTTGATTTTGTTTTTAATTGTTAATAATTGATTGTTTATTTATTGTTTTTGTTTAGACATAAAATTTGAGAAAGCCACTGTATCAAAATAGACATCAAAGGAATTTATTTTTCCATTTTTTACTCCAACAATCTCAGCCGTTTCAAGTGTAAATTTTTCTCCGTTTGAAAGAACCATATAGTAGTTATTCAACACGCAGGCAACATCACCTTCCACAAACATTTGTTTTATTTCTGAAGATTGAAGGCGTGTTAAAAGGTCTTCTGTAATTTCAATTAAAGATTTTTTCCCTTGAAGGGAAGGCATTCCTGTTCCTTTGAATGTAACATTGTCTGTTACCATTTCTTTCCAGCCGTTATTTCCTAACTTCTTAGTATCGTAAAATCTTTTTACGATTTCTTTTGTTGTGCTGTTGTTCATTTTGATTTTGTTTTTAATGGTTAATTATTTATTGATTAGTCCTAATGCTCCACCGACTAAAGTGAATTGAATTGCGCTTAATGTTCCTTCAATCATTATCCAGTTTGAAACGGACGGTATCATATATTTTCCTGCATCGGCTAACGCAAGGTATGTTCCTAAAAAAATTCCCATCAATAAACCGAATTTTATCCTTTGATGATTGAAGAACCAGTCGCTTGTTGGCTGTAAATAGGAAATAAAAATGCGAGGACACATCCCTGCAATATCATTGTTGTCATTCCTAATTGCATTAAAGGTTCTTTTCTTACAATGCTTATGCTTTCATAATGTTCTTTGAATAAACCAAAATGCCAAAGCATAACCATCATCATTGATATACGAGATATGCTATAACTGATAAAATAAATTTTCCTGTTTTTGTTTTCATATTATTTATTTTTAAAATGTTATTACTAATCGTCCTTTTTCTTCATTACATAATGAATTGATTTTTTAGCAAGGGATTTCCATTTGGATGATTGACTAAATGGTACTTGCACCCATCCCGTCATTGGTCTTTCCGGAGCGTAAATATGTTTTCCTTTACGAGCGCCTTTTAAAGCCAATGTTTTTTCTTCATCTTTTTTATCAAGTTTGAACATCATTTTATTATCCCAAAACAATACTGCTAATTTTCCGTTTTGAGTTTTAATACTAAATACACCGAATGCTTTTCCTTCTTTCGCATTAGGTAATTCATTTGCAATTTGGTGAAACAATTTTTCTGCTTTCGTCATTTTTTCTGTTTTGCAGATTTTGCCCTTTTGTTGAATTCCAATGAAAGTCCTATCCAGTATTCAAAATCTTTTTTTGTTTTCATGCCTGTATCGTCAATCATTACATAACCTTTCATTTGTCGTTTGGTGAAATCCATTGTTCTGCAACCTGTTTTTTCTATTGCTGTTTCGTGAAAGGCGGGGTCAATACGACACATCAATTCATCTTTGATAACATCTTGTCATTGACCATAAATGTCAAACCTCCCATCATTTCTTTTTCTTCAACTTTTTTTAAATGTTGAAGCGATTCTCTGATTCGGTTCGCTAATTTTTCGTTGTATGCCATTATAAATTATTTTTCTGTTAAAGATTTAATATTTGTTAGAATTTCTTCCTGTGCTTTTGACATAAATCTTTTCATCATCAAAGAATTCATTATAGAAGCGAAAAAATTGGCTGGCTGATAATGAGATTCATTAACAACTTTTGTTTTAGTATCGCTAATTTTTTCAAGGTAGAAATGGAATTTTACATCTTTACACATTTTGCTCATTCCCATATCGTCACTCTCTAATGCCCAAACAGTTTTCTTTTCGGGAACTAATTCAACGAGCCGTTCAGTCATTGTTCCTTTTTTTCCTTTATTATTCATTTCACAAGTTCTTGTGCAATTTTGTTTGTCCATTGCTCCTGTTGCTTTTACAACCCCAGGATTAACCTTGTGGAGTTGATTGATGTCGGTTATTACTGCCCAGATTTTACTTATCGGTGAATTAATCACCATTTCGTTTCTTACTTGTAGTTTGCTCATAAAAATCAACTTTAATTGAAATGAATAATTATCTTTGCTTGCAAATTGCAAGTGCAAGTTTAAAACATTTACTTGTAATATACAAGTAAATATTATAAATTTCCCTGTATGAAGCAAATAAAGAGGCGTTCAGATTGCCCAATAAGCTTTGCACTTGACATTTTCGGAGACAAGTGGTCTCTGCTTATTATCAGGGATTTGATGTTTCAGGGAAAAAAAACTTACGGAGAGTTTTTAAATTCGGAAGAAAAAATAGCCACCAACATACTAGCTGATAGATTAACCATGCTTGAAAGTGCAGGGCTGATTAAAAGTAAAATGGACAAAGAAAAAAAGTCAAGGTATAACTACTCCCTTACTAAAAAGGCGATTGACTTACTTCCTGCCATTCTTGAAATCATCAAATGGAGTGCAACTCATGATAAGAGAACGGCTGCTCATAAAGAATTTGTTGAGAGAATAAAGAATGACAGGGAAAATTTGATTAAGGAACTTACAAGTCAGTTGAAAGGTTTGTAGAACTGTTTTGGTCCGGTCGGTTTAGCAATGTCGGTTGATGATTGAAGTGTCGTTCTTTAAGGTTGCAGATAACAAAATTCTTTACACAATAAAATTTATTCCAGTATTTCTTTTACCCGTCCAACTTCACCTGTTTCAAGCCGAACTTTTATTCCGTGGGGATGTTGGGAGGACTTTGTAAGAATATCTTTCACATATCCTTCGGTAAGTTTACCGGTTCTCTGATCTTCTTTCAAAACTATTTTTACATGTAAACCAGGTTTTATTTCCTGGCGTTTTGTTCCAATCATCAATTCTCAATTATTAATACTTGGCTAAGAAAAAGATGCTGAAATAAATTCAGCATGACAAATCTCTCTTGTTTATTTCATCAATATGACTTTTTCTTTTTAAAGCTGTTAGACTTTCTCACCCATCTCTTTTTTGAATCCTTCGAAAAACGGAATGAATCCGGTTTCCCTGAAGACCTGAATTTCCTTACAGGAATTTCAATTTTGCTATTATCTACCTCACCTGATTTGAACGGATGATCATCAATTACAGGAATAGGAGTTTTTATCAGCCTGTTTATCTCTCTAAGATAATATCTCTCTTCAGCATCGCAGAATGAAAGTGCAGTTCCGCCAAGCCCGGCTCTTCCAGTACGACCAATCCTATGAATATATATTTCGGCGTAATCAGGAATATCATAGTTAAATACGTGAGATAATTTTTCAATATCAATTCCCCTTGCAGCAATATCAGTTGCAACAAGTACTCTTGTATGATTAGATTTAAAATTATTTAAAGCCCGCTGCCTTGCCTGCTGCGATTTATTTCCGTGAATTGCATCTGCATGGATCTTAGCATCATTTAAAAATTTTGTAACTGAATCCGCACCGCGTTTTGTCTTTGTAAATACAAGTGCAGAAGAAACATTTTCATTTTTCAGAATATGGACAAGCAGATTTTTTTTATCCGGCTTTGAAACAAAATAAACAGCCTGTTTAACTATTTCAATTGTTTTTGATTGAGGAGTGATTTCAATTTTTACAGGATCGGTTACTATTGTATTAGCAAGCCTTACAATTTCCGGCGGCAGTGTTGCCGAGAAAAAGAGCGATTGTCTTTTGGCAGGAAGCTTTGCAATAATCTTTTTTACATCGTGAATAAAACCCATATCCAGCATCCGGTCCGCTTCATCTAAAACAAGCACCTTTATATGAGAAAGATTAATATAATTTTGATTTATAAGATCCAAGAGTCTGCCCGGAGTGGCGATTAAAATATCCACACCTTGTCTTAATTTATCTGTCTGAGCATACTGCGAAACGCCGCCATATACAACTGTATTTTTTAATCCTGTATGTCTACCATAAACACTAAAACTTTCGCCAACCTGTACGGCAAGCTCTCTTGTCGGCGTAATGATTAATGCTTTTATAGTTCTTTCCCGACTATGTCGGGATGTTCCATTTGATTTGCCATGTTCTTTCTCTTCGCTGAGAATTTGTAAAATGGGAATAGCAAATGCGGCAGTTTTACCGGTACCGGTTTGTGCAGAGCCGAGAAGATCTTTTCTTTCCAGTATTACAGGAATTGCCTGTACCTGGATTGGAGTAGGGATTGTGTAGCCTTCGTTTGCCAAAGCCGTTTTTAAAGACTTAATGAGGTTCAGATTTTCGAATGACATATATCTTTCTATATAATTTGCCGGATTAAAGCATTTGTATGTTTTAATACAGCGATTTGTTAAAATGAAGATTTATTAAAAATTGCAATCAGAGGGGGAAATGAATGAAGGCATACTTTTAAAAATCACGTGCACTAAGATAAGCTATTTAAAACAGATTTCAAATAATAAGCTTTAAACAAGAGAGTGGGGAGTGGGAAAGTGAGGTGTAATGCGTAGTGCGTTCTAACCTTTAATTAAATTTACAATTAATTTTATCATCAATTCCTTTTCAGCAGGATTGCTTTGAGCCACCAGTAATGCAAGAGCAGTTAAACCATTATCATTTATTTTTACTTCTCCGCTTTTTTTAAAACGATGCTTATTCTTTTCTAAAAACCATACAAATAAAAATGCGCCGATGCGTTTATTACCATCAATAAATGGATGATTTTTGATAACAAAGTACAAAAGATGTGCTGCCTGCTCTTCAATACTTGGATATATATATTCTTCCCCAAAACTCTGAACAATATTACCCAGAATTCCTTTAAAGCTTTCATCTTTCTGATTTCCAAAAATTTCAGATGCTTGTTTTCTTTTTATCAGTTGTTGTTTTAATTCTGTAATAGCAACGATCGCTTCGCATATTTAATTTCATAAGTGATATTTTCATTTAGTTGTTCAGCCTCAAGATTATTACTATCAAACTTATTTAGAATTACAAAGCTTTGCGTATAATTAGTAAGTATTTCAAGCAAACCTTTTGCTTCGCTTAATTGGAGATTATCTGAATTTCCTGATTGTTGAATGAGTTTGACAGCTTTCTCTAATTGTAATAAATTTGAGGAAAGTTGTTGTAATCGTTTTTCATTAAGGATATATCCTTTGACCAAATAATCTTTTAAACGCTGCGTAGCCCATTGACGAAATTGAGTACCACGTTTCGAGTTAACCCGGTAACCAACAGAAATTATTGCATCAAGATTATAATATTCTATATTTCTTAACACCCTTCTTCCAGACTCAATTTGAACTGTTGCATTTTTTGCAACAGTTGCCTTTTTAACCAATTCCTTTTCTTTATAAATATTGTGAAAATGTCTTGAAATCACCGATTTATCCCTGCGAAACAATTCAGCTATTTGGTTTAATGACAACCATACTGTGTCTTCCTCAAACCGAACTTCAATTTCAGTTCGTTTATGTTTTGTTTGATATATTTCTATTTGATTCATCTATTTCAAAATTATTGTTCTAATGTCCAAAACTAATATATTAATTTCAATTACTTGCTGCTTTTCTAAAAACCTCTAATCCAAACAATTAATTAATTTGTTTATATCAGAAGTATCATTATACAAATGAGGAGATATTCTTATAGATGAACCTCTATAGCTTACCACTACTTTATTTTCAGATAATTTCTTTTTTAGTGATTCTGCATCCCGGTTACCAATTGGTACTGCAATAATATGTCCCGCATAAGGAGTTAAAGGTTTTTTATAAGCTTTGTCTTTGCTGAAATTTTCAGAAATAATATTCGTTAATACTTTTATTGAAGACTGTATATTTTCAACCCCCCATTTTAAAATCTGATCTAAAGCAGCAATAGACATTGGCATTGTATTAAATTGTGAGAATTCACCCATATCAAATTTCCTGGCCCCCGTTCGATATTCCGAAGTATAGCCAGTAAGTTTAGAGAAATCATCGCTTCCTTTTCGGGTATTCCAATTATATTCCAGTGGTTCACCCTTGTCTTGCCATCTTGGTGAAACATACATGTAACCCAAACTATAAGGTCCAAGCATCCATTTATAGCCAACTGCAACCGCAAAATCAGGATCAATTTTATTGATGTTTATTGGCAGAACTCCCAAAGACTGGCTCAGATCTAAAACGAAATAAGCATTAACCGTTTTGGCTGCTTCACTTATTGTTTCCAGGTTTATTAATGAACCATCAATCCAGTGGCAATTTGGAATTGCAACAATACCTGTTTCAGAATTTATTTTTTCTAAAATGGAATCGGTCAGCAGTTTATCATTTTGTTTTTTAATAGTGATGATTTTCAAATCAAGCTGTTTAGAAAGATTATCCCAGACATAGTAGTTAGATGGAAACTGATCCTCGATTATAATGATTGATTTGCGTCGTTCAACTTTTAAGTTTTTAGCTGCAACAGCTAATCCATAACTCACGGATGGAACAATTGCTACACTATCCACCGATGTTTGAAAAATTTTTGCTGCCTTATTTCTTAACACTTCTGCGTTCTCAAACCAGTCCTTATCCCTTAACTTCCAGGGTTTTGCCCTTCTTTCCAATCCATTTATTCCTGTTTCTTTAACTGATTTAAGAAGAGGTGACATCATCGCGCAGTTGAGATAGACTATTTCATTGTCTATTTCGAATAAGTCTTTATAATTGTTTTTGATTTGCATTTTTGATTGTAATAATAATTATGAATTCGAAATTGATTCAAAGATAGGAAAAATTTATTCAAGTTGATTTAAAGATATTACAAATAATTTTGTAATTGTAAATCAAAACTCAGCCTAATCTTTCCCTTAAAAGAGGTTCTGTAAATATTCAAATCTGTCAGTCTGAGCGGAGTCGAAGACTGACATTTTCCGAAACAAATTCACACTTCGACTTCGCTCTGTGTGACGTCAGAATTACTTTTCATAAAGTTTCTCAAAAAGAGAGGGATGAGGGTGAGTTAATTGATTTTGGAAAGGTATGGAATGATTAAATATTTAATTAATCCTTACAGACGTATATTTGCTCTTTATTTATTTGTACGGAAATTCTGAACCTATGGCTGGCAACGTTACTCCTGTTATTTTAATTGTGCTTGAATTAGAAGTACACATCGGCGAACAAATCATTTTAGATAAAGCATCATTGAGTGTTCACGAAGGAGACAGGATAGGATTAGTAGGAAGGAATGGAGCGGGGAAATCTACTTTTCTTAAAATCATTTCGGGTTTAATGTCTTCTGATTCAGGAGAAGTTGCAAGGAAGAAAAATCTTGTAACTGGTTTTCTCTCACAGGAATTTACTTTAGATGAAACTAAAAATGTATATGAAAATATTATATCCGGTGCTGTAAATGAACTGGATTTAATTCACGAATATGAGCAGACACCATTTGATTCACCTAAAAAACATCATCTGGAAGAAAAAATTTTACGGATGGATTCATGGAATCTTGAAAAAAGAATTAAGATGCTTGCCGACTCTTTAAATGCACCAGACATAAGAAGAGATATTACCGGATTATCCGGTGGAGAAAAAAGGAGGGTTGCTCTTTGCCGTGCATTAATATCCAAACCTGATTTACTGATTCTAGATGAACCCACAAACCATCTCGATACAAATTCAATTGAATGGCTGGAGAATTTTCTTGCGGACTATAAAGGAACCTGCATCTTTGTTACACACGACCGTTATTTTCTTGACAGGATTGCAAACAGAATTGTTGAACTCTCTTCAGGTACATTCTACTCTCACCAGGGAAATTATACTGAGTATCTGATTAATAAAACCGAGAGGCAGGCTGTTAAAGAAGTTGAAGAACGCAAGCGGCAGCTTTTTCTGAAGCGAGAGCTCGAATGGGTTAGAAGAGGTCCGAAAGCAAGAAGAACAAAAGCTAAGAGCAGGATTGATAATTTTTATGAAGTATCTAAGCAGGGGAATAATGAAATAGAACTTGATGTGGAGCTGATAATTCCGCCATCTGAACGTTTGGGGAAAAAAGTTGTTGAGCTAAAAAATACAGGGATTAAGCTTGGTGATAAAATTCTGTTTGAAGGATTTAGTTTTAACTTTGAAGCAGGCAAAAAAATCGGGGTGGTTGGGCATAATGGTGTCGGCAAAACAACCCTTCTTAAAATTATTTTAGGAGAAATAGCTCCCACTTCAGGTAAAATTGAAATTGGTGAAACAACAGAATTCAATTATGTGGATCAGGCACGGCTGCTGTTAAATGATGATGATTCTGTTATCAAAGCAATTGGTGAGGGGAATGAGGTTATGAAATTCGGAAGATACCAGTTGAGTGTATGGACATATTTAAGGCGGTTTCTTTTTACAGATGACAAGATCAATACACAGGTAAGTAAACTTTCCGGCGGCGAAAAAAGCAGGCTTACTCTTGCAAAAATATTATCTAAAGGCGGAAATTTTCTTCTGCTCGATGAACCGACAAACGATCTCGACCTGCCGACTTTAAGAATACTTGAAGAAGCATTGATATCCTTTGAAGGATGCGTTGTGGTTGTTAGTCACGACAGGTATTTCCTGAACAGAATCTGTAATGGAATACTGGCATTGGAAGGGAACAGGGAGATTTATTACAGCGAAGGTGATTATGATTATTACATTGAAAAGAAAAAGCAGCGCACACAAGAGGAGGAAGATTTAAAGCCGAAAGAAAAAAAGGAATCCGTCGTTGTGGAAACACGCATTAAACCAAAAGCAAATCCGCCGCGGCGAATAAGCTATAAAGATGCTTTGGAGCTTGAGCAGATTGAAGAAAAAATAATTATTGCTGAGGCAGAGGTTGAAAGAATTGAAAAAATATTTACCTCCCTCGATTTTTATCTGAAATATGCAGAGCAGACAAACGAACTTAACTTGCAGCTTGAAGAAGCAAAAGAAAAAGTTAAAAAGCTTTATGAAAGATGGGATGAATTGGAGAGGAAGAAAGAAGAACTAACTTGACAAAGATCTGTAATATTTGTCTTGTGAATGTTTTCGATTGCACCATGACTTAATGATAGACATATTTGCACAATTGAGATAGATTATATCATCATCTAATTCAAACAAGTGTTTATTAATATTATCAGTAAGATATTCAACCAAAAATTAAATACTAAATAATATGAAAATAGCTCTACTATCATCCATTGCATGGAGAACACCTCCAAGGAAATATGGACCGTGGGAACAGGTGGCTTCAAATATTACCGAAGGCTTGCTTGAAAAAGGAATTGAAGTAACTTTATTTGCTACAGGTGATTCAATTACAAAAGGTAAACTCGAATCTGTTTGTGAACATCCATATTCTGAACACTCCGAGCTTGATCCTAAAGTATGCGAGTGCCTTCATATCAGCCACACGATGGAACAAGCAGATAAATTCGATTTGATCCATAATAATTTTGATTTTCTTCCGCTGACCTATTCACGGTTGATCAGAACACCAATGGTAACTACTATCCATGGTTTCTCTTCTCAAAAAATTCTTCCTGTCTATAAAAAATATAATAGCAGCAGCTTTTATGTTTCTATCAGTAATTCAGACCGCAGTCCTGAACTTGATTATACTGCAACAGTTTACAATGGTATTAACACCGATGAATTTATATTCAATCCTGAATCAAAAGATTACCTGCTGTTTTTCGGCAGGATTCATCCGGAAAAGGGGACTTATGAATCCATTCAGATAGCAAGAAAATCGAAAAAAAAATTAATCATTTCGGGTTTAATTCAAGACCAGGAATACTTTAGCAGTAAGATTAAGCCATTCATTAATAATGATGATATTATTTATGTTGGTAATTCTAACCCGATGGAACGTAATAAACTTTTGGGTGAAGCTTATGCACTTCTGCACCCGGTTAGTTTTGCTGAACCTTTCGGATTAAGCGTGGCAGAATCTATGCTTTGCGGAACACCCGTTATAGCTTTTAACAAAGGCTCTATGCCGGAATTAATTCTTGATGGAAAGACCGGTTTCCTGGTTAATACTATTGAAGAAGCGGTCGAAGCAGTAAATAATATTAAATTAATTGAAAGAAGATATTGCAGAGAATGGGCTGCTTCTAAATTCAGCCGTCAGAAAATGATTGAAGGATACCTGGAGGTTTACGAGAAGATTTTAAATAGATAAAAGTGAAAACAAATGAACTTAACCTGCGCTTGTCCGTCTTGGCTCGGCTCATTAATTAGTTAATTGAATTTCATTGCAGTTGCCTTTAGCCAACTGATAAATATTGAAAATAGAATTATGGCTTTAGCCCTTGATCTAATTAGCTCGATAGACCCTTAAAGCAGCTTAAAAGTATGTCATTCCCTCGAAAAGGGGAATCTTATCTCGGGTGAAAATTATAATGTATATAACAAATATTTTTTATTAAGTTACAATAAAACAATTTTATTTCCGGTAAAGGAGATTTATCAAAATGACTTTGAACATATCCTTCTCTAAAAGATACCAGGTTTTAATTACTCTCTTAATAATCATTTCATACTTCTGTTTTCCTTCATTAAGCGCACAGACGCAGGAAAGCCATATAGTATCCACTTTTTCAATTGTTGCACGGGATCCTGAAACAGGGGAACTTGGTATTGCAGTAGCTTCCCGGTTTTTTAGTGTTGGTTCTGTTGTTCCCTGGGCAAAAGCAAATGTTGGTGCTGTGGCTACACAATCATTCGCAAACACCAGTTTCGGATGGCGTGGTTTAGAGTTTCTTCAAAACGGAGCTTCACCGGAAGAGGTAAAGGAAATTTTATTGAGGAATGATGATAACCCGGAGCGGAGACAGTTTGGAATAGTTTCTTCAGATGGTAAATCAATAACTTATACCGGCAAGGAATGTCTCGCCTGGGCTGGCGGACGGAGCGGACTTAATTATGCAATCCAGGGAAATATACTTGCCGGTGAGTCCGTGGTAACATCAATGGAAAAAACTTTTTTAGAAACCCCCGGTACTCTTGCAGAAAGATTATACGCAGCATTGCTTGCAGGTGAAGAGGCAGGCGGTGATGCAAGAGGGAAGCAGTCTGCTGCTTTGTTGGTTGTTAAAGAGAATGCCGGTTACGGCGGTTATACAGACCGTGCAATTGATATCCGGGTTGATGACCATCCTGAGCCGTTTATAGAATTAGGACGCCTCCTTGATTTTGCCCAGATGAATTATTCCTGGAATGAAGCCTGGACTCTATTTACTCAGAATAAATTTAATGAAGCTCTTCCTCATATGGAGCGAACTGCCCGGTTAGCTCCCGAAAACCCTGAAGTTCTTTATGACCTTGCAGTAATCCAGCTCGCTGCTGGTAAAAAAGAAGAAGCATTAACTTCACTTACAAAAGCCGTATCTCTTAACCCGAAATTAAAAAAGCAGGCTGCAGGTGATAATGATTTGGAAAGCATTCGTAATGATCCAAAGTTTAAGGAGTTGATTGAATGAAATTTGTGGAAGATTACGAACTATTTTGTGACCTGGTGTAGAATTCGTAGCTCTGTCAGGAAGTGATTCTTGGCAGCCTTAGAATCTTGATCTCGATTTAAATTATACTATTAATTACTTTTTTGCTAGGTTAAATTTGTTATGCGTGTCTACTCTTGTCAATAGTTTATTTCTTTGTTTGTAAAAGAATTTCTGTACATCATCAAATCCCTCTCTAATACAACTTGCTAGCATTTTAATTGTCCAAGACAGTTCTGATTTTGAAACACCCTTTTGCTGAGCTTTTTCAATAATAACCATTGATAATAAACCAAAGCTAAAACTTATTTCTGGAACTAAGCGAATCACAAAATTCCTAGCTTTTTTTAGATGAATATCATCTTGTTCAGAAATTGCTTTATTAATTTTATCTAACGAACTTCCTTTAACATAAAGAATAAGTAACTCCTTTAGTAATTGTAGTTTTTTTACAATCTCATTATTTCCTTCAGTCTCTACTTTTATTCCAATTGCTTGTTTTATTTGATCAATAGTACTTTGTTTTGTGTATATTTTATTAATATGATCATTGTCAGATTGTACCCAATTAAAATACCAGTCTATAAGTTCAATTATAGAAAAATTAATAAAATCACTAAAATTCTCTTGGTCTAAAGTATTGCCTAGTTTAAGAATCAAATTTGGGTCTACACCTGTTTTATAACTAATTTCTTTTGTCCAATTAATATCTTCGGATAGAGCATCTAACTCATTTCTCCTTTTAAGTAAGTTATTTATCTCTGAACTAAATTCTTCTTTATTATTATTCTTAACTTTTTTATATGCATAAAAAGATTTTTGAAATAATTCCTTTGTCTCTAACTCTGAAAAATTTTCTGATTTAAATCTGTACATTATATTTATTTGGTCTGTGTCTAATGGTAATGATTCATCCTTTATTGAATCTAAAAAATGTTCTAAAGGGTCCTCAACTTTAAGACATTGATCACTTTTCGAAAAAACTTCTTTTTTTAATTTCCACCATCTGGTTGATATAGTTGATTCTTTAATAGTTACTACTTCACCTGGTATTAGGATGACAGCACCTTGAGAAGAAAGTCCGGCACGACCCGCACGACCAGCAGCATTCAATAATTCATGGGGAGGAACTCGTTCTCTATATTTTGAATCTTCAGTATATCTATCATCGCCCGCAATGATAACAATCTCGGCCGGTAAATTTATTCCTTGTGCTAATGTTGCGGTTGCCACCAAAACGATGGAGCCATCCTCTCGTTTAAAATATTCTTCTATTAATGTTCTCTCGATTGGAAGAAGAAGTCCATGATGAATCCCAACATTATATTGATTGTTAAAATATGTGTGTGCAGGACTTCCCAACTCTAAGGTTAAGCTTTCAAATTCATTAGCATGTGATTTAATAAATTCAGAGTAGCAATTTTTTCGATTATTTAAATGCTCACTTATTTTATGGGATGTAGAGTGAGCAATTTTAGGATTATCAACAAAAATAAGAGTTTTAAGACCTAAACTTGAAAAATGTACGGCAAATTTTGCGGCTATATCATTCCTATTTGTAGTTAATCTCCAATTATTATTTATTCCTAATAAAACTTGGTCTTCAATAATTTGGCCTCTATAATAATCACTATTCTCATCAGTCTCCCAAATATTTCTTAAACTAAAGAAACAGTAGGGTGATATAGTCAACGACTTTTTAAGACTCGATGGTGGATTTTTTGTTTTTTTAATTCCTTTTGCTACACGAATTTTTTCATTCAAATCAGAAACATTACTTTCATCAAAAATAAGACATCCATGTAGTTGCCTAGTAGGTTTCCAAGAAGAATTAAATATTTTACATTCTCTGCCCGTAACTGAATATATCCATTCCGCAATTTCCTCACCATTTTCTACCATAGCAGATATAAGTAAAAAATCAGCTTGAGGTGCAACAGAAAATAATGAAATGAGGCAATACATCGCATCCACTGATCTTCGGTCTCTTTTAATATTTGTGCCATGAATTAAGTGAAATTCATCGAAGATGATTAGTCCAACACTTTTAAATAAATCTGGAATCATGTTCAATACTGTTAAACATCTTTCAGGTGTCATAACTAAAATTGGAAAAGAATCAATATTAACAGCTTCTGTAAATTCTCCATCTACTTCATTATTGTTTTCTTTATGTTCATCGAAAAGTAATCTGAAATTTTTATTGACTTGGTCTTCCAATGCATGCGTAGGGACTAAATAAATAACTTTTTTTTCAGAGAATAAACTTGATGCTATTTTTAATTCCGAAAGTGTAGATTTACCGGCACCAGTTGGAAGAGTAAGAACAGCAGATATACCGATCTCAAGAAAATTTGTATTTACTACTTCATTATGATTCTCCCATAAATATGGTTTATCCTTAGCTAATTTTTCTAAAAAAGATTTCCATTTAATTGCATCTACACCCTTAGGAGGCGGTATGTTAGTAATCCCTCGATTTAAAATGTCCTCTTTTAGAATATTTAAAAGTTTAGCTAAGTGAAGTGGACCTGTAAAAACATTTATTTGACCTTCAAAGTCATCATCATATTTGGATAAATCGATAACTCGAGCAAAGTAATTTTCATTGGATTCGTTTATTGGATTTCCAAGTAATCTTGATGCAATATCATATATTCCTAACCCTAAATATCTCCATAAAAAATCTAATGCAGCGTCCTGAGAATTATCTAAATTTATCTCTTCTTCTTTTAAAGGATCATTAATTATAGAAAACAAATTACCTTTTGCCAGTCTCTGGATATATGAAGCTAATTTTTTCTTTGTTGGACTTAATGATTCTATATCCAAAGATTCTGAAGCTATTTCAGCTGCATCAGCTTGACTATTTCCTATTAAAAATAATAATACAGCAGAAATTAAAGGTGATATTGTATCAATATCTAATATCTGTGACGAGCCTTTATTTACAAGACCAATTTTATATATAAGTCTTTGTGCTGTTCCAGCAACAAACGCTATTGATTCTTTTTTTTCATGTTTAGGAATGGTAATTAATATTATTTCTAAGTTGACAACGAGTGATTGTAATAATCTAAGACTATTTATAAATTCCTCATCAGAGAAAGGATTTGTTCCTTCTGCAAATTGTCGTCTTAGACTCACAGTTTGAGCATATATTTTAGTTAATTCTTGTGGTAAGCGATCAAGATCTATTTCCCCTATCTGAGGAATTTGTTTTATCTTTTGTTCAGTGATTGAGTTATACATTCACAGATTATTTTTGACTTTCTAAATATTTAATTACTTTTTGGCAAATATCTTCCATCCACTTACGAATCTCATCTTTATGAATAGTTGATGCGAATCGTCTATGCGGATTATCCCCAGTGACACAGGTATCATATCCTTTAAATAGTTTTATCCGTCCATCTTTTGTTTTGTAAGTATTATTTCTATTAATTCCCACCCTATATTGCCACAAATTTTTTTTACAAATATCATTTTGGCAGGTTTCCAAGATTTTTCCTTCCTCTAGAGTATCAATTTGTGCTGAAATTCTACTTATAACTTTATTGTTGTTTTCACCTTCTTCAAACTTCCTAAATTCATCCCAAACTTGAGGTAATACTGTTCTTTGATTTTCTGTGCATTTATCTTCTGTAATTATAATATTTTCTATAATATTCTTATCATTTAAAATAATAGCTATTCCATCTAGCCCATGTTGTGCAGGAGCATCATGTGGTTGTTGGCAATAAAAATTTCTGGTTTTGTTTTTATTGAGTAAAACGAGCCATGATATAATTTGAAAAACCCAACCATCTCTTTTTTCAATTTCTATACGAGATTTCCCTGTGCTCTCTAAATGATTTTTTGCTAAATCGATATCATTAACTGAAAAAATTGGGCTATTACTGGCTAAAGTTTTAATAATTCTCCTTACATGAGCATGCTGACCAAGAATTATTTTTCCAACATATTCTGAGAGGATATTTTCTTTTTCTATTTCAAATTCATTATCAATAACTAAAGGAGAACAGTCACAATCATTGAAAGAAAATGGCATTCTAGTATTTCACTCCCAAGTTAGAAATAATTTTTTAATATTTTTTTTAATGTTGTCCCTATCTTTGTAAGATAAATAATGGTATCACCACCATCTACTATATATTTTTCATTTATTTTCCAATCATCCTGATCACTTATTGATACACGTTCAATTTCAGTTGCGCAAATACCTGTAGATATTAAGCTATTATGAAAATCTGAAATACCTTTATCATATACAGTAATTTTTATTTCAATATCTTTAGTATCGGTCATAATAAAATGTTCTAAATCATGAATAAATATCTTTTGAACAATATCAGTACCTCTTAAAAATTCTGAATAAGTTATTGTTTCTTCAAGAAAAGCCGCAAATAAGGTTGCAATAAATTTAACCTTAATATGGTCTTCACATTTATCAATAATATATAATAATTTCTCCCCAACTTTTAATTTATTTTTCTCAGAATTATTAATTGAATGGATAAGCTTTTGTCTTTTCTTTTGGTCAATATCTTTTATTTCAGATATGAACGAAATAATTTTTTTAACTAAGAGTCTTTCATTTAAGTTTAATGCAACTCTTCCCAACCCAACAATTGTACCTATTATAGGTATATCTCGAAGAAGTCCATCGTTTAGTATACTATCAGTAAATGTTTCAGCTAACTCAGAAGTTACATTTTGTAAATCTGAATCCTTGATTGTATTTTCTAAAGAATGGGAAAGTTTATTTAATTCATTCATTTTAAGGTAAATCTAGGTCAAACATAAAATATATAGTGATAGCTTTCATCTCCGGCAATGCTATACCCACCAACTCTCAGAATTTTTCCCGACGGATTGTTGAGGTCAAACGAGGTGTATCAATAAATTCAATATCAAACTAAGTTTATTCTTTTAAAGAATCAATTAGAAATTAACAATATTCTTTAAATCTTTTACAGTAAGGAATTTTAGAAATGAAAACGTGAAGTTAATTTATCGAACAGAATAATCCAGCCAGGTATTAATTATAAATACCCGGCTGGGGGACATATCATTATTTCAACAAAATCATTTTCTTTATAGAACTAAAGCTTCTTGCTTTAAGTTCATAAAAATAAACACCATTGCTTAATTCATTACCATCAAATTTAATTTCATAGCTGCCGGCATTCTTAAAGCTGTTTATTAACACAGCAGCTTCCTCACCGAGTGAGTTATAAACTTTCAATGTAACAAATTCATCTTTAGGCAAAGAGAAGTTAATTGTAGTCTGTGGATTGAAAGGATTCGGATAATTCTGTTCCAGCGTAAAATCCATTCCTGCAAAATCAACCTCAACAATACCGGAGTAAGAATACCTGCCGTCGAAATCTATCTGCTTTAATCTATACTGGTATTTTGCCGGTAGAATATTCTTATCTGCATAAGAATAATTTTGAACCTGTGTAGTTGTGCCATTACCTTCAGCAAACCCGATAACTATCCATTTCCCGGAAGTCTCAGTTTCAGGAGTTCTCCTTCTTTCAATTTCAAACCCGAAGTTATTTATCTCCGATGCAGTCTGCCATTCAAGAATAATATCTCCTGCAGAGACTGAAGCGCTGAAAGAAGTAAGCTCAACAGGTACTGTAGAGTTAATTGTTCTGTAAACTCCGCTTCCGTTTGAAGTTGCATAAACAAATCCATCCTGATCTTCTGCTAAGCTTCTTATATCCGAAGTTGCTATACCGCCATTATAAAAAGACCAGCTTGCACCATTGTCTGTGGATTTGAAAACACCATCAACTGTTCCTGCAAAAAGATGATCCAGTCCGTTAACCAGGACTGCATTTATATCTAGTACAGTAATTCCACCGGTCACATCAGTCCAGTTTCCACCGTTATCGGTAGAACGCCACATTCCTCCTCCTTGTCCAAATTGGGTGTAGGTAGCGGCAAAAATATCCCCGCCGGAATTAATATCCAATGAAGCGATGTTATCCGTAGTTAACCCGTTATTCATCTGCTGCCAGCTTGCCCCGTTATCTGTAGATCTGAAAACGCCCTGGCTGCATCCCGCACTGCCAGCAAAGATATGATCGCTTGAATTAATTGTAAGCGACCAGATATAGGAACAGGTTAAACCATTATTAACAGCCTGCCAGCTATCACCATTATTAGTTGAACGGTAAACTCCGTCCAGGTAAGTTCCTGCATATATATGCCCGGTGGAAGTAATAGCAAGAGCGCGGATATCTGCTTCAGGTAATCCGTTTATAACAGGTGTCCATGAATCGCCGTTGTTTGTGGATCTGAAAATACCGCGTGTGCCGTTTACATTATCTGCAGAAGCAAAAATATCTCCGGCTGAATTAATAGCAAAAGAAGTTATATAAAGAGCGGTTAAGCCGTTATTAATTTTAACCCAGTTTTGTCCATCATCAGAAGACCTGAAAATTCCTATTCCATAAACTCCTGCAAATATATTTCCGTCGCTTTTAACCTTAAGTGCACGTACTTCAGAAGATATTAAACCATTGATAATAGGAGTCCAGTTGTTTCCGTTATCAACAGACCTGAAAGCTCCTCCTCCGAGGAAATTTCCTGTAAAGACATCATCGTCTGAATTAAATGCGAGGGCGATTGTAAACAGGGAGGTAAGCCCGCTGTTTACTGCTGTCCACAAATCTCCATTATTTGTAGAACGGAAAATTCCGTCACCGTAAGTTCCGGCAAAAATATCTCCGATAGAATTCACACCAAGAGCATTTACATTGTTAGAGAGCGCAAGACCCGTATTTACAGAAGTCCAGCTGGTTCCATTATCTGTGGAGCGGGCAACCCCTGCTGTATTGCCGAGAAGATCCATCCCAGCAAAAACATGATCCGAAGAATTTATAGCTAAAGAGATAACCAGGGGAACATTCAATGAACCGGTAACATCTGTCCATATTTCACCATTGTCAGTAGAACGTAAGATGACTGCAGATTTAAAAGAGGAAGCTCCTGCAAAAATATGATTGCTTGAATTTACAGCAAGGGCTTGAACGTATGTATTATCACCTAACCCGTTATTAATTAATGTCCAATTATCCCCATTATCTGTAGAGCGGAAAATACCGCCACCCCAGAATGTACCTGCGAAGATATGACCATTAGAATTTATTGTAAGAGATACAATCGTGGTAAAAGAAAGCCCGTTGTTAATCTCCACCCAGCTATCTCCGTTATTTGTTGAGCGGAATATTCCGTCTCTTGTTCCTGCAAAAATATGACCATTGGAATTTATAGCAAGAGCCATAACATCATAAGATGTTATCCCGTTATTTTTCGGGATCCATAAATCGCCGTTATTGGATGAAAAGTGAACACCGCCTCCTTTGGTTCCGGCAAATACTTCATTTGCTGAATTAACAGCATATGATCTTACATCACCCCCAAATGGACCGTTTGTCTGCTCCCAGTAATTTTGTGCCCGTGAAATACCGGTGAAAAGTAAACAAGTCAGCATCAGAACAGGAAAAAAAGTTTTCATATAGTTTCCTTTTTATTTTATTTATTGGTGAAGTAATTATCTATTAATACTTAAAATCCTTTAACGGAACAGCTTTATGCCAGTAGCTTTCAAAAACTTCTTTCTGTGCCCGTGCAAAAGTTGGATGATCTATTATCATAGTTGTAATGCTGGGTTTCATAGATACCGGGTCATTCAGGGCAAGCATTGTAATTCTCTCATCAATAACTACAAGTTTCATTGGAAGTTCTTTAATTAACCTGCATTCCTCACCCAGGCTTGCATACATTTTAACAACTTCTAAAAACTCATCAAGTTCCTCCTTTGTTTTGAAGCTACCGTATTCAAAAATTCCTCTCTCTTTTATTTTTTTCCTCAGCATCTTTTTCTGATGAGGTGCATTCTTACTATGCTTAATGCTGTAAGGTCCTTTATTAAAAGCCAGCATTTCCACTCTTGTGCTCTGCATCAGCTCTATCCATTTGTTTTTTATCTGCGTTATATCTTTAAGAACCTGTATATAATCCATACTTGAAGAATTTGTAATATTTTTTGAATAGATCTTATTCAGTTCTTTTTCTACGTCATTAAAATCTTTCTTTTTTTTCTCAAGCTCATTCTTCTTTTTTTCTATTTCTTCATCAAGCTCTTCCTGGAAAAAGGAGAGTAAATTATTTAAAGCTATTTCCGGCTCAACGGCTTTATATAACTTTTTATTGTCTCTCTGGATTTCGGTGCATAAGCCTTTGGAAATAAGGTTTGGTATAATTTCATATACCTTGGTTCGTCCGATAGGAATGATTGAAGCAAGTTCTGCAGCAGCAAATTCCTGCTTCTGAAGAAGAGCTAAGTAAATATGTGCTTCACGTTTTGTTAAACCGCTGGTCTGCAGCTTGCTAAGTAAATTCAATTTTGTACCTCTTACCTTAGGGGTACAGAAAGTTAAATATCTTGGTAGATAAATGCAAGTGAGGATTGAAGAATTCTGGATATGAAAAGTCCCCTAAAGGGAGAGGATTTAGGGGTTTTAGAAAAGCGTTTAAAAGAAAATCTGTTTGATCCCGATTATTCGGGAGAGCTATTTTTCTTAACCATAATGAAGGATAATTTTAGAATATCTTTTTAAGTGCATGCTTCTAAGATGAGTTATTTGTCACTGACTCGTCTCAAAAATCTTTTTTGAAAGCTGATAATATCCTTAATTCTAAAAATTACTCTCATGCATCTCAGTAATTTTCTTCAGCATCTCATCGAGCTTTGCAACTTTAGCTTTTAATTCTTCTTAGGAGCTCTTTCTTTTATAATCAATTTTGCATCCTGAAGTCTTCTTCCTAATTCATCATCATTAGCAACTTTTAAAAAATCTTCTGCTAACCCCAATACAAAAAGTACCTGGATATAAGAGCCGATACTTACGGTTGGAGAACCTTTCTCTATTGCTGATAAAGTAGGTCGGCTTATGTTTGCTCTTTCAGCCACTTGTTCTGTACTAAGTTTTCTTCTCAGCCTGGCTAATTTTATATTTTCACCCAATCTATCAAGTATTTTTTTTGTTTTTGGTGACAACATTATCTCTTCTCGTTTATAATGTAAATTATACTTGACAAATATAGCAATAATTGTAAAATATACTTTACGTTATGAAAATTTATTTTTGATGAGGTAGCTGCTATTTATATCTAATTATTTATAAGAAATCTAATGATTTAGATATGAATAGCATTTATCACTGAGTGTGATTCTTTTTACTTCCTTTATAACTATCAATCTGTAAAAGCACTCCTTCTAATTTGCCATTATCAAGAGTTCGCCGCGGCGAATTTTTGTTGTTTTAAGTCCAATAGATTTTCGCAGTTCAGGATTACCTGTATAGATAAATGCAGTCCGCCACGGCGGACCGGTACAATTAGTTTTAAGAAAGTCGCCGAATTCTTTATAAAGTGCCTGCGCCTCCTCAATCTCACCAAGCCTATTCCGTAAATAATAAAAATGTTTGTCAGAACTTCCTAATATTCTTTGCTTTCTGATTTGTCCCATTAGGGACAAAATATTTATAGAAAAAATAAACCAAAACCAATCCAAAGTCCCGTAGGGACGAAATAGAACCTGCCTTTTGGCTGATAGGCTTACGTTATTTCCAATAAAATATATTTTTCATCAAATGGAATATCATATTTTTTTAACAACTGAATATATTCCTCCTGAAACGTTTGCCTTTTATGATGCTGCTCCTGATTATTTATATATTTTACGACACGGTCAATCTGCGAATGTGAAAAAGAAAAAGCACCATAGCCTTCCTGCCAGATAAATTTTCCTTTAACAAATTTCTTATTGTTTATCCATTTAGATGAATCGCCTTTTATATCCTGCAGCAAACCCGGAATCAACTGATGAGGCTTATAACCAATAGCTATATGCAGATGATTAGGCACCCATCTATTGCAATTAATTTATGATTATTGTTTTGAACAATTCCGGTTATGTATTTATAAAGCTCATCCTTCCATTCCGGTTGAATGAGTGAGATTCTGTTCTGAACAGCAAATACAAGATGAAGGTAGATTTGTGTAAATGTGTTAGCCATAGTAAACTCTATTTCGTCCCTACGGTGGATGTCGCATACAGCCACTTTATTATTTATTAGATTTTGATATTATTTCTGTGATAAAATTTTCAAGTCAATATACTATTTCCAAACTCATATAATTTTTCTGCTGATATTTGAATAATAGTATTCTGCTAAAAAATAAATAGAACTGCCCCAACTTCCTTAAGTTAAGGGCAAGCACAAGCATCATAATTTCTAATGATGCTCCTTCAAATCCCTTTCTGCTAAATCTTCTAAATCCTAAATTCCATTTTATATTGCCAAAAACTCTCTCCACTACTTTCCTTTGATTCATCTTCTCCGGGTTTTGCTTTATTTTTTGTCTCATCAGTTCGTTTCTTTCTGTAAATTCCGTTCTGGTTATTCTTCTTACTTCTCTTTTTTTAGCACATAAATGTTTTATCATACAATCCTGGCAATTCTCTGATTCATAAATCCCCGGTTTAACCTCTTTAAGCCTTCTCTGATTTGGGCATATATATTCTTTATCTTCTTTTGAGTAGATGAAAAATTCTGATGTTATATTTTTACCTCTCTCTAATAATTCTTCTAAAGAAGGTATTATCTTTATTTCTCTGGAATCATTTATATACGCATTTACTTCTTTGTCTTCTACATAATCAATTGTTTCTGTCGATATATATCCACCATCGGCAATGTATTGTCTCTGTTCATCTTCACCTAAGATCTTTTCTACATTTTGATGTTGTTTGCTAAACTGATGATTATCTGACCTATCCGATTCTACTGATGCACTTACTATTATTTCTGATTGGCTATCTACTGATAGGTGTACATTATAACCATTAGAATTTATTTCTTTCATCATTCGTGCATCAGGTTCCGCTATATTTATCTGGTGATTTTCTCTTTTTTCTTTCTCCCGAATAGCTTCTTGTCTTTTTGCCAGCTCTATTTTTGATCCTTCTACTTTTTGCTTTCTCTGCTCAAGTCTTTTCTTTTCTGCTTCCCATTTCTTAAGCTTTTTTTCATCTCTGTTTTCCTTCTTATCATTTTCCTGAACTAAGTTCATCGGCTTCTTGATCTTCCTTACTATTAACTCCTCTTCTCTTTCAAGTGTCTGCATTCTCATACTATGCTTCTTGCTGCTTGATCCGCCGCGGCGGACTGAAACTTACTTCCATCTATTGCTATGGTATTGAATGAACTTATTTTATTTTCTTTGGCTAATTTTATTAGCTGCGGAAGTAACTCAAATATTTCTTTCCTGAATTTCTTCAGGAATCTTGCTATGGTTGAATGATCTGGCTTACGATACTCCGTGAAATATATATAGTACACATCCCTTTTACATTTCTTTTCTATTGCCCGTGAACTTAATACTCCTTCTAATGCTGATAGAATCAGTATCCCAAAGAGTACTTCAGGTCTATATGCTACGGCTCCTTTATCTGAATATCTTTTATAAAACTCACTGAAATCTAATTTCTTTAACAGCTTGTGTAATTTTACCGTTTCTCCCGATCCAATCGGGATCAACTAAGAAATTTACATTGGGCTTTTCAAATTGAAGCTCCAGATTATCTTTTTGTTCCTTAAAAAATGGCATCTCTTATTCCTTTTTTTTTGATTACCATTTTATTAATAATATTTTTATAAAACAATTAATTTCCCTATCTTAAAAAATTATTCTATGCGACATCCACCTACGGGATTCTGCATTTTTAATAATACGGCTATCGGTGCAAAGTATGCTCTCGATAAATTTAATTTGCAGAGGACTGTAATTATTGATTGGGATGTTCATCATGGAAACGGAACACAGGAAATATTTTATAATTCAAATCAGGTTTATTATATAAGTCTGCATCAATATCCTTTTTATCCTGGAACAGGAGCTGAAAATGAAAAAGGAAAAGGAAATGGTGAAGGATTTACTTTGAACTTTCCTCTTCCTGCAGGAACAACAGGGGAAACTTATTTAAGAATATTTAAAGAAGAGATTATAAAAGTTTTGGAAGAATATAATCCCCAATTGATTTTTATATCTGCAGGTTTTGATGCACACAAAGATGATCCTCTTGCAAATATGAAATTAACAGAAGAAGATTTTGCTGAGATGACAAAAATGATAAAGGATTTTGCTGATAAGAAAAGCTTAAAGATAATTTCAGTCCTTGAAGGCGGTTATAACCTTGATGCACTTGCTCGGTCAGTTTATGCACATCTTGAAGTTTTGAACAACTAACAGATACTATCGCTTTAAGCGATGTTAATAAAAATGAAAAAATTTAGAGAATTTATAATCAGAACAACGCCACTTAACCCCGATCTATTATCGGGGCTACTTTGGGAACTGAACATTTCCGGTCTTACTGAAGAGGATGATTTTATTAAAGTTTTTTCTGAAGGAAATAAACTTTCAAAAAAAGAGGTAGAAAGTTTTCTTAAAAAATTAAGAGATGAAAAATTAATTTCTAAATTTTCTGTTGAAGAATTTGAACTGGAGAATAAAAACTGGAATGAAGAATGGGAAAAGAATCTCAATATCATTAAGGTAACGGATAGGATTGTAGTTAGACCTTCTTCAAGAGAATATATTCCAAAAGTAAATGAGATTGTTTTAACAATTGATCCTAAAATGTCTTTCGGAACCGGAGAGCATCAAACCACAAAGCTGATGTTAAAGGTGATAGAGAAATATACTAAGCGGGGAATGAAAGTTTTTGATATTGGTTCAGGTACAGGGATTCTTGCAATCGCTTCAGTTAAGCTTGGTGCTGATAATGCAATTGCAATTGATAATGATGAACTTTGTTTTGAGAATGGGAATGAAAACTGTATTCTGAATAATGTTGAGGATAAAGTTAAAATAAGAATTGGACAGGTTAGTGATGTTGAAGAAAGTAATTTTGATCTTATTCTTGCAAACATTCAGAAGGATATTATTCTAAATATTGCCGATGATATAAAAAGCAGGTTGAAGAAAAACGGATTAGTAATTTTATCCGGATTACTAACTGAGGATGAAGATGATATTGTTAAAGGTTATAATAAAATTAATTTTTCTTTAGTTGAAAAGGATAAAATGGATGAGTGGATTGCTTTGGTGTTGAGAGTAAAGGTATAGGGTATAAAGGTATAAGGAAATAAAGTTAAATTATAAACCTCTATACCTTTATACATTTTAATGGACCTTAGTAATACTTAATTTTAACTTCACCGGAAGTTAATAAGTTATCATCGCAATCATATGCATAAAATTCATATGTCCCGGCTTTGTTGAAAGTAATTTTTTTCCAGAACCAGGTCCAGTCTTCCTCAACATCCATGTAAACAGTGTTATCATAATCCCCATTCCTGTATATTTCATATCTTACCGAATAGCAATCTACTTCATAGGGCAACCTGACTAAGGTGTAAAGATAACCGCCATCATCCGGAATACTAAAAACTGATGATTCATTAACCGGGTATCCATCAGAATCCACATCTTCACAGAAATATAGAGTTTGAGCAAATGAATTATTGAATGCTGCAGAAGATATAACCGCAAAAAATACAAGAGTTAAAAAATGTAACCTTTTCATTCTTCCTCCTTGAAAGATTTTTGTTATTTTTTTAAAAATGACTTGTCTAAGTTTATGCCACAGATTTTTTAATAAAAAGTTTTAATTTCGGGACATATTTAAGATTTATATCTCTATCCTCGCAAATCAGAGACTTAAGAAAAAGGTAGGATTTGTCTTTAAAAAGACAAAAATAAAAAGCCGGCTGTAAAAACCGGCTTTGTAATAAGAAAGTAATTCTGCAAGAATAATTTTTCTACTTTTTATAAATTACCTCTCCATCAAATATCGTCATTTCAACATTAACATCTTTTATCTTTACAGGATCAATTGTTAAAATATTATCGCTCAACACAACAAAATCTGCAAGCTTACCGACTTCAATAGTTCCTTTTATCCTTTCTTCAAATCCCGCAAAAGCACTATTTATTGTGTAACATTTAATTGCATCCTCAACTGAAATTTTTTGTTCTGGTATCCAGCCGTTTGGATTTTTATCATCAAGTGTTCTTCTCGTAACTGCGGCATAAATTCCTAACAATGGATTAAGAGGTGCAACTGGCCAATCAGTTCCGAAACATACTCTAACTCCAAGATTAAGAAATGTGGCAAACGGGTATGTGTATTTAATCCTGTCGCCGATTCTTTTTTCTGCCCAAACTCCGTCATCAATGCAATGATATGGCTGGACTGAAGCAATCACTCCAACTTCTCTGAATTTTGGAATGTCTTCAAACCTAACATGCTGTGCATGTTCAATTCTGAATCTTCTGTCCCATTCAGGATTTTCTTCTTTAATTTTTTTATAGAGATCAAGTATATAAGCATTAGCAGCATCACCAATAGCATGAACTGACATCTGGAGTTTATGTTCATCAGCATCGAAAGCCCAGTCTTCGAGATCACCATTTAAAACAATATCCATTGGAAGCCCGGCAGTTGTTGTATCCTGGTTGTATGCAGAGAAAAACCAGGCTGTCATCGAACCAAGCGATCCATCCGCATATCCTTTAAGTGAACCAAGTTTTAATTTTTCACTCCCTGAATTTGCAGTTACTTTCCAATCAATTAATTCTTCATACATATCTATAGGATATCTTGTATAGACTCTGCAGGTAAGTTTATTTTCTTTTTCAAGTTTCTTGTAAACTTTCAGATCATCAGGATAAGTCATATCCTGAACACTTGTAACTCCTAATCTTTTTGCTTCATTAAGAGCTGTTAAAGCTGCTCTGTAGGTTTCTTCTTCAATATGAGGAGGAATTACTTTATAGATTAATCCCATAGCATTGTCTTTTAAGATTCCTGTAGGTTCACCTGTAACGGGGTCTTTAACAATTAATCCTCCTTCAGGACTTTCAGTATCTTTTGTAATACCCGCAAGTTTTAGTGAATAAGAATTTGCTAATCCCATATGTCCATCAAAACGGTCAACAAAGATTGGTGTGTCTTGAGAAAAATCATCAATCATTTCTTTTGTAGGAAGTTCAGTAATTTCCCATGCTTCGTGATCCCAGTTACCACCTGTTATCCATTTCCCTTTATGAGTATTAACATAATCACTGAGAATTTGTTTAAATTCTTTTGTTGACTTTGCAGGGCGCAGATCAATTCCTAATAAATAAAATCCTCCGTAAGTTAAATGTACGTGGTTATCAATAAAACCGGGCAGCATCAATTTTCCTTTAAGATCAATAATTTCTGTTTGGGCATCTATATATTTCTCAGCTTCATTACCACTTCCAACAAAAATGATTTTATTACCTTCTATAACTACAGCTTCAGCTAAAGGCTGCTTTTCATTTACTGTATAGATTTTCCCATTTGTAAATGCTTTTTTGGTTTGCTGGGAGAATGATGCTTCATTTATAATTATCAGGCAAATTATTATTGAAATCAGAAAGTGCATATAACTACCTTTTGAGTTTTTTGTTAAGGATAAAAATAAATGGAAGAAATATCGAATGAAAGAGGGGAAGATAGTTTTATTAAATTTTGCAGCACTGAATTAAGTGCCTGCTTTTGTCATTGCGAATCCACTTTAATGGGATGAAGCAATCTATCATTGTTAATTTGGAGATTGCTTCACTCAAAGACTCGTTCGCAATGACATTAAAAAGATTACTTTGCCAACACCATCTTCTTAACCTCAGATAATTTTAAACCTGATTTACTTTCAAAATCCAGTTTATAAAAATACACTCCTGAAGTAATTATTGATGCATTCCAGTTTATTGAATGACTTCCGGATGAAACAAAACCATCAGAAAGAATATCAATCTGTTCTCCCTGGATATTATAGATTTTTAATTCTAAATATCCTTCTTCAGGAATGTTGAAGGAGATGACCGTTTCCGGGTTAAATGGATTTGGATAATTCTGAGAAAGAGTAAATGTATTCAGATTTAAATCGGCAGAAACAATTTCGGAGTATGAAAAAGTCCCATCAAAATCTACCTGCTTTAAACGATAAAAATACCTTCCTGAATTTCCAGGCGAATCAAAAAAAGAATATGAATTTGGAGAAGTAGTTGTTCCGTTTCCTTTAACAAAGCCAATTGTATAAAAATCATTGTCATTAACGGATCTTTGAACTTCAAATCCGTTATTGTTCAGTTCAGTAGCAGTCTTCCAGCTTAAAAGAATTCCACTGTTTTCGGAAACAGCATTAAATGAAACAAGTTCAACGGGAACAGGAGGAGTTACAAAAACAGGAAACTTCTCTCCAAAATTCCATTGATCATCATCGGTAGGTATGCTGTCTCCATTTACACTGTTTCCTACAGAATACAAGGTATCCCATCCCTGAGAAACTGCTGTATAATTAAAAAGCCAGGAAACCGGCTGAGCATTAAGAAAAGGCTGAGGATAAGCGTGAGTTAATTCGCCATCTATTTCATGCACAGTTGAATCAACAGGGGATAAACTATTAAATCTTGAAGCAGCATTAAATCCGCCAAAAACTGCCGGGCCTCCCTCCATAAAAATATTGTACTGAACAGTCTCACCTTGTGCAATAGTATCTGGTCCTTCAATCCATACATTAACTAACGGGTCCGGAGTTAATGAATGACAAAGGCAGCCTTCTCCATTTAACTGTGTAGCTCCTATATATCCTGTTAAAAAATCAGCGGAAGCGTATGCGATAATTGATAAGAACAAAAGAGCAAGTAGAATATTTATTTTCATTATTTAATTTCTAATTACTATTTCAGAAATAACATTTTTTTAGTTTGAGAAAAAGTAACATCATTACTTCCTTTAGCCTGCCTGCCGGAAGGCACGGCTTCAAGAAGATAAAGGTATGTTCCGCTTGATAATCCTTCTGCATTAAAATTAATTGTATGCACTCCGGCAGAGAAATCTCTGTTTGTTACTTCAGTTAGTTCTTCACCAAGCATATTAAATAAACTTAATTTAACTGAAGCATCTACAGGTAAAGAGAATTGAATTGAAGTAGAAGGATTAAAAGGATTAGGATGATTCTGTGCGAGATAAAATTCAGAAGGAGTAACACCATCAAGTTCAACAACAGGGGAGTATTCAAAAGAACCATCAAAGTCAACTTGTCTTAATCTGAAATAATTTTTAGCTGATAATAATTTATCAACAATGTAAGAATAAGAATGCTGTTCAGCAGAAGTACCAAAGCCGGGAATAAAAGCAATCTTTTCAAAGGATTGATTATCATAACTGATTTCAATATCAAAACCCTGGTTATTAATTTCAGTAGCAGTAGTCCATCCAAGAACAGCTTTATTATCAATTATCTTAGCAGCGAATGAAGTTAATTCCACAGGGACGAAATATGGTGAATCAAGCTTATATACACCGCCGGATTGCGCAGAAAAAACATTCATTGTATCAATTACAAGAACAGCATAATTACTTGGCGAAAGTGTAGTAGTTTTCCAGGTAGTGCCGCCATCATGAGATATATAGACAAAACTACCAGACCAGGTTCCGGTAAGTACATAATCGGAATTGTTAGGGTCTATATGAACGCCCCATGTTGAAATTCCTCCAAAACCTATAAGATTC
Source organism: uncultured Ignavibacteriaceae bacterium (assembly GCA_964515875.1). Classification (GTDB taxonomy): domain Bacteria; phylum Bacteroidota; class Ignavibacteria; order Ignavibacteriales; family Ignavibacteriaceae; genus RBG-16-34-14. Next base: position 43,456 of record CAZEWJ010000009.1, on the reverse strand, counting down.
CATGTTGCACCATAATCGGTTGATTTAATTAATCCGCCGCCTCCGGAAAATTTTGTTGCATAAGCTATATTTGTTTTTCCAGGATCTGAAGAAATAGTTGGTATTTCTCCTGAAGTGGAATAAACAGCCTGCCAGGTTTGTCCATAATCAGTACTTCTAACGATACCAACAAAATTATCACCAACAAGAATTATACTCGTATCTTTTACAACTTCTATATCACAAGGCGGCCCTTGAATAGGAACAGTTGAAACCTGATTCCATGTATTGCCAAAATCTGTTGAGCGCATCATTGAATTACTGTCCATAAAGTAAAGGGAATCAGGATGTGAAGGATCCTGTGCTAAAGGAATACCATAGAAAGAAAAATCCAGATTGCTTGCAGTTGTTGTCCAGGATAAACCAGCATTTGTGGATTTTACAATTGATCCATATGTTGCAATAACTATAATATCCGGATTATAACTGCTTATCACAACAGTTTTAACAGATGAAGAGCCAGGAATTTGTGAACCGATTGGAGCAAATGAATCACCTTTATTGATACTACGATAAAGCTGATTGGTGGAACCATAATAGACCAGGTTATTATTGTTCGGATCCACAGCTAAAGGATTTCCTCTGCCTCCGCCGGATAATTTTAATTCCCACGTATATTCCTGTGGGAATAAATTAATTGATAAAATAAAAGCCAACACAAATGAAAAGAAAATTTTCATTACGCACCTTTATTATTGAACAATAAATAAATAATTATTAAGATTTTTTGATTTCCATGATACAAACCCAATTCTTTTGAGGAATCGGGTTTGTTATATTAGAATTACTTCAGAAGAATCATTTTCCTTGTATTTGCAAAAATTTTACCATTACTACCTTTAGCCTGCCTGCCGGTAGGCACGGCTTCAAGAAGATAAAGGTATGTTCCGCTTGATAATCCTTCTGCATTAAAATTAATTGTATGCACTCCGGCAGAGAAATCTCTGTTTGTTACTTCAGTTAGTTCTTCACCAAGCATATTAAATAAACTTAATTTAACTGAAGCATCTACAGGTAAAGAGAATTGAATTGAAGTAGAAGGATTAAAAGGATTAGGATGATTCTGTGCGAGATAAAATTCAGAAGGAGTAACACCATCAAGTTCAACAACAGGGGAGTATTCAAAAGAACCATCAAAGTCAACTTGTCTTAATCTGAAATAATTTTTAGCTGATAATAATTTATCAACAATGTAAGAATAAGAATGCTGTTCAGCAGAAGTACCAAAGCCGGGAATAAAAGCAATCTTTTCAAAGGATTGATTATCATAACTGATTTCAATATCAAAACCCTGGTTATTAATTTCAGTAGCAGTAGTCCATCCAAGAACAGCTTTATTATCAATTATCTTACCATTGAATGAAGATAATTCTACAGGTACAAAATAATCAGAATCGAGCTTCCATAAACCATTGCCTTGTGCAGCAAATACTGTCATTGTATCAACTATATAAACCTGGTAATTACTTGAACCTGTACTTGCCGAAACCCAGCTAACTCCGCCATTATGAGTTATATACATAACTCCACCTGAATATCTTCCTGCAATAACATAATCAGAATTATTAGGATCTATATGAACTCCCCACATATTAAATCCATTGAAAAAACTTTGAAGCAGCCATGTAGCTCCATAGTCTGTAGATTTTAATAAGCCGCCTGCACCGCCGCCCCATCTTGTAGCCCAGGCAACACCGGGGTTCTGAAAATCAACAGCTATTGTTGGAATTTCTCCGGTTGTATTATGTGTTTGCGTCCAGGTTTGCCCATAGTCTGTACTTCTGAAAATTCCTGTTCCATTATCACCAATGAGAATGATGCTTGTATCAGGAAAGACTTCAATATCACAAGGGCCATCTGATGGAATCGGCACTGTTGAAATTGTCGTCCAGGTATCCCCAAAATTTATTGAACGCATAAAACTGTTTCCACTTACAGTATATATTGTATCGGGATGAGTTGGATCGGGAGTCATTGGTATTCCAAAAAAAGAAAAGGACAAATTATCAGCTACAATATTCCAGGTTGCACCTGCATTTGTAGTCTTTACAATTTTGTCGCCCCCGCTTTCAATAGCTACAAGAAATTCAGAAGGGTTATCATCATTTAATATAATATTTTTAATATCAGAAGAATTCGGCACCGGTATTCCTAATGGAGAGAATGTTTCGCCTCTATCGGTACTTTTATAAATTATATTGGTACTTCCGTAATAAACATTGTTAGTATTATTCAGTTCAACATCAACAGGACCTCCAAGGCTTGTACCCGATTGTTTGAGCTCCCAAAAATATTGTGAATAAGCAAAAGATGAAATTAATATGGTGATGATGCAGGTAGTAAAAACTACTCTCATAAAATCTCCTCTTATTTTTTGATTGGTGGAATATTTGATCTCAAAGATACAGATATTTATCTAAAATCAGCAAATGAAATTTGAATAAATTCATTATAATTAAAGATTAATAATTGCTTTTGTTAATCTTATGGAATCGTATACGAAAAATCATTAATTTCATTTCTGAATTTATATACCATAAAAAAAAAGTTAAAATGAATCTTGATGTAATTGTTTTTGCTGCTCATCCGGATGATGCAGAACTTTCAATGGGTGGAACGATAGCTAATCTTACAAAAAATAAACTTAAAGTTGGAATAATAGATTTTACAAGAGGAGAACTTGGAACAAGAGGCACTCCTGAAATAAGACAGAAGGAAGCAGCTAATTCATCAAGCATTCTTAAAATTGAAATCAGGGAAAATCTCCTTATTCCCGATGGAAATATTCAAATCAATAAAGAAAATTTAAATAAAGTTATTACAGCTATAAGAAAATATAAACCTAAAATTATTTTTGCTCCTTACTTTAATGACAGACATCCCGACCATATTGATTCAAGTATATTAGCAAAAAGAGCAATGTTTCAATCAGGGCTTAAACAAATAAAAACATTTGATAAAGATATTCCTCAGGATACCTACCGTCCGTTGCATCTTTATTATTATATGCAGACTTATACATTTGAACCTACGTTCATTATTGACATCTCAGATTCATTTGAAATAAAAATGAAAGCAGTAAAAGCTTATTCTTCCCAGTTCTACGATCCTAAAAGTAAAGAACCGGAGACGTTTATCAGCAGACCTGATTTTTTTAAATATTTGGAATCACGGGCTAACTTTTATGGTTTCCAGATAGGTAAGAGTTACGGAGAACCTTTCTTTTGTGAAGAAAAAACCGAGCTTGATCTTCTTTCACTTTTGAAGAAGTAATTACTTTTAATGGAGAAATTACTTCCATTTTGATATTACAAAGTTAACCCTGATTGTAATCATCAACATACTTGTAATCTAAAAGATTATTTGAAATCTGGCAGGATTCTTGGATATTTCTTCACAAATTAAAGCTTTAATCTTTTTAAGAGGTAAATAGTAACCATGAAATGTAAAATTGTTATTACATTTTTAATCACATTTTTGTCAACTAATCTTTATTCCCAGCAAGGGGACTATCCTTTAGTTTCAGTTCCTCAAACAAATGATAAAGGAATTCCAACAGATTGGATCCTTGGAGGAAGCAGTCCGCAGGATTATGCAGTAGGAATGGATTTAACTGAAAGTTATTCAGGATTTACATCAGCTTATCTTAAATCAATCTCATCAAAGCCTGTAGGATTTGTTACTTTAATGCAGACTTTTAAATCAAACAACTACAGGTCTCAAAGAATTAAACTTAGCGCGCAAATAAAAACTAAGTTTGTTGCCGGCTGGTCAGCTTTATGGATGAGAGTTAATGATGCTTCTGGTAAACCATTATCTTTTGATGACATGAGAGAAAGACCTCTTATAGGCAGCATGACATGGACACCTGTTGAAATTGTACTTGATGTACCACCAATGAGTGATGATATTTCCTTCGGTTTTCTACTCCAGGGAAAAGGACAAATTTGGATTGATAATATAAAAATTAGTATGGTAGAGGAAGACGTTCCCGTTACAGATGTTTTAAAAAATAAGTCTGAAAGTTATAGTCCCAAAAATCTTGATTTTGAAGAATAAAAAAAGAAAGCATATTGAAGCAGGAGAACCTCAATATGCCTTCCATCCTTGGGTTTTGAGAGGGTTAATTTTTTAGTAAGGCTTATCCTTGTTTATATTTTGTCTTACAGTAGCAGATTGAGTTTTACTTTTTACTTCCAGCCACCATTGCTCTTTCACACCATTATAAGCTGTTATTTGATTATCATCCAGGATACTGGTTATTTCAGATTGGGCATCTTTATCAAATTCAGAAATTTTCCCATTTCTTTCATTTTCTTTTATCATAGGATCTAAATCAGCTATATCTTTCTGATAATCAATCAAAGCTTTAGTAATTTCTTTTGTCTGATCCGCTGTTAAATTAACTTCCTCCGCTAAACTATTAGTTAATTCAGTTGCAGTTTGTTTAAACTTCGGATCATCCACTTTTTGTTTTACTTTCTCTTCCTGACCATTTACATTAATACTAAAAGCTATAAACAAAGTTACAATAAAAATTCCTGCTGCCCGATTCAAAATTGATAACATCATTATAAACCTCTTCTTTTTAGTTAAACATAATTATCATTTGGTACAACATTAACATAATTATAACTTTTGTATTATCAAGATGAATACATCACCATTGTGATTTATGATAAGTAAAGAAGTGAGTCAGGTATATTTGGTTTGATTATATTGAAGCGGTAAATAACTCAGCTTGTATAAGCATACCAAGTTAACAAGCCAATACAAATCCTTAAATAAAAAACAGAAAATTTTTTTGAGCCTCTAAAATAGAATTATCATATAACTATTTTTTATTATTAAAATTTTCAAGAAACGGTTTAAAAAGATCTATCGGGACAGGGAAAATTATAGTTGAACTTTTTTCTGATGCAACTTCAGTTAAAGTTTGAAGGAATCTTAATTGAAGTGCCACCGGCTGCTTGCTTATAATTTCTGCAGCATCGGCTAATTTTTGGCTTGCCTGGAATTCGCCTTCTGCATGAATAACTTTTGCTCTTCTTTCACGCTCTGCTTCTGCCTGTTTTGCCATAGCTCTCTGCATTTCAGGTGGAAGATCAACATGCTTTACTTCAACATTTGAAACTTTAACTCCCCAGGGTTCGGTTTGGTGATCAATAATTTTTTGAAGCTCGCTATTAATCTTGTCACGCTCAGCAAGAAGTTCATCGAGTTGAGATTGACCCAGAACGCTCCTCAGCGTTGTCTGAGAGAGTTGAGAAGTAGCCTCAAGAAAATGTTCAACTTCAACTATAGCTTTCTCTGCCTGCACAACTCTGAAATAAACTACAGCGTTAACTTTTAAAGATACATTATCTTTGGTGATAACATCCTGTGTAGGAACATCAAGAACAATTGTTCTTAAGCTAACACGAACCATTCTGTCAATTACTGGAATAAGTATTACCAATCCAGGTCCTTTTGCTCCAATTAGTCGCCCCAAACGGAAGATTACACCTCTTTCATATTCCCTTAATATCCTTATAGCGCTTGCAAGAAGTATAATTAAAAAAAATATTGCTAATGCTAAGAAAGTTGAAATGATTTGCATGGCATTTTCCTTTCAAAAATTTTTCATTTCTTTTTTGATATTCCAACACTTCAAGTTGTAAATATAAATTTACTCCTTCGTAGCACAGATTACTAATCTGTGCTACGGTTTTTGAAAAGGCTTTACTTTTAATTTTAAATTCAAAACAGATACTACTATAACTTTGCTTCCTGTTTTAATTGTTCCCTCAATGCTTTCAGCACTCCAAATCTCCCCATGTACTTTAATTTCTCCTAAAGGATCCAGATCAGCAATTGCAATACCAATTTCATTAATTATTCCTTCACTACCGGTAGTTACTTTTCTTTTCTGAGCTTTAATGCCTAAAGTTATAACAAATAGAAAGAATATCAGAGTAAGCACAGCAATCATTATTATAACTTCAATTGAAATTGCTATTGCTTCTAATGCAGATTCATCTTCAATAAGCATAAGAGAACCGAGAACTAACGATATTACTCCCCCGATTGACAAAATTCCATGACTTATGATTTTGATTTCAAGAATGAAAAGTATTATTGCAAAAACTATTAAAGCCAAACCTGCATAATTAATCGGAAGTGTGTGGAAAGAATAAAATGCAAGTATAAGGCATATTCCACCAATTACGCCAGGGAAAATTGCACCAGGGTTATAAAGTTCAAAGAATAAACCATATATACCAAACATAAAAAGAATATAAGCAATATTAGGATCGCTCAATATGTTGAGAAGTTCTTGTATAAAGCTTAAATCTATATTTATAATTTCAGCATCTTTTGTTTGGATTATCTTTTCACCTTTTACCGTTTGAACTTTCATTCCATCAAGCTTTTCTAGAAGGTCTTCCATATTGGAGGCAATAAAATTTATAACATTTATACTGTCAGCTTCTGTTTCAGTAATTGAAAGACTTTTTCTTACAGCATCTTCAGCCCACTGAATATTCCTTTCTCTTTTTTTGCTGATTGTTCTTATAAAAGCCGCAGCATCATTTGTAGCTTTCTCCATCATAATAGAATCCTGCTGACCCTCAAGAGTAACAGGGTGTGCAGCTCCTATATTTGTTCCCGGAGCCATAACAGCTATATGAGCAGCCATTGTTATAAATACTCCCGCCGATGCAGCCTGAGAACCCGGAGGAGAAACATAAACTATTACCGGAATGGAAGACTCAAGTAGTTTTGTTACTATTACTCTTGTTGATTTTAATAATCCACCTGGTGTGTTCAGCTTCAGAATTATACATTCTGAATTCAGAGTTTTTGCTTTTTCTATTCCTTGCTGGATGTAATCTGAAGCGGCAGGATTAATTGTTCCGTCAAATGTAAGGACAACTATATTTTTTGATTGTCCATTTAGAGGCTGGTTTAGGAGTGTAAAGATTATTAATGCCGAAATTAACCAGCACATTTTTTTCTCCCGAAGGGATGTAATATAACTGGTTTATAAAATTCAAAAACAACTTATATAAAAAAATGGAGCTTATCAAGAATCTCTAGCAAAGATTGTTCATTGTCCAATTGTTTAACAATTTTAATTGTCAAAAAACAATTTATCAATTAATATATTTAACAATATTAGTAAGATTATTAAACAACCTGAAACACCGAATCCAGCACAGTCCCGTCAACCCATTTAATTATTGCAACAACTTTATCTTTATTCACTTTTGGTTTAGCAGGAGCGCCACCGCAGATTTCATAAACTTCATCTCTTAAGTCTTTAATTGGTTTAATAGGAAGAGATGAATTCTTTAAAGTTTTTATAAGATCTTTTCTTAAAGGATTTATTGCAATACCTCTTTCAGTGATTATAACATCAACAAGTTCTCCCGGTCCGCATAAAGTTGTAACGTCATCTACTATAACTGGAATTCTATCTCTGAAAGATGGAACAGCAAGTATTGTGCATTTTGAGTAGAGGCAATTCTGCCATCCACCAATACCATGAAGAAGCAAACCATCGGAATGTGTTACTACATTTGCATTAAAATTAATATCAACTTCCGTTGCGCCGAGAACTGCAGCATCAACTATGGATGCAAAATTTCCTTTACCATGAAAATTGTAAGAAGTAAACGGACTTGTATTTACATGATTCGGATTTTCTCTCATTGATCTTACACCTTCAAGATCAAAAGTTTGTCCATCAAGAATATAATCTGTTAATCCTTCTTCCAGCATTTGAACAAGATATTTTGTTGAACCGCCTCTTACAAATCTTGCTTTAATACCTTTGGCTTTCATTCTTTCTTTTAAGAAAAGAATAAATGCAAGATTAGTTCCGCCTGCGCCTGCCTGGAAAGAAAAACCATCTTTCATTATTCCTGCTTCTTCAATAAACTGAGCAACATATTCTGCAATTAAAAGTCTGTCGGGAGATTTAGTTACTTCGGTAGTTCCTGAAACAATTTTAGATGCATCGCCAAGCGAATCAATCTGAACTACATAATCAACGTTGTTGCCTTGTATCTGCCAGGGAATACATGGGAAGTGAACAAGATTATCTGTTACAACAATTACTTTATCTGCGTACTCAGAATCAGCAAGAGCAAAACCAATTAAACCACAAGCTGATGGTCCGCGGTCACCGGTTGCATTTCCGAAAGGATCGGCAGTTGGTGCAGCAATTACAGCTATATCAATATGAACTTCGCCATCCTGTACAGCCTGGTATCTTCCGCCATGAGAACGAAGAACTCCAACTCCTTTCATTTTACCATAAGAAGTAAATTTACCAAGAGGTCCGTTCATACTTCCTTCAATGTGATGAATTGTCCCATCTTCAAGATATTTTATTAAATGTGAATGGACAGGGAATGATGCACTTGGAAACCATCTTATATTTTTTACTCCCATTGATTTTATAGTATCAAAAAGAAGATTGGTTAATGCGTCTCCATTCCTTAGATGGTGATGAGTCGAGATTGTCATTCCATCTTTAAGTTCGGCTTTCTTTAGAGCTTCCTTTAAATTTTTAACAACTTTATTTCCATCTTCAGGATAATCAATGCATGTTTTTATTGGTGGCTTTGCTTTATTGCCGGTTGGTTTGTATTTGTTTACTCCTTTAAAAGGAATTTGTGACTGTCCGTTAACTTCTGATGGGATTAATCTTCCTGCTGCATTCTTTACTAATTTCATTTTATTCCTTAATCTTTAGAACAATGGAACACGGATGACACGGATCAAAAGGATTTTCACAGATTTATTTTCTATCATTTGTAAATATTTTTCGTTTGAAGTGAGGTGTCTTTCCAAAGTTTAATAACAAACCAACTTCTATTTTTGTAGCTTTTAAATAATTTATTAATTGAAATTCATTTTCTTCGCAAATTGCATCTGCGGCTTTTAACTCTAAAATAATTTCATTATCAACTATAATATCAGCAAAATAATCACCTACTAGTTTTTCTTTATAAAAAACCTCTATTGATTTTTGCTTTATACAATAAAATCAATTTTGGATTAACTCTATCATCAAAGCATTCTCATAAACTTTCTCAAGAAATCCATAACCAAGTTTATTATAAACTTCATAAAAACATTTAATGATACGACTGGTTTTATCTTCTAACAACATATTTTAATCCGTGATTATCAGTCAAATCTGTGTTATCCGTGTTCCATTGTCTTATCTTAGTTTGGCAACATCAATAATTCTCTGCGCTCGTTTCACCACCGGAGGATCAATCATCTTACTTCCAAGAGAAACCACACCCAAGCCCTTTTTTTCCGCTTCTTCAAATGCGTTAACAATCTTTTGTGCTTTCTCAATTTCTTCAGGAGTTGGAGCGAATGCTTCATGCACTACTTTTATTTGTCGCGGATGAATACACCCTTGCCCTTCAAACCCTAAAGCTTTTGCTTCAAGGACACTTTGCCTTAAAGCTTCCATATCAGCAACATCAGAAAATACTGTATCAATTGCCTGAACTCCCGCTGCTTTTGCAGCATTTATTAGCATTGATCTGGCAAAGAAAGATTCTTTTCCCTCATTAGTTCTTTGAGTTCCGATATCTGCTGTGTAGTCTTCAAGTCCAATGGCAAGTGCACAAATATTTTTAGATGATGAAGCAATCTCATAAGCTTTGATTATACCCATTGCACTCTCAAGAATAGGCATATAAAAAATTTCATTCTTTACATTTTGATTTTTCTTTAATTGATTAACTTCCTTCTCAACTTGTTTCACCTGTTCTTGCGATTCACATTTTGGAATTAATATTACATGAACATTATTAGGAACAATAAATTGTAAATCATCCAATCCTTTTGGTAATTGATTGATACGCACCATTCTTTCAGATCCATAAAAATCAACAACGCGCAGAGCATTTCTTACCATTAGCTGAGCAGCATCTTTTTCAGTTGGTGCCACACTATCTTCAAGATCTAAAATAATTCCATCGGGAGAATGCAAACCTGCATTAATAAAAAACTTTGGTTCATTTCCGGGAAGATAAAGCCTGCTTCGTCTTAATCTATCCTTAGTTGTTTTGTAAAGATTTTTTTTATTGAAAGGAAGAAGATATTCTTTTCCTGTTTTTGGTTTTAATCTTTTAATTGCTAATTCTAATCTTGCTGCTATAACAAATGGAAGAGCACCGCTGTCTTCAAAATAAATTGCAGCATTTTTTATATTGAAAAAGTTGCAAATATCTTCAATCTGAGTTTTAATAGATTCTCCATACATTGAAGAAACTTTACTCTTAATTTCAGTTTTTATTCCGCCGGAATTTTTTAATTCAATTTCAAAGTAGCAGTCTGATCTTACAGCACCACCCTGTTTACCGGCGGCGGATTTTTTATTTGTTATCATAATTAATCGTAATGTCCTAAAATGGAGATAATAATGATACTTTTTCCTTCAACTTGATAAATAATCCTATCCTTATGCGTCGTACGCCTTGACCAACAAGAAGGATAATTATATTGAAGAGGTTCAGGTTTGCCAATACCTTTAAATGGATTTGCTTTAATTGACTCTAAAATCCTGGAGAGTTTAATTAAATACTTTTTATTAACAGAAGATTTTTTCTTTTTTAGTAAATCAAGTTGATTTAGTGCTTCATCAGTCCATTCAAATATGAATTGACGCTGCAATTAAATACCCAGTGCTTCTTTTATAGTTAGTTTTTTCTTTTTACCTTTTTTTAGATCATTTAAACCTCTTTCAATACTTTTTCTCCATTCAGGATTGCTTAGTATGTAGAGATTTTCAATCAAATTGTCATAATCTTCTTTAGAGATTAAGACAGTATCTTTTCTTCCTTTGCTGCCAACAATTATGTAAGGTTCACTATTTTCATTTACCTTATCAATAATTTTATTCAGTTTATTCCGTGCTTCAGTGTATATTATAGCTTGCATTTTTTTACCTCATAAATGTCATTATAATGTCATTTCAAAATTATATGAATAAAGAACAATAATCAAATAATTGCCGGTTGTTCCATTACTAAAAAACAATTAGGCAATTAAACAATTAAACAATTAATCCTTCCATAAAATCTCTTGCTTTCTTTTTCTCACATTTAAATATCATCTTCTTAATACTCTTTTGTTTTCTCTTAGTAAATAATTGTTCAGATAAAGCATTGAATTTATTATCAAGATCTTCTTCACTCATCGGCTCTCTTGGATCACCTTTAGGATATTCCAGGTATTCAGAAAATTCTCTTCCATCATTTGTTTTTACCACAACTCTGGAGGGTTGTTTTGCCGGAAACATCTTTTCAAATTCTTGTGAAGGTTCACCTTTTATCTTATCAATCACTTCCCAGATTCTCGGATCTTTTAATTTTTCTTCCGAAAAAGATTGAGTTGTAATTTTATGATCAACCAAAGCTGCTGCAATACAATAGGGGAGAGAATGATCTGCCGTCTCTCTTGATTCCGGTCTGTATTTATGAGGATCGAAAAGAATATCATAAGCCTGTGCTAATGTAGTTAATGTTACAGTTTCAATCTGATCATAGCTGATATTATTTTTTGTAACAGCTTTCAGAGTTGCGGAAATATGAGTATGAGTTAAAGCTTCAGTCGGAAAAGCTTTCATACTGCATTCAAGAATTTTAAATTTATCGCCGAGTCCACCGATGAGTTTATCAATATTCCACTTCCATTCGGTAACAGCATCTCTTCCTTTCATACTTACTGGTTCAACTTTTTGTTCTTTAACATTGTAACCAAGGAAGCAATCCATAAAACCCTCTTTTCCCTCAAAGATAGCTTCAGTTCCGGTGTAACCTTCTTTTGCTATAAGCGCAGCAAAAACTCCTGCCTGAACCGCCATCGGGTCAACAGTATTTTTCATCATCGTTAATTTGCCTGCAGTTGGGCAGCCGATTGTATGATTGTGGCTTCCGCTGATTCCAATTGCATTAACCATCTGATCAACTGTTAATCCTAAAAGTTTTCCTGCAACAATGGGAGAAACAAATTGTGTGAGAGTTGCGTGATGCCATTTCCTTTCACGAATTCCGGGAACGGCGAATTCACAAAGTCTCTGCTCAAATTCATAAGCAAGAACAATGGCAGTAATAACATCTTTCATTGATGCCTCAACCATTTCACCAACAGATAAAGCTGCGGGAATTATATCTGATGGGTGGCTTGGATCTTCTTTCCAATAGATATCATTGAAATCAAGTGCACGTATCATCAAAGAATTAATAAGAGTAACGTTAACAGCCGGAAGTTTATCTCCAAAACCAATTACAGTTGCTTCCTTTTTTCCGCGCATATTTTTATAGATGTTTCTAATGATGTTTACATCTTTTGTATGATATCCACCATAAGCACATCCGATTGAATCATATAAATATCTTTTTACTTCGTGAATTACTTCTTTTGGTAAGTCATTGTATTTAAGATTTACTGCAAATTCTGAGATTGTTCGTGAGATGGATTTGTTCATGGTTTAATTGTCAAATTGTTTAATTGTTGAATGTTTGTTTCCTTAAGTTTGGACATCACAATTTGTGATCTCATTTTCTACGGTATCACATTTTGTGATAGCATTTGTTCAATCTCTTTTTTCAGTTGCATAGATTAAATTGTTTTACTGGTGAATTTTTTTATTTAATTACTTCAGTAAGAATTTGTTAATTAATTTTATCAAAACATATAGCAAATTTATTTTTAACTCTCTTTGCTTTATATAAAGCTATTTTATAATGTTTTTCTTCTACTATTTTTTTAATAAACTCCATATGAACTGGCTGTATTTCAAGACCCACATAAACTGCAGTAATAACATTGGGTGGTAAATTTATTCGTTGACCAGCACATTTAGAATAAACAATACGCCACTCTTTTTCATACTTCCATAATAAAGATTTGGTGTATAATGAATCTACAATATCTTTATATGCAGAAATGCGAGGATAATACCTTATATATTTGACTTTATTCAGGTAGGGAATTGCCTGCTTATTTTTACCGTCAGCAATTATAGTTTTAACTAATTCATTACAATTGAATTCCACACAAAAACCTGTGTGTTTATTAGAATAATGTGACCACATAAGTAAGTTATTTTTCAGCTCAGATAAACAATGTACTCCGGTTGATAGAACATTGTTTCTATGACCATTTTGAAGTATTAATTCATTACTCTTTATATTGGGATCAAACGCACTGTAATTTTTATCAATAAAACTATTCGCTTTTTTTATTTTTGCTGGATCTTTACTGAAATTGCTAATACTTAATGGAAGGATATCTTTTATCAAATACTTTTTAATAAATCTTTTACCTCTTCCATTAAAGACAAGATCTAGACTGCAATCAAACGGATCATTTAGATTTTTAGGTGAAGATAAATATAATATGTCTCTACAAAGAATATCCTCATAATGTTCTTTTACATTGAAATTATAGTATCTATATAAGTATTTAGGATGATAATACATATTTAGAAATTTTGATATATGTAAAAAAGTAAATATTCTATCTAGCATTAGGCCTGCTTAATAATCAAGTTTTAGTAGTGATCAAATATATTTTCTTAACAGTTTAACGTCATCATCTATTAATTTTTCAAGTTCATTTAATCGCTTAAGAGTTTTTTTAGCAAAAGAAAATTTATTTTTATTTATTAAGGATTTAATATCTAATAACTCATTTTCAAAATTTCCTACTGATATAGTATTAATTATTTTTACAATCTTTATTCCATCTTCACGATTTACTTTTTCTAAATTTACTTTATCTATATACTCACGCTTTTTAATTAAGTCTTTATGTTTCAACATTAGATTATCAATCTTTAATTTGGCTTTGGAATATTTTCTATATCGAAAATTTCTAATATTTTTTTCTTTAATCAGTAGCAATTTTTTTTTGAAAAGAAGAAATCTATAGTTGAAAAGTTTATTTTTTATTATTGAACGATCAGAAGATGATATTATGCTGTTTATAGTTTGTTTTGGACTTAATTCTCTTAACTCAGTGGAAATTGCAATTGCATCTCGTAATGTTTCAGTAGTAACATATCCAATCCTAGATTCATGCAAAGTGTACCCGCGTTGATCATCTTTTTCCCAGTGGTCAGTTGTCCAGTCAATTGTTGTATATGCTTCAAGTAACAAATGACCCATACCAACATAGGCACTCGCTATATCAGTTAGAATTTCATTTTCGGTGGTAGCATTTTTTCGAATATTGAAATGATTTAAATAATGATGCATCATTTCGTGAACCAGAATGCCTATTAGGTGTTTTATTTTATACCCCTTTTTCTTGTGTATAGTAATTATATGGACTTCTGGACTCAACCTGGTGTAGTATCCCGCTGCATTAATGTAATTTTCATGGATAAATATTGATCCGTTAGTATCACAAGTAAATACTTTTTCTTTTCCATCTATCTGTATATCATAATAAAAAACTATAACTTTTTTTAAGACTAATAAGTAATATCCTATATGCTCAGCGATTCTTTGAAGATTAACAACCAAATCATCTTTATAAATAAGATTATCGGATATTTCAAATGGTAAGATATATGGTAAGTTTGTAACAGTGGGAATCTTTGGAAGTTTAGAATGAAGAAAAACCAAAATATTCCTTATCTCTTCTCTACTTAAACTAACTCTTTTAGTTTCAGCTTGACTCATCTCAAGATTTTATAATTTAGATTTTACCCAATTCTCCAATCCACCAACAACGATTAATTCCTGAGCTGCTTCACCTACTGGATCAATGGGATAGGTTTTATTATCTGTTTTTCCTCCAGAGGCGGATCGTTCCGAAATTGATGAATGAGCAAAATCTATTTTTACATTCATTCCTGTTTTTACTGTAAGCTTATCTTTTCCAAACTTCGCTTTTAATTCATTTACAAGTTGAGGACATTCAATAAGCAGATAACCATTGTTAAGAGCGTTGCGTTTGTAGGTTTCATTAAATGAACCTGCAATGACCAATTGAATTCCTTTGTACTTTAGTGCCGTTGCAGCTTGTTCACGGGATGAACCTGTTCCGAAGTTAAAACCACCAACAAGCAGATCGCCCTTCTTTACAATCTTAACAAATTCGGGATCGTAATTCTCCATAACTACCTCTGCCTGTTGTTCAGGTGTGAAGTCATCTATATATGTATACTTACCGGGAAAGATCCCATCTGTATTTAAATTATCCTGATGACAAAATATTATTTCACCCTCAATCTGAATAGGGAACCCATCTATTATTTTTACCGATGATTTACCGCCTTCAGTTTTCGGGTTTACTTTTATCTTACCTTTAACTTTTGTTGATTTGCCATTCCATGGATAGTCAATCTTTCCGGCAATTGCAGAAGCAGCAACGACAGCGGGTGATGCAAGATAAGCAAACGCTTTTGGTGAACCCATTCTTCCTTTAAAGTTTCTGTTAGTTGCAGAGATTCCAACTTCGCCATCTTCGAGTAAACCTGTTCCAAGTCCGATACAAGGACCGCAGCCGGCAGGAAGAGGAATTGCACCGGCTTCAATCAATGACTGCCAGTAACCTGCTTTCTCACTCTCTTTCTGAACCTCGCTTGATGCAGCAGCAATATAAAACTTAACCCCTTCCGCAACTTTCCTTCCTTTAACCATAGCAGCCGCTTCCTTAATATCATCAAGGCGACTGTTAACGCATGAGACAAGATATGCTTTTTGAATTTTAACATCTTTCTGTTTTAACTCAGAAACTGATGCCATCGTTTTAACTGTGTTGGGACCAGATACATAAGGTTCAATTGTAGAAAGATCAATACTTAATTCTTTTGCGTAGAATGAATCAACATCAGCTTTAGGAATATTTTTTTCAAGCTCATCAATTCGTTTGTGATTCATCCTCGGATGAATTCCATTTCCATCGGCATCAGAAAAAACTCCTTCCAATCCTCTCTTTGAAATATAATCTGCTCTTTGTCTCAGCCATTTAATTGTAGCTTCATCAATCAGAAATACTCCAGCAAGTGCACCCCATTCGGTTGTCATATTAGCGATGGCTAATCTTTCTTCAATTGTAAGATGGCGAACACCTTCACCCACAAATTCAATTGAATGATTAAGAACTTCATCTTTATTAAAGTATCCGCATAAAGCAATGATAACATCTTTACCTGTTACTCCCAGTTGCAGTTTTCCTTTCAGTTCAACTTTTGCAATTGGCGGAACCTGCCACCAGGTTCTTCCTGTCGCCCAAATTGCAGCAGCATCCGTTCTTACAACTGGAGTTCCAAGACATCCAATTCCACCATACATATTTGAATGACTGTCCGATGCAACAGCCATTGTTCCTGGCCAGGCGTAACCTTCTTCGCACATGATCTGATGTCCGATTCCTCGCCCGGCAGGATAAAAATCTGCGCCCATTGTTTTGGAGAACTCTTCGATCTTTTTGTACTTCTCTAAATTCTTTTCACTTTTATTTTGAATGTCGTGATCTAATGTGTGAACTACTTGTCTTGGGTTAAAAAGTCTTGTTGCCCCGATTGATTTAAATTTTGGAATAACAGCACCAGTATTATCGTGTGTCATTACATAAGCAGGACGGATTGATAAATAATCGCCGGCATGAACTTCGTGATTCTTATCTAAACCCACTGCAAATTTTTGAGCTATTTTTTCGATTAATGTTTGTGGCATAATGTAGCCTTTTCAAAATACCTGTTTTTAATAGAACACGGATGACACTGATTTGACGGATTTTCACAGATATAATCCGCGATGATCTGCGTAATCTGTATTATCCGTGTGCTATGTATTAAACTTTAAATGGATCAAACGAAACAAAATCTGCATGATGAACAATTATTGCTTCAACACTTCTTTTTGCCAAATCGCCTTCTTTAGCATGATATGCTATAATGTGTTGAACTTCAACAGGCAAACCAAAGCGGTCAGCAATTGCAACGCCGCTGAAAGGATGACGAAGAAGATGACCGGCTTTACTTGTCATTAGTTTCCCATCAACTTTGTCGTACTCAATTAATTTTCCTACATCAATCAAGATTGCGCCGGCAATAAGAATATCCATATCAATTTTTATTTCATCACCGAAATTTTCTTTCATTCTTTTAGCAATATCAACAGAAAGTTGTACAGCAGTTCTTTTATGATTCATAAAAGAAATTTTGCAATCTTTAATAAGAAGGGAGAAAGGAATTACTTCAAGATCTTCAGACGTTAAGACAGAATTTTCAATTGCATAAACCCAGCAGTTTAAAACCTTCTCTCTTAATTCTGAATTTTTAATCCAACTTATTTCCGGCCAGATCTTTAATACTTTTTCTTTCATAATTACTCTCTTATTCAGTTATTGCGAATCCCGATTCATCGAGTGAAGCAATCTCAGGGGATCACTTCGTCGTCTCAATCCTCGTGATGACAAAACTAAATGTTATTTATTATTTCTTCCGTCATTTCTTGGGTTGTACAAGCGCCATCCTTAAAAACATCGGGTCCGCCTTTTAGTTTCATCATATCATAAGTTTTTACATTCCCTTCTTCAACAACTTTTGCAATTGCTTTCCTGATTCTTTCAGCTTTGTCACTTTCGCCAATATGATCAAGCATCATACAGGCACTTAATATCATAGCAATTGGGTTTACAATGGAAGGATTTAATTCCTGGTATTTTGGTGCTGAACCATGTGTTGGTTCAAAAACAGCAACCTCTTTTCCGATATTTGCAGAGCAAGCAAATCCAAGTCCACCAACCAAACCGGCAAAGCCGTCACTTATAATATCACCAAACATATTTTCTGCAACCAGCACTCCATATATCTCAGGGTTTTTAGTCAGCCACATCATTTGTGCATCTATGTTTGTATCCCACAACTGAATTCCTGAATACTCTTTCGCAATTATTCTTGCTTCACTATACATCATTCCTGAAGTTTCTCTAAGCACATTTGGCTTTTCGCAAACAGTAACATTGGTGTAACCAAATTTTTTTGCATATTCAAAAGCTTCTCGAATAATTCTTCTGCAGCCTTCTCTGGAAACTATTCTTGTTGAGATTGCCATATCTTCGCTTGGAACATGCTTAAACGCTTTCATCTTTGGATGTGTTTCCAGTGCATCTCTAACAACTTTAGGGGGATTAGTCCATTCAACACCGGCATATAAACCCTCTGTATTTTGCCTGAAGATTACAGCATTAACAATCGGTTCATCAAAGCTCTTTCCATTCCTTATTATAAAATTTAAAGGATTTCCTTTAAATGATTGACAAGGGCGAATACAAATATCAAGATTAAAGTGTTGTCTTAATCCAACAATAGGACTAAAATAAACATAACCTTTATCTTTTAATGATGGATCAAGCTCTTTAATTGCAGCATCTTTTGGCTTACTTGTAATAGCTCCGAACAAACCGATTTTATGTTTTTCAAGAAGATCAATTGTTCTTTGAGGTAAAGCATTTCCTTCTTTACACCAGAAATCCCAGCCGATATCACCGTGAATATATTCGGCATTAAAGCCAGCAGCGTTTAATACTTTAATTGCTTCCGGAAGAACTGTTTTTCCAATGCCGTCTCCAGGCATTTCAACAATTGTTTTATTCATTATGGTTTTTCTAATAAAATAATTATTAAAAATTTCTTATTAAAAATTAGATAAAAGACCTGAAGCAAACAATTATCAAATTCCTTAATAATTAAATTTTTTGATTGATCCTAAGAGTTGGTTATTTAAGGAGTAATGAAATATCCCTTAGTAAAACCTGGGGTTAAACTTTATTCTTTTTAGTAGAAAATAACTTTTGACTTTTGAAATTTGACTTTTGCTTTTGATATGTATTCCTTTCCCAAAAAATTCCATCTTTATAACCCTGGATAGAACCATCTTCATCAGCATGTTGAATTCTTTTTTCAGCAAGGCAGCAGTAGTATTCATCAATTTCAATTCCTCCAAAAATTCTATCAAGTTTTTTTGCAGTTACTAAAGTTGATCCTGATCCTGCAAAAGGATCGAAAACAAAATCACCTTTATTTGAACTTGCGAGAATTATTTTTGCAAGAAGCTTTTCAGGTTTTTGTGTAGGATGTTCCGTATTCTCGGGCATTGACCAGAAAGGAACTGTTATGTCTGTCCAGATATTGGAAGGGTGGGTTATCCTGAAATTATCCTTTCCATTTTTTTCCCAATCTTTGGGTTTTCCATCTTCAGTTTTATATGGAGCGATAACCTTACGTTTTATTTTAACATCGTTAAGATTAAAAGTATAATTATTTGAAAGGGTACAAAACCAGATATCTTCAGTGCAGTTTTTCCAGTTTGTTTTTGAGCCTCTTCCTTTTTCTCTTTCCCACGTAATTCTGTTCTGAATCTTAAAATATTTTCTTACAGCGTTATAAACTGCATTTGATGACCTCCAGTCGGAACAGATATAAACAGATGCATTCTTTTTTAATAATCTTACAATTTTTGAAAGCCAGGAATCAATCCAATCCTCATAATTCTCATCATTCATTTCCCTGAATTCACCTGAATTAAATTTTTTATAAAGATTATATGGAGGATCAACAAAAAGAAGATCAACAAAATTATCAGGTAAAAAATCTAAAGTGTTAAAAATATCCCCATTAATAATTTTGTTGCTGATCTGATTAAGAGAAGCTTTATTATTAATTAAAAGTAATTTTTCTTTTAAAGATTTTATTTCGGAAGGCGGTAAAGTTAAAGTTCTGTTCAGCGGGGCTTTGCTTTTTTTCTGATTTAAGCTCATCAATGATTATATAATTTTTGCCTCAAATATAATCATTAAACCTGAATATGTCTTTCCTTTAAATGTTTAAGTTCTTCAATAACAGGCTCATAAGATTCAAGAAGTTCTAAAGTCAGCATTCTTGTATCTCCCGTAACTTTATTTTCAGAAACAGAATCTTCTATTTTCTTTGTTAATTCAGATATAACATCAACACCTATTGTTGAACTGCCTCCTTTAAGCCTGTGAGCAAGGAATTTAATCTTGTAGAAATCTTCTTTCTCAACATAGGAAGCAATTTCCTGCACAGTTCTCGGCAGATCAGCAATGTAAATATCAATTAATTCTTTAAGGAAATTAATATCTTCATCAGTTTGTATATCATGCATAGATGTTATTTTTTGAAAATCAATCATTGAGGAAACTCCTTTTTTACTGAAAAATTCTTTTTTTGTTGAACAAAATCATAGCGGCTGTTGAAATTGACACATTGAATCTCTCGCATAAAGAACCAAAGCAGAACAATTTTGGCAAAAACTATTCCATTGAAATCGCTGGTATTATCTCACACAAGCACTTGTTTAACGATATATTTAATGAAGGAATTTCTTTATTTAAAAACGGATAAGATAAAGTAAGAAGAATTTTCTACCTGACAGGTTATTTTGCTTGGTATAAAAAGGTGTTTCAAAATATGAAACACCTTTAAATAATTTGAATTGAATCTATTCCTCGAGTGTAGATAAGTTGCCGGGATCCTGACCAAGTGCTTTTGCTTTAAGCACTCTTCTCATAATTTTTCCGCTACGGGTTTTAGGAAGTGAGTCCACAATTTCAATATGTTCCGGTTTAGCAATCGGACCAACTTCATGTCCAACATGCTGCCTTAACTCTTCAACTAAATTGTCAGTCTTATTCACCCCTGCTTTAAGTATAACATAAGCATGAATTGCATTTCCTTTAACTTCATGAGGTAATCCTATCGCAGCAGCTTCAGCAACAGAGGGATGACTTACTAATGCACTCTCAATCTCCGCAGTACCAAGCCTGTAACCGGAAACTTTTATTACATCATCAACTCTGCCGATTACCCAGAAATATCCATCCTCATCTTTTCTTGCAGAATCACCTGTCATATACATTCCGGGATATTTACTCCAGTATTGATTCACGTATCTGTCAGGATCGTTATAAATTGTTCTAATCATTGCTGGCCAGGGAGTTTTAATCACTAAAAAACCTTCCTCGTTAGGTTTTACAGATTTGCCATTATCATCAACAATATCAGCTTCAATTCCGGGGAAAGGTTTTGTTCCGGAGCCAGGCTTTAATGGAGTACAAGGCATTGGTGTTATCATAAACATACCTGTTTCTGTCTGCCACCAGGTATCCATTATCGGGCATTTTTCTTTTCCTATAACTCTATGGTACCATCGCCATGCTTCAGGATTGATTGGTTCACCAACACTTCCCAGCAAACGAAGCGAAGAGAGATCATGTCTATTTGGCCACGCATCTCCGTAACGCATAAATCCTCTTATTGCAGTAGGTGCAGTATAGAGAATATTTATTCCATATTTTTCAATCATTGACCACCAGCGGTTTGGAAAAGGATAGCTTGGAGCTCCTTCATACACAAAAGAAGTTGCACCGTTTAATAAAGGACCATAAACAATGTAACTATGTCCTGTAATCCATCCCGGATCTGCTGCACACCAAAATCTATCATCTTCGTGAATATCAAAAACATATTTTAGTGTAGAATAAATTCCAACCATATAACCACCATGAGTATGAAGGATCGCTTTTGGTTTTCCCGTTGTACCAGAAGTGTAAAGAAGGAATAACGGATCTTCAGCATCAGTTTCTTCCGCAGGACAGGAACTGTTTGCTATTGGAAGAGCCATTAATTCATGATACCACATATCACGACCTTCTTCCATATTGATCTGATGCCCGGTACGTTTAACTACAACAACGCTTTGTACAGTTGCAGCTCTCTGCAAAGCTTCATCTGCAATTTTTTTCAGCTCAACAATTTTTCCTTTCTGGAAAGCACCATCTGCAACGACTAATACTTTTGACTGGCTGTCTTCAAGTCTCTCGTGTAATGATTCCACAGAGAAACCCCCATAAACAACCGAATGAACGGCGCCAATCCTTGCACAGGCAAGCATTGCAATTATAATTTCGGGAACTCTTCCCATGTAAATTGTAACCCGGTCTCCCTTTTGAACACCAAGGCTTTTAAGAACATTTGCAAACTTGCAGGTTTCACGCTTAAGAGCAAAATAGGATAGAGAAAGGGATTCTCCTTTTTCACCTTCCCAAATAAATGCAAGCTTATTGCGGCGAAAAGTTTTAACATGTACATCAAGACAGTTATAACAGATATTTGTTTTTCCACCAGCAAACCATTTATAAAAAGGCTTATTTGATTCATCCAAAACAGTATCCCACTTTTTAAACCAGTGAAGATTCTCTGCTTCTCTTGCCCAAAAAGCAAGCTTGTCCTTAGATGCAAACTTATAAAGTTCATCACACTTGGCATTTGCATGGTTTTTAATTTCTGCTGAAGGATAAAAAACTTCTCCGCTTAATTTTTGCTCTGCCATTAAATTACTCCTGAATATTTATAACAATGTTTAGATTTGACTTCAATTAAAGATCAGTTGTTTTTAAGATTTTGCTTCAAAAAGTTAAAAGAAGATAAACTTATAAGCAATATTCTGTTTTAATGAAGAAAAGCGATTTCTTAAAATAATTCTTGCAATAATGAATAATATTTATAATTTTAGCACCCCCGACAATAGCTGTGAATATTTTATATATTCACTTTAAAAATCGGGAGCCGTTTAATGAGTTAGTGCCTAATCCCGTCAGGTCCGGAAGGAAGCAGCGGTAAGTACAACCTCATGTAAGCGGTTTCCCGGTTTTTTATTTAAACAACTCTGATGGAATTAAAAACTCTAATTTTCCCCCTGATGCTCTCACTTTTCCTTCAAACTTGATTTTTACAATACTACCTTTTTTGAATTCTGCATACATTCCCGAAGATGAAACTAATGCTGAAAGGTTCCGTGACATATCAGGTTCATGACCAACAATTGCAATATCATTTTCATCAAATGATCTTATGAAATCTATTAAATCTTCTGGTTTACATCCGCTTGCAATTTTTTTGTCTGTAACTATTTTCTTTTTATAGTTAAAAACTTCTGCAATAATCTCTGCAGTCTGCGCTGCACGGGTGAGCGGGGAAGAGGCAATGATGTCAAATGATTTTATTATTTTCTTCCAACCTTCTGCAGTTTTTCGGATAGATTCTTTTCCTTTAGGAGTTAATTCTCTTTTATGATCAGATTTTGCAGGAGAGATTGGCTCAGCATCTTCATGCCTTATTAAATATAAGTTCATCATTTTTCCGGATAGTTAACAAAAATTAAATCAACAAACTGGTGAAAATCCATAAGGTGCTTATTGAGTTCTTTCCCTGCACGTGAGTTCATTTTTGTATCCCATTCTTCTTTTGATGCAACTGCAACCTCGCAAAACTTCATGTATTTGGTTTCCATTAAAAGATTACTCTCAACGTCTGCAGCTTTAATTTCGCTGCCATTTATTTCAGATAAGAATTTTAATGTATGATCATTAAAAAGATTTATAATTTCTTTATTGGTTGTTTTTTTAAGAAAGAGTAAAAGTTTATACATATTAGTTATACAGTTAACCTCACCTAAATCCTCTCCTTATTAAGGAGAGGACTTTAAAATAACCTCCCTCTACTTGAGTTTGTGTGAAAAGTAATTTTCCGTCACACTGAGCGAAGTCGAAGTGTGAATTTCCCACGAAATGACAGTCTTCGACTCCGCTCAGACCGACGAATTTAAATATTCACACAGCCTCTCCGTGATAAGGAGAGGGATTAAGGGTGAGGTCAGTTTGTTTTAGTCGTATCAATTAATTGTTCTTTACCCGGCTTATAATTAAAGCTTTCAATTTCTTTCTTTATAAATTCATCAAATAAATTTTGCGGAGACGTATATTTTTTTGCTGACGGGTTATAGATGAAATTATCTTCTTTATTATTTATTGGTGATTTTTCTGAACTGCTGATCTTTGTTTTAATCAGAGTATCGGATATTTCAACAATATCCTGGAAATATTCTATTTCAGGTTTGGCAAATTTTGTATGAGTTCTAAAAGCTAATGAAACTCCAAATGAGTCTGCAGAATAAAGAGAAATCTTGTTCAACAGCAGAGTATCTTTAGATATATAAGCTTCATCTATTTTGATGAAATCCTTTCTGCTGGATTTAATCTTTTCTAAATAAATATTTCCATTAAGAGATTCATCTTTAAGAAGCGGTTGAAGCAAAGAATCATAAACTGCAAATTTATTATATAACGGATTCGGATTTTCAAGAAGAACAAAATAGTAAGTTTTACTATCAGCAATAATACTGTCAGCGATTATTGAATTATAGTTTTTCGTAACCGGAAGCGAGTAATCAATGAGGTTTGCAAGTTTATTATTGGCAACTGCATTGCTATCTAGAGCTTGAGAAACAAGATCTTTTATGACTACCGCATTAATTTTTTCTGAAGAAACAGCATTTTCTTTTCTTTCACATCCTAAAATAAAAACAAACACAAAGAGCAGGGTTAAATTCTTCATTTAATATTTTTCTGAGATTATATCAAAATATAATGTTTTATTTTCGATTTTTTTAATTAAGGGATTATATTTCTTGATATTATCTCTCCATTATAATTATATCTTTAGTCTTAGCCGGTATTTTATTTTTAATAAGGGAAGAAGGTGGAGTTTAAATTTTGAAACAAGCAATTTTATAAAAGATTTTAGGAAGAATATTTGTTAGATTTTTAGTGATATGTAAAAAGTGATTTTTTATAATTCACGGTTAAGCTAAAAGGAGTATTACATTGTTGATAAGTCCTTTACATCCTAAAAGATGTTTTCAAGTTGATTCAAAACTCAAATCTAAATTAGCAAATATTAGGAATAGAACGCCCAAAATAGATTTAGCAAAATTTAACTCAGAAGAATCTATTGTCATTCCAATAATTTATGAAATAGATTTACCAACACATTTATTTAAGAATTTAAAATTTATTCAAGGGTATCTTTATAATTACTTACAAAATCAAACTCAATTATCAGGATTTTTAGATTTTTGGGACAATTCAAAACAAATATTTCAATTTGACTCTGATTTATCTTTTGCTTTATCAAACACATCAATAGACGATGTTCCTTGGGAAGAGATACATTTACCCTATCAAAATTTTTATATTTCTTTTGGAGATTATGGACAAAAACCATTTAAGACTAATAATCCCTATGTTGATTTTAGATTTATAATTGATGGAGCTTATGTTAGAACTTTTACTGGTGAATCTTTAATATTTCCTCGTAATTCAATTATTATTGAATTTACAAGCAGATTAACACAACCAACATATGATGAAGCAATAAACAATCATCCACCAAACCTAATTTTTAGTGAGCCAATATATTCTTTCATTATTTCTGGAAAGACTGGTCAAACAATCAAGGAAGCCATTGATATTGGAGAAGAAAATTTCTTAGGACACTGTGATAAAATGGACATGAATAATTTTGAAATGTCTTTAAAATTATCTCAACAACTTGACTTACATGGGATGGGATTTGAGAAACAAACACCAAATAGAGATAAGTATTTTAGAGGGAAAGAACAAATTCTACCAAACCTAGACACACTTTTTAATTGCATTTTTTACTTGACTCAGTTTCCTAATTCAATCTCAACACAATATACTGCTGAACCACCAAAAGAATTACTTAATAAATTAAAAAACGCTGATAATGAAATAACTAAAAAGAAAATAGAAAAAAAATTATCTGACCATGGGTTTACAAAAATTAAATTTGTTTCTGATAACGTTGTAAAACAAAATATTCAAAGCCTATCTACTGATAGGGAAGTTAGCCCGCACTGGCGACGTGGTCATTGGCGAAGACAAGCTTTTGGTAATAGTTATTCTGAACATAAATTTATTTGGATTCATCCAACATTTGTTAGAAAAGACAAAGGTGAATTGGAAGGTGGTCATATTTATGAAGTTGATAAATAGTTTTTTACATTACTATTCAAAATGCATTACTATTAATAATAATCACTTAAAGGAGAAAAAACATGCAGTGGTATAAATTTATATCCTACGAAAGAAACAACCCGAATGCTTTAGCTGAAATAGAAAAATTTATTTTAGATAAGATTAAAAAATTTGCAAAAGTTGATGCAATTAATGAAAACGAGTTAAAAGATCATAGTCCTTTACAAATTCAAAAAACCGCGAATAATGGCGACATTATTTATTTCTCATCTATAAATTTAAACGTTCAAAATGCATTCCTAAATAAATATAATGCTCAACCATGCGACAAACCGTCTTCTGCACGCGCTGAAGGTGATGGAGCTTTACGACTTATTTGGGGTAGTATTAAATCCTAAAAATTATTATGCTGAATCACTTTTTTTAGGCATCATTGGAATAATGAGCAATCAATCAATTTAATTCTTAATGGCGGTTCTATTAGGAATAAAGATAATATAATGCTTCCACATAACCTTTTTATTGAGATTGATTATAATGAGTAAAGGCAGTTATCTATTTAATAAAAAAAGCCAATGGAATAAATAGCTAAATACGAAATGGGGAACTAGTTCTTAATTATACTTCCTTAATCTTTAACTTCTTGAACTTGCACTTGAACTCAAATTCATCAAATCTTTCAATAAACTTTCACATTAACCCCATCCTGCACAGCATAATAAGTATTAATAGAGCCCGGCAGTGCAAACTGCTTTTCGGGAATTCTTTTTGAATCGCCAATTGGTAACATATTTTGAAGTTGATTAGTTGTGCAAAATATTGTACGTTTAACGTAGACAATAAACGTACAAGGAGAATACATGAACAGGATTCAATTAGATAAAGATATTCAGCCGCTTTCTGAATTTCGTTCAAAAGTGGCTTTTTATTTTGATAAAGTTAAAAAAACCAAAAGACCTTTAATTATCACCCAAAATGGTAAAAGCGCTGCAATATTATTAGATGTTTCGGAGTATGAAGCAATGATAGATAAAATAGAAGTTTTGGAAGATATTAAATTAGCTGAAGCACAAATCAGCAGTGGTCTCGAAATCTCTCACAAAGATATAAAGAAAAAATTTGCAAAGAGATCCTGAAAGTGAAAATATTTTGGTCACCTTTAGCGGTTGAGAGATTGGAAAAAATCTTTGATTACATTGCTCAAGAAAACAATACTGCTGCACATAAAATGGTTGAAAGAATTTTTAAGAAAGTTGAAACATTATCTAATTATCCTGATAGAGGACGAAAAGTTCCGGAATCAAACAGAGAAGAAATCCGCGAAGTATTCATAGGTGAGTATAGAATAATATATCGGGTTGAAACTAAAAGAGCACTCATTTTATCTATTAGAAATTTCAAACAATTATTACCTGATAAGGATTTGGATTAGTTTGTTTATATAATATCTTCAGTTAAATCTTCCAATAAAATTTCACTCTAAGAACATCCTTTACTGCATAATAAGTATCCAATGAACCGGGAAGAGCAAGCTGTTTTTCAGGGATTCTTTTTGAATAATTAATCGGTAGGCAATTATAAATCATTTTTTTCTTCACTAAAGTAACCTACCAGAAGCTCAGCTTTTTGTTTCCCGATTATCGAAATTAATTTATCAATATCTGCTGATTTAACAGCACTAAAACTGCCGAGCTCTCTAAGCAACTTATATGCCGTTGATTCTCCAATCCCTTTAATATCAGTAAGTTCCGTTTTAATTGTTCTTTTACTCCTGCGGCTGCGATGAAAAGTAATTGCAAAACGATGTGCTTCATCTCTAATTTGCTGAAGTAATCTTAATCCCGAAGAAGTTTTGGGAATTGAAGCAGCATCTGATTCTCCCGGAAAAAATACTTCCTCAAGCCTTTTTGCTAAACCAATAATGTTATAATCTGAAAATCCTATCTCATTTAAAACTTCAACCGCAGAGGATAATTGTCCTTTACCCCCATCAACCATTATTAAATCCGGCAAAGGTTGGTTTTCTTCTTTTAACCTTAGGTATCTTCTTCTTATAACTTCCTGCATGCTTAGGAAGTCATCAGGTCCATCCACACTTCGTATTATAAATTTTCTATACTGGCTTTTTTTTGGTTTGCCGTTTTCAAAAACAACCATGCTTGCAACTGAATCTGTTCCTTGCAGGTTGGAAATATCAAAGCATTCTATTTTTTTTGGAAGAGCATTTAATCTTAAATCTCTTTTTAAAGCTGCCACTGTATAATTAACATTTCCTTCATGCTTCATTTTCTGAAGCTGTAATTCTTTAAGCTGAAGGATAGCATTTTCTTTGCACATTTTAACCAGAGATTTTAAATCTCCTCTTTGTGGAAAATTAAATTTAACTTTCCGGTCTGACTTTGTGTTTAACCATAGTAGTAAAGTTTCCATATCTGATGGCTGAATATCCATTAGAATTTCGTGAGGCACTTCAACAAATTCTCCGTAATAAAATTTTATTGCAGCCGCATAAATATCCTGTTCCTCTTCACCCCTGCCTGCCGGCGAGGCAGGTTCACCGATTGACAGCATTAATTGTTTTTTGCCAACAAGCTTTCCATTCCTGATATTGAAAATAGAGCAGGCAGAATCTTTTCCTTCATAAGCTATTGTAATAACATCCCTGTCTTCAAGATCATCACTAACAACTTTTTGTTTGGAGGAGATGGCAGTTAGCTGTTCAATTTTATCTCTTATTTCGGCAGCCTTTTCAAACTCAAGCTGCTCAACCGCAGTATTCATCCTGATATTTAAATCATTTATCAACTCATCTGTTTTTCCTTTAAGGACTTTGACAACTTCATTAACCATTATGTTATAGTTTATCTCCGAAATTAATCCTTCGCATGGCCCATCACATTTTTTTATATGATAATCAAGACAGACTTTGAATTTCTTCTTATCAATTGCTTCCTGAGTAATATCGAGTTTGCAGCTTCTTATCTTAAAAACCTGGTTAATCATTCTAAGCGAAGATTTCATATTTTTTACATCTGTGTAGGGACCAAAATATTTTGAACCATCTTTAATAACTCTTCTTGTAGGATAAATACGCGGGTAAGGTTCTTTAGTTACTTTTATATATGGATAAGATTTATCATCCTTAAGATTAACATTGTAACGTGGTTTAAGTTTTTTTATAAGATTATTTTCAAGTACGAGTGCTTCAATCTCATTATCAGTTACAATAAGCTCAACATCATAAATCTTCTTTACCAACACAGCTGTTTTTGCAGAAGGAATGTTATCATGGAAGTAGCTTCTAACCCTATGCCTAAGGTTATTGGCTTTACCAACATAAATAACCTTTCCTTTATCATTAATGAATTGGTAAACTCCAGATTTTCCGGGAAGATTATTTATTATAGTTTCTAATTTTGAATTCATAATTGATTAGGTGGAAATCTCAGACTTTAGCACAATGAAAAATAAGAGAAAAAAAATCATTAATAAATGATATTAGGAAGCAGGAAAAAGGGGAATATTAATCTTTCAAGACTGAGTTCTTTGCAATAACAACAATACCGCTTTCGGTTACAGTAAATTTCTTTTTATCTCCCTCAAGGTCAAAGCCGATTTCATAACTTTCCGGTATAGTAACATTTTTATCAATAATTGCACGTCTTATTCTTGCATGCCTTCCAACATTTGTATTGTTCATAATAATTGAATCAGTTACATAGGCAAAGCTGTTTACTCTTACACCTGGTCCGAGCAGAGAACGCTCAACAAGTCCTCCTGAAACAATAGAGCCATCACAGATAAGTGAATTTAATGTTCGTCCTACTCTTTCACCTTCGTGAGAAACAGTTTTAGCCGGAGGAAACTGGTATTGATATGTTCTCATTGGCCAACTGAAATCATAGAAGTTAAACTCTGGTGTTATGCTGATTAAATCCATGCTTGATTCAAAGTAGCTTTCGATAGTACCAATATCCTTCCAGTAAGGTTTCATCTTCCTGTTTTCATCAAAAAATTTATAAGCAATAACACTCAACTTTGATTGAACCATGTAGGGGATAATATCTTGTCCGAAGTCATGAGTTTTTAATTTCTTCTGCTCCATCTCCAGGATAACATCTCTCAAAACACTTGCATTAAAAACATAAATGCCCATATTAACAAAAGAGAAATTAGGATTATCAGGTATAACCGGAGGAGTCGGTGGTTTTTCAATAAATGATTGTACATTATATTTCTCATCCACTCCAACTATACCAAACCTGGGTCCTTCTTCTTTTGGAACCTCAATACAAGAAATTGAGAGATCAGCTTTCATATCAATGTGATACTGAAGAAGCTTCAGGTAATCCATTTTATAGATATGATCACCACTCAGAATTAAAACCCATCTTGCCTTCCGGTCGCTTGAGAAAAGATTTAAATTCTGGTAAATGGCATTTGCTGTACCAAGATACCAGTCATTGTTCATCTTTCTTTGTGGAGGAATTGAATAAATAAACTCACCCAGCTCAGGATTAAAAATACTCCATGCTTCAAGTAAATGCTGATTAAGAGAATCGGATTTATATTGAACAAGAACATAAATTCTCCTGAAACCCGAATTGAGGCAGTTTGATAAAGCAAAATCAATAATGCGGTATTTACCTCCGAAAGGAACTGCAGGTTTGCTTCTGAAAGCTGTAAGGGGGTATAATCTTTCTCCCTGCCCACCAGCTAATAACATTGTTATCGTTTCTCTAAGAATTGATGAGCCGGGAAAAATCATAAGCTTTCCTTTTCTTACTTGTTAATAATATATTGAATTATGATTTGATTGGCAATCATACAAGTTGTTAATTTATGGCAAAAATATCTTTTCTTTTTGTTTAGAAGAATGTTAAAAAATATAATCAGCAAACTGTGAATACAAAAACAAAATCAGGTTTCTTTTCTTTCTGTGCCTTTGCTATTTTCTTTGTTATAGGATGGAAGATTGGTATTTCACCCGTAAAAAAATCCTTTGAAACAGCTTCCAGTAATATAAAATTTGTAAAGCAGCAATTGCTCGGATTGTCCCAGGTAAATATTCCATCAAACTACATTTCTCAGAATCAATACAATACTGATATTCTTCATTATGATTTAAGATTTGATCTCTTTCCCGAAAAGAAATTGCTTGTTGGTAAAGCAAAAATTAAAGGAACTTTTAAAGATAAAAACCTACCTAAATTGGATTTAAACTTCTATGATAACATGAAAATAAACTATTTAACTCTTAATGGAGAAGAGGTTTCCTATTTTCATGAAGGAACAAGATTGTCCATTCCTTTTGAAGATGAAATTATTGATACTTTTGTTGTGGAGATTCACTATGAAGGAAAACCAAAAAGGATAGGGCTTTCAGCTTTTGTATTTGGAGAGATAAATGGCAGATCGGTTATTTATAATTTAAGTGAACCTACATACTCTTCAACCTGGTATCCTTGTAATGATATCCCAGATGATAAAGCTCTGGCAGATATTCATATTACAAATGATTCAATCTATACTTCGGTATCAAATGGAGTTTTGATTAATGAAGAAATAATCCGGGGAAGGAAAACTGCGAACTGGAAAATTTTATATCCGATATCAACTTATCTTATCTCAATTTATTCCTCAGAATATGTGAACTTTAAAGATTATTACTATTCGAATATTACCAAAGATTCGTTGCCATTTGAATATTATGTTTTCCCGGAGCATCTTGAAAATGCTAAGAAAGATTTTGAAGAACATCCACAAATGATGGAATTCTTCGCATCCACTTTTGGTGAATATCCTTTCATGAAAGAGAAGTATGGAGTAGCTGAATTTCTATGGCAGTTTGGTGCAATGGAACATCAAACAATAACCGGTATTGGTTCTAACTTTGTAAGTGGCAGAAAATTCTTTACTGATATTTATGTTCATGAACTTGCCCATCATTGGTGGGGTAATGCAGTTGGACCTAAAACCTGGAAAGATATATGGTTAAACGAAGGCTTCGCAACTTATTCTGAAGCTCTTTATGATGAACACAAAACCGGTTCTGATGCCTTAAAATCTACAATGCTTTCAAAGTACCAGGATAATTTTATTGGAAGGTTGTACGATCCCGCTGATGATTTATTCAACCAGACAATTTATGATAAAGGTGCCTGGGTTTTACATATGCTCCGATGGGAAGTTGGAGACTCCAGCTTCTTTAGAATACTTAGGAATTATTTTGAGGAGTACAAATATAAATCTGCTTCAACAAGTGATTTTAAAAAGATTTGTGAAGAAATCTCAGGTAAAGATCTTACAAAGTTCTTTGATCAATGGATTTATAAAGGGGATGATCAAATAAAAATGAATATAGAATGGAAGATCGAATCGGAAAAAAATAATAATGTAACCGTTCAAATTGATTTCAAACAATTACAAGAAAGATATAAAGAATTTCATTTTCCTGTTGAAATTCAGTTTGTTGATAAGAATGGGAAATATGAAAATGCTCGTTTCTATATAGACGAAAGAGAGGATGTTTTATTTCACGAATTAAAGTTCGAACCTGATACAGTTGTTTCTGATCCTGATTACTGGTTACTTGCTGATATCAAAGTAATACGGAAATAAATATTTAATGACTTTTATTTTCATTCCATCAGTTCTTAAATTACATTTCAAAAATAAAGCGAATTGTGAATAAAACTTACCTGTTTATATCTGATATTCATCTTGGGCTAAAAAGTAAGGAAGAGGAGAAACAAAAAGAGGATTTGCTCGTAAAATTTCTTCGTTTTGCAAAAGATAATTGTGATGAGCTTTTTATTCTTGGTGATCTGTTTGATTACTGGTTCGAGTACAAACGTGTTTATCAGAAAGGTTTTTACAAAACTTTAGCTGCTCTTAAAGAGATAACAGAAAATGGCGTTAAAATTCATTACATAATTGGCAACCACGATTTTATGCACGGGGATTTTTTTGAAGAAGAAATCGGTGCTAAATTATATGAGAATGATATTAGCACTATGTTAAATGGTTCAAAGTTTTATCTTGCACATGGTGATGGATTGGTTAAAAACGATATAGGTTATAAAATCCTGAAAAAGATTTTGAGAAATAAGTTCATACAAAAAATGTATTCACTAATTCATCCTGACTTTGGAATTACTCTTGCAAGCCGGACAAGTAAATCAAGCAGAGATTATACTTCAAAAAAAGATTACGGTGAAGAGGATGGTTTATATACTTTTGCAAAACAAAAAATTGATGAAGGATTTAATTATGTTTTGCTTGGTCATCTTCATCGGAGAAGCTTTAAAGAATATAAAAGTGGTTTTTATATAAATCTCGGTTCCTGGCTCGATGCTCCTTGTTATGGTATTTATCAAAATAATAAGTTTGAAATAATAGAGTGGAATTTAAATGGCTAAAAGAAAAAATTCTGATACTGATTTAAAAAAATATTTCAATGATCCTTCTTACAGAAATAAGAAAAGATCATCCGGATTCTTTAAGGAAAAAAAGCCCAGACTAATAATTCTTTCAATAGCCTCGGTGCTCTTTTTAGCAATAGTTATATACATAATTAGCGGCTTACCTTCACTCGAGGAATTGGAAAACCCAAGCCCACAGCTTGCCAGCAAAGTTTTTACAGCAGATGGTGAATTGCTTGGACAATTCTTTATTGAAAACAGGATTGAAACCGATATTGACAGCCTTCCTCCTTTTCTTATTGATGCTTTAATTGCAACTGAAGACAGGAAATTTTATGATCATTGGGGAGTTGATCTTTCACGTTTCTTTAAAGCAATGGTAAAGAATGTTTTTACTTTCTCACGCGAAGGTGCAAGTACAATTACCCAGCAGCTTGCAAAAAATCTTTATGAATTAAAATCTTCTGATGAAAATATTTTTGATACAGGCATAAGAAAAATAAGAGAATGGATAACTGCAATTCAGATTGAAAAAAATTATACCAAGAAAGAAATACTGGAACTTTATCTTAATGTTTCATATTTCGGAAAAAGTGCTTATGGTATTGAGTCAGCTTCAAAAGTTTATTTCAATAAAAAAGCAATTGATCTTTCAGTTCCCGAAGCTGCGTTATTTGTTGCTTTACTAAAATCTCCTGTTTTTTATGATCCGGTTAAAAGAGTTGAGAATGCCCTTGCAAGAAGAAATCTCGTTATGCACAACATGGTTGTTACAGGTAAACTAAGTGAAAGAGAATATGAAAAATTAAAAGCACAACCTATTAATCTGCCTTCTGAAAGAATTGGAGGAATTATTACAGAAGCACCTCACTTTATGGAGTATATAAGACAAAAGCTAACTCCGGTTGCAGACAGGTATGGATTTGATTTGTACAGAGATGGAATAAATATTTATACAACACTGGATTTTCGTATGCAGAAAATTGCAAACCAGGTTGTTTCAGAACATTTACAGGAATACCAGGTTCTTTTTAATAAGAATTGGAAATGGGAAAAAAATCAGGATGTGCTTACTGCTCTTGTAGATAAAGCAATTAAAAATAATCCTTTATTCAGAACTACTACGGATAAGGAAGAAAAAGCAAGGATATATAATAGATTAAAATATGATCAAAGCTTTATAGACTCAGTTAAAAAAGCTGAAAGTACAGTTCAGGCTGGTTTTGTTGTGATAGATCCTGCTACTGGTTTTGTAAAAGCTATGGTAGGCGGAGAGAACCAATATTTTGGACGAGGATTAAATCATGTGACTGGAATTAAAAGACAACCGGGTTCATCTTTTAAACCAATTGTTTATACTGTTGGAATTGATAACGGTTATTCTCCTTCTTATACTCTTCTTAATCAAAAATTTAATTATAAAGGCTGGTCTCCTGAAAATTCAGATCATGAATACAGCGGTTATGTAACTTTACGTGAAGCGCTTGCCTATTCAATTAATGTTATTGCGGGAAGATTAACAATTGGTGAGATTGCACCGCCAAACCAGGTAGTTAAGTATGCACATAGAATGGGTATTAATTCTGAACTAAATCCCTATCCATCATTAGCTCTTGGAACTTCTGAAGTAAGTCCGCTTGAGCTTACATCTGCTTTTGGAACAATTGCAAATAATGGTGTTCATGTGGAACCGATTTCTATAATAAAAATAGAAGACAGAAATGGAATTCTGATTGCGGAATTTACGCCGGAATATACGGAAGCCATTTCTCCTCAAACTGCTGCAGTTGTTACTAATATGCTTCAGGATGTTGTTAATTACGGTACAGGTGCCGGGGTAAGAAGATATTATCAATATCCTGCTGCAGGAAAAACAGGAACAACACAAAATTTTTCGGACGCATGGTTTGTTGGTTTTACACCAAAGCTTGTTGCCGGAGCGTGGGTTGGTTTTGATGATCACAGGGTTAAGTTTACTAATTGGTATGGACAGGGTGCAAGAGCAGCTTTACCTATATGGGCAAAATTTATGGAAGCTGCTTATAAAGAATTAAAGCTCCCATTGGAATATTTTAATCTTTCGGGAGGTGTTGATACAGTAAGCCTTTGCAAAGAAACAATGAAGCTGGGTGATACTCGTCTGGCAACAGAAAATTGCCCTGAAGTTGTAACCGATATAGTATTAACTAAAAATCTTCCTCCTCTATGCGAAATTCATACAGATGGAGCAAAAATTAAACGGGAAGATAGAAGAGGTGATACTGGATGGTGAGTTGGCAGGAGGAAAGTAAGGAGTAGGCAGTAAGGAGCGGGCAGTATTCAGTTGGCACAAGAGACTCAATCATATATTCATTTAATCCTATGAAATGGTAGTGAACAGATAATGATGGTATTCTAATTTTTAATTTTTAATTGTAAATTTTTAATTGCTTCGCCCGGATGGTGGAATTGGTAGACACGCTAGGTTCAGGGTCTAGTCCGAGTAATCGGGTGGGGGTTCGAGTCCCCCTTCGGGCACTTCAAAAAAAATAACTTAACAATATTATATAAAAATTAAACTCCCCAAAAAAATCTTCATAAATTCAATCATTTATTATACTTAATTGTTTTTGAGTTTTAAAAAAAATCATCATCTTGTTATGTAATTTTTTTAAAATTATCAGAAATGAAAAATGAACCTGGAAAACAAACCTAATCCACCAGATTCTTCATCAGGATTTAAACGTGAGCTTGGTCTATTCGATTCTACTATGATTGTCATTGGCTCAATGATTGGTTCAGGTATTTTTATAGTGAGTGCAGATATTGCACGAACTGTCGGTTCAAGTGGTTTGCTTCTTTTAGTTTGGTTTGTGACCGGGGTAATCACTCTTATTGCCGCTTTAAGCTATGGAGAACTTGCTGCAATGATGCCTAAAGCCGGAGGTCAATATGTTTATCTTCGGGAGGCATATAATCCTTTAATTGGATTTTTATATGGATGGACTCTATTCTTAGTAATACAAACGGGGACAATTGCTGCTGTTGCAGTTGCATTTGCCAAGTTTACCGCTGTTCTTATTCCATGGTTCGGTACAAATAATGTTCTGTTCACTTTATTGGGATTGAAAATTTCAGCCGGTCAGCTTTTCGCTATCATAAGCATTGTTATACTTACTTTCATAAATATACGGGGATTAAGAGAAGGGAAGATAGTACAGGATTTTTTTACAATTACAAAAGTTATTGCTCTGGTTGGGTTAATATTACTCGGATTAATTATCGGCTCTAATGCCGAAGCTATTAGTGCAAACTTCTCACAAATCTGGGAAGGAGAATGGCTGCATATTTCCGCTGGAAAGATTGAATGGGTAGAATCTCTTTCAGGATTTTCTATTATTGTTGCAATTTGTGTTGCAATGGTTGGTTCTTTGTTTTCAAGTGATGCCTGGAACAATATAACTTTTACTGCGGGAGAAGTAAAAAATCCTAAAAGAGATATTCCGCTTAGTCTTTTCTTCGGTACTATGACAGTTACAATAATTTATATTCTTGCGAACATAGTGTATCTGGTTGTATTGCCTTTGCAAGGAAGTCCGGACGGGACCAATGTAATATCTTTGGGAATTCAGTTTGCTGCTGAAGACAGGGTTGGTACCGCTGCTGCACATACTTTTTTTGGTGAACCTGCTGCAATAATAATGGCTGTATTAATTATGATTTCAACTTTCGGGTGTAATAACGGATTAATTTTAGCTGGAGCTCGTGTTTATTATGCGATGGCTAAAGATAATTTATTCTTTAAAGCAACAGGAAGGTTAAATAAAAATTCTGTTCCTGCTAAAGCGCTTGTATTCCAGGCAGTGTGGGCAAGTATTTTATGTCTATCCGGGACCTACGGACAATTACTCGATTATGTGATTTTTGCTGTTTTGATTTTTTATATCCTCACAATTGCAGGTATTTTTATTCTTAGAAGAAAAAGACCTGATGCAGAAAGGCCATATAAAGCATTTGGTTATCCATTCCTTCCAATTATATATATAATTTTAGCTCTTACAATTTCCATAGTACTTTTGATCTATAAACCACAATTTACATGGCCTGGATTAATAATAGTTCTTCTGGGGGTTCCGGTTTATTTTATTTGGAAGAAGAATCAAAGAATCTGAATGAAAATCTTTATTTTAATAAGCAAGAAAATTATCATCTCAAATGCCCGAAAAGCAATTTTATAACCAGGTTATTTCCTACGCCCAAAACCATTATGAAAATTTTCCTGTAATTTCTTTTCTTATACCCAAAAAACTCCAAAAACATATTGCGGTAATTTACTGGTTTGCAAGAACAGCAGATGATATTGCAGATGAAGGAAATCTTTCTGAAGAAAAAAGATTAAAACAGCTTGATGAATTTGAAAACAATTTTACAAAAGCTTTAAATGGCAAACCTCAAAATGATTTTGAATCAGCTTTAATTCATACAATTAAAGAAAAAAAACTTACCTCATCTCTCTTTTATGATTTGCTAAACGCTTTTAAACAAGATGTTGTTAAAAAACGATATGAAAATTTTAATGAAGTTTTGTATTATTGCAAGCACTCGGCTAATCCCGTTGGAAGACTTATACTTGAACTTTATGATATCAGAAAAGAAGAATGCTTTTTACTTTCAGATAAAATATGTACTGGTTTACAGCTAACAAATTTTTACCAGGATTTGCAATTAGATTATCAAAAAGGAAGAATTTATTTACCGCAGAACGAAATGCAGAAATTTGGTGTGAATGAAAGATTATTTGAGTTAAAAGAAAATAGTCTTAATTTACAACAGTTATTAAAGTTTAACATAGAAAAAACTGAAACGATGTTTAGAGAAGGAAAGGAATTGTTAAGGTTTTTGAACGGCAGATTGAAATTTGAAATTAGCTGGACGATTCTTGGCGGTGAAAATATCTTAAAAAAAATTAAAGAAATTAATTACAATACAATAAAATTAAGACCTGCATTAAATAAAAAAGATTTTCTGAGATTAATAATAAAATCATTTTTGTTTGCTGTTTAGATTAGTTAGTGAGTTTAACCAAACTAAAAAACCGAGGTTAAAATGCCTTCGATAGCTTTAAAAGATCTGTTGGAAAATTTTAAAGATTTGGCAGATGATGAAAAAGAATATTTTCTGGAAATTGCTAAAAAACAATTGATTGAATTTAAAAGGTATAAAATTGCTGACAGAGCCAAAGAAGCAGAAGAAAATTATAAGGCTGGCAAAGTGTTATCTGGAAATGAAGAATCCTTGTTAAGAGATCTGGAGAATGATTGAATTTATTTGGGATAAAAATTTTAAACGAAACTATAAAAAGAAAATATTCCGAAATGCTGAACTTAAATCCAAATTTAATCAATCAATAAAAGTATTTTCCGAAGATCCTTTTAATGTAAAACTTAAAACTCACAAATTATCAGGAACATTAAAGGATTGCTGGGCTTTCTCAATTGATTATGACTGCAGAATAATTTTTAAATTTTTGGATAAAAATAAAGTATTACTAATTGACATCGGTTCACATGATGAAATTTATTAAAATTAGACCAATACTAATAAATCAGCGTATATTTTTTTAGCAGTTAAAGCATTATTTATATGATTGACACAGCAAAAGATATAGCAAAAACAAGCAAGAGTAGTTTTTATTATGCATTCAATCTTCTACCTGAAGAGAAACGGGATGCGATGAATACTGTTTATGCCTTTTGCAGAAAGACTGATGACATCGTTGATGATGGGAATGAACCTGATGAACTGAAATATGAGAAGCTTCGTAAGTGGCGTATTGAACTTGAAAGAGCTTTTAAAGGGCACTCTGATTATACACTTCTCAACAAGCTTGGAAGAACGATTCACAACTTTAATATTCCTTATGAACCTTTCTTTGAACTCCTGAAAGGAATGGAGATGGATCTGCAGAATAACAGGTACCTCACTTTTGAGGAACTCAGACTCTACTGCTATAGAGTTGCTTCAACTGTAGGTTTAATGTGTATAGAAATTTTTGGATACAAGCATAAATCAGCTAAAGAGTTTGCAATAAATCTGGGGATTGCACTTCAGCTTACAAATATTCTTCGTGATATAAAAAAGGATTCGCTAAAAGGAAGAATTTATCTGCCGCAGGAAGATCTTCAAAAATTTTCTTACAATGAAAATGATATCTTTAAGCAAAACTATGATGAGAGATTTATTGGTTTAATGAAATATGAAGTTGAAAGAGCAGAAAAATTCTTTGATAATGCTACAGAGAATCTCAATCTTGATGATAAAAAGGCAATGTTTGCTGCAAGAGCAATGCAGCATATTTATAAGAGACTTCTTGAAAAAATTATTGAAGCCGAGTACAACATTTACAGGAAGAATATAAAAGTAAATTCTTTCGAGAAAGTTGGAATCTCACTTGGGGTTTGGGCAAAGTACCGTTTAGTTTATTGATGAAAAAGGTCATTGTTATCGGCGGGGGATTTGCCGGACTTACCGCAGCAGCCTACCTTTCCAATTCAAATCACAAAGTAGAATTAATTGAAGCATCTCCAAAACTCGGTGGTAGAGCTTATTCTTTTAAAGATGATCTTAACGGCTCTGTTGTAGATAACGGACAGCATATTTTAATGGGCTGCTATAAAGAAACTCTTAAGTTTCTACGACTAATCGGTGCTGATAAAAATTTTATCTTCCAGGAAAGACTTAAGGTAAATTTCTTAAATGATAAAGGAAGACTTTTCAAGCTTGAAGCTACAAAGCTATTTTATCCACTTAATCTTCTCTTTGGTTTATTGAATTTTGAAGCACTAAGTTTTATTGATCGTTTGAGACTTCTTAAATTTTTTCTTAAGCTTTATTTTTATTCTGATGAAGAGCTGAAAAGATTAACCGTCCATCAATGGCTTGTTCTTGAAGGGCAGAATGAAGAGATAAGAAAAACTTTCTGGGATTTTCTCGCAATCGGTGCTTTGAATACAAATACAAAAAAAGCCTCGGCTAAAGTTTTTGGAGATATACTTAAAGAAATTTTCTTTAAAGGAAATGAAGCTGCAACTATTGTTCTTCCTGCAAAAGGATTGACTGAATCCTATTGTAGTGAAGCACAAAGTTTTATTGAAAAAAAGGGCGGAACTATAAATTTATCTGAACAAGTTATTGGCTGTGAAATATTGGATGATGAAATAACAAAGGTGATTACCTCTAAAAGAACATTAAACGATTTTGATTTTGTAATTAGCTCCGTTCCCTGGTTTGCTTTAGATAAGCTTTATAAGGATGATGAGATAAATTTAAACTTTGAGCATTCAGCAATCCTTACAATTCATATTTGGCTAAATGAAGGTGTAAAGGGTAATTCCGAACTTGTTTCGGAATCTCAACCGGTTAAAAAGATGCTGAAACAAGTTCAGCATGACAATGTTACTGGCAAGTTTAAAGAAGATTTTTATGGATTGATCGGTTCACCTGTTCACTGGATATTCAATCACAAAGATTATATCACTTTAGTCTCAAGTGATGCAAATGAGCTGATTGATAAAACTAAAGAAGAACTATTTGAAATGGCATTAGAAGAGTTAAAAAAATATGCGGGAATAGAAAAGGAAGAGATAAAATCTTACAAAGTTATAAAAGAGAAGCGTTCAACATTTATTCCTGATAATGAAAGCATTGATAAAAGACCAAACATAAAAACAAAAATTAAAAATCTATTTCTCGCAGGGGATTGGGTAAACACAGGGCTTCCTTCAACGATTGAAAGTGCGGTGAAGAGTGGAAGAATAGTGGCAGAAGGAATAGATTAAACTAGATAGATATTTGAAAGATGTGCTCTAAAAAGGTGGCTCTTGGTATAAAAATTTAGATTGAGTCAATAGTTATTCTAAATCATCCTCTTTTGTCAAACGAGCAATTTCATCTATATGGTTTTCTGAATTTACTATAATACTCCTAAACATGCCTTTTCTAAGCCTAGCTAATTTATAAATTTCGTTAAATTTTTCTTCGTCTATTATTTCATTTGGAGACTGAAAATCTTCTTTACTAATGTGCACATAAAGACTTTCATTTTTTAAATTATCTATCTCATTTATTTTTTGAATAGACTCTTTTCCCTTTTGAAGAGCATTATCTATCCATGCAATTCCAGTTTGTTCTTTGAATAATTGAAAAAAGAAATTTCAGCTTCTGTAGATAACTTTATTTTGTAAGTATGACTTGTAAAATTATCATTTAATTTTTTATAGTTGATTGGAACATCATTAAACCTGTCAATCCATAAATTAAAAAGTAATATAACCTTAGCTAACTCTTCCACTGCAAATTGACAAAGAGTATATGCCCTTGTCCACTTCTTATTTGATTTTAAAATTTCAGCTTCAGAAAGTAATTCTTCTGCGTTATTAAATGATTTTTTCATACCATTTAATAAATTTTCGGTAAGTATATTTTCTAAACTCATATCTAATAAAATATGTGAGTTGTGACCACTTAGAAAATCTGAAAGACCCCAATAGTTTCTTGTTTTTCTAAATGATCTTTAATTTCAATTAATTCTTTATTTAGTTTAAAAGTATTTTCTAGATAATAGGATGGGATTAAATCTATATCCCTTATTGTATGTAAATTTAATGCTAAATAAAGAAATCCAACAATTAAAAAAATTTTCTCTTTAGGTGTTCCTAGAATTAGTTTTTTACCTTCCACAGGATTAATTCCTATAATAATATCATCTAATTCGTCATCTGTTATTGAATTCCAAATTTGCATAACCTTGTCTTCAATTATATAACAGTAGCCTGCATAAAACATATGATATCATCAATTATACATGTTTGTAAAGGTGGGCGTGCCATACAATAAGAATTTATTACACCATCATTAACAATAATATTATCTTTTATAATTGGTGTTTTGCTTTCATTCCTTAAATTAAATTTTTTAATATTATCAAAAAATATTTTTTGTTTTTCACTGTAACCAAATTCACTATAGATGTCAGAATAATGACGATGACCATCAGCATGATTATATTTAGAGTTTTCTGAAATTCTAAGGTGGATAAAAACTAAAAAATTTTTAACTGCAATATCAAATGATTTTTTAACACAATTAATTTGACCAATATAAAAATAAACTAATGGATTGAAAGGGTTAATTTCTTTTGCTTCGTAGAGCATTTCTAATGCTTTGTCAAAATTGCCTCGATTTTTTTCAAGCATAGCACCCAAAACAATTTTGTAACTATTTTGATTGTTAGTAAACATATTTAATCCTTCATTCACTCATTCCAACTTAAATTAAATCTAAAACAGTTTCAATTAAGTTCTGGTACTGGGTATCTGGTGCTATGTTCTGTATAGGAGGAAATTAGGAAAACATTTCTTGTAAAACAGACAATACTTTGTTTTGAGTTGCTTTATTAAGTGTATCCATTCTCTTTATAAGTCTTATCTTATCAACAGTTCTGATTTGATCTAATACTATTTGTCCTTGTTTACCTGAGACTTTACAAGGAACACGGGTTGGATAGTTTCTTAATTTGGATGTAAGAGGAGCTATAATTACAGTTGAGATGTGGCGATTCATTTCATCAGGTGAAATTATAACACAAGGTCTGGTCTTTTTTATCTCGCTGCCAATTGTTGGATCAAGATTGACAAAATATACCTCAAATCTTGAATACTCCATTTACCATTCCCATTCCTCTTTATCCCAGGAAGTTTGTATGGTTAGAGAACTTTTATCTAAGAGAAAGTCATCACCGTTCTTAGCCATCTTCTGAAATGCCTGTTCCCAATTCTCTCTTTTTTTTGCTGCAGGTTTTATAATGATCTTATCATCTTTTACTTCCAGTTCAACCTCATTCTTCACTCCACTTTCATCCAGAATAGATTTTGGAATTCTTATTCCTCTTGAATTGCCAA
Source organism: uncultured Ignavibacteriaceae bacterium (assembly GCA_964515875.1). Taxonomy (GTDB): domain Bacteria; phylum Bacteroidota; class Ignavibacteria; order Ignavibacteriales; family Ignavibacteriaceae; genus RBG-16-34-14. Next base: position 159 of record CAZEWJ010000009.1, on the reverse strand, counting down.
TTTTAACAACTTTTGCTTTCATCTTTAACCTTAAGAATATAGTGCCTACAAGGTAATTACAAGTAAATAAATAATCAACTAATTTTTCTACAATTCCTCACTAATGTAATAGCAGGATAGAAATGTCATAGATTCGCCAAGATAGAAATGTCAGTAAAA
>CAZEWJ010000008.1:109691-111290 GCA_964515875.1 uncultured Ignavibacteriaceae bacterium | reverse complement strand
ACCGCCTCTGTAGTGTTACCGAATTATTGAAGTAGTACACTACCGGCAGGCAGGCATTCATCCATTCAATCTTCAGTTAATATGAATGAATGAATGATAATTATTTGATTAAATTATTATTATGCCCAGATATTTTTATACTAAATGATTAACCAAATAAAAAGTGATTATATAATAATCGGCAGTGGACTGGCAGGATTATTTGCTGCTTATCATGCTTCAAAATATGGGACAGTTTCACTTCTAACAAAACATTCCCTGCAAACAAGCAGCACCTTTTGGGCACAGGGAGGAATTGCAAGTGCTATTGGTGAAGAAGATTCGCCGGAAATTCATTTCGAAGACACTGTTAGAGCCGGCAGGGGATTATGTAATGAAAATGCTGTTAGAATTTTGGTTAATGAAGGTCCCGAAAGAATAATTGAATTAATCTCTGATGGTTTATCCTTTGACAAAAGAGGCGATAATTACGAACTTGGTATGGAAGGGGGACACACCAGAAGAAGAATACTTCATCTTGGCGGTAATGAAACAGGCAAATTTATTGTTGAATTTTTAATAAATAAAATTAAGGATTCAGATATGATAAAAATTTTTGAAAGCCTCCTTGTACATAAGTTGATAGTTAAAGATAATGAATGTTCAGGATGTTCAGCATACAAATGGAATGAGGGAGAAAATTATTCTTTTACCTCAAACATAGTTATAATTGCGTCTGGTGGAGCAGCAGGAATTTACAACGAAAGCACTAATCCTCATTCATCTACCGGTGATGGAGTGACATTAGCTTATAATTCAGGAATTGAGATAGTAAATATGGAGTTTATTCAATTCCATCCGACTGCTTTTCATTCAAAAAAGGGTAACGCTTTTCTTATTAGCGAAGCAATCAGAGGGGAAGGTGCTTACTTAATAAATAATTATGGCAAAAGATTTATGAAGGACCAACATGAATCTGCTGAATTAGCTCCAAGAGATATAGTGTCAAAAGGTATCTTTGATGTTATGGAGAAAGAAAAAACTGATCACGTGTTTTTATCTCTTTCACATCTTAATAAGGCTAAGATTAAATCGAGGTTCAAAAATATTTATGATACCATGTTAAAATATAATATTGATATAACTACAGATTTAATTCCAGTTTCACCTGCTGCACATTATATGATAGGAGGAATAAATACAGATTTAAATGGGGAGACAATTTTGCCTGGGGTTTATGCTTGTGGAGAAGTTGCTTATTCAGGTGTACATGGTGCAAACAGGTTAGCAAGTAATTCTTTGCTGGAGTGCCTGGTATTCAGCTATCGGTCTGTCGAAGATTCAAAAAAATATCTGGATAAAAAGAATATTATTGATTACTCGCCAGAAAAATATTTAGTAAATGATGAGGTGGAGACTATCTATTTAAATCTAAAGAACAGCATTCAAAGATTAATGAATAATAATGTTGGTATTGTAAGATCTGAAAGCATTTTAAATAAAGCATTAGAATTAATTTCTAATGTTGATAAAAGCTGGGAATATGAAAGTAATGAATATTATTCCAATAGATTAAGAAGTTTGAAAACAGTTGCATTGCTTGTTATTAATGGAGCCATT
>CAZEWJ010000008.1:0-109591 GCA_964515875.1 uncultured Ignavibacteriaceae bacterium | reverse complement strand
CAATAGATTAAGAAGTTTGAAAACAGTTGCATTGCTTGTTATTAATGGAGCCATTACCAGAAAAGAAACAAGAGGCAGTCAGATAAGGATTGATTTTCCTGATGAAAGTAAGGTTGCATATAATATTCATCAATCACTAAAAACAGGAATAGAAAAAAAATATCTTTAGAAATATGGGATTAAATGATCCAAATATTTTAAAGTTGATTGATCTTGCTATTGATGAAGATCTTAAGAATGGAGATATTACCACTAATTCAATTATCAGTGAAGATGAAATAAGAAGTGCTGAATTTCTTGTTAAGCAAAATGGAATTATTGCCGGATTGGATATTGCCAGATTTGTAATAAGTAAATTTGATTTTAAAATGAATTGGGACAGCATTAAAAATGATGGAGATTTTTGTACCAAAGATGAAGTTGTTGCAAAAGTTGAAGCAAATTATAAAAGCTTGTTAAGTGCTGAAAGAACTGCTTTGAATTTTCTGCAAAGGATGAGCGGGATTGCAACAAAGACCAATAAATTTGTAAAACAGCTTGAGGGTCTTCATACAAAAATTCTTGATACCAGGAAAACTGCACCGGGACACAGATTACTTGACAAATATGCTGTGAAAATGGGTGGTGGAGAAAACCATAGAATTGGATTGTATGATATGGTGCTGATTAAAGATAATCATATTAAATTAGCAGGAAGTATAACCAAGGCAGTTTCTTCAATAAAACATAATTTAAAAGGGTCTTTCAAGATTGAAGTGGAAGCCTCATCATTGAAAGAAGTTGGAGAAGCACTTGAAACAGGTGTAGATATTATTATGTTTGATAATATGAAAGTAGAGGAAATGAAAAAAGCTGTTGAGCTTTGTAAAGAGAAGGTGCTGACCGAAGCATCAGGAAATATTTCATTAAAGAATATAAGAGAGGTGGCTGAAACAGGAGTTGATTTTATTTCTGTAGGTGAGCTAACACATTCTGTTGAAGCATTAGATATTTCAATGAAGATAATTGATTAGAAAGGAAAAGAGATGACAAAAGATTTTTTATTTGAAGAAATCAGAAAATTAAAAGGAGAAAAGAACGCAGTTATTTTAGCACATAACTACCAGGTGCCTGAGGTACAGGATATTGCTGATTTTGTTGGTGATTCGCTTGGGCTATCTATTGAAGCAGGAAAAACCTCTGCTGATATGATAGTCTTTTGTGGAGTTCATTTTATGGCTGAAACTGCTTCGATAATATCACCTCAGAAAAAAGTTCTTATTCCTGATCTTGAAGCAGGATGTTCCTTGGCTTCGAGTATTTCAATTGAGCAGTTTAAAAAATGGAAAGCACAACATCCCAGTGCTGTTGTTGTTTCATATGTAAATACATCGGCAGAAATAAAAGCAGAAAGCGATTATTGTGTAACTTCTTCAAATGCAGTTAAGGTAGTTCAGGTTATTCCAGAGGATAAGGAAATATTATTCCTGCCTGATAAATATCTTGGCCGCTATATTGAACTTGTAACAGGAAGGAAAATGATAATTTGGGATGGAGCATGTCACGTTCATGAAAAAATCGGAAAAATAGAATTTTCAGATATGCAGAAAAAATATCCCGATGCAGAATTTTTAATTCATCCTGAATGCGGGTGTTCAACATCCTGTCTTGTTCGTTCACAAACTGAACCTAACGGCGATAAAATGAAAATCTTTTCTACAGAAGGTATGCTGAGATATGCTGAAAAGTCACAGAGTAATAAATTTGTAATTGCAACTGAAACAGGAATCCTGCACAGGATGAAAAAGATGGCTCCTGAAAAATCTTTTTACCCGGTGAGCGAAAAATCAGTATGCGAATATATGAAGATGATAACGCTTGAAAAATTATATGACTCGCTTCTGTATGAGCAATATGAAGTAAAAGTTCCGGAACAAATTGCAAACCGTGCGCTCTTGCCTATCAAAAGAATGTTAGAGATAGTATAAATGTAAGATGGTTGATGTTTAATGGTTGATGGAAGATGGAAAAAGTAAGGATGCAGTAAACAGCAGTCAATAAATTCAAGAATGAATTCTGTTTGCTATTATGATAGAACTATCTCATTTGATCTTGTACTTGCTCTTGAACCCCGATTGTCATCGGGACAGGCTTACACTTGAACTTTAACATTTTATTTTGCAATCTCATTGACTATTAAAGACTTAAAATATATTTTCGGGTAACTTAAAATTCACTTGGGAGTATATAATGTCACTTGACGCACTAGGAATGATAGAAACTAAAGGTTTAGTTGGGGCAATTGAAGCTGCTGATGCAATGGTTAAAGCAGCAAAGGTTGAACTGATCGGTAAAGAAACGATAGGCGGAGGTTATGTAACAGTAATGGTAAGAGGAGATGTTGGAGCAGTTAAAGCTGCTACTGATGCCGGTGGGGCCGCAGCTCAGAGAGTTGGAGAACTTGTTTCAGTTCATGTAATACCTCGTCCACATTCCGAGGTTGAAGCTTTACTTCCAAAAAGAAAATAATTTTATGCCAAAAGCACTCGGGTTAATTGAAACCCGGGGTCTTGTTGCTGCAATTGAAGCTGCCGATGCTATGGTTAAAGCAGCTAATGTTACCATTGTCGGTAAAGAGAGAACAGACCCCGCATTGATCACGATAAAAGTTGTCGGTGAAACTGCTGCAGTCAGATCTGCAGTTGATGCCGGCTCGGCTGCTGCCAAAAGAGTGGGGGTTTTGGTTTCAACCCATATAATTCCTCAACCTGATCTTCAGATGACAGCTCTTATTCCTGAGATTGAAGAAAAGAGAAGTTCAGTAAAAGTAAAACAAATCTCTGAAAAAAAGGAATCTCAAAGTTTATTTGAAGAAAAACCTGCTGAAATAGAATCACCTGAAGTAAAGCAGAGACAGAAACCTGTTGCAGAAGTTAAAGTTGAAAAACCTGAAGGAAAAAAAGAAGAATCGGTTTCTGCGAGCGATACAATTTCCCGCTTAAGGAAAGAAGCTCTTGGTATTAAAGAAAAAGAGGAAAAACCTGTTACATCGGTAAAAGGTAAAAGTAAAATAAAAATGCGGGAGATTGAGATTTTAAATGTTCACCAGTTAAGAAGGCTTGCAAGAAGCACAGAAGGTTTTCCAATTCAGGGCAGAGAAATATCAAGAGCAAACAGGAACGAACTTCTCGATTTCTTTAAAAAGATATCCTAAAATTTATTACTAATAAATCCTTCAAAAAGTTTTTAAGGTTTAGGGCTAAAGCCCGTTTTAAATTAGTTTACTTTTAACCCCAGCCTTTAGAGCCTGTGTGAGAATAAGAATATTGATGGTAGCCGTAGGCTTCAGCCTGCGATAACGGCTTTATTTCGCAACCTGAAGGTTGCGACTACCGATATATTTAGAATTTTAACACAGCCTCTTAAGGCTGGGGTTACTAAAATAAAAACCAATTCTATGGCTTTAGCCCAATAATCTTGAAACTGATTTTGGAAGTTGAGTCATTAGTGTAAATTTTAAGAACTCCACAGCAAGTGGTGTTTTTTTATTTTCTTTTTAATCTATATTTGCGGTGTGAGGAAAAACATACATATAATCGTTATATCACTTTTTTTTTCTTTCCTTTTATGGGGATCAATTTCGCTTTCCAAAGATTATTACATAACTATTGATATACCGGTAAAAGTTATAAACTTTCCTCAAGGATATTCAAGCGGTACGAAATTACCGAATAAAATATCTGCTAAAATAAGAGGCAAAGGTTGGAAGTTAGTTGCAGTAAATCTTGGCACCGATTCGGAATATATTATTTCAGCAGGTAATGATACCGGCAAAAAATATATTAACCTTTATAATTCAATTTCGGAAAATCAATGGCTAGCATCTGATATTGAAGTTCTTGATCTAACTCCTGATACACTTTCACTTTTTATTGAAAAGGTCAGAGAGAAAAAAATTAAGGTTGAACCTGATTTCAAACTCGGTTTTAAACCGGGTTATGGTTTGGCAACATCAATTAAAGTTTATCCCGATTCAGCAAATGTAATTGGCCCGGCAAGTTATTTGGAAAAATTAAATTCAGTTCCTACAGAAAGAGTTGAACTTTCGGAACTTGATGTAAGGTCTACTGAACTGGCAAAACTAAAAGATTTACCCGGAATGACTTATAATGTGAATAGTGTAACAGTTTATCTTGATGTTCAAAAAATTGTAGACAAAAATTTTGATAATCTTCCTGTTTCTGTTCTTGATATTCCCGGTGACAGGGAAGTTGTCCTACTTCCTAACCGAATAAGTGTTGGGGTAAGGGGAGGAATAAATATTTTGGGAAAATTAAATGAAGATCAGTTTAAAGCGTTTGTTTATTACAGGGATGTTGTTTTGGATACCTTGGGTAATGTGATACCTCATGTCGGGATTCCGGAGAATACATCTTTAATTTATACTAACCCGGAAAAACTCAGGTACATCATTAAAAAATATAATTAAAAACTAACCTATATATGTTCATCACCTTTGAAGGAATAGATTTCTGTGGTAAATCCACACAAGTAGAACTTCTTAAAAATTCTCTTATTGAGAAAAATAAAAAAGTTGAGATAATCAGAGAACCGGGCGGAACTGAAATATCTGAAAAAATAAGAGAGGTTCTGCTGGATAAAAAACATTATCACATGTTTATAGAAACTGAAATATTTCTCTTTTCAGCGAGCAGGGCGCAATTAGTAAGGGAAAAAATCAAACCTTATTTGCAGAAAGGGATATATGTTATTTCAGACCGTTTTCATGATTCAACAACTGCGTACCAGGGTTTTGGCAGAGGAATTGATATTAATACTGTAAGACATATAAACAATCTCGCAATTGGCGAAACAATACCTGATATAACTTTTATTATTGATATACAGGTAAAAGTTGCAGATGAGCGAAAAAAAAATAAATCCAGTTCAGATCTGGACAGAATTGAAATCTCTCATTCTGTTTTTTACGAAAAAGTAAGACTTGGATATTTGAAACTTGCTGAAACTGAAAAAAGATTCAGAATATTAGATGGAACAGAAAGTATAGAAGATATGCATCATAAAATTGTGAACGAAATAAATATGTTAGAAAAAAGGAGCCTCCATGAAGCAAGGTAAGGTGTTCGGGTATATAATGTCTTTTGTTGTTATAATTTTATTTTCCGGATTTTTTGCCGGGAAGGATGATATATACTTCGAAATCTCTAAGAACATTGATCTCTTTGGAACTGTTTATAAAGAGATCTCACTAAACTATGTTGATGAAATTGATCCTGAAAAATTCATGGAAGCCGGTATCAAGGGAATGCTTAATTCTCTCGATCCTTATACAATTTTTATAGATGAAAATAAAAAAGATGATATTGATCTTATTACAAATGGGAAATATGGTGGTGTAGGAATTTCTATTGGTATCAGAGCTGATAAGGTTACTGTTGTTGAAGTACTCGATGGCTACGCTGCTCAGAAACAAGGATTAAGAATTGGCGATGTTCTTGTTAAAGCAGGTGGAGTTCCGATTAGTGCAGAAAATATTGATGACATTTCAACTTTAGTTAAAGGTGAACCGGGAACTGAGGTTGAGCTTAAAGTTTTAAGAAATGGAGATAAGGATACTCTTACTTTCAATCTTATAAGAGAGGAAGTAATAGTTAAGAATCTTGCCTATTACGGATTTTATCCTGAGAACAGCAACAATGTTTATTTGAAGTTAACAAACTTCAGCCGTTCTGCAGGTGATGAAGTTAAGCGCGCACTTAAAAAGCTGAAAGAAGAAAAAGAGATAAAATCTGTTGTTATTGATTTAAGAGGAAATCCCGGAGGACTCCTTGATGTTGCAGTTGATATAGCTGATAAATTTATTGAGAAAGGTCAGTTGATTGTCTCAACAAAAGGAAGAGGTGAAACTTCAAAGAAAGATTATTTTGCTTTGCAGGAACCAATGATAGATGAAGCAAAGATTATTGTATTAATTAATGATGGTTCAGCTTCTGCATCTGAGATTGTTGCCGGCGCAATACAGGATCATGACAGGGGAGTAATACTTGGTACTAAATCTTTTGGTAAAGGATTGGTTCAGACAATCACCCCTTTAAATTTTAATACTTCTATAAAGATAACAACAGCAAGATATTATACTCCAAGCGGAAGATGTATTCAAAAGATTGATTACTCAAAAGACAACGATATTTTTATAAATGTTGATTCAGTTATTACAACTCCTTTTTCAACAGATAATAAAAGACTTGTTTATGGAGCCGGAGGAATTACACCAGACACTACTGTTGAATATAAGATTGAAGGAGATATTACTTCGGACCTTCTTGCAAAAGGATACCTTTTTAAGTTTGCAGATCATTACTTTTACAATAATCCTGATGAAAAATTCTCTTCTTTAAGAGATGAAAAAATCTTGAATGAATTTGAAAAATTTATTTCGAGCAGTGATTATATCTATGTTTCTGAAACAGAGAAGCAGCTCGAATCAGTAATTGCAGATGCCAAAAAGAAAAACCTTAATGGCAATGTTGTAGCTGATCTTGAAAAAGCAAAATCTCACTTTGAAGGTAATATCGGTTTGGAATTCAAAAGTTTTAAAGCTGAAATTCTCAAGGAGATTAAAGGAGAACTTGCTTCAAGATATGTTGGTCTCGAAGGTAAAATTGAAGAGCTATTAAAGTTTGATGAACAGTTCAAGGCTGCTTTTAATGTTATTTCAAATGACAAAGTTTATAACACATTATTGAACAACAAATAATAAAATAAATCCTTCTAAAAAAAGGCAGATGATCTCTAAGATTATCTGCCTTTTTTATTTCCTACTCTCCTTAAACTATAACAAAGCAAAGATTGATTTCTAAATCTCAGACTCAGCTTTCACCTTTGGTTCCGGTTCTCCATTCTATTGATTATGGAGATGGGTTTGGAGGGGTTTTTATTATTATTAAATTTCAAATTATGAATTCGTTAATAAAAGAAAAAATCAAAAGCATTGTAGGAACAAGTAATTATTTTGATTCACCTGAAGACAAACTATGTTATTCTTTTGATGGGACTCCAATCTTTCAGCATCTTCCCGAAGCAGTTGTTTTTCCTGAGAATGAAGAGCAGATTTCTCAAATTGTAAAATTAGCCAATCAGGAAAAGTTCAATATTGTTCCAAGAGGTGCGGGTACAGGATTAAGCGGCGGGGCTGTTCCTGTTGAAAATAGTATTGTTCTGGTGATGACAAAATGGAATAATATTCTTGAGATTGATACACAAAATCTTACTGCAACTGTTCAACCCGGAGTTGTAACTGGCATTCTGCAAAAAGAAGTTGAGAAGTACGGATTATTTTATCCACCGGATCCCGGAAGTTTAAATGTATGCACAATCGGTGGAAATGTTGCAAACAATGCCGGCGGCTTACGCGGATTAAAATATGGAGTTACAAAAAATTATGTTCTTGGTACTGAAATGATTCTGCCTGACGGAGAATTATTAAAGACTGGTGGAAAAAATATGAAGGATGTTGCAGGATACAATCTCAGAGATTTTATTGTCGGAAGTGAAGGAACACTTGGAATCATTACAAAAATTTTATTAAAGCTAATTCCCAAACCTCAGCAATCAATAACAATGCTTGCATATTTTGATAAGCTTGCCGATAGTGCGAAATCTGTTTCAGGTGTTATTGCATCTCTTATCACTCCAAGCATGATGGAATTTCTTGATAACACAACAATAAATTGTGTTGAAGATTATACTCACATAGGACTTCCAAGAAACAGTGAGGCAATTTTATTAATTGAAGTTGATGGACGGGGAAGTATTGTTGAAGAAGATGCAGATACAATAATAAATATTCTAAAAAAGAATAATTCATCATTTGTAAAGAAAGCAGCGAATGATGAGGAAGCTTTTACTTTAAAGTCTGCAAGAAGGAGTGCTTTCAGCGCATTGGCAAGGAGAAGACCAACGACTATTCTTGAGGATGCAACTGTTCCAAGAAGCGAACTTCCTGTTATGATTGAAAAAATAACAGAAGCTGCAGGAAAATTTGATGTTACATTTGGGAATTTTGGTCATGCAGGCGATGGAAATCTTCATCCAACGTGCTTAACTGATGAGAGAGATAATGATGAGATAACCCGTGCTCATAAGGCTTTTGATTTTATCTTTAATGAAGCGATAAAGCTTGGAGGTACAATTACCGGTGAGCATGGAACAGGTTTGGCAAAAAAACATTTTCTTGAACAAGCTGCAGGAATTCCGGCTGTTGAAATGATGAAGAGAATTAAATCCGCAATTGATCCGAATAATATTATTAATCCCGGGAAGATCTTTTCGATATCGCCAAGGTGTGAAGAGTATTCAGTAAACCGTAAACCGTAAACCGTAAACAGTAAGGAGTAGTATTGTTTAAAGTTGGCAGTCTTCAGTCTTCAGTTTGCAGTTGGCAAAATAAAATTGGTTGTTGACTGAGAACTGTGGGCTGAAGACTTTGATAAATAAATATTAAATATGACAAAAGTAAATAACAATCTTCTCGGCGTTCTTCCCAATGACGATATCCTCTCCCAATGCATTCACTGCGGAATGTGTCTTTCTGTTTGCCCGACTTATGAACTAACAAAACTTGAACGCTCTTCTCCACGCGGCAGAATAAAAATGATAAAATCTATTGCCCGGGGAGAGATGCCAATCTCTGAGGTTTTTGCCGATGAAATGAGTTTCTGTCTGGACTGCCAGGCTTGTGAGACTGCTTGTCCTGCCGGAGTTAAATATGGTTCTATGGTTGAAGCAGCAAGAGTTGAAGTTGATAATTCTGAATATGGTTCTTTCTTAAATAAGAAGTTAAAGAGATTTGTACTCAAATATATTTTAGCATCTAAAAGAAATTTAAAGATTGCATCAAAACTTCTTTATTACTACCAGAATTCATTTTTGCCAAACTTTGTTAAGAAGCTTTGTGAATTAAAGATTCTTCCTCAAAGAGTTTTTGAACTGGAATCACTCTCACCAAAAGTCTCAAGAAAATTTTCAGACTCAATAATCCCTGAAATAATGGAATCACAGAAAGAGAGAAAATATACAACAGCTTTTCATTATGGCTGTTTGATGAATGTGATGTTTGCAGATATTAATAAAGATACAGTTGAGCTTCTTTCAAAAACCGGATGCAAAGTTATTACCCCTGGAGACCAGCAATGCTGTGGTTCCCTTCATGCTCATAATGGAGATTTTGAAACAGCAAAGAAATTAGCAAAGGAAAATCTTAAAACTTTCGCCAGGCACAATTATGATTATCTTATTTCTAACTCTGCCGGTTGCGGAGCTTTTATGAAAGAATATCATCATCTGTTTTCCGAAGGATCCCGGCTTAAGTCGGGAGAAGATGAGCCTGAGCTTATGGAAATAGCCAAGAGTTTCAGTAAAAGAGTAAAAGATTTAAGTGAGTTCTATTCTGATATTTTACCTTTTGAATTCAAAACAAATAATGAAACAATTACCTATCACGATGCCTGTCATCTTGTCCACTCGCAAAAAATCTATTTGCAGCCAAGAAAAATTTTTAATTCTATATATAATCTTAATTATAAAGAATTGGATGAATCAACATGGTGCTGCGGCAGTGCAGGTATTTATAATATTGTAAGATATGAAGACTCGATGAAAATACTTGAAAGAAAGCTGAATAACATTAAAAAATCAGGCGCAGGAAAAGTTATTACTTCAAATCCTGGATGCATATCACAAATAGAATATGGCTGTAGAAAAAATAATTTAGATGTTAGAGTCGAACATCTTGCAACTTTTCTCAACAGAGGAATAATTGAATAATTTTTTTAACGAAAGTAGAAATCGAATTAGATAAGAACCTTATGAAAATTCAGCCGGGTATTAAAAAGCTTTTGTAAATCTGAACCTAACGATGATGAGCTGGTTAGCATTTGTGCCGGGTTGAAATTAACTAATTGGCAAAGTGATTGAAAATTTAGAACCCTTACCTTCTTCACTTTCCAAATGGATTGTTCCATTAAGTAATTCAACAAATTTTTTTGTAATAGTTAAACCAATACCTGGACCCTCAAAGTTTCTTGTCAAACCCTCACTTACCTGACGAAATGGTTCAAAAATGATTTTATTATTATCGTTTGAGATACCTATGCCTGTATCACTTACAGAAATTTTAATTTTAAGAGAATCAGGAGGCTCAATTTTAACTGTAATGCCCCCATTTACGGTATATTTCACTGCATTTTTTATGAGATTATTAAATATTGTAAAGAGAAAGTGCTTATCGCCATTTATGAAAATTTCAGAATTATTTTGATGAAAATTTAAGTAAAGATTTTTTGAAACTGCTGATGGTCCATTCAGATTAACGATTTCATTAAGTAATTCAATAATATTAACAGGTTGGTTATTTATATTAAATTTATTTGATTCAAGACGGGATAATTCAAGAATAGAATTAAGAGTTTCTGCAAGCCTTTTACTTCCTGAAATAACGGCCTGAACCAAATCAAAATTAGAAGAATCTTTTAATTCATCTTCAAGTAGCTGAACACCTCCTAATAAACCGTTGAGAGGTGTAAGGAGTTCGTGACTCATATTAGAAAGAAAGATAGATTTAAGTTTATCAGCTTCTTCGGCTTTTTCTTTAGCTTTAACCAATTCTATTTCAGCTAATTTTAAGTCAGTTATATCCTGTACACTTCCTTCAAAATAAATAGTCTTCCCATTTTTATCTTTAATAGCTTTAGCATTTTCGAGAATATAAATAATAGAGTTGTCTTTCTTCTTCCATATAAATTCAAAATTTTTAACTTCACCAAACTCATTCATCAAAGCAATAAATTTGCTTCTTGGAGAATCGGGTGCGAATCCTTCTTTATCAAGCTCTATGGTAGTCAGTTCTTCAAGAGAAGAATAACCAAGCATTTTTATTAAGGCCGGATTTGCATTTAGTACTTTTCCCTCAGGCGTAGTTCTATAGATACCAACAAGAGCATTTTCAAAAAGATTTCTATATTCTTTTTCTTTTTCCTGAAGTTTATCTTTGGCAAGTTTACGATCTGTGACATCAAGAGCCATTACTAGACGTGCATGGAGTTTTTCAAGAGAAGGTAAAGCGTGAGAAAGAATATCAACATAAATAATTGAACCATCCTTCTTTTTATGTCGCCAGTAAATTGATTTTTGTATCTCTTCATCATTGATTAAAATATGAGCTTTTAAGATGGTGGTATCTTCAACCGGACGAATGTCATTAAGTGTCATTGAAAGAAATTCTTCCCTCGAATAACCATAAGAGTGAATTGCAGAATTATTAACAGCGAGAAATTTGAAAGTGTCCAGGTCATACACCCACATAGGTGAAGGGTTATTATCAAAAAGAGTTTTGTGATCAATACTGTTGAGGATTGAAGATATTTTTAAAGATTTCTCTAAAATCATAAATTATTAACAATCAAAAGTTATACCAATGAAAACATACGCAATAATTTTTTAGTTTAATTTTTATCGAGAAACAAAGTAACATTTACAATGAATTAAAAGCAAATATGGTTTATTATAAATACTTGTGACAGGGAGGATTGTGTACACAATGATATGAAAGAGTTTATCTCGAAGTGACAGCTAAAAAGAAGGTATATCTCAAAATAAAAAAGGAAGACCTTTTTAAGTCTTCCTTTTTAAAAACTTTGGCTTTACGATTTAATATCTGATCTGACCCTGTTCATCTTTTCCCGGCTTATACTATACCAATCTAACTTATTTACCGTAAAGCCCCATAAAAGAATTATTAATCATCCCCAGTATTTTATCTTTGCCTGTTCATCTTATCGTTCTGCGTTCCCCCATTTCATAAAATCAAATAACATAATCAAATCTTACGCTGTTAAGTTAAGACAGAAAAACAAGGTCTGGTATAGTTGAGATTATGATTAAAGAGTAGAATGATAACTACAAAAAGGGGAGGAGTTGCAGAATGATGGATTTTTACAATGGTTTGAAAGAATTTTTCTCTATCATGCCTGCTCCATTATGGTGCAACCGTAACAGCCGATGAAATTAACCCCGTCAGGGGTGAAATGTTTATAGAATAAGATTACCCCTAGGATTTTGAAAACCCCGTAGGGGATGACATATTTTTTTCCGTTACAATTTTCCCTGTCACGAAGTGGTTCGTTACAGCCAGGTAACAAATTTTTTTTATCCATTCTTTCCCCTCACTAAAAGATCAAATTGACATTACTATAAAACTATTACAAATTACTTCATCCCATAAATAATCAGCGGCTTTGTCATTCCTTAATTTCAGCAATACATAGAGATCATAAATTCTATGCTTATCAGTTACACTGCTTAAATAATTTTTTTCATCTCTATGTTTTATACCTAACTTAGCTAATTCATATTCTGAAATATCGAAAGCAAAAATATTTTCATTCATTTTTATTTCTCACTGTTAAATTAAATGGAACTTTGTTTCACGACCTAGAAATAAGTGTGAAGTGTTTAGAAAGTATTAAAAAGATTTTTGAAAAGTTTCCTTCATTAAAAAACTGGCTTTACGATAAATTCATCTCGTCTAACTATATTACATCATTTTCTGAAGATTGTCATACTATCAAAACATATTCATCATAAAGCCCGTTAAAAACTGATCTAACTTTATTCATCCAATACAAAACACAATTTAATAAGTTAAAGTAAAATAGGTATAGTAATAATTGCTATTAAAATGTAGAATTCATTCGACGTATCAAAATAGAACAAAACTTGTGGATAGTGTGAAAGTTTGACTTTCAGAGGTCTCGAATTTATATTCTTGCTCACTTCAATTTAAAAAGGAGAGGGACTAAGGTGGATGAAGAAAATAATTTCCTTAGACAGGTTCCTATATTTTCAGATCTGGATGAAAAAACTATAGAAGAAATCTTAAAACTCGGCAGACGAAAAAATTTTGATAAGGATGACTCTGTTTTATTGGAACACGAAACCGGTGTAACTCAGGATGATTTGAAACAAGCTTCTTTAAGATTAGCTCACGATGCAAGTTTGTACACAATTAATGTGTGGGTAGATAGCACAGAAAGAAAAAATTATAACAGGTAGGGGGAGATATATTCCTTAAGTAGTTCATTAAATTTCTTTTTCTGAAGTCATTCCCCAAAGTTTGTCTCTTCAAATTCATCGTAAAAGATATTGATTCCTGCCGGAGATTGATTTTCATTATACAAAAAATATTTTTTTGTTTTTATGTTATAAATTTATAAATTATAACTAACGTTCTTTACATAATTGCTTATCGAGAAAGACTGAGGGACTGGCCCTTTGAAGTCTTGGCAACCTGTTTACAATATATTTGTGAACAAGGTGCCAAATCCATCCTCCTGAACCGGAGGAAAGATAAGTTAACAGAGATTTTTTAATAAACTCTTTTGACTTATCAAAAGAGTTTTTTTTTGCTCTTTTGGTAATGGATTCCCGGTAAGCAGAAGTAAATAAATCATTATTCACAAACTTATCGGAGAATCGTTATGAAAGAATTCACTTCAATCATCAGCTCAATTCCTGTTGATCCCCTAACAGGTGCTATTACTGTTCCAATTTACCAGACTTCCACTTATGTGCAGGAAGCTCCCGGTGTTAATAAAGGGTTTGATTATACAAGAACAGATAATCCCACACGTAATATTGCTGAAAAAGTAATTGCAGATCTTGAAGGAGGATCAAATGCTTCTGCTTTTGCAAGCGGTCTTGCTGCAATTGATGCTGTTGTTAAACTTCTGAAAACCGGTGACGAAGTTATTGCTGTAGATGATATTTACGGAGGAGCCTACCGTCTCTTTAAAACAATCTATAATAATTTCGGTATTACTATAAAATTTGTTGATACAACAAAACCTGAAAATGTAGTAAATGCAATTACCGGAAAGACAAAACTAATTTGGCTTGAAAGCCCTACAAATCCTTTACTTAAAATTTCCGATATATCTATAATTGCTGAAATAGCAAAAGCTCATAAAGTTCTTTTATGTGTTGATAATACTTTTGCATCACCTATACTGCAAAAACCAATTTTACTTGGCGCAGATATTATTATTCAAAGTGCAACAAAATATCTTGGCGGCCATTTCGATGTGCTCGCTGGATTTGTTGTAACAGCAAACTCTGAATTAGGTGAACAAATTAAATATATTCAAAATGCAACAGGCGGTGTACTTTCTCCTTTTGACAGTTGGTTAATTTTGAGAAGTATTGATACACTTAAGCTGAGAGTAGAAAAGCAATCCGATACTGCCCAGGCTGTTGCGGAATATCTTTTAACAAGAAAAGAGATCGAAAATCTTTATTATCCGGGACTTCAATCTCACCCGAATCACTTAATTGCAAAAAAGCAGCAGAGAAAATTTGGAAGTATAATTTCATTTTCTTTAAAAAATGACACTGAAGAGGAAGCGGTTAAATTAGTCACTTCTACAAAACTTTTTAAACTGGCAGAAAGCCTCGGAGGTCCTAAAAGTTTATGCTGTCATCCTTCAAATATGACTCACAAATCAATCCCAAGAGATGTAAGAATTAAAACCGGAATTAATGATAGCCTTATAAGGTTATCAATAGGATTGGAAGATGAGGATGATTTAATTGATGATCTTGATAGATCATTATCAAAGCTTGAAACAAAATTCTCTTTACCAGTTGAAAAAAATATTTTAGAAGTTGGAAAATAACCTGAGCAGCATATGAATAGGAAAAAAATTAAAATTGGTCTCTTTGGATTTGGTTGTGTTGGAAAGGGATTATACTCTGTTTTAGAGAAGACGCCCGGTTTAAAAGCAGAGATTGTAAAAATCTGTGTTAAAGATAGAAATAAAACCAGATCCATTAGTAATAAATATTTCACATTTGATAAAGACGAATTACTCAATAATCCTGAAATAAATGTTATAGTTGAATTGATTGATGAATCTGAAGCAGCGTTTGAAATTGTTTCAACTGCGCTTCGAAATGGGAAGGCAGTTGTTACAGCAAATAAAAAAATGGTTTCAGAACATCTTGAAGAATTACTTTGTCTGCAGTCAGATAACAAAACTCCTTTATTGTACGAAGCTGCCTGTTGTGCAAGTATTCCTTTGATCAGGAATTTTGAAGAGTATTATGATAATGATTTGATGCAATCATTTAGCGGAATTATAAATGGAACGACAAATTTTATATTAACCGAAATATTCAGAAACGGTAAGCGGTATGAGGAGGCTCTGGGTTTAGCCCGGCTGCACGGTTATGCTGAAAGCAATCCAATCTTTGATATAGAAGGATACGATTCCAAGTATAAGCTGAGTATTCTTTTAACTCATGCATTTGGTTTAACTGTTAAACCGGAAAAAATATTCAACCTTGGAATTCAAAAGATTAATAATTTTGATATAAAATTTGCACGTGAAAAGAAAGCAAAAATTAAACTTATCGCCAGAGCACAAAGATTAAGTAACGGTGGAATTGCTGCATTTGTTATGCCTGAACTTGTCTATAAAAACAATGAGCTGTTTGTAATTGATGGAGTAAACAACGGGATAGTAACGGAAAATTATTTTGCCGACAGAAATATATTCATTGGTAAAGGAGCAGGTGCATTTCCAACCGCTGCTGCACTGCTTTCAGATTTGTCTGCTCTTACTTATGAATATAAATATGAATATAAGAAAAAGCGGCAGGCAGGCAGCAGCTTTATTGATAACGATTTTTTTGTAAATATTTATGTAAGATTCAATCGTAACGACGAAGTTCAGTTAACGCAGTTTGAAGAAGTGTTTGCGAAATATGATTCAAAAGAACATAGTTATATTACAGGTAAAATAAATTTTAAAAAACTTATTAGCTCTGAATGGATCAATAAAAAGAGTTTGAATATGATTCTTCTTGATGACAAAATTGAAGTTTTCCATGAAATAAGAAGTAAAAAATATTGGAATTCTTAAATCTTCAACGGACAAATTGATCTGAAGATACTACAATATTAAATTTCATTTCATAAAAAATAAGTAGCTCCGTTGTGGTTTGATTTCAAATGTTTCTTTAACAAGATTTAAAACAGTATATCCTCAACGCACGGGGCGTGCGACCCCGCTCCCATTGCAACCAGTCACGATTTATGTATAGTTTCAATCCACGCACGCACGGGGCGTGCGACTCCGCCGGTTGGTGGAAAGAAAGGTTAAATAAAATGTTTCAATCCACGCACGCACGGGGCGTGCGACATTAGGGGGATTCTTTTATGCAGCGAATGATCCGTTTCAATCCACGCACGCACGGGGCGTGCGACCCTGAGACTAAGGTAGATAAGAAACCGTATGAGATGTTTCAATCCACGCACGCACGGGGCGTGCGACATTATACGGAGGCAGAGTAAAACTAATCAAGATGTTTCAATCCACGCACGCACGGGGCGTGCGACCCCAGTATTGCTACTCCCTGTATTATTACCAAGGGTTTCAATCCACGCACGCACGGGGCGTGCGACCAAAGCTCTGCTGGATAGTGCAACTGCATATCAAAAGTTTCAATCCACGCACGCACGGGGCGTGCGACTTAACTAAAGGCAAAGCTCTGGATGAGCTTATTGGTTTCAATCCACGCACGCACGGGGCGTGCGACATCTCCCGGAACCCCGCTCCCGTCAATATTATAATGTTTCAATCCACGCACGCACGGGGCGTGCGACGCTCCTTATGATGCTTTATGCAGAAAGTATTCAAGGTTTCAATCCACGCACGCACGGGGCGTGCGACAACCAACATCTTGAAAAGATCAGACCGCTTGCTACGTTTCAATCCACGCACGCACGGGGCGTGCGACGCTTCAATAGTCATTAATCCTATTAGTTCTTTTATGTTTCAATCCACGCACGCACGGGGCGTGCGACGTATCTTGTAAATAATCCATACACCAACCAGGTGCAGTTTCAATCCACGCACGCACGGGGCGTGCGACGAGTGAAAGATTAGTCGGCAGTGCTCAGAACGATAAGTTTCAATCCACGCACGCACGGGGCGTGCGACATCAGCAAGTTCTTGGACTTCAGGACGTTTAAGGTTTCAATCCACGCACGCACGGGGCGTGCGACATTTTGATTTGGTTTACGGCACTTCTGATGATAGGTTTCAATCCACGCACGCACGGGGCGTGCGACATTCAGGGATAGATAATGCAATCGGTTATTATGATGTTTCAATCCACGCACGCACGGGGCGTGCGACCAAATGAGTTGGGAAGATTGTGTAGAAAAATGGGTTTCAATCCACGCACGCACGGGGCGTGCGACCCCGCAACACAAACTGATTGTATTAAGGCAGAAGTTTCAATCCACGCACGCACGGGGCGTGCGACAGAAAAAGGAAAATATGTTAAAAAGCATTGATGGGTTTCAATCCACGCACGCACGGGGCGTGCGACCATTACTACTCCTTATTTTTTACTTGTCATAACTGTTTCAATCCACGCACGCACGGGGCGTGCGACAATGGGAGATGAACTGCAATGACAATAATAAAAGGGTTTCAATCCACGCACGCACGGGGCGTGCGACAAGTTCGCATAAATGATTGTGACTAATGTTACTGATGTTTCAATCCACGCACGCACGGGGCGTGCGACCGGATGGAGGGATAAGTTTGATGAGCCAATATTTGTTTCAATCCACGCACGCACGGGGCGTGCGACGACAGGGCCAATGCGATCGCAGATTACTTACTTGAGTTTCAATCCACGCACGCACGGGGCGTGCGACTGTGTTTCCGTAATCTAATCCTGCCGATAAATTGTTTCAATCCACGCACGCACGGGGCGTGCGACCTAATTATAAACCGCCAATAGTTGATAACGCACCGTTTCAATCCACGCACGCACGGGGCGTGCGACCAGGGCATTACATAAACTATTCAATATGTACTGGGTTTCAATCCACGCACGCACGGGGCGTGCGACTGCACAAGGCAGACAAGATTTTTATCTGATTCAGGTTTCAATCCACGCACGCACGGGGCGTGCGACTGTTATATAGCTAAGCTTTAATAATACAAACAGTTAATGTCTACAAATCGCTTAACTAAAAATATTTCAAAAACAATCTGAAAAATTTCAATTAAAGTTTTGTTTTTGTCCATGTTTCTTAACGCTAACCAGCACGAGTTTTTATGTACGCTTCGGTTAGCATATCATAAAATTAATGTATCATCAATATTAAGATTCCGGCTTTTACCAAAACTTTCTACACGTCTTTTCCAGTTAGAACCAAGATAATAAAAGCGTAAATTATCTTCTTCTACATTATAAATATTGAGTAATCTGTTTTTCAGGATTTCCCATTGTGCCGGATCAAGTATGCATTCAAATACAGAATACTGAGCACGAATACCAAAGTCAAGACAGGTTTCTGCAACCTTCCTTAATCTTTTTTTACCGCTTAAGTTTTTAGTAGATACATCATAACTTACAACTATCATCATAATTGTAAACCTCCGGCTTAATTTTTTACCTCAAATAAAATGGTGGATAATCAGGAATATCGCCGCGGATATGCCGTGCAAGTAACTGAGCTTGTATATGTGGTAAAAGTCCGATCGTCATCTTTTCACCAAGAAAAGGGTGAGTGATTTCCTCCTGTTTCCGTTTCTGATATGCATTGAGCAAAGTTTTTCTTGCCTCATCGGACATTCTAACTTCACCTGATTCTCTTATCTCAAAATCTTTTTTTGTTACTTGTTTCAGATTGATGAGATTCAACATTATTCTATCACCAAGGTATGCCCGGAATTCTTCCATAATGTCTAATGCAAGACTCGGTCTTCCTGACCTTAATTGGTGAAGGAAACCAACCTGCGGATCGAGTCCCACTGTTTCCAAAGCTGACCGGACATCATTTACGAGAATAGCATATAGAAAAGACAGCAATGCATTTGCAGGATCAAGAGGCGGTCGCTTTGTTCTTTGCGTGAATGAGAAGTCTTCTTTTTGTGCTGTAATAAGTGAAGATAAAGAACCAAAGTATAAAGTTGCACATTCACCCTCATATCCACGTAATACATCAAGGCTTTCTGCCTGCTGAATGTTATTTAATC
The DNA here is from genome assembly GCA_964515875.1 of uncultured Ignavibacteriaceae bacterium. GTDB lineage: Bacteria > Bacteroidota > Ignavibacteria > Ignavibacteriales > Ignavibacteriaceae > RBG-16-34-14. The sequence continues at coordinate 90,476 of CAZEWJ010000008.1, read as the reverse complement.
TTTTCCCCATTATTTCAGCAGATAAAACAACGTCATCAGTACAGTTATCAGGATGGTTACGCTGATGGCGAAGAAGCAGATACCTGTAATTAGATACTTTTGCAGCAATAATAGGTTTAGCTATCAGCAATGACTGAAATTCATTATCTGAAATTGCATACTGTGCTTTACGCAATAATACATTTCCTTTTTGTGCACCATAAACACGAGCCAAGAAGAAGCCATTTTCTGAAAGATAACTTATACCTACATTGTTTTCTGCGCAGAAAGCCATTACTTGCGGTGTAAGAGCTTTAAAGCCGAAGCACACAATGTTTTCAATCGAATGGATTGGCGCCTGGAAAACTTTTTCATTGTTCACTTCCACAATGAATGTTTCCCGTTCTTTCCTGACATAAGCATCATCAGATGTGATGTATAATGTGTTCAGATGTTTCTTCATGATGTGTATAACCCTTTAATGTACTGCTTTAACTTTCGTTTGTTCATTGCTTTCGGTTGACATATAGATTGCAGTGAACAGTTCCTGCATTTAGGTGCATACTCAGCTGAAGGTACAATCTTTTTTGAAACAATCTCTCTTACCGAAGCAATGATGCTTTCAGTTTGCGAACGTAATTCATTATCAATTTCTACAACATTTCTTCGGCGTATCTTGCCATAGAAAAATGCGCCGTGTGTAATTTTGGTATTGAGCATTTCTTCCAGGCAAAATACTTGTGCACATAGCTGCACTTTATCACTAATGTTTTCTTTCGGCTCGCCTGATTTGAATTCAACCGGAAGTATTTCTTCTCCCGTTTTTGATTGTCTGAATTCCACAACATCGCACCTACCAACAATCCCGAAATGAAATGAATGAATACGCAAGCCGCGGATTGTTTTTAGCGTACCTCTTGTTTCGTAAGTGTCAGTATCAACTTTCTCGTGAAGGATATTTCCGCGGGTTGTATAAAGATTTTCCCGCCATACATCTTCAACATGTATAAGTGCACACTGCCTTGGGCAATACACATAATGCTGAAGCGCACTGATTAGTATGAAATCGTCTTCGGTGAACATTGGTTTTCTATTTCTTTCCTTTATCAATCTGCCGTTTCTGTTTCTCTGTCAAGGTCTTATAGTTCTGACTTGTAACAACCTTTCTCCCGGATTTTTTCTCTAAATCTTTTCTTGCCCTGCCTGCTACACTACCTCCTTCAATTGCGGCTTTTTCGTTTTCAGGAAACCCCTGTGCATTTTTAGTCCTTGCAATTTCAGTTGTTGATGCTTCACCCAGCATAGTAAATATCAATTCAAGATCAGTCATGTGGTCACGAAGGTTTTCCTGCGGTTTGGCTAATCCTTTAAACTTTTTATAATCAGAAGGAGTTAAACCAAAAGCAGCTTTACTTATTTCCGATGTAAGAATGGCGTATTCTATTCCTTCTTTCACACCACGTTTTTTCCACTGGTTTGTTAGTTCATCTCTTACAGCTATCCCTCGGATTCGTTTTTCAATCCATTCATCGCTGTATCCTTTGGCTTTGTAGATTTCCCGCATACGTGTTTGTGCAAGTTCCGGGTTTTCGATTTCTTCTAATCGTTCATATCCTACCCTTGCTAACCAGCGTTTAAATGGTTCAGCTTTGGGCGAAGGAATTGATTGGATAATTCTAAGCAAACCTTCAACGTTTGCTGACTGAACTTTACGTTTTTTCCCATCTGCGGCAATCATTTCAACTGGGGTACAAATTGTACCCCAGTTGGAATTCAACAGTGCATCACGCTGACGTAGTCTCTTTATATACTGTTTAACATCTGTGCTGTCCGTTAATGCTTCAACTACATCTGCAACAGAGAAATACCATTTTTGTTCTTCTTCATTCCATACGGAACGGATTTTTTTGCTTTCGAAAAGTTTTATGTTGGGCATATAGTACCTCTAAGGCTTTATGTTCGAAGGTATTTCATTCAACATTAACAATCTTAAATGTTTCAGAGAATGTTTTTCCATCAAGAAGTATTTCATAATCTGAGAATTCTCTTGCAGAACCTTTTGTTGTTCTCTCATGAGTTACTCTTGCAAAAAGCTCATGTGCAGGTTTGTTGCCGAGAGCGTCTTTATGTTCAAACACAACTAACTTTCTTGTACTCATTAAACCTCGTGCTGCGGAATGATCATGCTCAAACATTTGCTGCATAGCTTTCCAGAAAATATCTAGATCATCTGTTGAAAATCCTGTCTGATTTGCTAAGTGTGCGGAAACAAAACCGTGAGTGCGATACAAACCATAAGGAACGGTGTATTTGCGTCCCATTGTTCTATTATCTCCGCTTTGCTTTTCTGCCTCGGCTTCTGTAGCCACTGCCATTCGCGTAATGCTGTGTTCAAGTGCCACTATAGGTTCAATAGAACGCGCAAATGTTAATTGAACTGGGCCACGGACTTGACCGCAATTTGGTGCAGATTTGAGAGATAAAACCGCTCCGAAAGTTCTAATATCAAAAAATTTATTACACATCCACTGCCTGCCTTTTTCAACTTCCTCAGATTTCGGTTTTCTTGTCTTTATTCCTTTGATTGAGTCGTTGATAAATTTTTTCACTTTATCATCCTCTGGTGGATTTTGCTTAAGTGTTTCCTTAATAGCAGTAAGATCGACACCTAAAGCAACTACTAGCATCATTTTTCCATCTTCTTTTTCTTCGATACTTAATCCATCAGGTAGATCATACTCCTGAATAGATTCAACTAAACCTTCCGGGATATCTTTCTCAGTTCCTTCACCTAAATCAATACCAAGATCTTTAAAAGCAGCAACATGTGATCGCCCCAAAACAGCTTTTTCTTTTATATAAATATCAAATCTGTTTTCAGGCTGGTTAGTCTGGCTATTAATTTTAGTTAGTTGTACATAATTTCTAACTTTCCTTTTTAGACAGACATCTGTAACTAATCCCTTACCTGTTTCGGCATCAATACGCGGTAAGTTTCCTGCATCAGGATCACCGTTTGGGTTGCCATCCTGAACATCGAAAAAGAAAACGAAATCATAACGTTTTTCAATATTGTTCATTGTAATCTCCTTTAAATTGTTTTGTTAATTTCTTTTTTGTCTCTATGAATTCTTTGATGATAATAACCCACGGCAAACAGCGCTTGTTGCTCTAAAGTTAAATGTGGGGGGATGTTCTTCGCATCGAGAAGTTTAACTACCTCCGCAAGTTTATTTTCGTACCAGTTCTTTAATCCACCGCTTAACTTAGCCAGATGGTGATTTTTAAGTCTCATTAGCAATGGTAAAACTACTGGTGGAGAACTGGAAAGTGAACTATAAAATCTTTCACGTATTGTTGAATTCAGTTTGTTTGGTTTTGCTGATTCTTCTTGAATTTTTTCAAGTAATGCAAACAGCCTCCCCAATACGTAACCGACTTCTTCATTTTCTACATCGAGTGCCATATCTATCTCCTTATTATTGTAATTGTAAATTCTTTTGTTTCGATTTAAATATGCCTTTAGAATAGCGGCACGTGTTCTATTAACATTGGGGTAATAATTTCCCATTCTTGTCTTTACGTGCTACTTCCGCCCGTATTCTTCTCACGCACTGTTGCATTAGTGTTGATGGATAAGGTGTTTCATCCAGAATACTTGTGATAACTGCTCCTGCTAAATTGGGTGGAACATTTTCCATTTTATATTGCAACGCGGTTGAAGAAAGAATTTGATAGAGTGAGAGATGCTCGGGTTCTTTTGGTCCGTGCGCAATTTTAAAATCATCAAAGTGCTGTTTTATATTTTCGCCAAATTCTTTTACCGTAGGAGTTCTCCAGAATCGAACAGATATTCTTGCGGCATTAGGCGCAAGACCTAAAACATAAAAATGATTGTCTTTTTCTTTAGATATTATGCCGGTAAAAACTGCATCGTAAAGTGATTTTACTACTTGAACTCCTTTATCTGGATCGTCTTTTGCCCCTGCTTGAGTAGCTATAACCCAGGAAAATATTTCTTCGGGGTTTACCACTGTTGGAGATTTTTCTGACCAGAAAACGATAGTCATATCACTGATGATTTTCTTATTTGTGGAGAAACTGATAAGATTTTTCAAAGCTGTACTGTATGCAGCTTCCGCGCGAATAGAAACAGGAGCATTGAATGCTTGTTCTTTTCCATAAGAATCGAAACCGGAATTTTTCTGAAATGCAACCAGCTTGGCGCCACTTTTTGAACCAAGAATTGGAGTTGCTGTGTGTAGGCGTGTTATCGGTTCTTTCTTTCCAGTAATCAAACATGATGCGATAGTTTGATTATTATTTTCATCATTGTCACTTTCTGTGAAAATTGATTTTTGATAAGAAACAACTGACTCTCTTTGTGGAATCAGCTCAGTATCTCCATCTAATCGAAATGTTAAATTGCATCCTGAAATTTTTGAACAGTCTTCCCAATTGGGATAATTTTTCACAGAATCAATTTGATTTGTTTCGTAGAAAGATAAAACTGCTTTTACTCCATCATCTTTCTTTAAATCATCCGGTAGAGATTTTATCTTCTCAACAAAAGTGGTGTTTTGTTTCTTTGCCATCTCAGCGGCTTTCTTCGTTGTGTCTTTCGGATGATTGAGAAGATAGCCATGATGATCCCATAATAAAAAAGTAGTTTGCCAAGAATTTGCCCCTGAACGCACGATTGATTTTGGCAAAAGGTATTGTTTCCCTTTCTTTTTCTCTCTCAAATCAACGAGATCAACAAATCTTCCTTTTTTATCAATGACGATCAAAAATTTTAATTCTTTTAACTCGAATCCTTCAGCTGGTAGAGATTCTTTTTTCCTCTGATAGTAATCATACAATGCTTGTAATATCATCGCCGTATCTCCTCGCTTTCTAAAGAAGGAACAACCACAACTCCATTTTCAATTTTTGCTTTAAAGAACATTGGCTGTGGGTTATCCAAATCAGAAAAATCCATATCATAGAGCATAAATCCTAAATCGCGTGTTTCGGGAATTAGTGATACTGGTTCTTCATCTGTATTTTTTATGAAACGGAAATGACAACTAAATTCACGAGTACCAAGATATGGCTGATTAAAGCATTGTCCTTTTGTTGCTCTGCGTTCAAAGATTGCCAAATACTTCCCGGGTGTTTCATCTTTTCTTCCTATCTCTTGTTTATCTTTCCAAGCTTTAATTTCTTCTTTCATAAATTCTTTTTCTTCCGGGTCCCAAAGAAATTCCGGTACAACTTTATGGTTATTATTTTTTCTTTGTTCAACCGGAATATATTCAAGCACAGCATAGAACCTGTATTTCACATCGCGTAAAAATAGACCTGCACGTTGCTGACGATATTTGGGTTTACCATCATTTCCAATTTCATCAATACAGAAACCGGTATTATTTGAAGCGATTGTACTGACTTCATTTCGCCTTACTGAAATCCATTTTATCGGATTTAGTATTTCAATCTTTTTTACGTGCCATTGAATTGCAGGCTTCCAAAAAATTGATTCAAACACCGCACGTACTGCTGATGGAGTGGGAACGTCATAGCTTACACGCTCAACTTTCATTTCGGGGCGTGTAAAGCAAGCATAGTCACCCCACACTTCAAGACAGAAAGGTCTTTTACCGTTTGTTACGTTCATATATGTTCCCTCCTAAAAAATTAGATAAAGACTTTTTTCATTTTATATCAGCAATAATGTTTAAGATTCAATTTTTAAACAACACCATCACCATAAACCCAATCACTTTCATTTCCCAATAATCCTAAACCCGGTTTATAGAGCACCGGATCAATTTGTACGTAATAACCATTAACTTCATCGATGTAATTATATCTTTGAATTCGATTAAGCATTTGAAGAGGTATATTAACAATAAAACGCTGCAACTTTCTGCTAAGTTGTTTTGATGGTCCTTTAAATCTTAATTCGTTAATCAATTTCTCACTAGTATTTCCTGTCTTTTTATTTTCATACAACACAATAATACTTTGCTGTACATCAATTAAATTAAAATCTTTAGCAAGTGTGCGAAATTGAAATTTGAAATCAGTAGCTTCTTTGACTAATCGTTCATAGAAAAGTGGCGCATCGAATGAATTAATATTACTGTAAAAGTATCTAAAGTAATCTGTATAAAGCGAAGGAGTCAGTTCAATATTAGATTGATTACGAATAATTGATTTACAAGCATCTTCTCCTTTACGCAATAATCCAACGGGTGCAGGTTTTGGTGGATTAAAGACTACAACTTTGCCAAGTTTTCCCTCAAGACCTAATTTGTTTTCTCTATTACACCTTCCTGCGGCTTGTGCAATTGAGTCAAAACCTGCAAGTGCACGATAGACGACAGGGAAATCAATATCAACACCTGCTTCTACAAGTTGTGTGCTGATGACACGAATTGGATAACCATTCCTGAGCTTTTGTTTTATATCTGAAATTATTTCACTTCGTTCTTCGCCACACATAAATGCAGAAAGATGAATTGTTCCTTCGGGCATCAATGAATGAAGCTGACGGCAATCATTCCTTGTATTTACAACACATAATACCTGTTCATACTTTATAAGTTCTTTTGCAATATTGGGCCACTCTGAACGATTACTTAGATCATCAGGGAATTTAATTTCTACACGCTGAAAATCTTTTGCGAGGGAATCAGGATCATCAATAATGTTTGTTACTCCAGAAAGTCCTTCAAAAGAATTAAGTTCAGAACCGATTTTTCCCAGAAGTGCCGGTTGCGTTGCTGTCATCAGAAGAACCGTAACTCCAAAATGATCAACTAATCCTTTAAGAACAGAAAGAATCGGTTTAAGATATTCCGGAGGAAGCATTTGAACTTCATCCAGAATAATAATGCTGTTAACAATATTGTGCAGCTTTCTACAAGATGAAGTTTTCCTGGAAAACAGTGATTCAAATAGCTGAACGTTTGTTGTAACGATTATGGGTGCATCCCAATTTTCCGAAGCAAGACGATTTTTGGCCGTTTCTTTTACAGGATCAAGATTGCTATGATGTTCAACAACCTGATCTTCGCCAAAAAGTACTTTACCTGTTTTTTTTCGTTCTTCTATTTCTTGGTCATTGTCTGTTCCATATTTAAATACCTTTGCAGTTTGTTCAATAATACTTGTATATGGAATTGCCATAATAATTCGTTTCTTATCGTGCTCAAGTGCATGTTCAAGAGCAAATGCCATTGATGAAAGAGTTTTCCCACCGCCGGTTGGAACATTAAGAGAGAAAAATCCAGAAGGAAGGTTTGCCTTCTTTCTACATTGTTCAAGAATTTCGTTTCGCTTTTTGTTAATTGCAGAATCAGATTTCTTCTCTTCCATATAATTATCAAATCGAAGCTTCAATTGAGTAAGTGTTAAATCATTTCCTCTCTCTTTTTCATTCATATATCTTTCTGTATCAAGAAAGTCAGCATCAACAAGTGAGGAAAAGAGCATTCGCAACCACAAATGGAGATGTTCGGATTCTTTTTGATATTTTTCTTTCGAATCTGCTTTTGAAAATATTATAGGTGTAGTTTGTGGAATTGGTTTATCAATAAATGGTTTTGCCTCATCAATTTTTCTTATTTCATCAAGATCATCAGTGTTTAGTTTGTCTGCCTCTTTGAACAAACGATTTTCAAGATGTGCATACCAATCAGGTAATCCGGCATGGTGTCCAGCTATTGCATAAGCAATAATTTTAGCAGCAGGAGAATTTTTAAAACTTTCAAAAGCGAGTACTGCACCCGCTGTACTATGATATATTGTTCCTGAAAGATTTTCAAGATGTGCTTCTTCATTATAACCGGTTTCTCGTCGAATATAACTCTGCCAAACAGGATGAAATTTTCCGAGATCATGCCAGGAGCCTGCTAACTCACCCCAATCTTTATTCCCGAATGCTGAAGCAAATTCACCTGCTCTCTTTGCAGTATCATTGAGATGATTCTCTAAAAGATGTGGAATAGCCCAAGAATCATTAGGATTCTTTTTAACATGCGCAATAAACTCTTTCTTCATTTTTTTATCCTATACCACTCAAAAGTTTTAAGTGAAGTCCATTAGGAAAATCTTTTTGGTCACTCCTTCGGTCAGTCAATTACAACTTTTATTGATTATGATTATAATTGAGATGATCAGTTACAATCTTTCATCCCCGCCATAATCCGGATTATGAGCAGAAAAAATTCTTAATCCTGCCGAAGGATTTTTTTATCATTGTAGTTATTAAGTTCGCTTGAGTAAAATCGGATAGCAGTTCCCAACCCATAAAATCCTGCCTTTGTTTTTTCTTTGTCACAAGTGCGTTTCCCTTTTATATTTATAACTTAGTAAAATTTATTGAAAGTGAGAACTGAAAAGAGAAAAAGAAAAGTAGAAGAGCAAAAATAGAAGTTTGAAGTTAAAAAATATTTTGCCTGATTTGTTTTATAAACTACTTTTTGTAATTTTGACCACTAAAATTTAGCTGATATTCCTTATAATTTTTTCATTGCGGGCAATCTGCCGCGGCAGATTATTGCATAGAATAATCAATAAAAATAATCATCGTGTGTATCAAACATTCTGAATTACCATTAAGAGTTCGTATGTTGTTAATTAGGTTTAGTGGTTAGTTTAAAGTTATATGAATAAATCTTTACTGGATCATATACTAAGAATTCGGCTTCCTATTACACTTTTTATAGTCATTGCATCATTTTCTGTAACTTATTTTGCTTCCAGAGCTGAACGTGATGGAATTGGATACACACCTCAGCAGCCAATAAATTTTTCACATAAATTACATGCAGGGGATATGAGCATTGACTGCCAGTATTGTCATATCGCTGTTGAAAAATCCCGTTTTGCAACTGTACCTGCTGTTGGAATTTGTATGAACTGCCATACTGTTGCACGCAAAGATAAACCTGAAATAATAAAACTCACTCAATATTATAATGAAGGTAAAGCATTAGAATGGAAACGCATTCATAAGGTTCCCGACTTTGCATACTTCAATCACAGCGTTCATGTAAACCGCGGTATTGATTGTACTCATTGTCATGGAGATGTTAAAAAGATGGAAGTCGTTGGACAGATGAGTTCTTTTACCATGGCAGCTTGTCTGGATTGCCACAAGAATGCCCACGAAAGGCTTCCTGAACTGAAAGAAATAAATAAAGGTCCTGACAATTGCTTTTCTTGCCATAGGTAGAAATGAATAATCAAAATAATTTAAATACTGTGAAGACCATAGAAAACTTGTCCCGGCTTGTCGGGAGAAAAAAGTTTTTTGTTAAACTTGGTAAGAGTTTTATGGGATTAATTCTTGTAAGCTCATTCCCATTAAAATTATTTGGCAGAAATAATTCATCTTCTCTCGCCATAAGCGGGGATCTTTCCGAAAAAAAGGTGGAAATAAAAATTAATCCTCTTGCAGTAAGCAGAGATAAGGATAATAGAAAGAATGGCTGATATTAAAGAAGGATTAAATAATTCCGAACCTTTGGAAATAAAAACTCAGCCAACACACTGGAAGAGTTTAAAACAGCTTTATAATAATCCTGAATTTACCGAAGCAAGCCGCCACGAATTTAAAGAGGGTGTAACAGACGATTTTGAAGTCTCAAATCTTTCGGGGATATCACGAAGAAAATTCTTTGCATTGATCGGGGCTTCTGCAGCATTAGCGGGTGCAGGATGTGCTGATTACCGCGATAAAGGTGAGATCATTCCTTACAATAAAAAACCTGAAGAAATAATTCCCGGCAAAGCTAATTATTATGCTTCATTTGTTAATTCTTGTAAATGCGGATGTGGTGTTCTGATAAAAACAAGAGAAGGACGTCCCATAAAAGTTGATGGCAATCCTGATCATCCCGTTTCTAATGGCAAGATTTGTGCAAAATGCCATGCAAGTATTCTTGGTTTGTATGATCCGGAAAGATTATCTGTACCAATTAAAAAATCGGGAAGCGATTTTGAAAAAATTTCCTGGAAAAGAGTTGATTCTGAATTAAGAAATACATTATCAAGTATTGGTGAAAAAGAAATTGCTATCATTACTCATTCAATAACCTCGCCAACAACATTAAAAGTTCTCCAGGATTTCAGCAGCAGGTATCCAACCACAAAAATTTATTCTTATGAATTATTTAATGATGAGTTAAGAAATTCTGCCTGGAAAAAATGTTATCCCGCAAGCGGGACAGGCGGCATTGGCGGATTTCCTTTAATTAAATGGGATGAAGCAAAAATAATTCTCTCTCTTGAAGGAGATTTTCTCGGAACAGAAGGAAATCATTTAGAGAACTCGCAATTGTTTGTGAAAGGAAGAGACATTCATAATCCCAAAAACTTTAACCGTTTATATGTTGTTGAAGGAAATATGTCTCTTACAGGAATGAATGCGGATTACAGGTTAAGACTTCGTCCCGATGCACAGTTTGAATTTGTAATGAGTTTAATTAATGAAATAAGCAGTAAGAGCGGTAATTCATCTACAGGTAATTATTCTCTTTCTTCTTTCACTCAGAAATATTCATTATCAAAAGAAGTAATAGATCATCTTGTAAACGATTTAGTAAGCAATCTTGGTGCTTCTATAGTTTATGCCGGAGATACTCTTTCTGAAAAAACACATATTGCTATTAATTATTTAAATGAAATTCTTGGGAATAAAAATCTATATCGAAGTGAAACTAATATTTCTCTTCTTCCTTTTTCAACTATAGATGATTTGAAGAAACTTGTCTCATCAATGAAAGATGGAGGAGTTGGTGCAGTTATTCATTTTGATTCCAACCCTGTTTATCATCTTCCATCTGACTTAGGTTATAAAGATGCACTTAAGAAAGTTGAGACAGTTATAAGTCTTGTTGAGCTTGAGAATGAATCTTCTGTTCTTGGAAAATATACATTACCAATTAATCACTCATTTGAGTGCTGGGGCGATGCGAAAACGAGGATGGGTTTTTACTTAATGCAGCAGCCTGTTATTGCTCCAATTCATAATACAAGACAAAAAGAAGCAATTCTTTTAACATGGATTGAAGCTGATAATTTTGAATACAAAGAAAATCTTTATCATGGGTATTTAAAAAATAACTGGCAGGAATATATTTATCCTACTTTAAACTCAGGATTAACTTTTGAACAATTCTGGCTTGGTGCTTTACACGATGGAGTTGTAAGAGTTAATGAGAGTTCACAATCATTAGGGAATTTTAATACAACCGTTTTATCTGAACTGAATCTTACTATAGATGCTTCTGGTTTTGCTGTTGCTCTTAAAGAAAGCTGCGCAATTGGCGATGGCAGATTTGCAAATAACGGCTGGCTTCAGGAACTACCTCATCCCGTTACTAAAGTTACATGGGATAATTATGCGGCAATCTCCCAAACAACTGCAAATGAACTTGGTGTTGATTATAATGATTTTATTGAAATTGAAATTGCAGGCAGGAAACTCAAAATTCCTGTCTTTATTCAGCCAGGTGCTGCAGATAAAACAATAACAATTGAGTTGGGTTATGGAAGGACTGATGCAGGAACCGTAGGGAAAGATGTAGGTTTTAATGCTAACGTTCTTATTAGCTCATCGTTTAATCTTTCACCTCATTTATATACATCAGCCAAAGTAACTAAAGCCGGTGGCTCTTATGAAATAGTTACGGCACAGGAACATCATTCATTTGATGATGAATTGATTAAAGATGCTGCAAAGAAAAGAGGAATTGTAAAAGAAGGAACCACTCAGGAATATTTGAATAATCCTCAGTTCCTTAATGAAGGTAAAGAGCATAGTCTTCTTACAATGTATCCTGATTATGATTATTCAAAATTAAAATGGGGAATGGCAATTGATCTTAATAAATGTATTAGCTGCGGAGAATGTGTTGTTGCCTGCACAGCCGAAAATAATATTCCGGTTGTAGGAAAAGACCAGGTTAAGAGGGGCAGAGAGATGCATTGGATAAGAGTTGACAGGTATTATTCCGGATCTGTTGATGAACCAACTGTAAGCAACCAGGTAATGCTTTGCCAGCATTGTGATAATGCACCTTGCGAAAATGTTTGTCCTGTTGTTGCAACAACTCACAGCTCTGATGGACTAAACCAGATGGTTTATAACCGTTGTGTAGGAACAAGATATTGTTCTAATAACTGCCCATATAAAGTAAGAAGATTTAATTACTATAACTTCAGGGATCATTTTGATGATGCTTATCAGCTTGATAATTTATTCAACCTTGTGTACAACCCTGAAGTAACAGTAAGATCACGCGGAGTTATGGAGAAGTGTACTTTCTGCATTCAGCGTATAATGGATGGCAGAGAAACAGCAATAAGAGAGAAGAGAGATTTAAAAGGAAGCGACATTAAAACTGCATGCCAGGAAGCTTGCCCTACAAGTGCTATAACTTTTGGTGATGTAAATGATAAGGAATCTGATGTAAGTAAATACAGGAATCATGAGCTTGGTTATCATGTTCTGGAAGAACTTAATGTTCGTCCAAATGTTACTTATATAGCTAAGCTTAGAAATATAAAGGAGAAAGCATAAGTGGAATTGGATTATACCAGGGAACTTGAAGTAGTTGAAGGTAATCTTAGAAAGACAGAGATTGACAGGATTATTGCTCGTCCAATGGATGAGCGGCCCGGTAAAAAATATCTTCTTGCATTAACTATTTCAACGAGTGCTCTTCTCATTGGAGCTCTTTGTGTAGGGATTACACTCTTCTTTGGAATTGGAACCTGGGGTAATAATCAGCCTGTCGGCTGGGCATTTGGTATCGTTAATTTTGTTTTCTGGATTGGCATTGGGCACGCAGGAACTCTTATCTCGGCAATACTTTTCTTATTAAGACAGAAGTGGAGAACAGGCATTGCCCGGATGGCCGAAGCGATGACAATATTTGCTGTAATGGTTGCTGGTTTATTTCCAATTATTCATACCGGAAGACCCTGGTTAGCAGGATATTTAGTTCCTTATCCAAATCAACATGGACTTTGGGTTAATTTTATTTCTCCTCTTGTGTGGGACGTTTTTGCAGTAAGTACATACTTTACAATTTCCTTCTTGTTCTGGTATGTAGGGTTAATACCCGATTTTGCAATTCTGAGAGACCGGACAGTTTCAAAAATTAAAAAAACTATTTATTCTGTATTCAGCTTAGGATGGAGACACTCAAACCGCCACTGGCAGCATTATGAAAAAGCTTATATAATACTTGCAGGCATCTCTACACCACTTGTTCTTTCAGTTCATTCAATTGTTAGTTTTGATTTTGCAACTTCAATATTGCCCGGCTGGCATTCAACTATTTTTCCTCCTTACTTTGTTGCAGGTGCTATCTTCTCCGGTTTTGCTATGGTTGTTACCGTAATGGTGTTCGTTAGAAAAGTATTTGATATGGAGCAGATTATTACCATAAACCATCTTGACAGGATGAACAAAATATTACTCGCAACAGGAATGATGGTTGGATATGCCTATTTAATGGAATTTTTTATTGCCTGGTACAGCGGTGTCCAATATGAACAGTTTGCTTTTATAAACCGGGCATTTGGTCCTTACGCCTGGGCATATTGGATAATGGTTAGCTGTAATGTATTTATTCCGCAATTATTCTGGTTCAGAAAGATCAGAAGATCGATTCCAATAATGTTTGTAATTGTTATTCTTGTAAATGTAGGGATGTGGTTTGAAAGGTTTGTAATTATAGTTACTTCTTTGCATAGAGATTTTCTACCATCAAGCTGGGGTTACTATACACCAACTCTTATAGATCTGGGAATTCTTTTAGGAAGTTTTGGTTTATTCTTTACTTTGGTTTTACTCTTTGCAAGAACTTTACCTGTTGTTTCAATGTCCGAAGTTAAAGCAGTTTCTCCAAATGGGCAACCATCTCATAGTGGAGTACACCATGGATAATAAAAATTTATATGGTGTAACTGCCTTATTCGATACTCCAAATGAAATTATTCATGCCGCTAAGGAAGTTTCAAAAGCCGGTTATAAATTTTTTGATGTGAATACTCCTTATCCTGTTCACGGTATGGATAGATCTATGGGATTAAAAAGATCCAAAGTAGGTTTTGTAACAACTTTCCTTGGATTTTCCGGAACCGCTTTTATTCTTTTATTTATGTTCTGGGCGATGTCAATTGATTATCCAATGGTAATCGGTGGCAAGCCATTTTTTTCTTTACCCGGCTTTATTCCAATTACATTTGAAACAACTGTTTTACTCGGTGGTATTTCTACTGTTATAGGCTTTCTTGCTCTGTTTGCTAATCTGCCCTTTAATAATCATCCTTTACACGATACCGATTATATGCATGCTGTTTCCAGCGATAAGTATGGAATTGTAATAGAAGCCGATGATCCAAAATTTAATGAAAGTGAAGTTATAGCTTTTTTCCATAAGCTTGGTTCAAAAAAAATTCATTCAATTAATAAACCTGAGAAAGAAGTTTTCCCGGTTTTTCAAACGAAGTTTATTGTTTTTCTTATAACAGTTGCATTGATAGTTTCTGCATCAACATATGTTACTTTGAATAAAATTTTATATATAGAACCATTTAACTGGATGATGGAACAGGATAAAACAACACCGCAGGAAAAGAGTGCAGTATTTGCTGATAATTTTGGAATGCGTTTACCGGTGGAAGGTACGGTTGCGAAAGGACATCTGCCATATCCTTTTAAGGGACAATTAACTCCAACTGAAACTTTACCAAATCCTTTACTGCCAACTAAAGAAGTTTTAGAGCTTGGTAAGAAAAAATTTTTAACGTATTGTAGTCCCTGCCATGGAAATTATGCTGATGGCGACAGCCGTTTACGTGGTCAGTTTCCAAATCCCCCTACATTACATTCACAAAGAGCACGTGATTTTAGTGATGGAATGCTTTATCATATTATGGTTAATGGTCAGAATACAATGCCTTCATATGAATCCCAAACAAATGTTGAAGAGCGGTGGGCAATAGTACATTATATCCGTGCAATTCAGAGAGCGAAGAATGCAAGGCTTACTGATTTAGAAGAAGTTAAATCTGCCTTGTCGGCAGACAAGAAGGAGTCTCAGTTAAATGTCGAATAATGAAACCGGTTACATAAGAAAAGAACTGCCCGGTAGTGTCGTAAAATTAGGTGCAGCTTTATTTGCATTCGGTCTTATACTTGGTGTTATTGGATATCTGGTAGAACCTGTCCGGGCTTCCTTTAGCTACTTAGTTGCGTTTATGTTTTTGGTAAGTATTGGCGTCGGTTCACTTTTCCTTATTGCGCTTGAATATATTACGGGTGCAGAATGGAGCACTCCTTTCAGAAGATTAACTGAATTTCTTGCATCATCGGTTCCTTTGCTTATTATTTTCGCTATTCCATTAATCTTAAGTATTCATTCTTTATTTCATTGGTCTCACACAGAAGTTGTAAGTGAAGACCCTATCCTTAAGGGTAAAGCACCATATCTGAATACTTCTTTTTTTATTATAAGAGTGATTGTGGTTTTTGGAATATGGAGTTTGTTTTATTACTTCTTAACTAAAAATTCTCAAAAGCAGGATACTACAAGAGATCAGAAATTAACAAAAAAGAATATTGTTCTTTCAGGAATATTTATACCGGTTTTCGCAATAACTATTACAATAGCAGCAGTAGATTGGCTGATGAGTTTAGAGCCGCGTTGGTTCTCAACAATTTTCGGTGTTTATTTCTTTGCAGGATCAGTCTGGGCTTCTCTTGCTGCACTTACTTTAATTGTTATATTATTAAATGAGAGAGGTTATTTAAGCTCAAGACTTAATAATGATCATTACTACAGCCTTGGAACTTTAATGTTTGTTTTTACATGCTTCTGGGGTTATATAGCTTTCTCTCAATATATGTTAATCTGGTATGCAAATCTCCCCGAAGAAAATTTTTGGTTCCTGAACAGGTGGGAAGGCGGCTGGGAATATTTTTCAATCTTGTTGATACTTGTACATTTTATAATTCCATTTGGTGCTTTGCTTTCTTACCCGGCTAAAACTAATCCTAAGAGATTAAAATTTATGTCGGTTTGGATTCTTTTATCTCATTATCTTGATTTATACTGGCTCGCTATGCCCAACCTTAAAATCAATGGATATGGTTATGTATTTAGCTGGCTCGATTTTGTTTTTCCAATTGGTATACTTGGATTACTTATTCTGATATTTGCTATGAAAGCAAAGAAGCATAATTTAATTCCGGTTGGTGATCCAAAGCTTCAAAGAGGACTTGACTTTACACTGCATTAATATTGCGAATTGACTGATAAGTGATTTAAGATGGTACAATCCTTCGACTCCGCTCAGGATGACAAGTCACACTGAGCGAAAGCCTGCCCCGAACTTGTTTCGGGGTCGAAGTGTGACAAAGGTATACTAAAAAAACAAACTTCTTATATATGGTAACACTGAAAGAAATTACAAAGGGGATGATCTGAAAAACATATTGAATGATTTAAAATCGGATCCGGGAAAAATATTTGGATTTGTATATCCATATATTCTCTTCGTTGTAATAGCATTAGGAATTTTATATATAACAAATCTTGGAAATATTGCCCGGCAGAGTATTCCACTCGTTGCTGCAGATACTACAAAAATTACGGAACTCCCGGTTGTTGAACCGAGAATTATTCCGCCAATAAATATTATGGAGATGAGCAAGCCGAATGAGGAGTTAATTGCTCTTGCTAAAGAAACATATACAACAATTTGTGCATCTTGTCATGGTGAAGATGGCATGGGTAAAGGTCCTGCTTCAACAGCTTTAAATCCTCCGCCAAGAAATTTTGCAAGTAAAGAAGGCTGGAAAAACGGTCCAAAAATATCCGGAATTTATACCACGCTTGAACAAGGAATTCCCGGATCAGGAATGATTGCTTATAATTACCTTCCTCCATCTGAAAGAATTGCTTTAGCTCATTACATAAGGCAAACCTTTGTTTCAGATCCTCCGGTTGATACGGAAGGTGAATTGACTCAACTCGATCAATTATTTCTTCTTTCGCAGGGGAAAGAAATTCCGGCTCAGATTCCCGTCGCATCAGCAATGAATTTAATTATGGAAGAGAATAGCTCAACAGTTCAAACTCTTGTACAGAAAGTAAACCAGGTTAGTTCTGATTCTGATGCAGGTGCCGGTATATTTAACTCGGTAACATCAAATAAGATGAGAGCTTTAACTACTTTAAATTCTGATAAAAGCTGGAAACAGAATTATCAGAAGTTTATCAACTCAGTGATTTATAATGTAAATAGTAATGGCTTTAATAATAATCTTTTTAAATTATCTTCTAACGATTGGAACGTATTGTATAATTATATGAATGGTCTTTTTTAACAGGGAGGCAAATGATGAAAAGATTAATTAACTCATTTTACGCATTTTTTGGAATAATGGAGAGCCTGTCCCGCTTGCGGGATTGGAATAGTAGAATAATAACAAGAATATCAAAATCAGTATTCCATTATTCCATTGCTCCAGCATTCCAGAAGTTTTGCATAGCATCAATTAGAATTTGCATTGCAATTATAATATTTAATTTTTCTAATCCTGCGCAGAGTAAAAAAATAGAAATAGGGATAGATGAACAGCTTGGCAAAAAGCTCCCGCTTAATCTTGAATTTTATGATGAAGCAGGGAATAAAAAGGCATTAGGTGAATTTATAACCGGTCCAACAGTTCTTGCATTTGTTTATTATGAATGTCCCGGCATTTGTTCTCCATTGATGACTTCCATTGCTGAAGTTATAAACAGGGTAGACTTAAAACCGGTTGAGAACTATAATATTATTACTCTAAGCTTCGATGAAAATGAAAAACCTGATCTTGCGACTGATAAAAAAAGAAATTACATGAAAATCATTGAAAAAGAATTTCCTGAAAATGCCTGGAGATTTCTTACCGGAGATAGTGCGAATATTAGAGCCTTAACAGATGCAGCGGGATTTTATTTCAAGAGAGAAGAAGATCAGTTCATTCATTCAGGTGCACTTATTTTTATTTCAAAAGATGGAAAGATATGCAGGTATCTGTTCCCCAACTATTCAGATTCAAGAGGATACAGCATTCTGCCGTTTGATTTTAAAATGGCGATTGCTGAAACTTCAGAAGGAACTGCAACACCAACTATAGCAAGAATGCTTCAGTTTTGTTTCAGCTACGATCCTGAAGGTAGGACTTATGTTTTAAATCTTACAAGAATTTTCGGAGCGGGAATTTTATTGATGGCAGTTGTTTTTGTGCTTTATCTTAGAGTTAAACCAAAGAAAGTTAAGCAGCAAGAGGTTACTGATGGCAAGTGATGCAATAGCAATTAATGGAAACAGAAAAGAACCAAGCTACCTTGAATATACGGGGAAGGGAAGAGGACTCAAGTCCTGGATAACATCTACAGATCATAAAAGAATCGGGATACTATATCTTTGTTCGCTTTCCCTCTTTTATGTAGTTGGAGTGGTTTTCGGATTCCTTATGAGGCTGGAACTTATTGCACCCGGAAGAACAATAATGGATCCCCAGACTTACAACCAGATTTTCACGCTCCATGGTGTGATAATGATTTTCCTTTTTGTAATTCCCGGGATTCCTGCAGCATTCGGAAACTTCTTTCTTCCAATTCTTATTGGAGCGAAGGATGTTGCATTCCCAAGAATCAATCTTTTATCATGGTATTTATTTGTATCAGGCGGATTGCTTGCAATACTCTCAATAACATTACCGGGTGGCCCAGCAGACACAGGCTGGACGTTCTACGTACCTTACAGTGTTCGCTCAGGAACGAATGTTACTTATACTTTGTTTGCAGCATTTATGCTTGGGTTCTCTTCAATCCTAACGGGATTAAATTTTGTAACAACAGTTCATCGTATGAGAGCCCCGGGAATGACCTGGTTTAAAATGCCTCTTTCAATCTGGTCTCTTTATGCTACTGCCTGGGTACAGGTTCTTGCAACTCCAATCATTGGTATTACACTTTTACTTGTTGCAGTTGAAAGATGGTTTGGAGTTGGATTATTTGATCCTGCTCTTGGCGGAGATCCTGTATTGTATCAGCATCTGTTTTGGATTTATTCACACCCCGCTGTTTATATAATGATTTTGCCTGCTATGGGTGTTATCTCAGAAATAATTCCTGTGTTTGCAAGGAGATCAATATTTGGTTATAAGTTTATTGCTTTCTCATCAATAGGCATTGCACTTTTTGGTTCTTTAGTTTGGGCTCATCATATGTTTACTGCAGGGATGAGCGACACCGGGCAGTTTGTATTTTCAATTTTAACTTTTCTCGTTGCCATTCCAAGTGCTATAAAAGTATTTAACTGGACAGCAACTTTATATAAAGGTTCAATTGAACTTGGCCCTCCACTGTACTATGCTCTTGGATTTATTTTTCTCTTTTCCATCGGCGGATTAACAGGATTATTTCAGGGAACTCTTGCTGTAAATATCCAGGTGCACGATACTTCTTTTATCGTTGCGCATTTTCATTATGTAATGTTTGGTGGAACAGGTTTTGGAATTTTTGCTGCAATGCATTACTGGTTCCCAAAAATGTTTGCCAGAATGTATAATCATAAGGCAGCAAAGGTAGCATTCTGGTTTTTATTTATTGGATTTAATACACTCTATTTCCCGATGTTTATTATGGGCTGGTTAGGAATGCCGAGAAGATATTATGATTACTTACCTGAATTTCATATTTATCATCTTATCTCAACAATAGGATCATGGATTTTAATTACCGGTTTGATAATAATGTTTACTAATCTTATAAGATCTTTAAGAAAAGGAAAAGTTATAACCGAACAAAATATCTGGGGTGGAGAAACTCTTGAATGGCAGGTTCCGACTCCTCCTCCGCTTGAAAACTTTGAGCATATTCCCACAATTACCGAAGGACCTTATGAATATAAACAGAATGAAGAACAAGAGCTTGAGGAAGTAAAGTGAATTCGCAAGAGCATGCTGTAAGTCACGTACATCGCGATGATATTGCTTCCCGGATGGGAATGTGGCTGTTCCTCTTTACAGAGCTTATTCTTTTTGGAGGGATGTTCTTCCTGTATGCTGTTTACCGTTTTATGAATGCAGAAGCATTCCATGTTGCGGCAAAAGAGCTTAATACATTAATAGGATGCTTTAATACAGCAATTCTTTTAACAAGCAGTCTTACTATGGCTCTATCAATAACAGCATTACAAAAGGATAAGAAGAGCCTTTCAATATTCTTTCAGCTCGTTACTATTGTTTTTGCTCTGGCTTTTTTAGTCAACAAATATTTTGAATGGACTACTAAGTTTGATCATGGAATTTATCCCGGTTCGGATACTTTGCTTTCTAAGGAGTCAGGTGAAATTTTATTTTTTGGATTATACTATGTTATGACCGGGTTGCATGGACTTCACGTTATTATCGGTGCTGTTTTAATTGGAATAATGACAAGGCTTACTGTAAAAGGTGTAATTACTAAAGATAGTTTTGTAAAGCTCGAAGCGGCAGGGCTATACTGGCACTTAGTAGATATTATCTGGATTTTCTTGTTCCCATTATTCTATTTAATAACTTAAAGATTAATTATGCATAAAGACGAAACACATCAGCATATGCACGGCTACGGGATTTATATCCTTGTGTGGCTGGGGTTGTTAACTTTAACAGGCGTTACTGTAGCTGTTGCAGGCATTAATTTGGGTGCATTAACTATTGCAACTGCTTTAATTATTGCATCAGTAAAATCTTACCTTGTTCTAACCATCTTTATGCATTTAAGGATTGAACAAAGGGTATTCAGAATTTTTCTTGTAGTTGCATTGTTTTTCTTTATTATTTCAATAGCTCTTCTCTTTGCAGATTATTCATTTTTAACTAAATCATAAATTATGTTTTCAGGTCCATCAAATTTTGTTGAAGCTGTTGATACTGCCTTTTGGGTTGTAATGGTAATCTCCGTTTTTTTCTTAGTGCTGATTACCTTTTTCATGGTTTTCTTTGTGATAAAATATAGTAAAAAGAGAAATCCAAAAGCGAAAAACATTCACAGCAATATTACTCTCGAAGTTACATGGACAGTTGTTCCGACAATTTTAGTTCTTATTATGTTCTGGTACGGATGGGTTGGTTACAAGCAAATGACTGAAGCTCCCAAAGATTCAATGGTTATTGAAGTAACAGCGCAAATGTGGAAGTGGACATTTAAATATCAGAATGGCGTTCAGGCAGATACGCTTTATGTTCCTTTGAAAAAAAATGTAAGACTTAATCTTCATTCATTAGATGTAAACCATGCTTTTTTCGTTCCGGCTTTTAGAGTTAAAAAAGATGTTATTCCAAATAGAAATAACTTTGTTTGGTTTAATATTTCAGAAACCGGCTCTTATAATATTATGTGTGCCGAGTATTGCGGTTTGAATCACTCTAATATGTATTCAAAAGTTGTTGTTATCCCTGAGCAAAATTTTAAATTCTGGCTTGAGAATAAAGGAAAACTTGGCACTGGATCGCAGCAGATCAGCGTTATAAAGACAGATACAACTTCAAAATAAATTTTAAATTTAATTAAGCCATAGGCTTACAAGTGGAAAATAAAATTAAAATATTAGCTGAGTTGACAAAGATTAAAATTACTTCTTTTGTTACAGTAACAACTGCTTTTGGTTATATCTGCTTTACAGGAGAAATTAATTCCGGAATAATAGCTCCTGTTTTTGGAATTCTTTTATTGGCTTGTGGAAGTGCAGCCATAAATCATTACCAGGAAAGAAAAACAGATGCATTAATGGAAAGAACAAAAAATCGTCCTATACCTTCAGGAAGAATCTCACCAAATAATGCTTTAACAATTGCTTTGGTTTTAATATTAACCGGTTCAATAATTCTTTATTCAGGTTCAGGAATTCTTGCTTTATCTCTCGCATTGTTAAATCTTATCTGGTACAATGGAATATATACACCACTTAAGAAAAAAAATCCATTGGCAATAGTTCCCGGTTCTTTGGTTGGTGCAATTCCACCGGCAGTTGGCTGGGTTGCAGGAGGCGGAAGTATTTTTGATTCAGGTATTCTGATTATTTCTTTCTTTTTCTTTATCTGGCAAATACCACATTTTTGGCTTCTTCTTCTTGTACTAGATAAAGATTATGAAAAAGCAGGTTTCCCAACTTTAACAAAGATTTTTTCTCATGCTCAATTAGCAAGAATTACTTTTATCTGGATAATTGCTACAGTTGTAACAGGATTAATTATTCCTCTTTTTGGGATAACAAAATTTCCCGGAATAAATTTTCTTCTTTTGGCTGCGGGTATCTGGCTTGGCTGGAGTGCATTCAAGCTCCTGAAAAAAACCGCAAATATGATTTCTTTCAGGTTTGCATTCAGAGAGATAAATATTTTTGCTTTACTCGTTATAATTTTATTATCAATTGATAAACTTTTTATTTAAACTTGCCTGCCGGCAGGCAGGTTTTCAGGAAGATAGATGGAATTCTTAGATAATTTGGTTTTACCTCAATCAGCAGAGCATATTGAGCTTCTTCACTATATGCTTATTCTTGTTTTATTTCTCTTTATTCCTTTTATAAGTGTAATACTTGGCGGAACGTCTCTCTCTTTATATTACAGGAGAAAAGGTCTTGAAGCAGGTAATCCTGTTTATTTAAGATTCGCAAAAGATATTATTGATTTGCTTACTATCAATAAGAGTATGGGCATTATACTAGGAATTATTCCTTTGCTTACCTGTATTCTTGTCTTTGCTCAGCTTCTCCATACTGCAGATGCTCCATCGATATATTACCTTGTTGCTGCATTCTTCTTAACATCAATCAGCATAATTCTTATATACACGTATAAGTATTCTCTTTCATTCAAAAATATTTTTGATTCAATAAGCAATTTACATTCTGATGATCCTGAGTTTCACGAGGAATTGAATAAGTTCAAAAAGGGAAATCAGAGTCTAAGCTTTAAATCGGGAAGATATGGAGTAGTGCTTCTTTTCATTTCAACCTGGATATTTACCTGTGCAGTTACATTAGTGACCTATCCAAACAGGTGGGTAGATGAAAGGCTAATGTTTTTACTCTTCTCCTGGGAAGTTTTATCCCGTTACATTCATTTTTTAGCAGCAGCTTTTGCTTTAACAGGTGCTGCAATTTTATTTGGTTTCTTTTACTGGGAGGGAGGCAAGAAAAATATTACGGGGGATTATAAGGATTTTGTAAGAAAAACTGCAATCAGGATTACTTTAACTGCGGCCTTATTCCAGCCTCTCTTTTTGTTGATTAATTTATTTGCACTTCCTAAGGAAGCGTTAACTGCATCAGTATTTGGTTATTCATTAATTGCCGTCTTCCTATTATTCCTTGCGTATAATTATTTATATGCAATGCTTAAAGAATCAACTATAAAATTCAGCGGACATGTATTTTATGTTTTGTTATTTGCATTGCTTGCATTGATAGTTAAAGATCAGCTTGCAATGGGAAATGCTACAAGAGAACATTCATCTGTTTTGGTGGCTGAGTTTGAAAAATATCTTGCTGAATTAAAAGGGACAAAAGAGGGAGTTGTAAGACTAACAGGTCAGGAGATTTATGAAGTAAGATGCGCATCCTGCCATAGGTTTGATCAGAAGCTGGTAGGGCCGGCGTATGAAACTACCATTCCCAAATACGAAGGTAAAATAGATCAACTGGTTTCTTTCATTCTTAACCCGGTAAAAGTAGATCCATTATATCCTCCCATGCCCAATCCTGGGTTAAAACCATTTGAAGCTAAGGCAATTGCAGATTATGAAATGATAGAACATATGAAAATTGTTTTTGCACAAAGATCTGCTGAAGCAGGAGAAAATGGTGAACAGATATTTAAAATGATTTGTTCATCCTGCCATAGTTTTGAAAAAAATATGGTAGGACCGGCATTTAATAATGTTATTTCAAAATATGTTGGAAAAGAAGAAGAGCTTGTCACTTTCCTTTCAGACCCGCAGAAAATAAGTCCTGATTTTCCACAAATGCCGAATCCACAGTTAAGTGAGAACCAGAGAAAAGCTATTACAACTTATGTTGTGGGTGAATACCAGAAAAGACAAGGCGTTGCATCCAAATAGTACAAGTTCAAGTGTAAGAGAACTTTAAACTTCTTGAACTTGAACTTGAACTTACACTTGAACTTACTCTTTAACTTGGTAGGCTATTTAAGGATAGGAATTACCTCCCTTTGTCTTTCCCCACCTGTTGCAATAACTTTTTTATCAGGAGTAATATAAACATCTATTTCACTTCTAACACCAAAATCTCCTGTTAAATAAATTCCAGGTTCAATAGAGAAAGAAGTTGAAGGAAGAATTAGTCTTTCATCTTTAGTTTCAAAGTTATCCATATGAGAGCCGCTTCCATGAAGATCCGTTGTGATTGAATGTCCGGTTCTGTGAATAAAATAATCTGCGTAACCCGCATCATTAATCACTTTTCTTGAAGCATCATCAACTTCATAACCACGGATTTCTTTCCCTTCCTTAAATCTGGATGAAACAAGATTGAAAGCTTCATCTCTTGCTTTAGCAACAATATTAAAAATTTTAGTATACTTTTCCGGAACGGTTTTTCCAGCGAACCCAACCCAGGTTATATCTGCCCAAACACTATCGGGTTTATTTACTTTTGCCCAAAGATCAATTAACACAAAATCATTTTCTTTTATTGGCTTAAATATTTTTTCGGTTGGGGCATAATGCGGGTTTGCTGAATTTTCATTTACACCAACAATTGGCGGATGGTCAGTAAAATATCCGTGTTTATTAAATTCATCCATAATAAATTGTTGAACATCATATTCAGTAAGTTGTTTACCAATTTTATCTTTAATGAAAGTAAAAGATTTGGTAACAATTTCTGTCAAAGCATTTGCTACAGGTTTATTCTCTTCAAACTGTTCTTTAGTCCAAACAGCATTAAACATTGAGATAAGGTCACCGCTGCTTGCAATTTCGACTCCATAAGATTTAATCTGCTCAATAGTTCCTGCATCAACTTTAGAGACATAAGGAATAGCATTTAGAGGAGAATATTCCATTGCAATTTTTTTGTAGTTCTTCAGAGCATTTGAAATATGAGAGGCGAGAGATGGATGGCTTGAGTAAGTATATTTTTTGCCCGGCAGATGATCCAGATGTCCGGCTTCAATACCATTAATTATTTTTACCGGTTCACCACTTTTGGGAACTAAGTAATAAAATCTTCTTGTTAAGTGGCTGGTTTTCGGTACATCAAGTATATCAAGTGCAAGATCATTACTTCCCCGGAAGTCATAAAACAACCAGGCATCAAGATTCATTTCACTCAATATTGACTGCATTTTTTTAAGATTGAATTTGCCCATATAAACACCTTGTTCGTTTTTGGAATTTCAAGAAAATATTTGTTCTAAATATAATTAGATAGCCTAAGAATTCTAAATCAAAACTTGATCAAATAGTACTTTTAAAGTTTTATTGATTATAATTTTTGGAAGTGTTAATTTATCATTAAAATTATCAAAGGAAAGAGATGAAACTTAAAAGTACTATCTATTTTCTGTTCTTATTTGCAACGTTCAGCTTTGCTCAGGTCTCACCCAAAAAAGGCGTTAAACCACCGGCTAACTTTTCACAATTTCAGCAGATGGTTCAAAGCGAATATTCAAAAGGTTATTATGCAGATAAGTTTAGAGAGAGGAAACAGATAAGAGAACAAATTTCACAGGGATTACTTCCAGAATCCACACTAACAACAGATACTGTTTTTGCTCTTACTCTGTTGGGACAATACACCAACTTATCTGGTTATTACCCTCAGCAAGAATTCCAGGCTCAACTTTACGATGGACCTAATCCAACCGGAACAGTTACTGATTATTATACTGAAGTTTCCTACAACCAGCTTTACTTTACAGGAGACGCTAAAGGTTGGTATAATGTGCCCGGGCCATTTGAAAATTATTTGGGTCAGGATGGTGGCCCAAATTTCGTTGTGGATGTAATAGAAAACTCTGATCCAACTCTTAATTATGCAGACTATATTCAGTACTATGATGGACAGGGAAGACCGCGCATTGGATTTCTGGCAATAGTTCACGCCGGTGCAGGAGCAGAAGCAGGAGCTAACAATATATGGTCACATAGATGGACTTTTACTGTGGTCACTGGCCAGCCATATACTACCGACGATATTGATCCTGTTTCCGGACTTAATGTAATGATTGATGGACCTTATGCAATTATGCCCGAGCGTAGTGGTGGGAATAATAACAGTGGATCTCTTATAGAAATTGGTGTCTTTGCACATGAGTTTGGGCATATATTCGGAATACCTGATCTATACGATACAGACGGTTCTTCCGAAGGTATAGGAGAATGGTGTTTGATGGCTTCTGGTTCCTGGGGAGGTAATGGCTCTTCACCGGAAACTCCAGTTCATATGAGTGCATGGGTTAAAAAGGAACTTGGATGGGTAACACCTATTAATGTTACTTCATATCAGGGTCCTCTTTCAGTACCCAATGCCGAAGAAAATCCCGTTGTTTACAGAATGTGGCGAGATGGTACAATCACTAATCAATACTTTTTAATTGAAAACAGACAAAGGCTTGGATTTGATGCCAACATTCATGATTCAGGTTTTCTTATTTATCATGTGGATGACGCACTAAATGGTAATCAAAACGAAGATCATTATATGGTTGATGTTGAACAAGCTGATGGTTTACGGAATCTAAATAATGGCTCAAATAGAGGTGATGCCGGAGATCCTTTCTCGGGATCTACTCAAAACACGAGATTTGATATTGGTACCAATCCTAACAGTCAGGACTATTCTTTGTTAAACACATTTGTTTCTGTTAGAAATATTTATAAGGACGGGAATATGATGGTTGGGGATTTTGAAATTGGGCCGAGACCTGGTGTTTATGCATTTGGTGACCCACTTACAAGTGATTTTGGAACCGTTGAGGTTGGAACAAATAGTAATATTAAAACGGTTATTCTGACAAATTTCGGTGATCAGGATTTAGAAATAACTGATATTCCTTCTGCAGTTGGTGATTTCAATCTGGATACAACTCTTACTTTTCCTATCACACTCTCTAATTATGATTCTTTATCACTTCCGTTTATGTTTGGTCCAACAGTGGCAGGTGATGCACAAGAAGTTTATAATGTAACCAGTAATGATACTGTTTTTACTGGATTTACTCTATTAGGTCATGGATTTGTTGTTAATCCAGCATTTGACAGGTTTATGTACGCATCTTCCGGTGCTCAGAATGATGGTAATATATTAACGATAGATAAGGTAACGGGTGAAGGAACGAACGTTGGTCCTTCGTCATTTTTTGATATTTTAGGTCTTACTATAAATCCGATAGATTATAAATTATATGCAATAAGATCAAGCGCATTTGAATCTGAGATTCTTTTGGCAAATGCTTTGCAAGGAGATTCCTATAGTTTATACACTCTTGATTTGCCTGATATGGTGGCAATAGCTTTTGATACATTGAGTACGCTCTACGGTGCTCTTGAAACGGGTGAGATATACTCAATAGATCTTACTAATGGTACTTATAATTACATTTCCACCGCACAAATTGAAATAGTGGCGATTACCTTTGAACCGATGACAAATAATTTATGGGCTACTACTAAAGGCGATTTTGGTACGCCGAAGGATAAGATTTATAAAATTGATCTGGTAACCGGAGATACAATTTTTGTAGGTCAGACGGGCTTTAATGTCGCCACAAATGATCTGGTCTTTGATGAGAATGGTATATTGTATGGTATAAAAGGAACCGGTTCTCAAGTGAGTGATCTTTTTACAATAAATGTAAACACAGGGGAAGGAACATTAATTGGTTCAGTTGGATTAAAGGCGTTAACGGGTTTGGCTTATGCAGAAACCGGCATTATTAGTGGTGTTGATGACAATGAGAAAAATAATATAATCCCAAAAGATTTTGTATTATCTCAGAATTATCCTAATCCTTTTAATCCATCAACAACAATCGAATTTTCATTGCCCTATGCATCAAATGTTAAATTAACTGTTTACAACATACTTGGGGAAGTTGTAAATGTTTTAGTAAATAATCAGCTTGCTGCTGGAGTTCATTCGGTGAATTGGAATTCTACTAACAGAACAGGGAATAAGATGGTTAGCGGTGTATATTTCTTTGAGTTGAAAGCAAATGGGAACGGGAAAGAATTTTCGGATATGAAAAAGATGATATTGCTTAAGTAGTCTTACCTCAACTTATTATTTCTTTAAGCCGGAATTTATTTCCGGCTTTTTATTAAATACCGGTGGAACAAATTTCCCGCATATTTTAATATATTTATAAGGATAATATTTTTATCAGGATAATTTTGATTATTCCCCTGAGTCTAAATGTTTAAATTCCTTGAAATCTATAGTCTCAATTAATCCTTTTGAGGTTGGTGTTGTTTACTGGGCTGAATAATTTTTTGAAATTTTATTTTCTTACAATAAAGTTTATTCCCGCACCTATTTTATTATTTGTTAAATAATCAGTATACATCATTATTAGAGTAAAAGGAAAAGTAACTAAATAATAAACCGGTAAAATTAGAAAAAATAATTTTGAAATATTGAGCATTAACATTGGATACTTAATACCCAGGCGCCATGCTTTATCGCCCCAAAATCCGTATGTGTATTTAAATTTATAATAAGAAAATCCCAGAGGATAAAGCTTTGCTTCAAGGTCATCTTTGGAATATCCTTCTCTGGCATGTTCTCCAATAAAACTTTCGGTATTATTATTATGCACGTCACTGCCGCCATAAATGGAAGGTGTATTGATCAGAAGAAATCCACCTGGTTTTAGTGCATTATAAAAATTCTTATAAACGGTGGCATCATCTTCAATATGTTCCATTACATCAACACAATTGATCAAATCAAATTTTTCTTTATGATCAATCTTTGTTAGGTTTTCAATACCAAACTTTACATCTTTTATTCCCTGAATTGAAAAAAAGTCTTTGCAGTCTTTAATCCAATCATCCTTCACATCAACAGCATATATACTGTTAGGTTGTAATTTTGCCGACATAAAATAAGTATATTGCCCATAACCACTTCCTGCATCATAAATACTAATTTCTTTGTCGCCAAATAATTCTCTTAGCTTCTTTAATTCACGTCTTACATACCAAGAGCGTAAAAACATTAAATCAAGAATTTTGTAAAATAAAATCCTTAGAGCCGGAATCTTTTTTATTACAGAGCCAAATATGTTTTTGATAGGGTCGTAATACATTAAAAATCTGTTTATGAATTAATTAATTCCATAATGCCTTCTACAAATTTCCCCCAGGAATATTTTTCAATCTCCATTTCAGTATTTCTAACAAATTCTTCTTCTTTATTCTCTTTATAAAAGTTTAATATAGCTTCGGCTAATAGAGAAGGATTTTTTTTATCTACTAGATAGCCTGTTTTATTGTTGTGAACGACTTCTCCTAAACCTCCAACATTCGTAGCAATTACAGGTTTTTTAAAATTCATAGCAATTTGTACAATGCCGCTTTGTGTTGCATCTTTGTAAGGAAGTATAACAACATCAGAACATGAAAAATAATATTTAACTTCCGAAGAAGGAATAAAATCTGTAAAAAGATGAATATTATCTCTTAAACTCAATTTATCAATTATATTAATATATTTTTCTTTGTCGGTATAAAATTCTCCGGCAATTATAAGTTTAATATTAAGTTTATCTTTGAGTATTGCCATCGCTTCCAGCAGAACATCAAGTCCTTTATAATCTCTGATAAAACCAAAGAACAGAATCAGCCTGTCATCATAAAGCTTCAGTTTTTTCTTAGCTTCGTCTTTAGATACTGCTTCTCCAAAGTTGGAATAAACAGGATGAGAGATAACTTTGCACCTAGAGCGAGGCTTTAAAGTCAAAAGATCCGTTTTTACTTTTTCAGATAGAAGAACAAAATAATCAACAAACCTGAAAAAATATTTTGTTATAAATATATCTCCTGGCTTCCTTTCATGGGGGATTACATTATCGCATATTACAAGCACCCTGGTTTTCTTATTCTTTTTTGCAATTCTTGAAATAGTACCAAAACATGGAGCAAAGAAAGGCATCCAGTATTTGAATATAAGTAGAGCCGGTGAATCTTTTTTAATTCTGTTTCCAATTTTAATCCAGTTAAAAGGGTTAATAGAATCAACAATCATTTGTGAAGGTATTTTTTCTGTAATATTCTCCTCTTCAAGCTGAGATTTTCCGGGGAAAAAAAGTTTTGGATACTGCCTGTAAAAAGTTACTACATTTACTTCGTTTTGTTTAATTAATTCTTTATAAAGAAGTCCGTTAAAATGTGCAATTCCCCCTCTTAACGGATAAGTTGTAGAAAGGATAGTTATCTTCATCAGGATAGAAGCCGGTCTATACTATTTAAAACAGTTTCCGAATGGATATAATTCATGCACTTATACTTCTTGTTTGTACATGTCGGACTATAAAAGCATTTGCATTCTTTTTCCGGTTCTATAATTTCTCCAAGACCGAAAAGCTTGAATTCGTGTTTATTAAAAATATTATTGAACAGAACGATTTTCTTATTAAGCCCAATAGTAATGTGCATTGCCATCGTAACTGCTGTTATCACAAGATCGCACTGGTTAACAAGGTTTATAAATTTTTCCAAATGAAAATGACCGGGGTATTTTCCTCCGGATACTTCTGCAAACATTTTATTTTTTAAATCTTCCTGGATCCCTCCGAGAAATACGACTTCATAATTTTTTTCCAGGAGAGTTGCAAGCTCAATCCATCTTTCATCTGGCCAAAGCCTCGAAGTCCACCTTCCTCCGCAGCCTGTATTTAAACCGACTATTTTTTTCGATCTATCAAAGTTCCAGGAATCATTATATTCATCAAAAGAAGAAAGAATATATTTTTCATCTGAATATACAAAGCCGCAAATTTCAAAAATCTCTTCTAAATAATTCTTTCTATTTTTTTTGCTTATATCATCAAATAAGCCTGACAGATATTTATGCCCGGCATCTTTATCGGCAGGAAAAGGAATACCATCTTTAAGAATAAACCCTTTTTTAATTTTTCCATTCAAACTATTCATTAAAGCACATGCTTCTTTGTCTTTATCAAGATTAAAGATATAATCAAATTCTAATGAATGCAGGAAAGTGACACCTTCAGAAGTGAATTGTAATATCGAATCAACATTCCCCGGTATGATAGAAGGAGTGTGTGTTAACCAGTATATTTTTGCTTCAGGAAATTTTTTCTTTAAAAGTTGTAGTAAAGGAGTAGTCCTTATGACATCTCCTATTGCCCCGAGTTTTATTATTAAAATCTTTTCCTTGATAGGGTCATAGTATTTACAATCGTTCCCTTGTTCATCAACGCAGTGAACTCCATATAATTTATTTGGTTTACAAGGGACATCGCCTTTAAGATGTCTGCAGTCTGTTTTAATATCAGAAATTTTCATAAGTGAAATATATTTATTCAGTAAAAACTATTTTATTTCGAAAGCAACCTGCATAAAATTGTTTACAACTCCAATTACATCATATTTTATATAATATGATTCGGCAAAATTTTTAAATGCTAAAAACTCGTGGTTTGGAACTCCGAATTCATCAAAAAATATTATATCTCCTCTCTTAAGATAAATTGCCAGGCTTGTAAGAATGTATAAAGTAGATGAATACAGATCCGCATCCATATGAATTATCAGCTTTTGCTCCAGGTATTTTTTATTTGCATTACAAAATGGAATTAAAGTATCCTGAAAGAGGCCTTTAAAGAATGCAGCCCGTTCATCATTTAATTTTGGAACACCGGAATTCATTTCTCCTTTATCATAAAAGATTCCCCACGATTCAGGCAATCCTTCAAAAGTATCAAACCCAAAAAATTTAGAATCATTTTTCTTATAGTTCTTCAGCCACCAGTTAAATGAATCTCCGCCTGCAACACCGAATTCAAGATATGTAAATTTTATATTGCGAAGTTCTTTTTTTTCAAAAAGATATTTATACAGACTAAATCGCCGGGAATAATCATATAGAGGAGTATAGAAATGATTTAAAATATCCCTCCTGTTATTCTTTTCAATCCAGCGGCTCAATTCCAAAGTGTTTACTATCAACCTTAACGGGCTGATTGCAAATCCAAATAATTTATGAAGTCTTAAAAAAAGTATAACACCTTTGGCAAAAGAATTAATCTTAAGTAATTTTTCTCTCATAGAATGCCGGGATTAATGGAAAGGTTCAAAACAAGATATATTCTCAAATTAACTAATTATAAAAATTTTTTAACATTAAGATAAATCTTTGCCAGGCAAAAAAAAATAATTTAGGGAATGAATATGACAAGGAAAAGTTACAGCTTTAATAATTAAAAAAATTAATAAATAGAATCCGGATCTTCGTTCTCATCTTCTTCAGAAACTGTAAACATAGAGCTTAACATATCTTTAAACTGCAATCCATTCTCTAAACGGAATTTGCTTAGCATAGAATACTCAGCTAAACCATGAAGCACAAATTCCATCATAAGAATATTATCTCTTCCATTTATTCCGGGTAGGTATTTTTTTACAATCTCTTTAAGGCCTGGGACTTTTGTTAATATATTTTCATATTCTTTGTCAGAGTTTGTATTGAGAATATCTAACAGGTTCCCTTTATTAAACCAGCCTGTTATTGAATTGTAAGGATTTGGTTCGTTACCAAGGGACCCTTTTGAAAGGCACCTTTCCGACTGGTCCTTTCCCTGACTAAAACCGGGATCTTTTCGATTTATTTTATCGGGTGAAGGGAAATATTTATCAAACATATTCCTGATCGCTTTGCTTATAAGAATATGAGCAACTTTAGCAGGACCTTCCTGCTCACCTTCATAAACAAGCTCTATCTTTCCTGTAATGGCAGGGATAACTCCATATAAATCAGAAATCCTGAGATGTGTGCATTCTTCGTTGTTCAGGATCATTCTTCTTTCTGCAGTGCTTATAAGATTTTCATAAGCAGAGATTGTTAGTCTTGCAGAAACACCGCTTTTCGGATCAATATATTCACTGGCTCGTGCTTCAAATGCAATCTGCTCAACAAGATCTTTCAACAGCTGGGTTGTATTTACTCTTTTCTTCTGCTCATTAGTGAACTTCGATTCCTGGGTAGTTATTTGCTGGGATATTGTTAATGTTTTTGGGTAATGTGTAAGTATCTGGCTGTCTATTCTGTCTTTAAGCGGAGTAACAATAGAACCTCTGTTTGTATAATCTTCAGGGTTTGCTGTAAAGACAAACAGGATATCAAGCGGCAGTCTTACCTTAAAACCTCTTATCTGTATATCACTCTCCTGTAAAATATTAAATAGAGCAACTTGTATTCTTGCTTGCAGATCCGGTAGTTCATTTATAACAAATATTGAACGGTGAGAACGCGGTATTAATCCGAAATGAATTACTCTTTCATCTGAATAGGGAAGCTTTAAAGCTGCTGCTTTAATCGGATCAACATCTCCAATCAAATCAGCAACAGAAACATCTGGTGTTGCAAGTTTTTCTGCATATCTCTGAGAACGATGAAGCCATTCAATTTTTGTTTCATCTCCTTGTTCATTCAACAAATCTTTTGCAAATCTTGATAGAGGATGAAAAGGGTCATCATTTAATTCTGAGCCGGCAACAATAGGTATATATTCATCAAGAAGATTAATCATTATCCTTGCAATTCTTGTTTTGGCTTGTCCCCTTAATCCGAGAAGAATTATATTATGTCGTGAAAGAATTGCAGTTTGAATATCTGGAATTACAGTTTCATCATATCCTATAATTCCTTCAAAAGGATTCTTTTTTTCCTTCAGGAATTTTATAAGATTATCACGCAGCTCATCTTTAATAGGCTTTGGGTTTATAACCTGTTCTTTTTAACTCACCAAAAGTTGATGGTCCGCCGCGGTAAGGATAAGCTGGACCGATGATAATAATTTTCTTTTTTTCTTTATTCATTCGCAATAGTAAATAGTAAAACCAATTAAAAAATAAAGAAAAATGGAGTGATGAGAAAGAATTGATATAAATAGCAAGGTTTGTGTTAGAAAATTGTCAAAGTGAGGCTCACTTCTAAGGTGAACCTCACTTTTCCAGGCTCACATTAAAATATTACTTCAACAATATCATCTTCTTTGGTGAAACATAATCGTTAACCTGAATTTTGTAAATATAAACACCGCTTGCAAGATCACTAGCATCAAATTTTACTTCATATCTGCCTGTATGTTTTTCTTCGTTTACTAGTGTTGCTATTTCTTTACCAAGAATATCATAAACTTTAAGAGTTACAAACCCGCTTTGTGGAATTTGAAATCTTATAGTTGTAAAAGGATTGAAAGGATTTGGATGATTCTGGAATAAGTTGAATTGATTTGGAACTTCAGATGTGGTTTCTTCTACTGAAACAGTTATTGTGTCGGTAATTTTCATAATTCCGAATCTTGTTCCGAAATAAATATTACGGGGTATTGAATTATCAGCTTTAATTACATTTACCCAATCGTTATATACTTTTTGCCACTGTTGCCCATCATCTTCGGTTAGATACAACCCTCCAAAATTTTCAGAATATTTTGAACTGCCAACATATATTCTACCAGTTCTGTTGTTATCAATAAGGACACTGGAAGGGCGAATATCAGGCTCAAGCACTTTTAATGAAGAATCAATTTGAAACCAGTTGTTACCGCCATTTGTACTTTTACTTAGAGATTTTAGTTGCGAACAATAAAGCACTTCCGGATCACTTTCTAATATCGAAATTGATGTAATATATTCTAATAAACCGGTTTCATTGCTGTGTACTAATCCTGTATTCTTAGGTATCCAGGTTTCACCTAAGTCAGTAGACTTGAGGACACCGTAATTAAATGTCTGGTCATAAAAACCTGCAGTATAAATTATATTAGTATCAGTCGGATGAAAAACAAAATAGTCCGGACGGAAATTGTTCATAACTGAATTCCAGCTATTGCCGCCATCTGTGCTTTTCACAAAGAAAACAGGGCTAAGCTGATCTACCTGCCCGCCTGCAAATAAAATGTTTGAATTCTTAGGATGATATGAAACAGATTTTACTCCCGCGAGTTGATTAGTTGTAAACCAGCTTTGGCTTCCATCTGTAGTTTTAAGCAAACTCAAACCTCCGGCAGCAAATCCAATACTAATATCATCTGGGTTGAACGTAATATCATTACATTCGAGATCTTCAAAAGGAATATCAAATTGAGGCTGTATCCAGTTATTTCCATCATCGTCAGTTTCCATTATACCAAAACCGTACTGAGAAGATATAATAAGTCCGGGATTTTCGGGATCAACATAAATATTATTTACCCTGCTGTATGCAAGCTTTGTAAGAAACCAGTTGTTCCCTCCGTCTGTTGTTTTATACACACCTAAATCTCCTATACCT
The DNA here is from genome assembly GCA_964515875.1 of uncultured Ignavibacteriaceae bacterium. Taxonomy (GTDB): domain Bacteria; phylum Bacteroidota; class Ignavibacteria; order Ignavibacteriales; family Ignavibacteriaceae; genus RBG-16-34-14. The sequence goes on along the minus strand of CAZEWJ010000008.1, from coordinate 54,902 downwards.
GCAAAAAGAACATCAGGTGTGTAAGGATCAATTGAAATGGAATTACTCGCAATATTTTCGCCAGGAATTCCATCAATCATACGGTACCAGTTGTTCCCTCCATCGGCTGTTCTAAAAATCCCGCTGCTTAAAGGATTAAATGGATGAATTGCAGTAACATAAAGCTTTAATGTATCAAATGAATTTAAAACAAAATCGTTTACATCTGAGTTATATAATGTTCTTAAACTGTAACCACCATCTTCAGATTTAAGCAATGAACCATTAGTATGATAATAAACAGAATTTTTATTATAAGGGTTAACAATAATTCTGTAAACCTGTCCCGGACTAGTAGAAGTTATAACCCAGTCCACACCACTATTTGTACTTTTGTAAAATTCAAAATCAACAGCAACATAAATAAATGATGTATCTGTAGGCGCAACAGTAATTTGTCTAACAGGTTTATTAAATATTTTCAATATAAACCATGTATTTCCTTTATCATTGCTTCTCCATATTTCATAGTTGTCTCTAACCATAAACATAATGTCTGAATTTAAAGGATTAAATGAAAAATGTGATTGGGAGTTTTGTTCATAGATTATCTCCCAATCCTCACCTGAATTTGTACTTTTCAAAGAATAGCCAAATAAATCAATGTAAATATATTTAAGCTCATTATAAGGTAAAGCAATTTGAGAATTTGCAGAAAAATCAAATTCAGCTTCAATAGGAGAAATAATATTTTGAAGCAATTCGGAACGGAAAACTCCCCCAGCATAAGTGCTTGTATAAATCAATGTTGGATCGTTAGGATGAATTGCAATATTATTTTGACTCACTATACCCCCAGGAGGGCCAATGAGTTTGTATGTTTGTGGAAAAACATGAAAATTTGTCCAAATAACAATCCAAAATATTAATAAAATTTTAACTTTTTGTGTTAACCAATAACTATTCATTAGCTCAACTCATTTCTACACGGATCAATAGGAACAAATTTATTTTAAAATTATCATTTTTTTAGTGGCGGTATAATCTTGAGTTGTTATTCTATAAAGATATAAACCACTGGGTAATGATGATTCATCGAAAATTACTTCGTGTACTCCTTGAGGTTTTACTTCATTTATTAATTCACTTATAAGTTCTCCTAAGATATTATATATAGCGATTTTTACGGGCATTTCCTTCTTCAATGAGAATTTGATTTTTGTAGATGAATTAAATGGATTTGGATAATTATTAAATAACTTGTTGTCAGTCAAAATATCTTCGCTGTGTGAAGTACTTAATTTTCCTGCATCAATCGAACCACACATAACTTCATTTGAGACAGCCGATTCATAATTACCATCTACAGTTGTTACACGATAATAATATAATGGTGCAGTTTTGGAATTACTTACTGTAATAGAGTTGTCAGTCCAAGAATTATTCACAGTACTCGTGACTTTAAATAAATCTAATCTATGGTTTGGCGTAGAACGATAAACATTGTATGAATCAGCACCGGGAACACCACTCCAACTGATTATTGGGTGACCTCCTATAGGCGCAGAAATAGTAATATTTGAAGGTTTGGCAGGAAGGTTAGATATATAATTTAATGCGTTATCAATTTTAAGTAAACCTTCACCAAAGAAAAATGGATTATATGTAGCAAAATTTTTGTCGGCTGTTGCTTTTAATATCCTTCTAATATCAAAGCTTGTTAAATCAGGTATATTTGACCACAACAAAGCCGCAGCCCCTGAAACCTGAGGAGCTGACTGCGAAGTTCCGGAAAAATCACCATAACTACCATTGTCGAGAGTGGAACGAATCACCTCAGCGAGAGCCGATATTTCCAAATCATTTCCTTGGTTACCATAGCGAGTCCAATTCAATTTAATTCCTGCAACAGCCATAACGTAAGGATCCCTTGCAGGAAAGACTGGTTGTGTTTCGTTAGAATAATTTCCTCCTGCTGCTATTAATAAACATCCTCTTTGATTATAAGCAAAATCAATAGCTGCACGAATAGCGCTTAAATCCGGCGATGCAAAACTCATATTTATAATTTTAGCACCGTTCAAAACGGCATATATAATAGCATCATCAACTGCATCGCTATTCAATTGTCCTCCTGCTATTACTTTTAAAGACATTATTTGTGCACCTTCAAACGGTTCACCCCATCCACCAGCTACACCCGCAACACCAATTCCATTGTTGGTTCTTGCCGCAGCAATTCCTGAAACGTGAGTTCCATGTGAACCCCCAGTATGCTGGGGTTGATTATCTCCTTCTATATAATCCCAACCCCAATTAGGCCAGAATCTCAAATCTACGTGGTCACGGTATGTTCCCTGATCAATCACGGCAATTATAACACCAGCACCAAAAGAACCATCAAAGAGACTGATTATCTCCCAACCTTCAGGTGCATTTATATCTGCATAATTAGGGTGGTTAAGATGCCACTGAGATGAATACAAAGGATCATTAGGGTCCAAAAGTACTTTACCGTAGGCATTAATATCTATGCTTTCAACTAAACCACTATTTTTTAAATATATTGTACATTTCAAAACAATCAATATTTTCAGATAGAATTAAGTCTATAAATCCTAATATGTTTTCCCTTTTTATCGTTATATTGTTCAACGCTATGAAACTTTCAAATTCATCTCTGGAAATATTTTCATTAAGTTTAACAGTTAGTGACTTCATATTCAATTCATATTTTTCACTTGTTTCTTCATCAGCTAAGTACCATTTATTGTTTTCATAAATATATATTTTACCATCAAGGTGTGTGATTTGACTTTGCGCTAAAGAACAGTTAAGAGCTATTAAAAAAATTAGTTTTGAAAAATTAAGTTTCATTTTACACCTTTGGTTTTAGTAATTTCTTGTAAATTCATACTTGAATTATATGATTTTCTATATTAATATTTTTTTGAGGGTGGATTATGTAAAACCAGCAGTAAAATAGTGGTGAAAAAAGCGGTGTTTATGAGAATTGATTTTAAAGTATAGAATTTCGTTGTTACTCAGAATCCCCAGGTAACCAAAAATTTGGACAAACAGTATTAAAATAAATAAAAAATCTACTGCCTTATGTCCCCGAATAAAAATCCCGCCATCAAAATAATCCATAAGTTATTTTATTAGCAGATCAGTCAGGAATATTAAGTTTTTCATTTGCGTCTCCTTTACACAATTAAAACTTTAAGTAACTGCGGAAGAATTCCCTATTAAATGAACCCTTCAGGTTACTTTCAAAATTTCACTACAAAAAAGAAAAAATAATATGAGAAAATCAAGCAAACTTCATATTCGGCAATAATTTGCTTTTATAAAAGGAATTTCTCCAGTTCAATACAAATCCTCATCAGTTGCTTCGTTTTCATCTTCTTCAGAAACTGTAAACATAGAGCTTAGCATATCTTTAAACTGCAATCCATTCTCTAAACGAAATTTGCTTAACATAGAATATTCTGCTAAACCGTGAAGCACAAACTCCATCATAAGAATATTATCTCTTCCATTTATTCCCGGCTGATATTTTTTTACAATCTCTTTTAATCCTGGGACTTTTGTTAATGTATTTTCATATTCTTTATCAGAGTTTGTATTGAGAATATCTACAAGATTGCCTTTATTAAACCAGCTTGTTATTGAGTTGTAAGGATTTACTTCTCCCGACGGTTGTCGAGGTCGTTCCGGCTGGTTCTTTGCCCGATTAAAGTCGGGATCTTTTCGATTTATTTTATCAGGCGAAGGAAAATATTTATCAAACATATTTCTGATCGCTTTGCTTATAAGTATATGAGCAACTTTAGCAGGACCTTCCTGCTCGCCTTCATAAACAAGCTCTATCTTTCCTGTAATTGCAGGAATGACTCCATATAAATCAGAAATCCTGAGATGTGTGCATTCTTCGTTGTTCAGGATCATTCTTCTTTCTGCAGTGCTTATAAGATTTTCATAAGCAGAGATTGTTAGTCTTGCAGAAACACCGCTTTTCGGATCAATATATTCACTGGCTCGTGCTTCAAATGCAATCTGCTCAACAAGATCTTTCAACAGCTGGGTTGTATTTACTCTTTTCTTCTGCTCATTAGTGAACTTCGATTCCTGGGTAGTTATTTGCTGGGATATTGTTAATGTTTTTGGGTAATGTGTAAGTATCTGGCTGTCTATTCTGTCTTTAAGCGGAGTAACAATAGAACCTCTGTTTGTATAATCTTCAGGGTTTGCTGTAAAGACAAACAGGATATCAAGCGGCAGTCTTACCTTAAAACCTCTTATCTGTATATCACTCTCCTGTAAAATATTAAATAGAGCAACTTGTATTCTTGCTTGCAGATCCGGTAGTTCATTTATAACAAATATTGAACGGTGAGAACGCGGTATTAATCCGAAATGAATTACTCTTTCATCTGAATAGGGAAGCTTTAAAGCTGCTGCTTTAATCGGATCAACATCTCCAATCAAATCAGCAACAGAAACATCTGGTGTTGCAAGTTTTTCTGCATATCTCTGAGAACGATGAAGCCATTCAATTTTTGTTTCATCTCCTTGTTCATTCAACAAATCTTTTGCAAATCTTGATAGAGGATGAAAAGGGTCATCATTTAATTCTGAGCTGGCAACAATAGGTATATATTCATCAAGAAGATTAATCATAATTCTTGCAATTCTTGTTTTGGCTTGTCCCCTTAATCCGAGAAGAATGATATTATGTCGTGAAAGAATTGCAGTTTGAATATCGGGAATTACAGTTTCATCATATCCTATAATTCCTTCAAAAGGATTTTTCTTTTCCTTCAGGAATTTTACAAGATTATCACGCAGCTCATCTTTAATAGATTTTGGTTTATAACCCGTTCTTTTTAGTTCACCAAAAGTTACTATTCTGGAAATATCCATTTATTACCTTGTTTAATGGTTGTTAATCATTCATCCATTCAAATCATTCAACCATTCAAGAATGAATGATTGGCTGAATGATTGATTGAATATTCTTGAACTTGCTCTTGAACTTGAACTTAAACTTACTTCAATCTCTTCCTTCTGTTCCTTACATAATCTTCAAAAATATATTCACCCAAGCCCGAAAGGCTGCTGTAAAAAGCTTTACCATTATTTGTTTTTGTAAACTCTCTTACAAACTGCTGCAAATAAGGATCTCTGGCAATCATAAAAGTTGTTATTGAAATTCCAATCTTTCTGCATCGTGCTGCCTGGTCTAAAGTTTTGTTTACAATTTTTCTATCCAGCCCAAAGCTGTTCTTATAATATTTCAAACCTTCTTTAAGACAGGTTGGTTTACCATCTGTTATCATAAAAATCTGTTTGTTGCTTGTCTTTCTTCTCCGAAGAATATCAACTGCAAGCTCTAATCCGGCAACTGTATTTGTATGATAGGGACCAACTTCTAAATACGGTAAATCTTTTATTTCAATTGGCCAGGCATCGTTGCCAAACGCTAAAATGTCCAAAGTATCTTTAGGATATTTAGTTGTGATAAGCTCAGATAGTGCCATTGCAACTTTTTTTGCAGGAGTAATTCTATCTTCTCCATAAAGGATCATTGAATGAGAAATATCAATCATCAAAACTGTAGATGTAATTGCTTTGTAATCCCGTTCTTCAATCTCAAGATCATTTTCAGTCAGCTTAAATTCATCAAGACCGTGATTGATCTGTGCATTCTTAATTGAATCAGTCATATCAATCTGTTCAATAGAATCTCCAAAGTTATATTCACGCCTATCGGATGTTGGTTCATCTCCCTGACCAGTAAACGGAGAATTATGATTTCCTCTTGGAGATTTTTTTAATTTTCCAAAAATTTCTTCAAGAGATTGTCTTCTGATGCTTTGTTCACTTTTAGCAGTAATGATAAAACCTGTTCCATCTTCGTTCTCTTCAATATATCCTTTATCCTTAAGCTCCCGGATAAAATCTCCCATTCCATATTCATCATCTGTAAAACCATACTTCTGGTCAAGCTGGTTGAGCCAATTCAGAGCTTCAGCAACATCACCGGAAGTGACAATCATTATCTGGAAAAACATCTTAAGCAGATCATCAAAACCCTGTGTCTTCCGGTTTTGTGGAATATATTTTGTAAATCTAATGCCTGGCATATTGTTTGAGTTCAAGTTCAAGTGTAAGTTCAAGTTTAAGTTAGGATCAAGGATATTTGATATAATTAAAATCTTTCCATTTTTTCGTCTTAATCTTGAACTTAAACTTCTTTTTTTACCTCAATACTAATTTATAAGAATAGTTAAACAATTCAAGTGACTAGAGTATCGGGAGATTTATCTTTTAACGCTTCACTCCGGATAATTTCTTCAAGTATTTCTTTTTAATATGCAGAAAAGAGTTAATTCTCTGTAATGTAATGAAGTTAAAATTTAGGAATTTATTTCCACCTGTCCGCCTCTGGCGGAGTCTTGAACTTTTGTTTCTTTTCTTTCAAGAGAAAAGAAAATAGAAAAAAATAATTTGTAATTACTTTTCTTAGCCGATCATTACCAAGGCTGTCATGAATCACTTCGTGACAGAGAAACACTTACGGTTTTATAACTTTCTCTTTCCCATCTCTCTCAACAATCTTAATACTGCTGCCGGTATCTTTAGCAAGTATCTGAACACCTAACTCCGTCGAATCATTTAAAAAAACAAGTCCTGAGCCTTTTGAAGAAGCACCAATCTTTACCCGTATAGTACCAGTTTCATCAAACATCCTTAAAACCGCCTCACCATTCTTTTCAATATTTATCTTAGCTCGTATTACACCTTTCTCATCAGACAACTCTAATCCATTCCCTTTGAGAATAGTTCCAGTGCCTCCGGAAGCAGAACCTGTTTCACTAAAAATAAAAAGCAGCAGGAGAAGATTTGCCAGTGTTAGTAACAAAAGTAACTTTGGATTTTTCATAACACACTCCCTTTTCAAATTACAACAATTGGATGTTTATAGATTAGTAAAAGTTTATATGAATTTCCTTAGGCTTGCGAATTTCTTTTAATGTCCAGAAAAGCCTTTCTTCAAGAGAGAGATTCTTAATTCGACTCCACTTCATTCAAAATGACAAACCATCAGGCAAGAGAATTATCTTTAACAATTTTGAACTTCTTTATGTATTAATAAAAAGAAAAGGGAAAGGGATTGGTTTCAATCCCTCTAATTAAATTATTTCTTTTCGGAATTCTTTCCATGGCTGATTGCTAATCAATACCCCTATACCTCTATACCTTATACCCTATACCCTATACCCTATACCATTATACCCCTACTTCTTTATAGGAATTCTTTTATCAATTATATTATCAACAATGTGATAATCTTTAGCTTCCTGTGCCGAAAGAAAATAATCTCTGTCGCAGTCTTTAGTTATTTGTTCAATTGATTTACCCGTATGTTCAGCCAGGATTCTATAAAGAGTATCCCTTGTTTTAAGCATTTCCTTTGCGTGGATTTCTATATCAGTAGTCTGTCCCTGCAAGCCGCCAATCCATGGTTGATGAATCATAATTTTTGCATTAGGAAGGACAGTTCTTTTTCCTGCCGTACCGCCCGCTAAAAGAATAGCTCCCATACTTGCCGCCATTCCAACACAGATAGTAGTAATATCGGGTTTTATATATTTCATCGTATCATAAATGGCTAATCCTGCTGTTACGCTGCCGCCGGGAGAGTTTACGTAAAGATTAATATCCTTTTCAGAATCTTCTGCTTCAAGGAATATTAACTGTGCAATTATTAAGCTTGCAATATGATCATCAACAGCAGTTCCGAGAAAAATTATTCTTTCCCTTAGTAAACGGGAAAAAATATCCATTCCTCTTTCACCACGTCCAGTTTGTTCAATTACGTAAGGTACTAACTGGTTATAAATCTCGCCTGTCGGCAGACAGGTTTCATAATTTTTTGTCATTAGTTTTCCTCTGTTTCTTTGTTTATCAAATTTTCAGTCCGCCTGTGGCGGATTATTTTTTTAATTTTGGATTGTTCCCTGAGAAAATCAAACAGCTTCTTATCAAGAAGCTTCTCATTTATGTTTGAAGTTTTGTAATAGTTAATAAGCTTATCTTCCGGTAAGCCTGTCTTTTCAGCATCTTTCTTTGCAAGCTCTTTCAAGTCCTCATCATCTACAGCAAGGTTTTCCTGTTTTTCAATTGCTTTCTTAATAAGGAACCATTTAACCTCAAGCTCTGCAGATTTTTCTAATCTCTTTTCTGCTTCTTCACGGTTAAATTTTTTGTAGCCGGATTTCTTCATCTTTTCTTCTTCCTGCTTAACAAGATCATCCAAAACATTTTTAACCATTATCTGTGGTGGAATAAAATCATTATTCTCAACAATTGTTTGCAGGAGTTTATCTCTCAGTAATTCATCAACCCGCTGATCATAGTAAGCCTGGATATCTTTTTTTATTCCATCACGAAATTCTTCTTCGGTAGATAATTTATCCTTGGTTACTTTTTTAATCAACTCTTCATTTAATTCAGCAAGCTTAATTTTTTTAACCGAGTTTATTTTTGCTCTGTAATGATAATGCTCAACATGTGTTTCTTCTTTGTCATCAGTTTTATGTTTATGCTCATCTTTAAAAGTAAAATTGAAGAAATCGCCGGCTTTTTTACCGTTTGCATTTGCAATTATTTCAGAATTAACTCTCTCATTTGAAAGATCAATATCAAGAATCTCAGGTTTAGAATCAGGAAAAGGATTCTCATTTTCATCAACTCTTTGAACTTCAATATTCAGCAGATAATTTTTATCATCACCAACAAGCTCAGCATCTTCTGTTGTAGAATTCGCTTTAATTATATGTTCAATCTCGTGTTCAACATCTTCATCTTTAACAGTAAGATCAGGTAATTCAATCTCAAGATTTTTATAATCTTTAACTTCAAGCTCCGGCAAGACTTCATATCTAACCTTAAATAAAAGATCTTCACCGGGTTTAAATTTAATATCCATTAACTGCGGCTGCCCTATAGGATTTAATTCTTTCTCCTTAGCTACCTGCCAGAATTTTGAGTTTGCTACTTTTTCCGAAGCTTCATATTCAAGAGCATCGCCATACATTTTTTTTATCATATTCAAAGGCACTTTTCCTTTTCTGAAACCAGGCATCTGGATTTTTTTTGTCTGCTTTAAAACTTCTGTTTCAATCTCTTTCTTTATTTCATTATAAGGAAGAGTAACTTCAACTTCTTTTTCAGATTCAGTTAAATCATTTATTTTATATTCCAAGTCTAACCTCGATCTATCTTAATTTTTTAATTATTATTAATTACTAAAAGAATGGATGAATGGTTGATTGGATGAATGAGGTAATATTTTAATTTTATCTAACCATTCAATCATTCATCCATTCCCTCATTCATTCTTTTTCTGTGCGAGAACGGGGACTCGAACCCCGACACCTCACGGTACTAGGTCCTAAGCCTAGCGCGTCTGCCAAATTCCGCCATTCTCGCAAGAGCCTGTAAACAAAGAACTTAAAAAGACTTTTTGCTGCTTTTTTATTGAAATTTATTCGATAAATATAAGCGATTTTGAACGGAACTCCAAGGTAAGCAGTTTCACATTAATTACTGCTTTTTATTTTATCCGGTAGGACATTAAACCAATCTATAAATAAAAGTTCCTTCAGGCGATGTAAAAATTATTTTAGCTGGATATGACTTATTACAAGGATTTAATCAATTCAATCTTTAATTTTAGATTTAAGTTTAATAATAACTTTTTAAATGAATTACACTTACACAACAATCTCAAAAGCAGGGCTTATCCGGGCTGAGAATGAAGACTCACTTGGTGTTTTCAAAATTGATAATGGATTATTAATAGTTGTATGTGATGGTCTAGGTGGAAATAATGCCGGTGAGGTAGCATCTCAGCTTGCAGTTGATACGGTCCATAAACACTTTAATGATTCATTAATGAATAATTATCCTGAAAGAATTAAGTCTTCCGTAATCGAAGCAAATAAAACCATTTATGAAAAAGCAATTTCTGATTCTGATCTGAAAGGAATGTCAACAACTGTTGAGATACTTTTTATTAAAGATGATAAGGCTTACTGGGGGCATATAGGCGATTCAAGAATATATATTTTTGCAGATGATAAGCTTACGCAGATTACAAAAGATCATTCTTTTGTTCAGCGGCTTATTGATGAAGGAGTCTTGTCTGAAAAAGAAGCTGAGGCTCATCCAAACAGGAATATTATTACAAGAGCTTTGGGTGATAGTGTTCCTGTTGAAGTAGATCTGGATAGTGTTGAGTTACTTCCGCATAAAAAAGTTTTTTTCTTTGTATGTACTGATGGTGTAAATGGTGTTATTGATAATAACGAGCTTGAGGAAATTTTCAGATTGAATGATATAAATAATATCTCACATAAGATTTCTGACCTTGTAGAAGAAAGGGGAGCACCGGATAATTTTTCATTTGTGCTGATTAAAAACCTGATTTAGTCATTGTCAGTGCGAGGAGTTTTCGACGAAGCAATCTTTTTCATTTATTGAAATAGAGATCACTTCTTCCGACTAAAGCCGGAATTGTGATGACAAAAAGAATTGAAACATAACAATTCAATGGAGATTTTGATTGGATAAATTTATAATCAGGGGTGGGAAAAAATTATCGGGAGAAGTTTCAGTAAGCGGTGCTAAAAATGCTTCACTAGCTTTAATGCCTGCAGCTTTGCTTGCTTCTGGCGTTTCTAAACTTTATAACACGCCTCAGCTTAATGATGTTTATACAATGATGAAATTGTTAAAAGAGCTTGGAGTAAAAACAAAATTTGAAAATGATATTCTTGAACTCGATACAAAAAATATAACCAGCCAGGTTGCACCTTATGAGCATGTTAAAAAGATGCGCGCTTCTGTTTATGTATTGGGGCCCCTTGCATCAAGATTTGGTTATGCTAAAGTTTCACTTCCCGGAGGTTGTGCCTGGGGACCAAGACCAATTAATCTTCATCTTGAAGCATTAAAAAAAATGGGAGCTGAGATTGATCTTGCTGAAGGTTACATAATTGCAAAAAGCAAAAGGCTTCACGGAGCTAAAATTAATTTCGATGTTTCTTCTGTCGGTGCAACGGGGAATACTTTAATGGCTGCCAGTCTGGCAAAAGGTACAACTGTAATTAATAATGCAGCTATGGAACCTGAGATCAGCAATCTTGCAGAGTTTCTTATTAAAATGGGAGCCAGGATTGAAGGGGCAGGGACTTCAACTTTAAGTGTTGAAGGTGTTGATGAATTAAATGCTGCTGAAATTAATACGATTGCCGACAGAATTGAAGCCGGAACTCTTTTGATTGCTGCAGCAATGACAAATGGTAATATAACTTTAAATGGAATTTCAGATTTCTACATCAGCTCAATTCTTTCTAAGCTTGAAGATTCCGGTCGCATTACTGAAAACAAAGGTAATAACATTAGATTAAAATCATCAGGCAATTTTATCAAACCTACAGATATAACTACTTCAATTTTTCCCGGTTTCCCGACTGATATGCAGGCACAATGGACGGCTTATATGAGTATTGCGGATGGAGTTTCAAAAGTAACGGACACAATTTATCTCGATCGCTTCAAACATATTCCTGAACTTCTTCGCCTTGGTGCAGATATACAGGTGAATGAAAATACTGCTGTTATAAAGGGAGTTTCCAGGTTAAAAGGTGCGAAAGTAATGTCCACTGATCTTCGTGCAAGCGCTTCACTTGTTCTTGCAGGGTTAGCTGCCGAAGGAACAACTGAAGTGCTGAGAGTTTATCATTTAGACAGGGGATACCAGAGAATAGAAGAAAAACTTAAAACTCTTGGTGCAGATATAGAAAGAGCTGCCGGAGCAGAATTTTAATTGTGCTTCAGCTTAAAAAAATATTTTCATACAGAAACCGCCTCTTAGTTTACCTTCTAGTAATTCTCATCTTAAATATTTTCCTGATTAATTTTCCTCTGATAAATGTTTTTGGCTATGAGATTTCAGTTTTTAATTCAGTATTGCTCACATTGGTTTCCGGTTTCTATATTATTTCAATTGCAAGAAGAGAGGAAGAAAACGCATTCCCCGATAAAAGCCGGGATGGCTTCCACAAAAAATTTCCGCAAAAATTAATTCTTCCTTCAATACTTTTTCTTTTAATCCCTTTTTTAGTTTCAGTTATTAATTCTTTTTTCACAGGCTTCTGTTCTTTTTCTGATGGCATGCTTTTTTATATCGTTATAACCTTTCCTTCAGTTATTATTGGTTTTGCCTGCGGCTTAGCTTCATTCTTTTTCTTTAATAGATTCAGGAGAATTCTTTTCTTCATACTTATAATTATAATTCTTCTTATAGCCTTAGGCGAATTTTACTTCAATCCGCAGGTTTATTTCTATAATCCGGTTTTAGGATTTCTTCCGGGGACAATTTATGACGAAGGTCTCACAGTTGAGATTAAATTAATTCTTTATAGGGTATTAAATTTATTTTTCTTTGGCGGACTTTTAATGGGTATGATTTTTCACTTATCAGGGAAAGCAAAGATTAATAAAATTTTCTTTCTTTTATATTTTATAATCATTCCTTTTGTTTTTATTCTTTTCTCACCTTCATTTGGCTTTTCAACAACATTTGGAAAATTAAAATCTGAATTAAATAATTACATCTCTACAGAACATTTTGATATTTATTTTGATGAAGAGATAAGCGATGAATTTGTAAAGCTTATAGTTCTTCATCACGAATATTTTTATGAAGAGCTTAAAGAGTATCTTCAAACAACACCAAAAGAGAAGATTCAGTCTTTCATATTTAATGATGTGGGACAGAAAAAAATATTATTTGGTTCTGCCAATGCCGATGTAGCAAAACCCTGGCTTTACAGTGCTTTTACAACTTATGACAACTACAATTTATCATTAAAGCATGAGATTGCTCATTGTTTTAGTGCTGAATTTGGTGAAGGTCCTTTCAGAATTGCAGATATGATAAATCCATTTTTAATTGAAGGGATTGCTTCAGCAAGCTCTCCATTTTACGATGAGAATGATTTAGATTTTCTTGCTTCAATTGCTTATAAGAATGGCTACAAAATTAATCTTAAAAGAATGTATAATTTTTCTAGCTTCTTTACTCAGACTTCATCTTTATCATACATATATGCCGGCTCTTTCACAAAATTTCTTATTAGCAATTATGGAATTGAAAAGTTTAAGCCGCTTTATTCTGATCTGGATTTTCAGAAAGTCTATAGTAAATCCATTAATGAATTGGAGAATGAGTACGTGGCTTATCTCAATAAATTTGATACAGATGGAAAGAAAGATAAAGCAAATTATTATTTTGGAAGGAAATCAATTTTTTATAAAGTCTGTCCGCGATTTATAGCTGATAGAATTGAAAAAGCATGGGATCATTTTCAAAAAAAAGAATATAAAGAGGCAAAGGAAATTTTTAAGTACACACTTACAAGAGCAGAAACTTACACTTCTGTGATTGGTCTTGCTAACACTCTTGGTGAAATGGATCTGCGTGATTCTTCAATTGCTATAATAAAAAAATATTTAAATAATTTTGATAACACAGCTTATTACTATAACCTTGAGTTTAATTTAGCTGATTTATATTCTGAGCTGGGAAATATCGAAACTGCTGATTCCATTTATAAAAAATTATTCGATGTAAATCCAAATACTACAATTTATTATCTCTCTGATTTAAGGAGTGTTTTGCTTAATAAAGAAAATCTTATAAAAGATTATCTTTCAGGAGGTAATACGGAAAAATTTTCGATTCTTAAAGATTTAAATAAAAAAAGTTATATATACTCTTCATTTCCTGTTATGGTTGATCTTTCAAAAAACCTGGATGAAGATTATCTATCTTTCATAAAACAGTTTGATAAAACTTTTTTTGTAAATAATTTTCTATCCGCTTTTGGTTTATACAGACTTTCGGAGTATATGGCTGAGAATCTGGATTTTAACCGGGCAAGAAAAATGGCTGCTTTATCTTTGCGATTTAAAGAGGATTATAGTTTAGCTCAGCTTTTAAAAGAAAATTATAAAAAGCTAAATTGGCTTTATCAGAATTCAGAAAGTGTATCAAATAAAATTAATTCGGTTAAAGATTAAATTACAAATAAAAAATGCCTGAATACTCATCAAACAAATACAATAAAGTAATTGCCTATCTCTTAGGATTTATTTCATTCGTTTTGTTTGTCTATATCCTGATGGCATTAAGAGAAATCCTTATTCCTGTAACGATTGCCATTTTCCTTACTTATCTTTTCCATCCTTTGCTGATTTATCTTACAAGATTAAAAATTCCCAAGTGGCTTTCACTTATTTTCATTTTAATTATAGTTTCAGGTTTATATTATTTATTGGGATTAATTCTTGTTGCTTCTTTCAGTTCATTTCCGGAAAAACTTCAGAGTTATACAGAAAATATTTCCGGATTTCTTAAATCAATTTTAAGACCTTTTAATATTACACTTAAGGAATTTGCGGAGTTCCTGAATTTAAAAGTTAGTGAGTTTGATATAGAATCAATATTTCAAAATCTATTTGAAGCAGGGGTGATCCAGAATATTTTTAATTCATTGTCTTCTCTCCTTAGTGATATCTTTATCGCAATTATTTTCTGGATATTTATGATTCTTGGGAAAGATAAATTTGAAGAGAGATTAAAGTATGCTTTTGGAGAAAAAAAAGAATATGTTGAAAAAAATCTTGACTCAATTGATAACCAGCTTCAATCATATATTTTAATAAAGACTATTCTAAATTTATTAATGGGAGCTATTGCAACATTAATTCTTTGGATTTATGGAATTGATTTTGCCATTGTATGGGGACTGCTGACTTTTATTCTAAGTTATATCCCGAATATCGGCTCTCTTATTTCTACCGTGGCACCAATTATTGTTGCTCTTCTTGAATATGGATTTGGTTTCACAACAATATCTTTATCTGTACTTTTATTAGTTAGCCATAATGTGATTGGGAATATTCTTGAGCCACATTATATGGGCAGAAGGATGGACTTAAGTCCTGTTTTTGTGCTCTTCTCTTTAATTTTCTGGGGATGGGTTTGGGGTATTGTAGGAATGTTTCTTGCAGTACCGATTGCTGCCGCTATGAAAATTGTTTGCGGTAATATAGAACCACTAAAACCAATTGCTATTTTAATGGGAAGTAAAGTTGTTAGAAAAGATGAGTTAGATAAGCCGGCAGATTTTTCAGCCAGAGGCTGATAAGCCTGTGACTTAGATTCTTCAAAGAAATAATGGAAACCAACAAAGAAAAAATATTGAAGCAAATAAAAGAGCTTTCTTTTATTTCAAAAGCATCATCAATTGCAGATGAGATTGGAGTTGAACTTTATATTGTAGGCGGATACGTAAGAGATATAATTCTTAACAGAGAAAGAAAAGAAATTGATTTTCTAATTATTGGTGATGGAACAGAGTTCACACAAAAATTTGCAAAAGGACTTGGCGTAGAAAATATCTCTGTCTATAAGAATTTCGGTACTGCACATTTCAGGTATGAAGATTTTGATCTCGAATTTGTTGGTGCAAGGAAGGAATCTTATTCCCGTACAAGCAGAAAACCTGATGTTAAAAGCGGAACTTTTAAAGATGACATAAGCAGGAGGGATTTTACTATCAACACTCTTGCTGTTTCTTTAAATAAAAATAATTATGGAGAGTTGATTGATCTCTTCAACGGTAAAGGAGATTTGGAAAATAAGTTTATCAAAACTCCTTTAAATCCTGAAATCACTTTTAATGATGATCCTTTAAGAATGATGAGAGCTTTTCGTTTTGCATCTCAGCTTCAGTTTGAAGTTGCACCTGAAATAATTGAAACTTCTAAAAAACTTAAAGAAAGATTAAAGATAGTTTCCCAGGAAAGAATAACTGATGAGTTTCTTAAAATTCTTCAGTCTCCCAGACCATCAATTGGTTTAAGTTTATTATACGATTCGGAATTAATGGAGATTATCTTTCCTGAGATAAGTAACCTGGCGGGAGTTGATCAGCGAAAAGATTATCACCATAAGGATGTTTTCCGGCATACTCTTATAGTTGTTGATAATATTTCTGAAGCGACTGATAATGTTTGGTTAAGGTTTACAGCTCTGGTTCACGATATTGCCAAACCTGCAACCAAAAAATTTATTGAAGAAATCGGCTGGACTTTTCACGGACATGAAGAGCTTGGTGCAAGAATGATGAAAGGAATATTCAGGCGAATGAAGCTGCCGACGAACAAGCTTGATTATGTATCAAAGCTTGTAAGGCTGCATCTTCGTCCTATGGCACTGGCTGGAGAGGAAGTTACTGACTCAGCAATAAGAAGATTAATTGTTGATGCAGGAGAAGACCTTGAAGATTTAATTACTCTTTGCCGGGCAGATATTACAAGCAAAGATCCAAACAAAGTTTCTGAGTACCTTGGAAACTATGAAAGAGTGATGAAAAAAGTTTGGGAAGTTGAAGAGAAAGATAAGCTGCGTGCATTTCAATCTCCTGTTAAAGGAGATGAGATAATGAAAATCTGTAATCTCAAGCCTTCCAAAAAAGTTGGTGAGGTAAAAAAAGCAATTGAAGAAGCAATACTCGAAGGAAAGATTGGAAACAATTATGAAGAAGCTTATGAGTATTTATTGAAGATAAAGGATGAGTATTTGTAAAAGGAAAACCCCACCTAACCTCCCCTTTCATTAAGGCGAGTACTTACATGACGCACACAGATGCAAATTTAGCTAAAATTTTAGAATTACATAAAGATGTTTTAGAAAGTAAAATTCCTATTTACGAACTAAACATTCCAGAGGGTAATAAAAATCTGATAAGGATATTTTATAATGGTAAAATAGAGGGGATAGAATTACCCAAAGACAAACTGATTAATGGTTATAATAGAATCGTTATGATTATAAGAGACTTAATTAATATTCAAATGTTCTCATATCCCCAAGAATCCAACCAACAGAATCAGGATTTGGTCTCTGAGATGAAGTCGCAGAATATTTCGATAAAAAAATCTGGGCAAGATCTTGACTAACTTCGCTGTTGATAGAGCAATAGTAAGTTTGGATAGGTTCAACCCATTCATCAAGATTCCCACTCCCCCAAATGGAGTTCCCTCTTATAAGAGGGTCATAATCTTCGACACATTCTTTGAAATCTTTGTAGAATTCTTTAATAGGAAATTCACGCTTAACAGAAAACTTATACCAATTAATTTTCATATTGTAAAAAAACTACTGACGGTAACGATATGTTCTTGTAGAAATTGGAGTATATGCTTCAATGAGTAAAAGCACACTCCCTGTCAAAATAATAATTGAAGCAATGATTATTACGATAACCAAAAATTTATTGCTTTTATATTTAGAAATCAGAGAGGCGAGATAAACCATGCATAATGGAGTAAGCAAGAAGATTAAATACTTAACAAGCATTGAGACTTATTTTTTCTTTTTGACTTTAGTGTTTACAATACGTTTAATAGCTTCTTCAAACGTCATATCGAGTTTGAGAGGCTTTTCAAGTTTTTTCTTGGTTTTCTTTTTCTGTGTTTCCATTTTTTTCTTTTTCATTTGGTATTAGAGAGTCAAGTATGTCGTCAAGTTCTTTCTCTTTTAATTTGTCTTTTTGTGCAAATAATTTAGTGATTTTTTCATCAAAAGAAGATAATGATTTCTGTGCTTTTATTAAACGGTCAATAAAATTATCAATGTCTTCCTGTTTTATAGGTTTTTCTTCAAATACTGATGGAGCTATATGTATGTCAGGTTTTAACTTAAAACGTATAATTCCTCTTTTCTCAATCAAAACAAAGACAGCGTGTATAAAATCATTTCTTTCTTCATTAATATCATTTAGTTCTTTACACAAAGCATCAAGTTCTTTTTTTAAATCTTTGTTTTTAATTTGATAAAGGAATATTCGCTTGAGCTTCAATACTAATTTGCGGAAATTATCTTCGGCTAATAAACGGAAAGTAAAATTTATATCTACTGAAGGCATTAGCATGGAAATGGTAGATATAATTGAATATTCTAACGATACAAATTGTCCAACGATTGTTCCCAGTGAGGAAAGTAAAGAAGCCCTATCTATACTTTCACCAACCGATGAATCTTTGTCTGATTTCATACATGGCGAAATTAGTGATTATTTAAATGAAAGAGTAGATACAACGGATCATGAACATATAAGAGATAGTATCCGCAATTTATTAATAACTGTAATAAAAGCGAATACTAATCCTCAATTAACTTCTGATAAGTCAAACGACCAGAAACTTGAGAAAGAGTAGTTTGAAAACGTTGAGAATCATTAACTTTTCTGGAATTATATCTGTAAGAAAATTCATCTGTATATCTATGCAAATGTTTTTCGCTTACGCTATGATATATTCCGTGAATACCACGTTTCAACAAACTCCAAAAACCTTCGATAGTATTGGTATGCCAACCGTCTCTATACCATTCATCTTTTTGATGATTTATTATTTCGTGTTTATATTCTTTATCCAATCCATAATAAGCACCAAATCCATCTGTAACGACAGTAGCTTTTTTACTAACATTTTTTCTGATGATAGGTTTCAAAGTAGTGCCATCAACTTTATTTACTATCTGAGTGTAGATAACACCTTGTCTTTGAACAATCCCAAACACAGCAACTTTATTGGTATAACCACTAATACCTTGTCTTTTAGATTTTGGTTTATTCGCTTCTTTACCACCAATAAAAGTTTCATCAATTTCTACAGTACCAGTTATAGGCTTATCAAAAGATTTTCTCTTAACAGCAAATCTAATACGATGCAACATAAACCAAGCTGTCTTTTGAGTGACATTAATATCTCGGCTCAATTGCAAAGAAGAAATTCCTTTCTTATGGGCAGTGAGTATATAAACAGCCATAAACCATTTTTGCAAAGACAAAGCGGAATCTTCAAAGATAGTTCCGACTTTAACAGTGAATTGTTTTCTACAATC
Source organism: uncultured Ignavibacteriaceae bacterium (assembly GCA_964515875.1). Classification (GTDB taxonomy): domain Bacteria; phylum Bacteroidota; class Ignavibacteria; order Ignavibacteriales; family Ignavibacteriaceae; genus RBG-16-34-14. Next base: position 35,869 of record CAZEWJ010000008.1, on the reverse strand, counting down.
AGCACAAGTCAAGATTTTGCCTTTTCTGATTTTGTAGATTTTCCTGTCACTCTTACAATGAGGGCAAACAGGTTTACCGTTCCATCTTGTCTCAATCAAGAAATCAATACAAGATTCTTCAGTAGGGAATCTTTGCAAGAAATCTATAATGCCCTTGAATTTTGGCTGTTCCATAATTACACCAATAAAATAAGTTTAAGAAAACGAGCAGGGTTGGCTGTCATTCGGAATATTTTTCTATCGGCAAAAACCGACAGAAGACCAACCCTGCCAACATTTACTAAACAAACATAAGGAATTTAGTCGTGTGTGTCAAGTATATAGTTACCTTTCATTAAGGGGAGGGAAACTCTTAAAAGATTGGTAATAATTTATGAGAAAGCTTAAGAGAATTTGCTGAAGATAAAGGATGAATAATTTCCTCCCTTTAAGAAAGGGAGGATAAAGGAGGGTTTTTCTTCTGCAATTCTATCACAGTCGTTTTAATCTTTTCTATAACAGCATCAGCATTATTAAACACTACTTCATTTCTGAATCTTAGAAAGATTATTCCTAATGATTCTAAATAATTCTGTCTTTGCTTATCATATTCCAATTCTTCATCTGTTAAATGTGTCTCTCCATCAATCTCAATTGCCAGTCTAAGTTTTGGACAATAGAAATCAAGAACATAATATTTAACACTGAATTGTCTCAAAAATCTTTCTCCTTTAATTTGTTTACGGCGAATATTTAACCAGATAATCTTTTCAGCAAGAGTAATATTTTTTCTCAGGTAACGTCTTTTTTCTTTCTCAGATTTCTTATTAAATAATTCTGTCATTATTCTTTTTGCAAATTATTAATTTGAAATTTGTAAAATGATCTTTCAGAAACAAATAATTATATCCATTTATTTTTAGAGTTTCAGATTTCCTCCCTTTTAGAAAGGGAGGACAAAGGAGGGTTAGGGATTATTTTTAAGGTAAACCCGCTTATCTATTTTCACCGCACATACATTTATCCAACCGCTTATAAATTATAAGGTTAAACGATAGATAAATCTTTTATTTTTGTACTGTATTTTAAGTTAATGTAACTTTGCTAATACATTTTGTGTCTATATAATATCCCCTATGAAAAATAAAAATTTACAGGAGACATAATGCGATTACTTTTTAAAGTCTTCATCATACTTTTGTTAACAAGTGCAGCTTATCCGCAGAAAGTTTTAACCCTTGATGAAGCAATAAATATAGCTCTTCAAAGAAATTCATTGTTACAGATTGGTAGTAATAATTTAAAAACTTTTGAATCTGGTTTCATGGCTTCTTATGGAAATCTTCTCCCATCATTAAGTGCAAGCGGAAGCTGGGACTGGAGAAGAAATGATGATGCCGGAACTACTTATAATATAAGTGGATTTGTAATAGATGTCCCTCCTTCAGTTACAGAAAACAGAAGTTACTCTGTAGGTGCTAATGCTAACTGGCCTCTGTTTGATGGCCTGGCAAATATTGCCTCAGTTTCTCAAAGTAAAAATGATCTTGAGGCTGCAAGACTTTCTTTTAATAGATTGAAACAGGATGTTATATTTCAAACCATTTCTTTTTATTATGAAGTCATTAACATTAAACAGTTATTAAAGGTAGCACAGGAAGATCTTATCCGTGAACAGAAAAATTTTGAAACTATTTCGGAAAGAAATAAGCTTGGGGCTGTTACTCTTGCAGATGTTTATGCTCAGCAGGTGAATCTGGGTAATGCTGAACTTGCAGAAATCAGGGCAAAGAATAATCTTGAAACAACCAAAGCTGATTTGTTATATTACCTGGGGCTTGATGTATTGGAAGTTTATACTTTCGCAGATGATTTTACTGCTGAAGAGCTTGATATGTTAAAAAGCAGTTTAGCTCAGGAATATAAAGATGTTTCAGGACTTGTTTCAGATGCAATGAATAACAGGTTTGATTACAAAAGCGCTCTTCTACAGCTTGAAAGTGCTTATGATGGTGTAACGATAGCCCGGTCAGGTCATTTTCCCAGGCTAATAAATTCAATGGGTTTCAGTAGTTTTGCAAATAAGCCGGGGAACTTATTCGATTCAAAATCATATTCAGTTGGTTTGACTTTGAGCATCCCGATATTCTCCGGTTTTTCTGTAAGTAACCAGGTTGAAATTGCGACTGTTAATGCTATGAACCAGGAAGTTCAGCTTTCTGATCTTGAAAGAGATATTAAAAGGAATATTCAGAAAACAAATCTTGATCTTCAGGCAGCAGAAAAATCTTTAAATGTAAGTGAAAAGAATGTTGAAGCTGCCGGGGAAAATCTTAGAATTGAGGAAGAAAAATATAGTCTGGGATCAAGCAGGCTCCTTGATGTACTTGTTGCAAGAACAAACTCTACCAACGCCCGTACAAATTATATAAATGCACAGTTTGCTTATATTGTTCTCAGCGAGCAGTTGAAATATTACCTTGGTATTTTAGAATACAAAAATTAAGAATGAATTTAACAGGAGGAAAATTAAATGGCTAACGGGAAAAAGAAATCAAAAAAGAAATTATTTATTTTCGGCGGAATAGGTGTTTTAGTTATTGTACTTGTTTTAATAGCTTTTCTCGGAGGGAGTAAAGATGAAATAATTGCTGTTCAAACTGAGAAAGTAGAGAAGCGTGATATTACCCAAACTGTTGCAGCTACAGGTAAAATAAATCCGGAATTCAAAGTAACTATAACATCAGAAGTAACTGGTGAAATAGTTGGTTTACCTGTTGAAGAAGGTGATAGAGTCAGTAAAGGTCAGTTGCTAATAAAAATTAAAGGCGAAGCTTATGTTGCGCAGGAGGAAAGGGCAGCAGCCAATTTGCAGTCCGCTAATGCTAACTTGCAGATGAGAAAGGCAGAGCTTGATAAAGTTACTCTTGATTTTAACAGGATTAAAGAGCTGCATAGTAAAAACCTTGCGAGCAATGCTGAACTTGAAGTTGCAAATAGTAATTATTTAACAACAAAAGCACTTTATGAAGGTGCAGAAGCAAATGTACTTCAGAATAAAGCATCTCTTAGAGAAATAAATGAACAAGTGAAAAAGACATCTATCTATTCACCGATTGATGGCATTGTAACAAAGCTGAATGTTGAACTTGGTGAAAGAGTCCTTGGAAGCGGTTTCAGCCAGGGAACTGATATTATGACTGTATCTGATTTAAGAAATATTGAAGCAACAGTTGAAGTTGATGAAAATGATGTTGTCCTGATTTCTGTTAATGATACATCCAGAATTAAAGTTGATGCATTTGGCGATAAGGAATTCAAAGGAGTTGTTACACAAATTGGTAACAGCGCTATCACATCCGGTTTAGGTACGCAAGAACAGGTAGTAAATTTTGAAGTAAGAATAAAATTAATTGATCCTGATAATGCATTAAGACCGGGAATGTCTTGTAATGCAGATATTGAAACAGAAACAGTTAGTAATGTTCTCAGTGTGCCAATCCAAAGTGTTACTGCAAGATCTGAAATGCCAAACATGAATATGAATGAAAGTGAAGAAGATGAAGAAGGTGCAACTGTTACCCCGGCTGGTAATGGTGGAAAGCAAAACAAGCTGCAGGAGATTGTTTTTATTGTAGAGAATGGTAAAGCCAAAAAAATAAATGTTGAAACCGGAATCAGCAATGATAATTATCTTCATATAAAATCCGGATTAAAAGGTGGTGAAGAGGTAATATCAGGCAGCTATAGGGCTATCTCAAGAGAGTTAAGTGATGGTGTTGTTGTAAGAGTAGAGGGTCAGAATAAACAGGATAAAACCAATCAATAATGCGGAATTAAATAATGAATATTATTATCATAGAACATATAGCCAGAGTTTACCAGGTAGGTTCTGAAGAAGTTTTTGCTTTAAGAGATGTATCACTGCGGATTGATAAGAATGAATACGTTGCCATAATGGGACCATCCGGTTCTGGTAAATCAACATTAATGAATTTACTTGGCTGCCTTGATACTCCAACATCAGGTAAATATGAATTTAACGCTGTAAGTGTTAGCGATATGACTGATAACCAGCTTGCTGCAATCAGGAATAAGGAGATAGGTTTTGTGTTTCAAACATTTAACCTACTTGCTCGTTCAGATGCCCTTCATAATGTAGAACTGCCTCTTATTTATGCCGGTATTTCTTATGCTGAAAGAAAGCAACGAGCTGAACAATCCTTAATTGATGTGGGATTGCAGGACAGGATGCATCACAAACCAAATGAACTTTCCGGCGGACAAAGACAGAGAGTTGCTATTGCCCGCGCCCTTGTTACAAAACCTTCTATTATACTTGCGGATGAACCTACAGGTAATCTTGATTCTAAAACAGGAGAGGAAATAATGGGCCTCTTCTCTGAAATTCATGAAAAAGGTAATACTATTATTCTTGTTACTCACGAAGAATATATTGCTGAACATGCTGCAAGAATAATAAGATTAAGGGATGGGCTTATCGAAAAAGATGAAAGAGTTGCAGTGCGGTATAAACCAAAAATAAAAGTTATAGCTGAATAGAAGCTGGTATATGGTATAGAGGTATATGGTATAGGTAGTTGGTATAAGTTATAAGTATAGTAATTAAAAAAGGACTGATATAAATGTTAAATGATAAATATGAATCCGCTCCTGGTGAAGACGTTGTTAATGAACCATTTGAAATTTATGATGACAAAAGAGATTTCACCACACTAGATGCCTGGGTTAAATGTCGGGAAGTTAAATTATTTTTTTACAATAAAATTTTACCCCTATTACCAAAAGAAGAAAAATTTAATTTAGATATTCAAATAAGAAAGGCATCAGTGAGTATTACATCAAATATTTCTGAAGGATATGGGCGATATCATTATCAGGAAGGAATCCAGTTTTATAGAATTTCCAGAGGTTCATTATATGAGCTTAAAGATCATCTAATAAGCTGTTATGATATAGGTTATATCAAAAATGAAGTTAAGCAAGAAGGTGAAAGATTAATTGAACCAGCAAAGAAAATCTTAAATGGGTATATAAATTTTGTAAGAAGTCAAATCAAACAGCCCAAATAAGTAAATAATATGCAGACCATATACCATATACCTTATACCATATACCATATACCTTATACCATATACCTTATACCATATACCACATACTTCATGCAAAGCTTACGAGGGAGAACCCAATGAGAACCCTTTTGTTTGAAATTAAAGAAAGCATGTTTATTGCACTTAGAGCTATTAGGGGAAACAAGATAAGATCATTGCTTACAATGCTTGGAATTGTTATAGGTATTTGGGCTGTTGTAGTTATGAGCACCGCAATTAAAGGAATAGATAATTCTTTTCAGAGTGGAATCAGCGCTCTTGGAACAGATGTATTATATATTGATAAGTGGGCATGGTTTACCGATGAAGATTGGTGGAAGCTGAGAGCACGCAGAAATATTAATATGGAAGATTTTGAACGGTTTAAAGAACTTGCAACTTTGCCCAGTGCAGTAGCTCCCGTTATCAACAGCAGGCAGACAATTAAATATGGCGATAGAAGAGTTGAGAGTGTTTTTCTTAATGGGTCTAGCTCTGATTATTTAAAGACGACTAATTTTACTTTCAGTATGGGACGCTTCTATTCTGAAATTGAAAGTAAAAGTTCACGAAATGTCGCAGTTATTGGAAGTGAGATATCAAAAAATCTTTTTCCAAGAGGAGATGCTTTAGATAAAACAATAAAAATCGGTGGTGTAAATTTCCAGATAGTTGGAGTTCTTGCTGAACAGGGAAGCTTTATTCTTGGCCCCTGGAATCCTGATAACCAGGTATTTATTCCTATCGGTACGGTGTTTAAAAATTTCTTAGGTGAGTCATGGAATACAATTACGATAAATATTCGTGCACAAAATCCGGCACTTCTTGAGGAAACAGAAATTGAAGCTGAAGGTGTGATGAGAAAGGTGAGAGGCTTGACCATTAATGAAGAAAATGATTTCTCAATAAACAAGCAGGAAGGTTTGGTTAATGAGTATAATTCTGTTGTAGGTGTTATTCAGATTGCCGGATTATTCATTACTGGATTATCACTTTTTGTAGGTGCAATTGGAATAATGAATATTATGTTTGTATCTGTTAAAGAAAGAACAAGAGAAATTGGAATAAGGAAAGCAATTGGCGCTAAAAAAAGAACCGTCCTCGGTCAGTTTCTTTTAGAATCGGCTTTTATCTGTTTAATAGGCGGATTCTTCGGACTTCTTCTTGCAGTATTAACAAGTTTAATGATAAACCAGTTTATTCCAACTTCTATTCAATATGATGCTGTGGTAATTGCAATTATGGTTTCCTTAATAACCGGAGTTGTTGCAGGATTAGCCCCAGCATACACAGCAGCAAAAATGGATCCGGTAGAAGCGTTGAGGTATGAGTAAAGTTGGAGTAATGGAATATTGGAGTAATGGAATATTGGAGTAATGGAGTAATGGAATGAAAGAATATACTAAACGACGGAATTTGAATCGTGGATATATGAAATTGGAAGTCTGGAATGATGGAATTGAACTTTTTAAGTTCTGTTATAATCTTACAAGTAAAATTCCTAATCTTGATTTTAAATTAAAATCTCAGATATTGAATGCATCACAATCAATTTCTTCTAATATTGCAGAAGGATATAGTCGCAGATCAATAACTGAATATTTAAATTTTCTTAATATTAGTTTAGGTTCAACAGGTGAGCTGTTAACAAGAATCATAGGATTAAAAGAAATAAATTTATTAAATGAAAAAGAATTTGATGAGTTTGATAAAAAACATTATGAAGTTGAAAATAAACTTCTATCATTAATAAAATCTCTTCAAATTAAAAAGCAAAATGGTTCTTGGGATCAACAAATTCACGAACCCGAAAGCGATTATTTAAATGTTCCATAATTCCATTACTCCAATATTCCATTATTCCAAGTTATTTTTTTAAATAGGTAAGATCAAATGAATTTAAAAGAAGTTATATCTGTCGCATTCCAGTCTGTTAAGTCTAATAAGCTTAGAACACTTTTGACTATCCTTGGTATTGTCGTTGGAATTTTTTCAATTATTGTTATAATGACAATTCTTACAATGCTTCAGAATAGCATTGAGAGTGGTCTTGCCATGCTTAATAAAAATACTTTCCAGATACAAAAATTTCCTGCAATGCAAATGGGTGGTCCTGGATCAAGAGACAGGTTTAGAAACAGGAAGGATCTTACAATTGAAGATTATTACAGGCTTAAGGAAATGCTTACCCAGGCAAAATATATTGGTGCCGAACAATGGCAATGGGGAATAATAGTTAAATTTGGTAATAATGAAACTAATCCGAATATTCAATTAGCCGGCGTTACAACAGATGCTATGAAAACAAATGATTGGAATGTTGAATATGGACGTGATCTGCGTGAAACTGATGTGCAGTATTCAAATGATGTTTGTCTTTTGGGTTCAGATGTAAGTGATAAACTGTTTCCTGCAATAAATCCTGTAGGTCAGGTTGTCAGGGTTGGTGGGAAACCATTTACAGTTATTGGAGTACTTGAAAGTCAACCTGCAATGTTCGGAGACAGCAGGAATGATTTTGTAGTACTTCCTATAACAACATTTCAGTCAATCTATGGAAGAAGAAGCAGGAGTATTAACATTACTGTTATGTCTTATTCAGAACAGGATTATAATGAAACCATTGAAACAGCAATAGGATATATGCGAACGATAAGAAAAGTTGAACCGGGTGAAGAGAATGATTTTGATATTTTCAGCAATGAATCTTTGATTGGTCAGATGAATGATATTACCGGTGGTGTTAAGATTGGAGCTATGGCTGTTTCAATTATATCATTACTTGCAGCAGGAATAGGAATTATGAATATAATGCTTGTTTCTGTTACAGAAAGAACAAGAGAAATAGGGATAAGGAAAGCTGTTGGTGCAAAGAAAATAAATATACTCACCCAGTTTTTATTCGAAGCAATTTTTCTTTGTTTGCTTGGAGGTTTTATAGGAATAGCATTAGGTGTTGGAGTTGGTAATTTTGCCGGAAGCCTGATAAACGCGCAAACTGCAATCCCTTATGATTGGGTAGTGATTGGTTTATTATTGTGTGTTACTGTTGGAATTATTTTCGGAACATACCCTGCTTATAAAGCTGCTAACCTCGATCCTATTGAAGCGTTGAGATATGAGTAACCTTTATGAGATTCGGTAGGATAAGGTCTTTTAATAATCTGAAATAAGCGACTCAGCAGGGATGTTCAATTTTTTATGCAATGTTCGGATCATTGATATGCTGAGCTTTCTTTTCCTGTTAAGAATTTCAGAAGCTCTGCTTTTTGAACCTAGAATTTTTGATAATTCCGATGGATCTTTACCTAACTGTTCTAATCTGAATTTAATAGCTTCTATAGGATCAGGCAGATCTATAGGAAAATTTTTCATCTCATAATTTTCAACTAGAATTGAAAGCACCTCAAGTTCATTATACTCATCAGAATTTGCTTTTAAGTTCATTTGCAACAATTTATAAATTCTGTCAAGTGCTGCATTATATTCTTTTTTGGTCCTAATCGGTTTTAACATATTTGATCTCCTTTACATTAATTTTATCATACTCTTTATGAGTGCCAATCCAAACTATAAAGATTATTCCAATTTTATATTCAATATCAACTACTAACCGGTAATCATTTCCTTTAATATTAAAAACCACCCGCTTATTATTTATAATTGAAGCGTTTCGGTATTGTTTCTTAAGCTCATTAGGGGAACTCCATTTAGCATTATTTGCTTCATCAAACCAGGATTTTAGCGATTGTTCTGCTTTAGCATATTTTTTCCAGAATCGCATTAATGTGGCTCTATATATTATTCTCATAAATATATTGGAAATATAATAAAAGTTCCCACATTGGGAAAGTAAAAAAAGGATTATTTTTTATTTTAATAACCGGTACGTATAATATCCTCTCTTATTCTGAGGCTGTGTGAATATTTAAATTCGTCGGTCTGAGCGGAGTCGAAGACTGTCATTTCGTGGGAAATTCACACTTCGACTTCGCTCAGTGTGACGGAAAATTACTTTTCACACAACCTCTTTCTGAGGAGGACATACAAATCCTGAAGTATTTTCTTTGGGGGTGTGTTTTGAAGATATTCTTCTTTGGTTGTACTTTCAATAAAAAGAAGAATTAACTCTTGTGGAGTTGCATCATAGTCAAAAATTGTACTCATCATTTTACCTTGCTTTAATAAAACAAATCTAAAATTAGTTGATCAACGATGTAAGAGTAATTTTTAGTAATATTGTGTAGAAATTATACCACTTTCATTGAAGAAGGTATAAGGTATAAAGGTATAGGGTATATGGTAAAGATGAATCAGTAATAATAAATATTCTTATATATTTTTATATACATTTTCCTTGTTAAGTATTGAATGTTTTTTCGATCTTGCAGATACATTCCACTTTTAATCAAAATCCTTATACCTTATACCCTATACCCTATACCCTATACCTTATACCCTATACCCTATACCGAAGTACCTTTATTCCCTCTAATATAGACTTGATAAAAGAGTAATGTAAATATAGATTTAACTTTCACAAAAATACTCAGGCTTTTGAAATCCAGGTTCAAAATTCTTCTTCTTTCAACTTTTCTCTTTTTTATTTCTGCTGAAGGAATTGCTCAGAACGAATATTTGACAATTATTGTAAGCGACACAATTCCGATTAATTTTGAAAATCAATATAAAATATCTCACGTTTCAATTATACCTTTTACTGAAACGATTCTTCTGAGAGATTCTTTGTTATCTAAAAATGATTATACATTTTCATATAATACCGGTTCATTCACATTATCGGATACACTTCCTTATTCAATTTTTGATACTTTGATAGTAACATACCAGGCATTAAATATTGGTCTGCAGAAAGAATATAAAAAGAGAAGCCTTGTTATTAAATATGACCCCGAAACCGGCGATACAATTAAAATAACTTCTCCCGAAACAGGCGGCTTTTCACCGGAATCAATTTTTGGTCCTGGTATAGAAAAAAGCGGAACAATTGTAAGAGGATTTACAGTAGGTACAACAAAAGATTTTTCCCTTAGCAGCGGATTAAGATTGCAGCTTTCCGGAAGATTATCTGAAGATATTGAAGTTGTTGCTGCTTTAACAGATGAAAACACTCCCATTCAACCTGAAGGAAATACCGAAAGGTTGGAAGAGCTTGATAAAGTTTTTATTCAGATTAAACATCCAAATGCTACAGGAACTTTTGGTGATTACCAGATTCAGCGGAGAGGGAGTGAATTTGGTGTTGTTGATAGGAAGCTTCAAGGGTTAATGGGTGAATTTAACATTGAAGATAATAATGGCTTTATTTCTGTAGCCGGTTCAAGAGGAAAATTCAACACAAACATTTTCAACGGCATTGAAGGTGTTCAGGGTCCTTACAGAGTTTCAGGGCAAAATAATGAAAGGGATATAATTATAATTGCCGGAACAGAAAGAGTTTATCTTGATGGAATTTTATTAAAGAGAGGAGAAGCAAATGATTACGTTATTGATTATTCAAATGCACAGATAACTTTTACTCCGAATAAATTAATTACTTCTGCAAGCAGGATTACAATAGATTTTGAATATACTGATCGAAGGTTCAACAGAAATTTTTTTGGCACTGGCGCCGAATCTCAATTCTTTGATGAAAAGATTTTATTAAGAGTTCAATATTTGAGAGAAGGCGATGATCAGGATGCACCAATTGATATTTCTCTTTCAGAAGAAGATAAAAATATTCTTTACCAGGCTGGTGATGACAGAAATAAAGCGACGAGAACAGGTATAAGCTTAGCTCAACCCGATTCTCTTGGAATAGTTCGCGGTACTTATATCAAGGTTGATACAATTTTCAACAATCAGCCATTCAGTTATTATGTTTTTAATCCAGGTGATTCCGCTGCAATTTATAATATCTCTTTTAGTTTTGTTGGAGAAGGTCTTGGCGATTATACAAGAGAGAGTCTTGGGAATTACAGGTTTGCCGGAATTAGTAATGGCAGCTACCTTCCTGTGATTTTCCTGCCTCTTCCTGAATTAAAACAGATTGGAAATGTTGTTTTATCTTTAAAACCTTTTGAAGATGTAGAATTAAATTTTGAATATGCAGGAAGCTTATGGGATAAGAACAGGCTTTCAGATCTTAATGACAGAGATAATTATGGTCAGGCAAGAAATATTTTTCTTAAAATAAATCCTAAAGAAATAAACATTGGGAATATAAGCCTTGGGAAAATCGGTCTTTCTTATAAAGACAGGTTTATACAGGATAAATTCACTTCTGCAGACAGGCTGAATGAAATTGAGTTTAACAGGCACTATAATGTTTCTTCTCTTCAGGAACCTCAGGATGAAACTCTGCGGGAAATAGGTTTGAAGCTAATTCCTGTTAACGAGTTAAACATTTCATCTACAGCAGGTCTTCTCAGAAGAGGAGATAATTTCAAATCAAATCGGTTTAATAATATTATTAACTTTACAAATATTGAAGATTATGCAGTTAACTATAATTTCGATTATGTAGAGACTGAAAATATTTCTTTAAAAAGTAACTGGTATCGGCAGAATGGAAATGGATATTATAATATCTGGAAGTTTACACCCGGAGTGGAATTTCTTGCTGAAGATAAAAAAGACAAAAGAGCTGATATTGATTCTCTTCTTTCAGGGAGCCTTAAATATTCTGATGTCGCCCCTTATCTTAAATTCACAGATTTTTATGGATTAAATCTTTCCATAAAATATTCTTTACGTAATGATTATTTACCTCTTGATGGCTTAATGTTTAAAGAGTCAAAATCACAAACTCAGTTTTATGAATTGAACTACAGCGGAATAAAAGAAGTTAATTCTACGCTTAGTTTTACTCACAGGAATAAAAAATACAATGAAGTATTTCAGCAGAGAGGTTTCTTAAATACAGAAACAATCCTCATCCGTTCACAAACAAGATTAAAACCTGTAAATGCAATTGATGGTGATCTTTTTTATGAAGTATCAACTCAAAGATCTGCAAGACTTGAGAGAGTATTTGTAAGAGTTGAAGCCGGCACAGGCAACTTCCGTTATCTTGGCGATCTTAATAATAACGGCATAGCAGATGAAAATGAATTTGAGCCAACTTTGTTTGAAGGAGATTTTATACAGGTTACAATTCCAACGGATGAACTTTTTCCTGTTATTGATCTTAAAACAAGCACACGATGGAAAATAATTTATGGCGAATTATTTGACCGGGCTTCTGTTTTGGGAACGATATTAAACCCGTTATCAAGTGAAACTTACTGGCGGATTGAAGAGAACAGCAGGGAAGAAGATTATAAGAAAATCTATTTTTTGAAGTTTTCCTCTTTTCTTAATGAAGAAAAAACCATTGCCGGATCAAACTATATCCAGCAGGATCTTTTTCTTTGGGAAAATGAACAGGAGCTATCTTTCCGTTTCAGGTATACGCAGAGAAAAAGTCTTAACCAATTTAGCGGCGGAGTTGAAAAAGGTTACAACCGGGAGAGAAGCTTAAGGATAAGATTCAAGATGATCGAGGAAATGAGTAACCAGACTGATCTTGTTAATCAGGCAGATAATGTTTATGCACCTGTAAATTCCAACAGGAGAAGAGAAATAACTGGAAACAGCATCACTACAGATTTTTCTTACAGACCGGAAAGAAATATAGAAGTAGGCTTTAAACTTAGTACAGGGAGAAAAGAAGATACTTTACCTGAGAATCCAACAATTATTGATTTAAATTCACAGACGATAAGATTTAATTTATCCTTTGCAGGAACAGGAAGATTAAGAGTTGAAGTTGAGAGGACAGAACTTGTTACAAACGCAACTGAGAATTTTCTCCCGTTTGAGGTAACCGGTGGCAATCAGGTTGGAAAGAATTTTTTCTGGCGTTTAAATTTTGATTACAGGCTCTCAGGTAATCTTCAATCCACAGTAAGTTATGATGGAAGACTGCAGGGAAGCAGCAGAGCAATTCATACAGCACGTGCAGAGGTTAGGGCGTATTTTTAATGAATGGTTGAATGACTGAATGATTGAATGATTGTATGATCAAATAAGATTAAAAAATTGATTAATTGTTTTTCCATTCAATCATTCAGCATACATCCATTCAGTGAATTTTTCCCAAATATTTTTTGGAAGGGTTAGATAATGAAAATCATTTCAAATATGATCGAAACTCACATCTTCTGTAAGAAGAAAAACGGGATTGAGTTTCTTCTTCTTAAAAGAGGAGAGAAAGAAATTTATCCTGGCTTATGGCAAATGGTTACAGGTAAAGTTAGAAAAGGAGAGAAAGCATATAAAGCCGCTTTACGTGAGATTAAAGAGGAAACAGGATTAAAGCCAAAAAGATTCTGGGTTGCACCAAATGTTAATTCCTTTTACTCTCACGAAAAAAATAATATTTCTCTCCTTCCTGTTTTTGCAGCAGAGGTTGAATCTCAATCTAAAATTATCATCTGCAAAGAGCATTGTGAATATGGCTGGTTCAAACCTGATGAAGCAAAAAAGCTGCTTGCCTGGCCCGGGCAGAGAAGATCAGTGGAAATCATTACAGAATATTTTACTAAAGAAATTTCTTTCTGGAATTTTGTAGAGATGAAAGTTAGGGTATAAGGTATAAGGTATATGGTATAAAGTTTAAAAATACCTATACCCTATACCTTTATACCCTATACCTTTATACCGATTAACTTTTTAACAGTTAATTATTTATTTTTACACAATCAAACAAAAACTTCTTATCAGGGAAAATCTTGAGTTTACTTGTAGTTGGTTCTTTGGCATTGGATTCAGTTTCCACTCCATTCGATAAAGTTGAAGATGCACTTGGCGGTTCAGCTACTTATATTTCACTTTCAGCGAGTTATTTTAGTGCACCAATTAATCTTGTAGGTGTTGTAGGGAGTGATTTCCCAAAAAAGTATATACATCTTATGGAAAAGCATAACATAAACCTTGAAGGACTTCAAATAATTGAAGGAGGAAAAACGTTCCGCTGGTCCGGCAAATATCATTATGATCTTAATACCAGAGACACATTGCTTACTGAACTAAACGTGTTTGAAAATTTTAATCCTGTTATTCCTGAGAAGTTCAGAGAATCTAAATTTGTATGTCTTGGAAATATTAATCCCATTTTACAAATGAAAGTTCTCGACCAGATGACAGATTCTCATTTTACCGTTTGCGATACAATGAATTACTGGATTGAAAGGGAAAAAGATGATCTGATAAAACTTTTAAAGAAGGTTAACGTTTTAATAATTAATGATAGTGAAGCAAGACTTCTTTCACAGGAACCTAATCTTATAAAATCCGCCAGGGCAATAAGAAATATGGGACCTGAAATTCTCATCATAAAAAAAGGCGAGCACGGAGCTTTGCTTTTTACAGATGATGTTGTTTTCTCAGCACCGGCTTATCCAATGGAAATGATATATGATCCAACAGGTGCCGGCGATTCTTTTGCAGGTGGTTTTACAGGTTACCTGCATCGTACACAGGATGTTAGTGCAGAAAACCTTAAGTGTGCAGTTGTCTATGGAAGTGCAATGGCTTCTTTCTGTGTGGAGAAATTCAGTACTAAAGGATTGGAAGATCTTTCTTATTTAAGAATCCAGGATAGATTCAGAGCATTTATGAACCTTTCGAGATTTAATGAAAAAGAGTAATTATTTTTCTTTAGATTTTATAAACGGCAAATTTGTCTTTCTTGATCAAACCAAACTCCCCTTTAAAGAAGATTATATTGAAACAGAAAGTTATGAGAGAATTGCACAGGCAATAGAAAGACTGGAAGTAAGAGGGGCACCATTAATTGGAATTTCTGCTGCTTATGCTTTGGCTTTATCACAAAAAGAAATTACCAAAGAAAATTTAGAAAAAGGATTTAATAAGGCTGTTGAAAGGTTGGCAAGAACTCGACCAACTGCTGTAAATCTTTTTTGGGCAATTGATGAGATGAAAAAAGTTTTTGAGGCAAATAAAGATTCAGATAATCTTTATGAAGTTCTGCTTAACCGTGCAAAAGGAATTCACAAAGATGATATTGAAAAATGCAGAAAGATTGGGGAGAACGGGTTAAGAATTTTTAAACACAAATCTACGATACTTACTCACTGCAACACAGGCAAGCTCGCAACAGGCGGAGACGGAACAGCTTTTAATGTTATTAAAACAGGATTTGAAAAAGGTTTGGTAGAATTTGTTTATGCAGACGAAACGAGACCATTGCTTCAGGGTTTGAGATTAACTTCTTTTGAGCTTGAAAAAAATGGAATTCCTTTCAAGGTTCAGAGTGATTCTTCTGCGGCTGCTTTAATGCAGCAAGGCAAAGTTGATTTTGTTATTGTTGGAGCTGACAGGATTGTTTTAAACGGCGACACTGCAAATAAGATTGGCACTTACAATCTTGCAGTTAATGCAAACTATCATAATATCCCTTTTTATGTTGCAGCTCCATCAACAACAATTGATAAAAAAACAACTAAAGGTGAAGATATAAAAATCGAGTTTAGAAATAAAAATGAATTGACTACAATGAACGATCAAAAAATAGCTCCTGATGATTATGATGTATATTCTCCCGCTTTTGATGTTACTCCTGCTCATCTTATTACCGGAATCATAACCGAAAAAGATGTTTATTCTTTTCCTTATAATTTTTTAAATGAGTGAAATAATAAAAACTGAGGCTGTCGTTCTTAGTAAAATGGATTACCGGGATTCAAGTAATATTCTTTCTCTTTATACAAAAGAGTTCGGAAAATTATCAGTTATTCATAAAGGTGCAAGAAGTCCAAAATCAAAAAAAGGCTTCATCGCTGAACCGCTGAATCATCTTCAGATAATAATTTATAAAAAGGATACAAGGGAACTTCAGCTTCTTTCCAGTGTAGACTTAATATCTCATTTCCCTCATATAAAAGAGGATCTTGATAAATTAAGATTTTCTCTGGCAACCCTGGAACTAATTAAAAAACTTACACCGGAAAATGAAACCAATATCAGGTTATTTAATGGTTTAACGAGAATCTTATTTTTAATGGATTCATCAAATGAAAGCGAAAAAATTACATTTGGCAGATTCTTTCTCTTCTTTTTAAAAGAAATTGGCTACGAGATTCAACTAAATAAATGTTCATCTTGTCAAAAGAAATTGATGAACGGCGATTCTTTGGGATATAATTTTGAATTGGGTATTTTTTGCAGTAGCTGTTCAGGTAACTTTAGAATTGACTTTAAGTTATCACAGGAACTTTTTAAATATCTGATGTGTCTAAAACAAAATAAAAGTGCGGATTCATTTAAAAGTTTTACTGCCGATAGAGCGATAATTTTTATGGAGAGACATCTTAAATTTCATATACCCGATTTCAAAGGGATTATTTCATTTCACACAATTAGATAGAGGTTTTTAGTAGATTTCTTTACAAATGCAGATTGCAGAGTTATAAAAATTTAAAAAATAAAGGAGAATAAAAAATGAAATCCAAAAAAGGACTGTATGGTGCATTTGCGTTAATCCTTATCGGGGTATTATTTGGAGCAATCTTACTCTCAGGTTTTGGATTAGTGAGACCAAACCTTGCAGACATACAGCTCGGTGCCGGTGAACCACCGGTAAATCTCGATGCTGATGCTACGGCATTCAGTAAGGCATTTGTGGAAGTTGCCGAAAAAGTAACACCAGCTATTGTTCAGATATCAGTGGTTTCTGAAAGAGAAGCTCCACAGAATGATTTTTTCTTTTTGCCGCCATTTAAAGATATGCCGCATGAACAAAGAGGCAGCGGAAGTGGAATTATTATTTCTGAAGATGGATATATAATTACTAACAACCACGTAGTTGAAAATGCAAGCCGCGTTGAAGTCGGGCTTTATGATAAACGCAATTTTAGTGCTAAAGTCATTGGAACAGATCCTTTAACAGATCTTGCTGTAATAAAAATTGAAGCTGATAATTTGCCAATAGCTTATTTAGGCGATTCAGATCAATTGAAAGTAGGCCAATGGGTAATGGCAATAGGAAATCCTCTTTCACTTTCTTCTACAGTGACTGCTGGAATTGTTAGCGCAATAGGAAGAGGGCAGTTAGGGCTTATTCGCGATAGCTATGGAGTTGAGAATTTTATTCAGACAGATGCAGTTATTAATCCGGGTAACAGCGGGGGTGCATTGGTTGATTTATCAGGTGCTGTTGTCGGAGTAAATTCAGCAATAGCAACCCAGGGAACAGGTACTTATATCGGTTATGGATTTGCAATTCCAATTAACTTAGCAGAATCAGTTGCAAAAGATCTTATTGCTCATGGTTCTGTTAGCAGAGGATATATTGGTGTTCTTATTGGTGAAGTTGATGATGCTATGGCAAAATCCCTTGGAATGGATAGACCAAGAGGAATAATCGTTCAGGATCTTGTTAAAGGTGGAGCTGCTGAAAATGCCGATATAAAAATTGGTGATGTTATTCTTAAAATCGATGGTAAGGAAGTTAACCAGTCTAACCAGCTTCAAAGTTATGTTGCAACTAAATCAGCAGGTACTGAAGTTACGTTAACAATTTTCCGTGATGGAAAAGAAATTCAGAGAAAAGTTAAGCTTAATGCAAGAGATAACGAAACAAAGACTGAACCTGTTGTTGATAAATCAGAAAAAGACAATAAAGAAAATTCAACAATGTCAGCAACTTTTGATGAAGTTGGTCTAAGTGTTAGGAATCTTTCCAGCAAGGAAAAAGATAAATACAATACCAGCGAAGGTGTACTGATAACAGAAGTTAAACCATACGGTAGAGCTTATGATCAAAGACTTGCCCAGGGTTTAGTAATTGTTGAGGCTGATAAAAAGAAAATTGAAAATGTGGATGATCTTAAAAAAGTATTTGAACAGAAGAAAGGTTCGGCAGTTTTGTTAAAGCTTCAGGATGCTGAAGGAGTTAATATGTTCAGAGGAATTGAAATCCCAGAATAAGGATTTCAAAAAAAATTTACTTTTCAAAACGCCCGACATATTCGGGCGTTTTTTGTTCTAAATTAGAGCTAATTTTTTTGATAACTTGAATTTTAATCTGTTCGAAGGTATGTTTTATTTATAAATAACAGGTTTTACAATGAACTATAAAGATATTATAACTTTCGAAGCTGGAAAACGAAGTGGTAAACCTTGCATCAGGCACATGAGAATTACTGTTTATGATGTTCTTGATTATCTGGCTTCTGGTATGACCATAGAAGAAATATTAAACGACTTTCCTGAATTAACCAATGAAGATATTCTTGCCTGCCTTAGTTATGCCGCTGATAGAGAAAGAAAATCTCTTACTCAGTAATTATGAAATTACTGCTTGACCAAAATCTTTCTTATAAGTTGTGTGATAAACTTAAGGATATTTTTCCTGAAATAGTTCATGTAAAAAAATTAGGTTCAGAAAAAGATAATGATAATAATTTATGGGAATTTGCCAAGAATAATTCTTTTATTATTGTTTCTAAAGATTCAGATTTCAATGAAAAAGCAATTATAAAAGGATTCCCTCCTAAAACAATCTGGATAAAAAAAGGAAATTGTTCAACAAATGAGATTGAAAAAATTTTAAGAAATAAATTCCTTGAAATAACAAACTTTTCTGAAGACACTCAAAACTCAATTTTGATTTTGATTTAATTTAATGAATTGTTGATATAGTCAATTTAATACTATAAAAAATAACCTGATGATTAGATTTCTTACAGCCGGCGAATCTCACGGTAAAGCTTTAACCACAATTGTTGAAGGCTTTCCTTCCAATCTCAAAATAGATGTTAATTATATAAATCTCCATTTGAAAAGAAGACAAATGGGTTATGGCAGGGGATTAAGAATGAAGATTGAATCTGATACAGCAGAAATTCTTTCTGGTGTTAGATTTGGAAAAACTCTGGGATCACCGATTTCAATGTTAATCCGGAACAAAGACTGGGAAAACTGGATTGATAAAATGAAGATTGAAAGCAAATCTTCAGGAATTGAAAAAATTACTATTCCTCGTCCCGGTCATGCTGATCTTGTAGGAATATCAAAATACAATTTTGACGATATAAGAAATTCAATTGAAAGATCGAGTGCAAGGGAAACTGCTGCAAGAGTTGCCGCTGCATCAATAGCAAGAATTTTTCTTGAGCAGTTTGGAATATCAATTGGCAGTTTTGTAGAAAGCATTGGCGGTGTTTATCCTGAGAATAATTTTTCTGATAAACTTTTCAGCAACAATCTTCCTAAAAATTTTGAAGGCTGGAGCTTATCTGAAAAAGCAGATAAAAGTAGTGTGAGAGTCCTGGATTCCAAACATGAAAAGAAAATTATTGACAAGATAAAAGTTGCAAAGAAAAAGGGAGACACACTCGGAGGAACTTTTTATGTGGCTGCAACTGGCGTTCCTGTTGGGCTTGGTACATTCGTTCATTATGATAAAAAGCTTGATGCAGAAATTGCTCAATCAATAATGTCTATCAATGCAGTTAAAGCAGTTTCAATCGGGACAGGATTTGAGTCTGCAGAAAAATTTGGTTCGGAATCTCACGATGAAATAATCCTTAAAAACGGAATTCTTATGAGGAAAACAAATCGCTCAGGTGGAATAGAAGGTGGAATTTCTACCGGACTTCCTATTATTGTAAGAGGAGCAATGAAACCGATTTCTACATTGATGAGCCCCATTGAGAGTGTTGATTTGAAGACGATGAAAAAAGTTGATGCAAGAAGGGAACGAAGTGATTTTGTTGCCGTTCCTGCTTGTGCTGTAATCGGTGAATCAATGTTTGCGTGGACGTTGGCAGAATTTTTTATTATGAAGTTTGGCGGTGATTCAATTGAGGAGACGAAAGATAATTTTAATAATTATACAAAGAAGCTTCATTCAAGGATAAAAAAGAATTTCAGTAAATGATTCAGCTAAAAAAAGTCTCCCTTTAGCAAAGGGAGACAGTCCCGATCCCGCCTCGGCGGGAGAACAGAGGGATTCCTTGCGTTACATTGCTACAAACTTTAATTGGTTTGCAAATACAAGCGGAACAAATCTCCTTCCCGCAAAAGCGGGATGTCCCTCTTTGCAAAGAGGGACGTTTTTAATTATTTATGTTAAACCAAAATGATTAAGGTTAAGAAATTCACTTTCAGCTCCTTTGCAGAAAATACTTATCTGATCTGGGATGAATCATCAAAAGAGACTATGATAGTTGATCCCGGCTGCTCTAATTCCTATGAAGAAAAAGAGCTTGAAAGTTTTATCTCATCTAATAAATTTTCAGTAAAATATCTTGTTAATACTCATTGCCATATTGATCATATTTTTGGCTGTGCATTTGTTAAAGAAAAATATAAAGTTCCTTATTACGCTCCTGAAAATGATCTCCCTTTAATAGAGCATTTTGAGAAGCAAACAGAATTTGTGGAAATGGAAGCAACGGCAAAACCTCCTTTACCGGATCATTATATAACCGAAAATTTAAAATTAAAATTAGGAAAAACTGAACCTGTTTTTATTTTTACTCCCGGACATACTCCCGGAGAATATTGTATTTACTTTCCTGATGATAAATTTTGTATAACGGGTGATGTTCTTTTTCAGAATAGCATTGGAAGAACTGATCTGTGGGGAGGAGATTATGCTACTATTCTCCAATCAATTAAAACCAAGCTGTTAACTCTTCCTGATGATACAATTATCTATCCCGGTCATGGAGATGAAAGTACAATTGGTGAAGAGAAAAAGTATAATCCATTTCTTGCTGAATTGAATTTATGGTAGGGATGAATAAAATTGAAAAGATTGATATAATTAATCTCAATAGATATATTCCTATGTCTTATTGAGATTAATCTTTAATGAAAATTCAAAAAAGCCATTTCACAAAAATTTATTATTTCCTTTTTACTTATTTAGTTCTTTGGATATTATTATTTGAGTTTCTACTTCCCGTTAATCAGATTCTTCCGAAACCCTCAATAGTAATTGAATCTTTTCAGGATTTGTGGACTGATTATAATTTGCCAGCCAATTATTTATCAACAATCAGTGTTATTTACATTTCAATAACTCTTGCTTTTTTCTCTGTAAAAATTTTATCTCCTTATTTAATAGAAAAAAACAATTTTATTTCTCTCTTTATTAACTCACTTGAATGGTTTTCTGAATTCCTGCCGGGAATAATTATCGGTTTACTTTTAGTATTCTGGTTTCCTGAATCAGAATTTATTGAATTTGTTTTTGCATTTGCAACTGCTTTTACTTCAATAATGATAAAATTTCAGAATGAATCAGAAAATGTGAATGAGGAATATGTTCTTTCAGCCCAATCGCTGGGTTTAAGTGAAAATAAATTAAGCAGATTAATAATCTGGAAAAATGTTCAGCCAAGACTTACAGAGCACTTATTTAATCTTCATTTTTATCTCTGGTCAATGCTAATAATTTTTGAATTTATAAAAGGAGGCTTAGGATTAGGTGTAATATTTAAGCAAGCTTTGGATTATAAAGACCTCTCAGCAATCTTTTCGGTTTTTCTTATAACTGGTTTAACTATTTTCTTAGGAACGCTTGTACTTAGATATATCAGGAATAAATTTGTTTTCTGGAGTTGAATTGAATCAAAGCAGTTTACTTAAATTAGAATCAATCAGTAAAACTTATTCATCTGAAGCTGGTTTGAATATAAATGTTCTTGAGGATATCAGTTTTGAAATTCCTTATTCAGAAACCGGGACAATAACTTCAATACTTGCACCCTTTGGTTCGGGTAAATCAACATTACTGAAAATCATTTCAGGATTAGTAGAACCTTCTAGTGGTAAAATTTATTATGATGATTCTGATCATAAAAAGATAATTCCTTTAATACCCGAAAAACCTTCTTCATTTCCTTGGTTAAGTGTTAGGCAAAATATAGAGTTTGGATTGAATCTTTCCGAACAAAAAAAATATAATTTAGCTGATCTTATTTCACTTGTTGGATTAACTGGTTACGAAGATCATTTCCCTCATAATAAAAGCCTTGGGTTCAGGTTTAGAATTTCTTTAGCCAGAGCTTTAGCATTAAATCCTTCTTTTATTTTAATTGATGATTCATTTAAGCTAATGAATAAAGAAAGCTGGGAAGAAATTTATAATCTGCTCAATGAATTATCTTCATACCAAAAACAGAATTTTATTTTGGGGACAACCAATCTTATTGAAGCAATTCAGCTTTCGGATAAAATCCTTTTAATGAGTAAAAAACCTGGAAGAATTATAAAGGAAATAAAAATTGATAAAATGGATAAAAAGCAATTAAACAATCACAAATCGGAAAAATTTACCATGCTCAAAAATGAAATTGAAGAAGCTTTTGAAGCTGTGGAATCACTTACAACCATAAATTATTCTTTGTAGTTTTTAATCTAATGGTATAATAGTTGTCGAAAGGAATTAAATATGCAGGAGAAAATAGAGAATCTTCTTAAGAAAAAAGAAGAGGCTAAACTTGGCGGCGGTAAGGAAAGAATTAAAAGTCAGCACGATAAAGGAAAACTAACTGCCAGGGAAAGAATAGATCTCCTTGTTGATGAAGGAAGCTTTGAAGAGCTTGATATGTTTGTCAAGCACCGCTCAAAAGATTTTGGGCTTGAAAATCAACGGTATGCAGGTGATGGAGTTGTAACAGGAACTGCAAGAATTGAAGGAAGACCAGTTGCATTATTCAGCCAGGATTTTACTGTGTTTGGCGGTTCTCTTTCAGAAACTCATGCAGAAAAGATTGTTAAGATTATGAAATTAGCTATGAAAACAGGAATTCCGGTTATTGGTTTGAATGATTCAGGTGGTGCAAGAATTCAAGAAGGTGTTGTTAGTCTTGGTGGTTATGCTGATATCTTTTTGTTAAATACACTTGCATCCGGGGTTGTTCCTCAAATTTCTGTTGTGCTTGGACCTTGTGCCGGCGGTGCTGTTTATTCGCCCGCAATTACTGATTTTATTTTTATGGTTAAAAATTCAAGTTATATGTTTGTAACAGGACCTAATGTTGTAAAAACCGTTACACACGAAGATGTTAGTTTTGAAGATCTTGGTGGAGCTGAAACTCATGCTTCAAAAAGCGGAGTCTCGCACTTTATATATAATAATGAAATTGAAACTCTTTCCGGTGTAAGGAAGCTGATGAGTTTTTTACCATTGAACTTTATGGATAGAACCCCTAAGATTGCATTCGATTTAAATTTGGTTTCGCATGATAAAAGATTGGATTCTGTAATCCCTGATAGTCCTAATAAGCCTTATGATATGAAAGAGATTATTAATCTTTTAATAGATGATAATGATTTTTTTGAAGTTCATTCACACTATGCAGAAAACATTATAGTAGGATTTGGGAGAATTGGTGGAAGGGCTTTAGGAATAGTTGCAAACCAACCCCAGGTTTTAGCAGGAGTTTTAGATATAAATAGTTCTGTAAAAGGTGCTCGCTTTGTTCGTTTTTGCGATGCCTTTAATATTCCTCTTCTTGTTTTAGTTGATGTCCCGGGTTTTTTGCCGGGAACTGAACAAGAGTGGAACGGAATTATCAGGCATGGTTCCAAGCTTCTTTATGCTTTTTGTGAAGCTACTGTTCCCAAAATTACTGTTATTATAAGAAAAGCTTATGGCGGCGCTTATGATGTTATGAATTCAAAACATATAAGGGGAGATTTTAATTATGCCTGGCCTTCTGCGGAAATTGCAGTTATGGGTCCAAAAGGTGCCGTAGAGATTATCTTTAAGAAAGAAATTGAAAAAGCAAAAGATCCAAAAGCAGAATCACAGAAAAAGCTTGATGAATATATTGAAAAATTTGCGAATCCATATATAGCTGCTGAACGCGGATATATTGATGATGTAATTTTACCGGGTGATACAAAATTAAAATTAATTAATGCATTTAATCTTTTGGAAACTAAAGTAGATAAAAACCCAAGAAAAAAACATGGGAATATTCCTTTATAGTAACTTATTAAAAAACTATCGGTTAACTAAAACTATTTAATTTTTTACTTGATAAATAAAAAATCAAAACTTATATTGCCGCCGCAGGATTCATTAAAAATCGGAGATTCTATGAAAAAAGCTCTATTGTTGAACTTTGCTGTTCTGCTACTCACATTATTTCTTACATCATGCAGTTCTGTTAATCAGGTATCGAATGATGAATCAACTACTACAACTGAAACTACTAACAGCTATCCTAAAAGTGGTATAGTTGCAGAAATGCTTGAACAAGCCCGTCAATTATATGTTCAGGCTTTAGCTAAACAAGAGAGCGGCAATCCTTCAGAAATTGTAACTAATTATGAATCTGCTTTAAGAATAATTAATAATCTAAGCTATTATCCTGGAATTGACCAGAATGAAGCTTATGTTGAGCTTGAAAATTCAATTATTGAAGATTATAAGAATTACGTTGATGGATTAACTGAACTTCCGGTTGATGTTTCCTTTGCAGCTTTGGAAGAATGGATGGGCAAAACAATGCCCGAACTCCAATTATCATTAACTGACAAAGAAGAAACCACTCCTCTTATCATTCCTGCAGATGTTCCTCTGGAAGTTAATTCCCATGTAGATCAATGGGTAGAATATTTCACCGGCAAAGGCAGAAAGCATATGAATCTCTGGCTTTCACGTTCAGGAAAGTATTTCCCGATGATGGCAAGAATTTTCAAAGAAGAAGGTGTTCCTCAGCAGCTTGTTTATTTAAGTATGGTTGAAAGTGGATTGAATCCCGTTGCACGTTCATGGGCAAGTGCTGTTGGTTTGTGGCAGTTTATCAAATCTACAGGAAGGTTATATGGTCTCCAGTCAGATTTTTATTTTGATGAAAGAAGAGATCCTGAAAAATCAACAAGAGCTGCAGCTCAGCATTTAAAGGATTTATACAATTCCCTCGGTGACTGGTACTTGGCTCTTGCAGCTTATAATTCTGGTGAAGGCAGGGTTAAAAAAGCCATGAGAAAAGGCGGTGATAATAATTTCTGGACAATAAGAAGATTTTTACCAAAGGAAACAAGAAGTTACGTCCCTCAATATATTGCCGTTTGTCTTGTTGCAATGGATCCTATTAAATATGGCTTTACGGATATTGTACATGAAACACCTTATCAATGTGAAGTTTATAATATAGATGGGGCTATTGATCTCGGATATCTTTCCGGGATTGCCGGAGTAAATTTAGAAACCTTGAGAGATATGAATCCGGAGCTAACACAGCTTTGCACTCCGATGAATTATTCAGGAGGTTACCCGCTCAAAATTCCCAAAGGAACTTACAATACATTTGCTGAAAATTTGATAAACATTCCTGATGATGCAAGAAGAACCTATCTTGTGCATAATGTTCAAAAAGGTGAAACCTTAACAAAGATTGCTAATAGATATGGCATTACAAAACAGGATTTGGCTGATGCAAATAATGTCTCAACAAAAACAAAGCTTTCTAAAGGGGTTGAGTTAAAAATTCCTGTTTCTAATCTTAATGATAAGAATTTTGCCTATAATACAAATACTGAAACTGCAAATGAAAATGGAGATTACGTTTCTCCTTATCTTAACTTAAATAAAGATAATACTCCGGTTGAGGAAGAGAAGACAGGCAATGTTATAGTTACAGCAACAGATAATACTGATTTAACAGAAAATAAAACTGAAACAACAATAGAGAATACAGTTGTTATTCCTGAAGGTATGGTTCCTATTAATTATCATGTTAAAAAGAATGAGAGTCTTCTCAGTATTGCAGATCTTTTTAATTCAAGGGTAAGCGATATTAGAAACTGGAATAATATTCCTTACACTACTACAATAATAGTAGGACAGAATCTGACAATCTATGTTCCTGGAGACAAAAAAGAATTTTATGCAAGCCTCGATACTCAGTCTCCAATAGAAAAAACAACCACATCTCAGAATACAGTTCAAAAAAATACAAGCTCATTTGTTTACCACAGGATAAGAAGAGGCGAAACCCTAAATTCTATAGCTGGTAAATATAGTGTAAGTATTTCATCACTGAGAGAGTGGAATGATTTATCCGGAAATAAAATTTATGCCGGCAGAAACCTGAAGATTTATACTGATAAATCTTCCTCATATTATTCTTCTAATGATAATGTAACTACAACAAAAACTTCTCTCTTCAGGTATCGTGTTAAAAAAGGAGATACGATAAGCGGACTTGCTGAAAAGTTTGGTGTTAATATTTCAATGATTAAAAAATGGAATAATATATCCGGCAATAAGCTGATTGCAGGAAAGACAATTAAAATCTATACCAATGAAAAAACTTCTTCATTAGGAGATAACACGACAAAAACCTCTTCAAATGTTATTTATCATAAAATAAAATCCGGCGAAACAATTGGACTGATTGCTGAACAGTACAGAGTATCTTCATCTAATGTTAGAAAATGGAATGGATTGAAAAGCAATAAAATCCTTGCCGGAAAAACATTAAAGATTTTTTCAGATGCAGATGTTTATGATATTCCTGAGAAAAAAGTAACAAAAAATGAAAAGACCGGAAAAACATATTCTGTAAAGAGCGGCGATACACTCTATTCAATTGCTCAACAGCATAGTTTATCTGTTGCAAAACTTAAGAGTATGAATTCCTTATCGAGTAATAAGATTGTTGCCGGTCAAATTCTTAAAGTTGAATAATTCAGGAATTTTGTTTTCTTTTATATAGAGTTCTTAAAAATATTGACAATTAGCCGTTAGGGGTGTTCTCCCGAATTTTTGGGATAACTGAGATTAAACCCTGAAACCTGATCTGGATAATACCAGCGTAGGGAAACGGGCTGAAGAATGATTAAAAAATCCTTAGCCGTTTCTTACGGCTTTTTTTATTTAGGAGGGTAAGATGAAATATTTAATCATTCTTTTTTTCATTTTAAATAGTTTTTTATTTGCTCAGAATCCGATAAGGGGAATAGTTTCAGATTTTGAAACAAACAAACCTTTGCCAAAAGCAAATATTATTTTACAGGGCATAGAAGGCGAAGGGACAACCACTGATGAAGTTGGTAATTTTACCTTTGCGAATGTTACTATCGGAGATTTGATTGTAATAAGTTATGTTGGTTACAAAACCGAAAAATATTCTGTTACTAAAAAAGATTTTGATTCCACGATTTCAATAAAACTTACTCCGCGAATTATTCCTGCTCAAACTGTACTTGTTGAAGCAAGCCTTGGTGAAAAAGGAGTTACCCCAGTTACTTTTGAAAAAATAAAAAGGGAAGAGATTGAAGAGAATTATACTGTCCAGGATATTCCTCAATTTCTAAGCTATCTCCCTTCAACAACTTTTTATTCTGAAGGGGGAAATGGAATCGGCTATAATTATCTTAGCATCCGCGGATTTGACCAGAGAAGAATTACAGTTTCAATCAATGGTATTCCTCAAAATGATCCTGAAGATCATAATGTTTACTGGCTTGATTTTCCGGATCTTCTTGCAAGCACTGAACTGATACAAGTTCAAAGAGGAGCGGGAACCGGTGTTCTTGGTTATCCTGCGATCGGAGGTTCAATTAATATTATTACTTCAGTTTTTTCCAACAAACCCAAAGTGGGAGTTTCAGCTTCTATTGGTAGTTACAATACAAAAAAATACTCAGCAGCATTTTCAAGTGGATTAATTGATGAAAAGTATTCTGTTTATGCAAAGCTTGGTCAAATTCTTTCAAGCGGCTACAGGAATAATTCATGGGTGAAGTTTAACTCCTATCATGTTTCCGCTGTAAGATATGATGAGAACCTTACTACACAAATTAATTTCTTTGGCGGGCCCATTGAAGATGGTTTAGCTTATACAGGACTTCCCAAATTTGTAATTAAAGATAAAGAATTAAGGAGAGCTAATTATTCAGATTGGGGAGCTGAAGCAGATACTTTTACGTATGTTGTTCCTCGCAGACCTGTTGAAATAGAAAACTTTTCTCAGCCACATTATGAACTTCTTAATGAACTGCAATTAAATGATAATCTTACACTAAACTCCGCACTCTTTTTGGTTATAGGAAAAGGTTTTTTTGATTATGATGCTTACTGGCATATTTACTATGATGATTATTTCAGATTAAGTGAAGGTGGATATGACACAAGCTTTGTCCCAACTAATCCTTTAATACGTGCACAAGTTGAGAATACTCAGTATGGATGGATTCCAAGAATTAGTTTGAAGCATAGTAAAGGAGAATTAATTTTTGGAGGAGAACTGAGATTTCACAGATCAGATCATTGGGGAAGGATTCAGTATGCAAATAATCTTCCGCCAGGTTACGATTTAAATCGTTACTACTATTTTTATAATGGAAGTAATGATATTATCAGCGGGTTTTTGCATGAATCATACAAGATGAATGATAAAATAAATCTTCTTGGCGAGTTACAGTTAGCTTATCATAAATACAAAATCTATAATGAAAAATATGTAAGAACAGAGTTTTCTGTTGATGATATATTTTTTAATCCGAGAGTAGGAATAAATTATTCTTTATCTCCTTATCAAAATATTTATTTCTCTTTTGCAAGAGTTACCAGAGAACCACGATTAAAAAATTATTATGATGCAGCAGAATCAAGTGGTGGAGAAGTTCCTCAGTTTGAACAAAACTTTGACGGTTCATTTAATTTTGATAATCCTCTTGTTAAACCTGAAACAATGAATGATTTTGAAATTGGAACTTCGTTCATTACAGAAAACCTGAATATATCTTTGAATGTTTTCTATATGCTTTTTAATGATGAAATAGTTGCGAACGGGCAAGTTGATAGATTTGGGCAGCCTGTTACAGGAAATGTTGATAAAACTGTTCACCAGGGAGTTGAGGTTTCTACGGTTGCAAAACTCTTTGAATATTTAGAAATATTTGGAAATACAACTTACAGCAGGAATACAATTGATGAAGGAAGATTTTTTCTTGATGCTGATAATTTTATTGAGCTTAATGGAAACAGGATAAGCGGCTTCCCCGATTTTCTTGCAAATTTCGGATTTAATTTCAGGTATGAAGGTTTATATTTAAGATTAGCCGGAAAATATGTTGGAGATTTTTATTCCGATAATTATGATGAAAATCTCCTATCATATCTTAATCAGTATCCGGGGTTTGTTGATTATTCAGATAATAAAAATGAAGCCTATTTTGCTGCTGACTTTTTTGGAAGCTATGAGCTCACTCTTTTTGATGCTCTCAGTCCTTCAAAAGTTTTCGTACAGGTAAATAATATTTTTGATGATTTATATTCGGCATTTGCAATTGGTAAAGAATTTTTCCCTGCTGCAGAAAGAAATTTTTTAGTGGGATTGCAAGTTGGGTTATAGTATTTACGTAGCACAGATTATTAATCTGTGCTACCATTATTGTTTCTTTACATATTCCATGCACAGACTGATAGGCTGTGCTACGTGAAAGTATTTTTAAATGTGAGGCTAATTGAAAAAGTGTATCATACTCGCAAACGGAAAACCACCAGGGAAAAATGTAATTCAGTTTTTACAGAAGCACAGTTATTCAACTTTAATTTGTGCTGATGGTGGTGCAAATAAAGCAATGAAACTAAATTTAATCCCCGAGTTTATAATTGGCGATATGGACTCAATAGATGAAGCTACTCTTAAGTTTTATCAGAACAAATCAAAAATTATAAAACTTAAAAGACAAAATGATACTGATGTAGAAAAATCTCTGAAGTTTGCAATTCAAAAAGGATTTGAAGAGTCAATATTATTAGGTGTAACCGGCAACAGGCTCGATCATACATTTTGCAACCTTGGTATTGTTATTAAATTCTTTAACAAAATAAAATTAAAGCTTATTGCAGAAGAATCTCTCCTTATTCCTTACACAGGGAAAGTTGAATTAAAAACTTCTCCCGGAGAAATAATTTCTCTTTATGGATTTGATAAAAAAACAAAAATTACTTCAAAAAGTCTGAAGTATCCTTTAAAGAATATCGTCTTTCCATTTGGAGAAAAAGAAAGCACAAGTAATGTTGCTTTATCCAACAAAGTTTTTTTGGAAATAAATGGAGGAATAATTTTCATTGTCAGAAATTTTAATTCTGCTAAATCAAATGCTCTCTCTTAATCTACTTGATATTCTAATAATCATTTTCTTCTTTGCAATTGTAATAGGTGTAGGATTTTGGGCCGGAAGAAAATACAGTGATGAAGCAGATGATTTTCTTCTATCAGGCAGGAAGGTCGGGTTAAAATTATTTGTTCTAACAACGGTTTCAACCTGGTATGGTGGAATTCTTGGCGTCGGTGAGTTCACTTACAGGTACGGAATCGTTAGCTGGTTCACACAAGGATTTCCCTACTATATTTTTGCTTTTTTATTTGCTATTTTTTTTGCAAAGAAAATAAGAGAAGCATCGCTATTTACTATTCCCGATAAGCTTACTGAAGTTTATGGAAAGGGAACAGGCCTTCTATCTGCTGTAATTGTTTTTTTACTTGTCTCTCCTGCGCCTTATATTTTAATGACAGCAAATCTTATCTCGCTCATTTTTGATATTAACATAGTTTACAGTTTGGTAATCGGACTTTTTCTTTCTCTGATTTATTTATTCCGCGGTGGATACAGATCTGATCTTTACACGGATGCAATCCAGTTCTTTGTAATGTTTGCAGGCTTTATCCTGATCTT
This sequence comes from uncultured Ignavibacteriaceae bacterium, assembly GCA_964515875.1. GTDB lineage: Bacteria > Bacteroidota > Ignavibacteria > Ignavibacteriales > Ignavibacteriaceae > RBG-16-34-14. The sequence goes on along the minus strand of CAZEWJ010000008.1, from coordinate 5,051 downwards.
TATCTTTTGTTATAACTCAACGGGCGGATTGGATTACTTAATAAAAGCACTTCCTCCGGATCATCTGAAATTAGATGGAGGAGCTTCAATTACATTTATAGTAATCTGGTTTTTAATTGCATTGTGGACATTTGCCGATCCCGGCTTTCACCAAAGATGTTATGCTGCAAAGAATGGAAATATTGCAATGAAAGGAATTATCATCTCTATCTTCTTCTGGTTTTTATTTGATTTCCTTACAACATCAACGGGGCTTTATGCAAGAGCACTATTGCCAAATATTGAATCTCCAATGACAGCTTATCCTTTACTATCTGAAGTTGTTTTGCCAAATGGATTGAAAGGAATTTTTTATGCAGCAATGTTTGCAACAATAATGTCAACTGCAAATAGTTTTCTATTTCTTAGTGCAACAACTATCGGGAGAGATTTTATTTTCAGACTTAAAAAAGATGCAAGAGAAACTCAGCTTAAATCTTATACTGTTGCCGGTTTAGCTATCTCAGGAATAATTGCCTTAATACTTGCTTATATAATTCCTTCAGTAATCGAAATATGGTACACAATAGGTTCGCTTTGTATTCCGGCAATAATTCTTCCAGTTATCTCTTCTTATTATCCAATTTTAAGAGTGAACAAAAAAATTATTATTGCAGAGATGTTGGCAGCTCTCACGGCTAGCACAACCTGGTATTTTATAAAAGATAATTTTGATTATGAAATTTATATAATTGAACCGATGCTGGTGGGGTTATTCTTTGCTTTGCTTATTCATTTTTCAGGTCTTCTGGTGAAGAAGATTTTTTCTTCACGAGTGATAAAATAACTGAACCGCCAAGACAAGCTATTATCACACATAGGGAAATTATAGTAGGGATTTCGTAAAAATCCGCGATGAGCATCTTTATCCCCACATAAAATAAAACAGTAGCAACACCATATTTCAGGAAAGCAAAGAGATCAACTATTCCAGCCAAAGCAAAATACAAGGCACGTAAGCCGAGGATAGCGAATATATTTGAAGTAATTATTATGAACTCATCTCTTGTGATTGCAATTATAGCCGGAATCGAATCTACTGCGAACACAATGTCAGTGGATTCAATGAGCAGCAGAGTTAAAAAAAGAGTTGTAGCATAAGTCTTACCTTCTTTTTTTACAAAGAAAAGCCTGCCATGATAACCAGGAAGAAATTTAAAATATTTTACGGCAACTTTTACAAGCGGATTGTTATCAACATCTACTTGATATTCTCCCCCGAATGCCATTTTGTATCCGGCATATAAAAGAATAAGAGCAAAAAGATAAATAATAGGATGAAAAAGTTTGATTAGCCCAACCCCTAAAAAAATAAAAGCTATCCTGAAAATTATTGCACTTATAATTCCCCACTTTAATATTTGTGGCTGATTCTCAGGGGAAACATTCATCACTTTGAATATCAAAAGGAAAACAAAGAGGTTATCGACAGAGAGAGAATATTCTACAAGGTAGCCGGTTAAAAATTCAAGAGCCTTAGTATGTCCATCTTCAAGATAGAAATAAATAAAAACATTGAAGATAAGAGCGGTGAGAATCCACAGACCACTCCATTTTAAACTGCTTTTAACTGTTATTGCCCCCGTGCGGTGACCGGTTACATAGAGATCAACATAAAACAAAATCGCTATAATAATCCAAAAAAATATCCAGAACGTAAATTCACCAAACAATCATTTTACCTATATTTTAAGGAAGCAGAATTCCTAATGCTATTACAGTAGTCCACAGCCCATTCTTATCACCTTCGGCAGATTGTGTTATATTAAAAGAACGAACAATCTTACCCGACATCTTATAAATATCTTCTCTTTCACTCCAGTCTTTTTCAGAATCAAATTCAACCCCAAGAGTCGTAGCAAGCATAGTAGCAGCAAGGTCTTCTGCATATTCACCTGCGGTCTTTTCTGTTTGCCCAAAAGGGTGATGTTCCGATAAATATCCATAGGCATTCGCATCGGCAGGTAATGCAACACCAATTGAAGCAGCAATAAGCCGGTTCGGTTCGTTTGTAGAATTACGGGCAAGGACAGAGAATGTAATTTGTCCCGGCTGTAATTCTTTTAATCCCTCTTCTCTTGTTATCCTTTTACAATTTGGAGGAAAAATACTGCTTACGGTTACAAGGTTGCATATTTCAATCCCTGCCGATCTTAAAGCAAGCTCAAAAGAGCTAAGGTACTCTTTGTGCCTTCCTACACCTTTTGTAAAGAATATTTTAGTTGGTACATACAAATTATCATCTCCTTTCTATTTATTTATTTCAAATATATTGATTAGTTCTGTCATCCTTCGACTCCGCTCAGGATGACAGGTTCAATGTCACACTGAGCGAAGTCGAAGTGTGACAATAATCCTAAACAGAAATAATCTTAATAAATTTTCTCTTTCCTACTTTTAAAATTTTTTCTTTATCAAGGTTAACAGTGCTTGTAATATCATCAATCTTTTCCCCATCAACTGTAACACCGCCCTGAGTTATCAATCTTCTCGCTTCACTCTTTGATGATGCAAATTGTACTGCAAGAATCAGGTCTATAATATTTATTTTTTTATCACCAGTTTCAATTTTGAACTCAGGAATTTCATCCGGGATTTCTTTCTTAATGAATATCTTATCAAAAGCTTCTTCTGCACCAAGAGCGGATTGTTCATCATAATAAATTCTTACAAGAGTTCTTGCTAATTGTCTTTTTAAATCACGGGGATTTGTTGTTTGATTTTCTAATTCCGTTCTGATCTTCTTCAGCTCTTCATTAGAAACATCTGTTGCAAGTTCATAATAAGTATAGATAAGATTATCAGGGATTGAAAGAGTTTTGCCATAAATTTCATTTGGTGCTTCAGAAATTCCAATGTAGTTATTATAAGATTTGCTCATTTTTTCAATACCATCTGTGCCAACAAGCAGAGGCATTGTTAATATAACCTGTGGTTCAATTCCAAATTCACGCTGGATATCTCTTCCAACTAATAGGTTAAATTTCTGATCAGTACCACCAAGCTCCACATCACTTTCAATCGCAACAGAATCCATTGCTTGAGCAAGAGGGTAGAGAAACTCGTGAACGCTTATTGGTTCACCTGATTTAAAGCGTTTTGTAAAATCATCACGTTCAATCATTCTTGCTACAGTATATTTTGAAGAAAGCTTTATAACATCTTCAAAACTCATTTTGCTCAGCCATTCCGAATTATAAACAATTTTAGTTTTTTTCTTATCCAGGATTTTTGAAGCCTGTTCAAAATAACTCTCGCCATTTTTTCTTGTTTCTTCAAGAGATAAAGCAGGTCGTGTAGCATTTCTACCGGAAGGATCACCAATCATTCCCGTAAAATCGCCAATAATTAATATTGCCTGGTGGCCAAGCTGCTGGAATTGTGCAAGCTTTCTTAAAACAACAGCGTGCCCTATGTGAAGATCAGGTCTGCTCGGATCGCAGCCAAGCTTAATTTTTAACGGCTTATTCTCTTTAATTGATTTTTCAATCTTCTTAACAAGCTCCTCTTCAGGAATAATCTCAAATGCACCTCTTTTAATGAGATCCATCTGTTCATCAAGAGGAGGGAAGTGGGGTTTGCTCATCTAAGTCCTTCACGGGCATAGGGCAAAGGGCATAGAGCAAAGTGAAAAATAACTTCCGAAATTACTCTCTGCACCATGCTCTTTGCTCTCTGTAATTTAATACTTAAATCTCCGTTCCTGTTCTCTCTGCAAATCCCTTTTTGCAATTGATTCCCTTTTATCATAAACTTTTTTTCCTTTAGCAAGCGCCAGTTCAACTTTAACTTTTCCTTTCTTAAAATATAAGCGAAGCGGTATCAAAGTTAATCCCTTCTCTTTTACTTTTCCGATGAGTTTTCTTATCTCACTTTTATTTAAAAGAAGCTTTCTTGGTCTGGTTGGATCATGATTATTTATATTTCCCTGCTTGTATTCGCTAATGTGAGCACTATTAAGCCAGACTTCGTTCCTAATTAAAGAAGCATAACTATCTACGAGGTTAGCTTTTCCTTCCCTTAATGATTTAACCTCAGTTCCTGTAAGAACAATACCTGCTTCATATGTCTGGAGAATTGAATATTCGTATCTTGCTTTACGGTTAACGGTAATATTCTTCTCATCAGTTTCTTGTGCCATAACGCTCTAAAAATTGAAATTAAAGTTATTTTGAATGATGTATAAATGCAAGAAAGGGGGAATAATTTGAAATAGTCTACTCTTCTATCAAAGGAATTATTTCTTTTAATCTTTTTACTAATAAAGGAATATCCTTTATTGATGTTTCCCACACTATATCAAGATCCAGTTCATCATACATATGAATAAGAATATTTCGCATTGACCTCATCTTTTTCCAGGGCAGATCAGGAAAGTTGTCTTTAATTTCATCCGAAACTCTATTCGATGCTTCACCTATTATTTCAATCCTCCGTATTACAGCATCCTGAATGACTTCATCATTATAAAAATCAGATTTGGATTTATTATTTATGTACCGGATAATATTTTCAGAAGAAGTCAGGATATCTATAAGGGCCGATTTGTTATGCTGCATAAATAGTTCTATTATTTTCCAGGATAGCTTTTTTCCGGATTTGGTTATGGCTCCTGTTAATGGCATTCTTTGTTACAACATCTACTTCTCTGCCGAATAATTCTTCGAAATCTTCCTTCAAATCAATGAGATCAAACAGACTGATTTTTGCTTCTGGCTTGAATTCAATTAATAAATCAACATCACTTCCTTTATTGAAATCATTTCTCAATGCCGATCCAAAAACAGCAAGTTCCTTAACGAGGTATTTTTTACAAATTTCTGATAATCTGTCTTCTGGTATTTTAATATTTTGTATTGTCATATTCGCTTTAAAAATACTATTAAAGTTATTTTTAATGCTTAATAAATGCAAGGAAGGGAAGTCGCAATCTTCAACAGCCCTTTATTGCAGCCTTGTGTATTAGCAAGATAGAAATGTCAGTACATTCAGCAATTTAGAAATGTCAGTAA
>CAZEWJ010000007.1:0-123011 GCA_964515875.1 uncultured Ignavibacteriaceae bacterium | reverse complement strand
CGTATATCCAGCTATTTTGGTAGAATAAACGCAATAGTTCGTAATTACAAGAGTTAGCCGCAATGTTTACGCAAGATCAAAAAATAATATATAAGATTATGCTATGGAAAAGAAATCTTCTTTAAGAAATATTAGCACTGATTTAATAAAGCCTAATCCTGATAATCCTCGGATAATATTTCGTCAAGAGGAAATGGACAGCTTATTGATTTCTGTAAAAGAATATGGAATCCTTGTTCCTATTTCTGTGTACGCGGAAGGGAAGTATTTCGTGATAATTGATGGCGAAAGAAGATGGCGTGTATCTAAAAAGTTAAATCTTCCAACTATCCCGGCAATTGTTCAAGACGAACCAACTCCTCTTGATAATTTACTAATGATGTTCAATATTCATGCGCTTCGGGAGCAGTGGGATTTATTTACAATAGCAAATAAGATTACAAAAGTTATTGAATTACTTACTAAGAAACTTGGATATAAACCTAACGAAATTCAGTTAAGTGAAGAAACGGGTCTTAATAGAGGAACAATCCGCAGATGCCGATTGCTTATTGACCTTCCTGAAAGATTTAAAGAAACTATTCTTCAGGAACTACAAAAACCTAAGTTGAAGCAAAAACTAACAGAGGATTTCTTTATTGAAATGGAGGGTGCATTAAAAACTGTTCGTAGAAATTTTCCAGAGACAATTAAAAACATTGAACAGGTCAGAGACAATTTAATTGACAAGTTTCAAAAGGGAATTATTAAAAGCACCAGAGATTTTAAGTTAGTTGGTAAAATTGCTACCTCCTCAAGAAATGTCTCCTATCCAAAACAAGGAGCGGTTGAAGCTTTAACACAAATCTTTTATGACAAAACTCAAAGTATTGATGGCATATACAATACAACCGTAAGTGTTCTCTATGACGAAAGGAAGTTGATTTCTAACTTCAATAACGCCCTTTATTATATCCAACATCTCACAGATGAGGAAAGGAATGATGAAGATATAAAAAGAACGTTGGAGGAGCTTAAAACCGCTATTGAAGAAATTTTAGGAAACCAGTGATTAAGTTCTCAATATTACCATCAAATCTCCATTTATTTGGAGAAGCAGCGAATACAATTATTAAGAAGCGTTATTCTCTTATTAATGGTATTGTTGAGCAATCCATTCATATTGATATTCCGATACAACCAACTTTGCATTGGAAAACGAAAACTCATTTCATTGCATGCGAAGTAGCCCAAAGACCTTTTCCAGTTTCAATAAAGGAGCAATTTGCTGATATCGTTGCAGCTGGACAACCTATTAGAATAATTGTCGCGTATCCAAAAAACAATCAGTTATCCTCTGCAGAATATCAAAAGGACATAATGTCCTGTAAAAAATTTGGAATAGGATATATGGGAATTGATGACAATGGAAGAGGTATTATTGAATACCCAGGCATTTCCCTTTCATTGTATATTCCATTTCCTTCTGACTTTTCATCATTCAAAAGTCAAATTAAAAAAGATGTTCAAGACTGCTATGAACATTATCTCTTAAAAGGTGACCCTGATATTGGTTTGCAAAACTTAGGACAAATAGTTGAGCGCTTGCTTTACACTACTGCTGAACAAGCAAAAAAGAAAAGTAAATTTATTTACGCGAGATTTAGACCACCAGCATACATTAAACAAGCAACTCTAATTAATGAAATGATTAAAGAAAATGTTTTGGACAATGGTATTTTAGGACGATGTAAGGATTTTGCAAAAGACAGAAACAGTGTTAGTCATAAACCTAACACTCTTGCGGCAGCAAAAAAAATAGAAAATAAATTAAAAGACAACTTTATCACTGGTTCAAAAATTTTAGAAGATTTGCCAGATGCGATTTTGAAAAAGAAATATAAAGTTAAAATATAAATGCAGAAGCACTGCGGCTAACAACAACAAAAATGTAAAATGAACCATTGCTTCGCTCACGAGAGATTTATCTATAAGAGTTCGCTTTGCAACGGCATTTTTGTTGCACACGTTATGCGGCAGCTTAAAAGACGACACAACATTAAAAAACAGAAAGACAAAATGAATAGACTAATACTAACAATTTCAATTGCAATAATTTTTATAAGTTGCAATCAGACAAGTAAAACAAACAAAAAAATAAATAAAATGGACAAACAAAAAAACGAAGCGACAAACACAGCTTCAACTAAAGACACATCCCCTAAGGTAACGGGAATTGGTGGAATTTTCTTTTATTCAGACAATCTGAAGGAAACGAAAGAATGGTACACCAAAAATTTAGGGATTGAAATAAATGATTGGGGTTCTTCGAGTTTTGAATCCAGAAACGTTAACAGACCTGACGAGATAAACTCTCTTCAATGGAAACCTTTCAAAAAAGGGGATGAATATTTTTCCCCATCCAAAAAGGATTTTATGATTAACTACCAAGTTCAGAATATTGAAGGACTTGTAAACAAGCTCAAAGAAAACGGAGTAACTATACTTGACAGTATTGCGACTTACGACTTCGGAAAATTTGTACATATTATGGACACAGAAGGCAACAAAATAGAATTATGGGAACCAATTGACGCTGACCAAAATGACGGTAATACAACAAAATAAAATAATGGAATAGTTTGACGCAAATGGACAGAAAAGAAAGCCGACCGCATAACATTGGTTTGGCAAAATGGGGGCTTTTGTACTAAATTTGAGCATTGGAATTCTATTGAACTTTTGTACTAACTTGAACATTTGTACTTTGAATTCCCCCACTTCGCCAAGCCAAAAACCGTTATGTGCAACCCTATGGCGACAGTGCAACCTTCAACCGACAGTAATAAAATTAAACTTTTATGCATAGAATAACAGAGACACAACTTTTCAAATTACTTTGCAAGCGTGAAAAGACAGACGGCTTTGAAGCAAGTGAAGTTTCATCAGTAGTTAATAAAGTCATTGCGGGTTCATACCCCATTCTGCAACAAGTTTCAAGGAGTTTTCCTCTCTATACTTTGCACGACCCTGAACATGGGTTTCGTGTTGCTGAAAATATTTTTCGCTTAATTCCTAAACGGACACTTACAAATCTCAACAGTATTGAACTTTCAATTTTACTTTATAGTGCATACTTGCATGACATAGGAATGGCTTCAAGCCAAGAGGAGTTTTATAAATGGATTGAATCGGACAAGTATCAAACTTTTATGAATTCAAATGAACAATGGTATAATGAACTTCATAGAATTGAAAGGATGCAACGATATAAAGAACATGAAGAAGAATACAAAGAAAGAGAGAAACCAACCAAAGCGAAAAAGAAAACCAAACCAAGCCAACCACCTTTAGAGTATAGAAGAATTCAAGACATTGCCTACACAGAATATCTTAGAATCAATCATGCTGAAAGAGGAGCAGAATATGTGAACAAGCAATTCGGCTCAAAAGGAAAATCAAATTCTAAAATTCAAATTGGTGAAGTCAACTATGCAGAATATGTAGCCCTTGTTTGCAAATCCCATTGGGAAAATGCTAATGCTTTAAGGAACGAAGATTACAGAAGGGATTTACACATTGGACAACTTGCTGTTAATTTACAATACTGCTGTTTGCTATTGCGTTTAGCAGACCTAATTGACCTTGACCCCGAAAGAACTCCAAAAGTTTTACAAGATTTTATTTTTGATGACATACACTCTGTAAATCTTAATTCAACAGCAAAACATTCTCTCAAATTATCAGCAGATGAATGGGCAAAACATCGTGCGGTTCTTGGATATAAGATAACACCTGATGAAATCCGTATTGAGGCAAAGTGTTCACACCCAGCAATTCAAAAGGGCTTGAATGATTGGTGTAATTATATTGACACTGAAAGAAGAAGTTGCCGACTAATTTTACAAGACAACACGAAAGATATTACTGATGCTTATCATTTAGAATTAGTAAATGAAGTCCGCACTGATTTTATAAAATCAGACGGAACATACATCTATACAGATTTTAGGTTTCAGTTAGATTATGACAGGATTGTAAACCTATTAATGGGAACAGAACTATGGGGTGACGAAATGGTTGTATTCAGAGAATTATTGCAAAATTCTATTGACGCTTGTTATCACAGAAAAGCTCTTTCAGACAAACTTAAAATTCCATACACTCCTGAAATTATTTTCAGTTCAACCTATGATGAAAAAAATAATCAGTTGAACATAAGTTGCTCTGATAATGGAATTGGAATGACTAAGCACATTGTAGAAACTTATTTGATGCACATTGGTCGTTCATATTACACATCACACGAATTCAGAAATAGAGATTTGGGATTGTATCCAATCAGTCAGTTTGGACTTGGTATCATGTCTTGTTTTATGGTAACTAACAAAATTAAAATTGACTCACAGTATGCAGGTGATAATTTAGTTAAGCATGACCCCTTATCTGTTGAGATTGATTCTAAGGGAAAATATGTTGTCTTGAGGTCTTTGAAAAAAGATGTTGACGGCACAACTGTATCACTAATTTTCAAAGACATTTATGGAGGTCATAACGAGAAATTCTTCCACGAAGAAATGTTTATGAAAGGAAAACACAGAAGACATCATCCACATCATCACCTCTTTTATAGTTGGGAGCAAATAATACAGCATTACGCAATTCATGTTAATATACCAATCAAATTTCAATACAATGACGACAGAGAAGAAAGAGTAGTTAAAGCAAAGGATTTTTCTGTGCCAGAAATAATTTGGCATCAAACCCCTTGTCTTGAAGCTTATCACAAAGAATTTGTTTTCAATTATGATTATGATGAAACTGGAGGACTTGCTGGAATATTTCGCTTTCTACTTCCATGTAATGCTAACGGCAATTTAAGTTTCGTCACTCTTATAGATTCCAAGTTTAAAATATATATTGATTCGGACGGGGATTTGGGTGCATCATCCCCTTTTTATACAGAGAATAGTTTAAGAGTAAAATTGGATATTGAAATTGAAAGAGAAAAAAAAGCAAACGAGAAAAAAGAAAAGGAATTAGAAAAAGATGAGAACGAAGATTGGGATGCAGCAGAAATAAGAGGCGTATATAGGGATAGGTTTAAGCAAAAGCCACCAATGGGAAGCGGCTATGGCGATGAAATCTTTGAACTAATAAAAAACAGTTTTACTTGGACACAAGACGGATTGAAAGTTGATTTGCTTGACAGCCACAATAAAAAAGCAAGTGAAATTAAAGACAGAACAAACATATATCAGTTTGTTCCAGTGCCAGGTTTAAATGCTGCTGAAATTGATATTCGTAGAGATTGGAGAACAAACTTAAATGTGCAGCGAACAGATTTTGTAAGAGATAAAGCACTTGATTCATTTAAAGAAAGCTACTTTGACTTAGCTGCAAAAATGTTGTTGCAAATTGTTGATGCAAAGGATAGCTTTTCAGACAAGGAAAGCAAAACAAAATTCATTGACATATTACTGAAATTATGTGATTGGAATTTGCAAACACATATTAAAAGAGTATTCAAACTTGAAAACAAAACGACATGACAACGAATGTAAATCGCCTTGAACAAACTTTGTCGGAACTTCAAACAGTGGTGCTTCGGACGAACAGCAGGGTAGCACATAACATAAGATTAAAAGAAATTTTAAAAAGAAGGGCTTTGTTCGGTAATCAAACAGTTGTGCTTCTAATTGGCAGTGTTGCGTTAACGAACAGTTGTGCTTCTAATCCCTTCTTTTTTTTACTTCTTTAATCCCTTCTTCGTTAGCGGCAAGCAAAAAAAAAGACTCGAGACAATGACAACAGACCAGTATCCGAAAGTTTATTTATACAGACGAATAGTTCAGGCAAAACTTTTCATTGACACCAACTACGCAGACAACATTGACCTTGATAATATCGCTGACGAAGCATACTTTTCAAAATTTCATTTCATACGGCAGTTTAAAAAAATTTATGGCAAGACACCCCACCAATACTTGACAGTTGTTCGAATTGAAAAAGCAATGCAGCTTTTGCGGGCTGACCTTCCTGTTTCTGATGTTTGTTATTCTGTTGGTTTTGAAAGTCTGAGTTCATTCAGCGGACTTTTCAAGCGTATTGTTGGCTTGACTCCCTCTGCTTATCTGACACAACAGCAACAAATTAAAGCACAAATTTTAAAAACTCCTCTCAAATTTGTTCCGGGTTGTTTCGCAGACAAAAACGGTTGGACAAAAAAGAGCAATTTTGAAGAAGTGATTTAATAAATCATTGCTGATATTTGTATCATTATTAACAACAAAAAAATAAAAAGCAATGATAACAAAAATGAATCATGTTAGCATCTTCGTCCTGAATCAGGATAGTGCTTATGAGTTTTATGTGAACAAACTCGGATTTAAAGTTCACACCGATGCACCTATGGAAGAAGGTATACGTTGGTTAACGGTTACTCCACCTGAACAGCCCGACCTTGAAATTACTTTAATGCCTATTACAGACGGGATGATGTTTACAAAAGAAACTGCAGAACAAATGCGCAACCTTGTAAAGAAAGGAACATTTGGCTTTGGAGTTTTTGAGTGCAACGACATCTACGCAACCTACGAAGAATTAAAAAAGAAGGGTGTAGAATTCACCAAAGCACCGAAAAAAGAATTTTACGGAATCGAAGCATTATTAAAAGACGATTCAGGAAACTGGTTTTCACTCGGACAAAAAAAATAATTATGGAAACCAAAATTCAACTCAAACATCCTGCTGGAAAAAAAGCCGTAAGTATGGATAAGGCAAAGTACGCTGTCTTGAAAGAATCTCTTTTGAATCGTCTAAAGACAAAAGGTGAATCAACTCATACAGAAATTTTACAGACAATAACCGAAGACTTTAAAAAGAACAAAACAAAATTTGAAGGTTCTATTGAATGGCATATGGAATGGGTTAAACTTGACTTAGAAGCAAGAAAAGAAATAATACGAATCGGAGACAAATCGCCTATAAAATTTGCTGTTGTCAAGTAGAACAACTAACAGAAGACAGAATTTGCCAGCCCGCTAAGAGCGGTTTGGCAAAAGTGACGGTTCAGTGCTTCGTAGGACAGTTTTGTGGTATATAAACATTAGTGCTTCGTATGAAAATTGGTGCTGAAAATCGCCACCTTCACCAAGCCGCAAAACGTTAGGCGAAAGCACGCTTAAACAAATTGTTAAAATTCATATGGGGTTTTTAATTAAATACATGCTTCCCTATCATACATTCCATACACTTTGCTCTTGAACAATAAGAACGGAAAAGCTCTATCATCCCCTGGTACAATACACTCCTCTTTCCAGCATTATCCAACATAAGAGTTGAAGAAACTTCCTGTACAAGATTATTCTCGCTATTCTGATAATAGTTTATATAAATTTTAAAAACTTTTTTGGTAAGCTCTTTCTCACCGAATAAATCAAAATATACAGAGACATAAGGAAGTATAACATTAATTATAATTTCATCCGCTCTTGATAGTCCAATAAAATATTTTGTCTCGGCTTTTACCCGCTGACCGAAGTTATAATATTTTTTCCAGTAACCATCACTTCTTACTATAATTTTTTCACGTAAATCTTTCACAATGTTTTTAGGATTAGATTCCCTGAAATCTTTTATAATACTGCTTATGAGATTTTCTTTTATCATCCTGTAAAGAATTACAGCACCACCGGCAATTCTGATTGTTGGGAAATTAGGCGGCCGTAATTTATAGAAATTCCAATCTTCATAGTTCATTGTTTCACTGTCATAACATTGCTTTATCTCAGTCCAGGATTCTCTTAATCTCTTCAAATATTCAAGCGTCTCTTCATCTTTAACCGAACCCGGTTCAGGAATAACTCCGGCAATATTAAAAAGTGCAGCTTCAATTTGATGAAGAGAATCTTCATTTTTCATAGCTCTTTTTATAAATGAATAGTCGGCATATTTTGAAAGCTGCAGAAACTCTTTTTTATTTCTTGAATATCCAAGAGCTTCAAAAACCTGTTCATAAAAAAGCTGCTTCCATAAATCCTTATCTTTAAAATCATCTGCCGTATATGTTTTATTAAAGAAATTTTCATCAAGAGAATATTTTACAACCGGTTCTCTAAGATTTAATTCTTTCAGATATTTTAACTCTTTTAGTCTTTCGATGTTCTTTGAACATTTTCGCTTAAACCGTGCTATACCAAGATCAAATAAGTAATCAAGCTTCTGTTTTTTATCAACAATATCATTAATCTCTATACAAGGCATTTTGTTAATTCTGTTTTTTCTCTCTTTAAGAATTGCGTTCTGAATATTCTCTCTTAAATCATTTACAAGAAAATTCTCTAAAGGAATAGATTGAACTTTTCTCCCTTCCTGTGTATAAACAAAAGAGCTGCTTGAATCTTGATTAAGCGTGGTGTGAAGAATTACTTTATTATATTTTTTATTGATGTTGTGACCATGATTTTTCCAATCCGAATAGAAAGAATCTATTTCAACATCACCACAATATGTAATGTTGCCAATCTTTATTCTTGCATTAAGAAAATCAGGTCCTCCCAGTTCTTTATTCTGATGCCCCGTATCAATTATACTAATCTTTTCCCCTTCATTGGTTAGAAGGTTAGTTTCAAATTTCTGTTCTTTCCAAATTTCGTAAAGAAATTTTTCGTAGTATTTTATTTTTTTTTCCATAGAAACCTTTATGAGAAAGAACCGGAGGTTTGAATCCTGCCCTGTTAAATATTTCTACTTTTAAGATAATTAATAATTCCGTAGAAGGAAACTTTATTTTGAAAGAAGTTTATTAACTTTTTCATTTAATGAAACAATCTCTTCTCTGGCTGCTATGGCAAAATTGGTTGTGTTGTCTTTATAGATTATTCCCCTGCTTATATTTATGAGCAAGTTAAGCTTCTTTTCCTTTATAAATAACTTCATTACTGCCTCAAGACTTCCTCCCTGTGCCCCAACACCAGGAAGTAAAACAGGAAGATTACCAAAAGAACTAATATTCTCCTGAAGTTCCTGCAGCTTTGTTGCACCAAAGACAATTCCGCAATTATTTTTACTATTCCAATTATTCACTTTCTCAATTACTTTCTGAAAAAGATAGCTTCCGTCTTTCAGTTGAAGTTTTTCAAAATCTTCAGCACCGGGATTTGATGTTAAAGCGAGTATAAAAATTAATTTATCTTCATATTCCAGGAATGGCTTTATAGAATCCTCTCCCATATAAGGATTGACAGTAATTGAATCGAACCCGAAGTAATTAAAAACTGAGTCTGCATAATATTTAGAAGTATTGCCGATATCTCCACGTTTGGCATCTGCTATTGTAAGAATATCTTTAGGAATAAATTCTTTTGTTTGTAAAAGTAAATTGAATCCCTTTGAACCAAGCGTTTCATAAAATGCAAAATTTATTTTATAAGCAGCAGCATATTCTGATGTAGCTTCGATTATTTTTTTGTTGAATTCGAGAATAGGATTTTCTAAAGATCTGAAATGCTGAGGTATTTTTTCTAAATCTGTATCTAAACCAACGCAGATAAATTTTCCTTCATCATTTTTTAGTTTTAGTCTTTTAGATGCGTTCACTAAACTCTCTTTTAAAAATTACACAGAGTTCCACAGAGGAGACACGGAGATACACCGACATTAAAGAACATATCTTTTTATACCTTGCTTTAATGATGTTACATTAAAGTTTATGAGTAAACCAATTTTCTTTTGTGCAAATTTCATTTGAGTTAATATTTGTGCTGTATGTATTGGAGCTAAGATTTCAACTGATTTTAATTCAACAACTACTAAATCTTCAACGAGTAAATCTATTCTGTAACCACACTCTAATTTCACTTCTTTGTAAATAATCGGAATAGAAACTTCACATTTTACATTATGTCCTTTAATAATTAATTCATAACGCATACACTCTTTATAAGAAGATTCAAGTAATCCGGGGTCCTAAAGCTTTATGAATTTCAATAGCAGAACCAATTATATCACCAGTAATATCATTAATTCCCATCTCAGTGATCTCTGCGATTTTCTCTGTGGAACTCTGTGTAACTAAAAAGTTTAAGGTTAAGTAATTGCATTTCCTACTTAAGCATAATTCTTTCTCGTTCGGTAAATGTTTGCAGCTATTCCAAGCATAAAGAAATTAACAAGCAATGAACTTCCTCCATAACTTACAAATGGAAGAGGGATTCCAATTACAGGTAAAATGCCTACAGTCATTCCAGTATTAATTAAGAAGTGAATAAAATAAACAGAGAGAATGCCGATTAAAACAAGACTTAAAAATTCATCCTTTGCTGCTGAGGCAATCTTTAATAACCTTATAAAAAGAAATAGAAATAAACCAATAACAACAATACTTCCTATAAAACCAAATTCTTCTCCAACTACACAGTAAATAAAATCTGTCCATTGTTCAGGAATGAACTGAAGCTGAGTCTGATTACCTTGCATAAAACCTTTACCAAACAAACCTCCCGAACCAATTGCTACTTTTGCCTGAATTGCATTATAACCAGAACCAAGAGGATCCGCCATTGGATCTATAAAAGACTGAATTCTTTTTTGCTGATGTGGACTAAGGACTGAGTAAACATAATCTGCAAAAAAGCCGGCACCAAGATTTAACGCAAAGATTGATCCGCTGAAAAAAATATCTTTTTTAAATAAGAAAAGAGTTACTACAACTAAAACCATTGCAGCAAGAAAATAGAATGCGCCAAATAAAGCAGCGATTGCAACAAAACCGGGTGACAGAACAACAAACAAGCTGAAAAGACTTATACCTTTCCAGAATATCAAAGTTAATATCATCCCCATAAATACAATTGAAGTACCCAGATCAGGTTCAAGTAAAATCAATCCTACAGGAACAAACCCGATTATAAGTGCTATAATTATATCAAAGAAAGATTCTATGTTTGCATTTCTTCTGCTTAAGAATGCTGCGAGCGCAAGTATGGTTCCTATCTTTGCAATCTCAGAAGGCTGAAATCCAAATGGGCCAAGGTCAAACCAGCTTTTGGCACCTGAAACTTTTCTTCCTATAACCAAAACACCTATTAATAATAAAATTGAAAAAAGATACGCAGGTGAGGCTACATATCGGAATGAGTTTGTAGGGATTGAAAATGTAATAAAAAAAATGCCAAGCGCAGCAATTGCCCAGATTAATTGCTTCTGAAAATTTCCGGCTGCGACAGGATGATTAAAAGTTGAACTGTAAATAGCGAGCAGACCAATTGATATTAGTATCATACTCGGAATGAATAATCCGAAATCGAATTTATCTTCAAGCTTATAATCAATTCTCAATTACGGCTCCAATTACTTTTTCACTTAATTCAGGAACAATCTTTTTTTGTTTTTTCAATTTATCTTTTAACAGATATGCTTCAATCATTTTTTTTGCAATTGGTGCAGCATAAGTTGAACCAAAACCAACATTTTCTACAACAACTGCAACTGCAATTTGTGGATTATCAAAAGGTGCAAACCCAACAAACACTGCATGATCTTTACCATGTGGATTTTGTGCTGTTCCGGTTTTACCAGCAATCTCAAACTCTTTTGTTTTTATCCAGGTTGCAGTTCCTGCCCCATTAACGACAAGGTACATTCCTTCTTTAACAATATCAAAAGCTTCCTGTTTAATTCCCAAATTAATTTCTTTAAATTGAAATGAAGTAAGCTGCTTTGTGTTGTTATCAAGATAACCTTTAACAATATGTGGAGTAAATGTTTTGCCATTATTTGCGATCAATGCAACGTACATTGCTAACTGCAAAGGAGTAACACTCACTTCTCCCTGACCAATTCCCAGACTTGCCATTATACTTCTTGGCCAGTTCTCTCCATAAATTTTTTCATAATATTTTGAGTTGGGAATTAGTCCGGCAACTTCTTCACCAATATCAATTCCGGTTTTACCCGCAAAGCCAAACTTCTTAGCATACTCCTGCCATTTATCAATTCCTATTCTATAAATAAGATTATAGAAAAAAGTATTGCAAGATTTTTCAATAGCATGAACAACATTTAAAGAACCATGTGCACCGCCATGACATTTGAAGAATCTTCCGAAAGTAAAACCACCCCCGCAGTAAATTGTTGTTTCTGTTGTAATGATACCCATATCCAGGGCCGCAATTGCTGCCACGAGCTTAAATGTTGAGCCTGGAGGTTTAACAGACATTGTTGCTCTGTTAAAAAGTGGTTTATCAGGATCGCTATAAAGCTGGTTTAAAAAATCTTTTGAAGTAGTATATGCAAATTGTGTAAGATCATATTCGGGTGCACTGACTAAAGCTAATATTTCTCCTGTTATCGGCTCGATTGCCACAATACCACCACTCTTACCCTTTAATTCTTCTTCGGCAACTCTTTGCACATCAGCATCAATTGAAAGAAGAAGGTCATTTCCTTTTATTGAAGAAACATCTCCAGTTCCATCATTATATTTTCCAATTTCTTTTCTTTTTGAATCAACAAGAATATAATTATAACCTTTAATTCCTCTTAAATATTCTTCATAGGTTTTTTCAATACCATTAAGTCCTACATAATCTCCCGGTTTATAATATTCTTTTTCTTTTGCAAGCTGCCGGGGTGAAATTTCTTTTGTATACCCAAACATATGTGAAGCCATAATACCTGCGGGGTAACCTCTCTGCATCTCAACTATGTAATCAATTCCGTGAAGATGTTCCGAGTTTTCTTCAAGCCAGGAAACTACTCTGAAATCAATTCCTCTTCTTATTCTTATAGGAACATACTTTGAATAAATGCGATTGTTATAGAGAATTTTATCTATAAAACCTGAATCAGCTTCAAGTACTGTTTCAAGAATTAGGTTTAAACTGCGGTCATAATAAGCAGGAGTAATTCTTAAAGTGTAAGCAGGAATATTACTTACAATAACTTCCCCGTTCCTGTCAAAGAAAACGCCGCGCAATGGGATCTGTTCAATAGCTTTTATACTATTATCGGCGGATTTTTCTTCATAAGATTCCTGCTGAAGTATCTGCATCTGGAAAAGCCGGAAGCTTATTAAAGCAAAAGTGCCGATCAATATAAAATAAATAATTGTTCTTCGTGACGTTGAAACAAAACCTGAGTCACTCAAGTTAATCTCCTTGCAGGTAAAAATATAAATACAATTATACTAATTACTGCAGTGTACAAGCCGGGTAGTAATCCCTGTTCAAAGAAAAGGAGTAAAAAATTTCTTTGCAGCTCCGCTGATGAAAAAAATGAATAAACAATCGAATCAATTACCGCACATAAAAAAACAATAAAAGAAAAAATATATGATTTTAAATAAGTATCTCTTTTATTTTCATTTGAAAAGTAACCTGCTACAAAACCTGCCATTGTTTTAGAAAGCATTGCACTACCGAGTAAACTACCGGTTATCAAATCAAAAAGAAAACCATAACCAAATCCTAAAAATGTCCCAAATATTTGTCCATAACTTATTGCATAAAAAACAAGAAGTATCAGGATCAGATCAGGTATAGCATTATAAAAAGAAAACAGAGGAATAACAGTGGTTTGAAGAATAAGCAGCGGAACAAAAAGAAGGATTGGAAAAATAAGCTGGTATTTCATCCTAATCACGTTTATAGAAATTTAGCTCAAGATCGTTTTTTTGTTTGCTTTGTACAACTCCCAATACAAAAACATTTTCTACTCTTACAAAATCAACAAAGGGTTTTATTTTAACTTCATTAAAAATTCCTGTTTCAACTTTGCTTAATCCAACTACAACACCAACAGGAATAGGTATAGGAACAATTGAACTGAGTTCAGAAGTAATTATCCTGTCTCCCGGTTCTACATCATAGGTTTTTGGTACATCCACAATAACAAGATCCTCACCATTCCATTTCATTATGCCGTCTACACGGCTTCTCTCATCTTTAACTGTAAGTTTGAGATCAATATTTTTCAAAGTTCTGGCAATAGCATAATCTTCTGAAATTGATTGGACAATGCCAATTAAACCCAGGTCATTTATTACGGGCATTCCCGGTTTTATTCCGCTGCCTTCACCAACATTTATAGTTATTGTACTTTGAGATTTATTTAACGATTTAGAGACGATAGATGCAGGAATTAAAGGATAGCTAAAAGTATCTTTCAAACCAACGAGCCCTTTTAATTCTTCATTAATAATTCCATATTCTCTTAACCTGTTAACCTGCAGCATAAGCTCAGCATTTACTTTTCTTAGTCTCTCATTTTCACCCTGCACTTTAGCAGTATTTATAACATCAGAAATAACGGAAGTAACAGATGCAAAAGTGCCAAATGCAATTGCACGAACTTTTTTTACTCCTGGTTTTTGATTTAATGAAAGGGTTACGAGGCTGATTACTAAAAGAAGGATTAATATGATGTATTCTTTATATTCTTCCCAGATTTTAGAAAAAAATCTAAACATTAATATCTTCTGTTACGAATTAACACTTTACTGTAGCCGTTAAGATTTTCAATTATCTTTCCTGTGCCTCTTACAACCGCAGTAAGCGGATCTTCAGCAACATGAACAGGAAGGTTTGTTTCCATTCTTATTCTTTCATCAAGACCTTTAAGTAAAGCTCCGCCTCCTGTAAGCATCACTCCCCTGTCAAGAATATCTGCTGATAATTCCGGTGGTGTTCTTTCAAGTGACTGAAGGACTGCATCAACTATCTGTACAATTGATTCATTTAATGCTTCTCTTATTTCAACAGAACTAACTTCTGTAGTTTTTGGAACTCCGCCAACAAGGTCTCTTCCTTTAACTTGTATTGTTATTTCCTCTTTTAAAGGAACTGCTGAACCAACTTCACATTTTATTGCTTCTGCTGTTCTTTCTCCGATAAGAATATTATGGTTCTTCTTAAAGAACTGCATAATCGCAAAATTCATTTCATCACCTGCAATACGGATAGATTCTTCATTCACAATTCCTGAAAGAGCAATAACAGCAATTTCCGTAGTACCACCGCCTATATCTATTATCATATTTCCAACAGGTGCATCAACATCAATCCCGATTCCAATTGCAGCAGCCATTGGTTCTGCAACAAGGTGCACTTCTTTTGCACCAGCATGTTCGGCACTATCTCTTACAGCTCTTTTTTCAACTTCAGTAACACCGCTTGGAACAGCGACTACAATACGGCGGCTTGATAACATTCCGCCTCTGACTCTCTTTATAAAAGCTCTTATCATTCCTTCTGCAATTTCAAAATCGGCAATAACACCATCACGCATGGGTCGGGTAACTCTAATTTCTTTATGTTCCCTTCCCTGCATCTCTTTAGCTTTGTTACCAAGAGCAATAATTCTTTTTGTGTTTTTATCGAATGCAACAATAGAAGGTTCGTTAAGAACAATACCTTTTCCTTTAACCCAAATCAAAGTGTTTGCAGTTCCAAGGTCAATTGCAATATCGGCGGATATGAAATCAAATAAACCCATGATTCCTCTTAGTGTTTAAAATGTCTTATACCGGTAAATACCATAGAAACGTTATGCTCATTAGCTGCATCAATAACTTCCTGGTCTCTTACAGAACCACCCGGCTGAATAACTGAAGTTGCACCACATTTAATTATTTCAAGAAGTCCATCTGCAAACGGGAAAAATGCATCTGAGGCAGCGACAGAATTTTTAAGATCATGGCCATTTTGCTGAGCTTTCAAATGAGCAATTTTAGATGAATCAATCCTTGACATCTGACCGGCGCCAACTCCAAGTGCTGCTCCATCTTTAGCAAAAACAATTGCGTTGGATTTTATGTGTTTCGCAATTATCCAGGCAAATAAAAGATCGTTCAGTTCCTGTTCAGAGGGTTTTTTATCAGTAACAAATTTCAATGGGGAGTCTTTTGATAAAGTAACAAGGTCAGAATCCTGTACAATAACTCCACCGGGAATATTTCTGAAATTCTTTCTTGTAGATCTTACCGACTTTAACTGCTTTAGAAGCCTTCTATCTCTTTTCTTTTGAAGGATTTTAACAGCTTCATCTGTGAACTCCGGTGCACATACAATCTCCAGGAATATTTCGTTCAACTTCTGAGCCAATGATTCATCAACAATTGATGTGAATGAAACTATCCCACCGAAAGCAGAAACAGGATCGCACTTCAATGCCTTTTCATAGGCATCAAACTGTGAAGAACCTTTGGCTGCGCCAGCCGGGTTATTATGTTTAATGATCGCACAGGAATTACTTCCAAGATCTTCGACAAGTTCTACAGCAGAAACCAAATCAAGTATGTTATTATACGATAATTCCTTTCCATGAAAAGTCTCAAAGTAATCTTTGAAGTTTCCATAGATTTGAGCTTTCTGGTGAGGGTTTTCACCATATCTTAAAGCCTTTTCTAATTTATAATTTATTCTGATGTAAGAAGCTGGAAGTTCAAATTTCTCTTCAAGATAATTGCTTATATAAGTGTCATAATTAGCTGTGTGAGAGAAAGCTTCAACTGCAAGTTTCTCGCGGGTTTCATCAGAGACTTTTCCCTCCTTAAACTCTGAAATAAAATTATCATATTGTTCAGGATTTGTAAGCACAGAAACATAATTATAATTTTTTGCAGAGGCTCTGATAAGACTTGGACCGCCAATATCTATCTGTTCAATTATTTCTTGGTGAGAAGCGTTCAGCTTTTGAGTTGTTTTAACGAAAGGATAAAGATTAACACATACAACATCAATCGGGAAAATTTTATTCTCTTCAGCTTCTTTTAAGTCATTCTGATTTTCCCTTCGCATCAGAATTCCGCCAAAGATTTTAGGATGAATAGTTTTAACTCTTCCATCAAAGATTTCAGGGAAGCCTGTTATATCGCTTATCTCTGTCACTTCAATTCCTGAACTGCTGAGATGTTTTGCCGTGTTTCCTGTTGCAATAATTTTATAACCTGATTCTTTTAATGACTTTGCAAGTTTAACAATATCTGTTTTATCCGAAACACTGATCAGTGCTATCCTTTCCACTAAACTATCACAACTCTTTCATTTATTATCTTAATATTTCCATCTGCAAACTTACTAATAACATAAGGCAGAAGCTTATGTTCAATTATTAAAACTCTCTCAGCAATTTCTTTTGCTGAAGTAACATCCGATATATCAACACACCGTTGAGCCACAATTTTTCCGGTATCATAAGTTTCATCTACTAAATGTATTGAAGCACCTGATACTTTTGCGGAAGATTTAAAGACAGCTTCGTGAACTTTCATTCCATACATTCCTGTTCCACCGAAAGAAGGAAGCAAAGCGGGATGAATATTTATAATCCGGTTTTTGAACTTTGCAATAACCGAATAAGGGATTAGTTTTAAAAATCCGGCAAGCACTATTAATCCGATTTTTTGTGACTCCAATAAAGAAACAAGATCGTTATAGCTAACAGAATTTTCTTTATCTCCCAAAGAATAATATTTTATAGAATTCTGCCTGGCAATTTCAAAAGCAGGGCAATCTGTTTTATCACTGAAAACTGCTTTAACTTCTACTTTATTCTTAAGTAAATCTGAATTTAAAATTGCCTGAAGGTTTGAACCTCTTCCGGAGACAAATACAACTATATTCAAATTTTTTCTACTTTAGCCGCCAAAAATTAGTTAAATAGTAAAATATTGTCAATTATAACTTGAGAATAGAGTGTAGCCATAGACCAACCAACTTGTCATCCTTCGACTCCGCTCAGGATGACAGACAGTTAAGTCAAACTGAGCGAAAGCCTGCCCCGAACTTGTTTCGGGGTCGAAGTGGGACATTCGCGTAACACAATAATATCATAAAATATTCATAAAACCATTTTCTGTTTTAATGCGTAAAGAAGATTCTTCATTTTATTCTGATAATCATAATCACTGTACTCTTCAACCTGATCAATAAAATAATTAACAGCCTGCTCATCACCCATTTGGTGATTTGCTCTCGCAGCAAAATAATTAGCATAAGCCAAAATCCACTTTTCTTCCATTACATTTGTCTTTATAGCTGCAGAGGCAAGACTTATTGATTCATCATAATTACCAAGAAAGAAAGCAGCTTCACTAAGGTAAAGATAAGTTTCTGCTTTAAGCTTATCGCTTAAAACCTGATGAAGAATATTTGTAAGAGAATCATAAGCAGCACGAAAATTCCCAGTGTCAAGTATATTGGAAGCTTTAATAACAGCAATCTCATTATCTGATAATGTTCTCTTGAAATAAATGCTACCTTTTCGTTTTGCAAAAATGTCATCATCAAGATCCATATTTCCTTTATCGCTCATTCCAAAATAAATTTTTGCGCTATCACGCTCACCTGTTATTTCATAACTTATTCCAAGTCTGAAAGATGCAATGCCCGTATAATCATTATCGGGTGTCGATTCCAGAAATTTTTCGTAATAAACAATTGCTGAATCAAATTCATTCTTTTTATAGAATACATCTCCAAGTAAAAAGTTTGAGAATGAAATTACCTGGATAAATTTTTCTTCATCTATGTTTACTATTTTTTTAAGAATCTTTTCTGCAGAATTAAGTTTTCTTTCTTTAATATTTAAAGAAGCGAGTGAATAGCTGAAAAGAATATTCTCCGGATATTTTTTTACAAGAGTTGAAAGATATTCTGAAGTAATTTCATATTCAGAAACTATCTGTGAATAATAATATTGTGCTTCTACTTTGGAATATTTCCCTTTCTCTGCAGCTAATTTTATATGACTGAGTCCAGCTTCAGTATCTCCGCTTATACCGGCAAGCTTTAGTGCCCATTTGAATGCACCCGGTGTTTGTCCGGCTGCAAAACTAAACAATCCCAAACCAAGGTAAGCATCATAATTTTCAGGGTTAATTTCCAAAGCATCACTCAGATATGAATCTGATTTTTTACCTGCCCAGACTGCATCGAGATAATTTTCTGCAGCAGCAAAAACTATTGCCCTATAAGAATAATTTGATCCCATTATATAAAGTAAATTATCATCATCCGGATTTTTTTCAAGTTCATTATTTCCTTTCTCAAGAGCACTATCAGAATAAGAAACAAAGGTGTCAAAATCATTTTTATTTTTGCTGCTTAAATAATACCATGCATAAATACTTGAAAGGAAATGATAACCTTCAGGTCTCTCAGGATATTTTTCAATTAAATCATTAAAGATGTCTTCAGCTTTATCCCATCTGAAATGATAAGAATGCTGAAGTCCTTTAAGAATATTTTTATCAAATTGATTTTGAGTTTGTGATAATGAATTAGAAGAAATGAAAACAAAAATTAAAAAAATGAAAATAAGCCTTGTGAATATCATCTGATCTTTCTCATAAAAATATATTTACGCAAAACATAAGAAACTCACCCTAAGTCCCTCTCTTACAAGAGCCTGTGTGAAAACTCTCAATTGGTCGGTAGCCGCAACCTTCAGGTTGCGGAATTAAATTGTTTCCGCAGGCTGAAGCCGGCGGCTACCATTAATATTTTTATTTTCACACAAACTCTTACAAGAGAGGGACTTACTATCAGTAAAACATAATTCTTTTACACCTTGACAAGATGCTAATGAAAATTTATCACTTAACATAAGCCCTTCTCTTTGCAAGAGAAGGGTTGGGATGAGTTCCAAATTGTAAGTTAAAAGTTTTAATATTGATAAATTTTTAAAAGATTTTTTAATATTAAAAAATATTTTGGACATAAAAAATGATTTATTCTGCTTCAACTAGCTGAGCTTCTTTTTCTTTGGAATATTTAAGTGAAGCTTTAACAAACTCCCTGAATAGAGGATGTGCTTTAGTAGCTCTTGATTTTAATTCTGGATGGAACTGGCAGCCAAGAAACCAGGGATGATCATTTATTTCCATCATCTCAACAAGCTGCCTGTCAGGAGACAAGCCGCTGAACTTCATGCCATGTTCCGATAAAGTTTTTCTGAATTTATTATTAACCTCAAACCTGTGCCTGTGCCTTTCGGAAATAAAATTACTTTTGTATGCTTTATAGGCAAGAGTATCTTCTTCAATATTACAAGGATAAGCTCCAAGCCTCATTGTTGCACCCATATTCTTTATACTCTTCTGCTCAGGCATAAGATCAATAACACTAAAATTATTCTCCTTGAATTCAGAACTGTTAGCTTTGAGTAAACCACAAACATTACGTGCAAACTCTATAACTGCACATTGCATCCCAAGACAAATTCCAAAGAAAGGAATTTTGTTTTCTCTGGCATAACGGATTGCTCTTATCTTCCCTTCAATTCCTCTTTCGCCAAATCCGCCGGGAATTAAAAGACCGTGAATATCTTGTAAAAGTTTTTCAGGAGGAATTTCACTTAAATCTTCTGCTTTAACTAACCTTACTTTTACCTTTGCATTATTCTCTGCTCCTGCATGAACAAATGATTCCATAATACTTTTGTATGCGTCAAGATGCTCAGTGTATTTACCGCATAAAGCTATTTCAATTGTATCAGCAGGATTTTTAATATTTTCAACAAGGTTTTCCCAATCATCAAGCTTAATTTTTCTGTCGGGAAGATTTAATTTTTCAGCAACAATCTGATCAAACTTTTCTTTAACAAGAACCAAAGGTACTTCATAAATAGATGAACAATCATAAGCAGAGATAACTGCTCTTGATTCAACATTGCAAAAGAGTGCAATTTTATCTCTTAATTCTTTTGTAAGTCTTCTTTCAGAACGGCAGATCAGGAGATCAGGTTGTATGCCAAGCGCAAGAAGATTTTTTACACTATGCTGTGTTGGTTTTGTTTTTACTTCTCCTGCTGCAGGAATATAAGGAACAAGTGTAACGTGTATGCTCATTGTATTCTTTCTTCCAAACTGAAGCATCAACTGACGCATTGCTTCAATGAAGGGAAGAGATTCTATATCACCAACCGTTCCGCCAATCTCGGTTATAATAATATCATACTCACCAAGTTCAGCAAGAATGGTCATCCTGTTTTTTATTTCATCAGTGATGTGGGGAATAACCTGGACTGTTGCCCCAAGATAATCTCCCCTTCTCTCTTTTGTAATAACCTCATAATAAACCTGACCTGTAGTTGTATTATTATTTCTGGTCATATTAACATCGAGAAAACGCTCATAATGACCAAGATCAAGATCGGTTTCAGCACCATCATCAGTAACATAAACCTCACCATGCTGAAAGGGATTCATCGTTCCCGGATCAACGTTTATGTAAGGATCGAATTTTTGGATTGTTACTTTGAAACCGCGTTGTTTTAAGAGGAGACCGAGTGAGGAGGCAGTTATTCCCTTTCCTAATGAAGAAACTACACCACCTGTAACGAATATGAACTTAACTTTTTTCCGTGACGCCATTCTAGTTGTTTTTGTAACGAAATATAGAATAAGCTGAGACGAAAAACAAAAAATGGAAGATAAATATATTAGCTGATAAAATTTTTTTTTACGTGATAATGAAATGAGGATAATTTCTTTTCCATTATAAAGGATAAGACATATCTTGTTTCTATATTTTAAATATTTTTTCCATAAATTAGCTGCAAAAATAAAATTCCTTATCAAGGGGTTTTGAACAAAAAGGAATGAGGAAAAGTGAAAAAAAATCATATTGAAAAGAAAATTAATAAACAGAAATCAAAGTCAATAAAGGAAGCTATCAAAAAGGAAAAGGGGTCTTTTAAGAATTTTGTTGCTGAACCCGAAATTGGATATAAAATAAAATTTAAAATACGAACTAATAAAACTTTGGATGAAAGTTGGGATTTTAGAAAATCAAACACAAAGGAATACACACATTGTTTTCATCCATATCCAGCAATGATGATCCCACAAGTTGCAAGAAGAATTATTGAAAATTATGGAAGTAAAACCGAAATATTATTTGATCCTTACTGTGGAACAGGAACATAAAGATTAAAAATATAATGGAAATAGAAATTTGTAATGAATGTGGTAAGAGCGTTAAATTTGGCTCTGGATTATATGTAAATAGAGTGATTGACCTTAATGATTATGAAGATAGAATAGAAATGCTAAAACCATTTCCCGAAGGCGAATTTATTTGTCCTGAATGTGAAGAAGAACTTAGACAAAAAGTAGATGCTTGAAATAAGAGAATCTCAAATCGAAGATATTTTTGCGACACAACTTGACGATGTAAAAAGACTATTGTCATTGGATGGAAGTATTGCATTAATAAGTCGTCAGAAGAAATTGCCAAGTGGGATTTTAGATTTAGTTTTTCTCTCTTCAAATAATTTGCTGCTTCTTGAACTTAAAGCAGTAAGGAGTGAAATAAAATTTTGTGACCAAGTTGTTAATTACAGAAATGAAATTATTTCTCTTCAAGTAAAAAATGAATTTCCTAATCTTCCCATAAAATCATTTCTGATTTGCCCTGAATTTTTAGATAGCCATAAAGAGTATTGTCATAAGAACAATGTGGTCCCAATTCAATTTTCTCCATATGAACTCTTGAAAAATTTTTATTTCAAAGTCAAAGCAATCTCTCGTTTAATAAATCTTAAACCTTCCAATCATGGTCTTTGGAATCTAAACTTATTAAACAGAATTCTATATTCGATTGATGAAAATACTACACTTGCCGAATTAAACCAAAGAACAAAGCTTACAAAAAGCACTATTGGAAGCTATTTAAGATTATCAACTGAATTGGGATTAACTAAGGTAAAACCAAATGTTTCATTGACCGAATTAGGAATTCAGTATGTAAAGAATAAAGAACCTGAAAAATCAGTTGAGTTTATCAGTGATGCACAAACTGAAGTTCTAAAAAATTTTATTACAAATAATCCATTTGCAAGTCCAGCAATCTTTGGAATCTATTCGGCAGTTGAGACAATTTTTGTCCTTTCAAAAAATTTCTATCCTGTTCCATTAAAAGAGGCAAGTAAGCATTTTACTTACCTCGCAGGTAAGTATAATGAATGG
This sequence comes from uncultured Ignavibacteriaceae bacterium, assembly GCA_964515875.1. Classification (GTDB taxonomy): domain Bacteria; phylum Bacteroidota; class Ignavibacteria; order Ignavibacteriales; family Ignavibacteriaceae; genus RBG-16-34-14. The sequence goes on along the minus strand of CAZEWJ010000007.1, from coordinate 100,060 downwards.
GCGGCAAAAGCTTCAAATGATGCTTTCATAATGTATTCAAACTATTGTATTGATTTAGGATTACTTGCAAAAGTTGATCGAGATTATTACATAACACCATCAGGTATTAGATTTATTTTACTTTTAGAACTTAATAAATCTATTCTTTTTGTTAATTCCATATAGATGATAAAGAAAGACAGACATTATATTGTACTGTAAATAATAAGTCGAAAAATTCGCAGGGATTTACCTTAGCTACTGATTCATCTCGTAATCTAATCATTTTGAAAAATGTTAACGAAGAACAGAATATTGCTGAATGGAGTACCTATGTTATTGCAGGCAAATTTATGACAAAAATGGATAGAATGATTTTAGGTTTAGCTAATTCAAAAGAAATCGATGGAAAAGAATATTTCCATTATACGGAAGCATTATTATTGGAAAATCCCACGCCTGAAAAATTTTTGGAAGCATTTAATAAGAGTGAAATGTTAATTGATATAAGAATGCATTTAAAACTGTCGGGAGGTGTAAGGAACCATGGTACAGCATTTAGAATTTCTGAAAAGAATTTAAAACTCCTATATGCTAAGCAAAGAAAATTATTATAATGGTCCAATCATTGGTTATCATTAACCTCCTATTATTATTTCACTTGTTTCTTTTCCCTCCAAATTAGAATTTTTATAACAAAGAATTGATTTCCCCCTCAACAGATTCCCTTTCTTTAACTAAATTTGCCTCTAAACTTTTTAATAATACAGGTTGTCTAAGATTCTGAAAAAAATATTCCGTTTTCTGATTTTACTTATTAACCTTTATTCCCTTTCCTCTTTTGCACAGGATTTATCAGAAGAACAATGGAATAAAAATCTTGAGGGAAAGATTATCAGGAATATTATTATTAAAACTCTCAATGTTGCAGAATCTTTTGATGACTCTAAAGTATAAAGTACTCTTACCGTCCCTTTGATATTGCTTATATTACGATACAAAATTAATAGAAAGAGCAAGGGAGAAGACAATTTATCATTTAAAAAGTGAAGATGAAGAGAATAATTTGATATAGATTTTACTATATTTATTAAAATTTTCCTTCATTTATTATGAGGAATGGTATGAGCGTAAAAGAGATTATAAAACAGATAGATAAGTTGGATCTATCTGAAAAGCTGATCCTCGTTGAAGATATCTGGGATTCAATTGCAAGAAGTAACTCAGTATTACCATTGTACGAATGGCAAAAAGCTGAGTTAGACAAAAGATATTTAGAATATAAAAATGGAAAACAAACGCTTCACGATTGGAATCAGGTTCATGAGGAACTCAGGAAAAAATATAAATGAAGCTCCGTTATACAAACAGAGCCAGAAATGACTTAGATGTAGCATTCGAATGGTATGAAAAGCAAAGGCGTGGACTTGGTTTTGAATTCCTGGATTGTATAGAAATAGCACTTAAAGAGATTATTATGTTTCCTGAAATGTACCAGATATGTTATTCCAACTTTCGAAGAAATGTTATTAGGAGATTTCCTTTCTCTGTATTTTATACAATCGAAGAGAAAGAGATAGTAATTCATTCAGTGTTTGACAATCGACGAAATCCGGAAAAAAGACCATAGAATATTGATCCAACTTCTAAATGCAAACCAACAACTACAAACACCTATTCGAAATATAATGATATAATTTATCTCAACTGTGCAATTATATCAACAATGTTGAAGGGTGTTAAAAAGAAGCAGGGATAAGTACATTAAGAATGAAATTAATGAAAATAATTTGATATAAAGGTTATCTTTACTGAATTAACAATCCTGCAACAAAAGGAAGAATTGATTTTCCCCTCAACGAATTCCCTTTCTTTAATTAAATTTATCTGTAAACTTTTTAATAATACAGGTTGTCTAAGATTCTGAAAAAAATATTCTGTTTATTGATTTTACTGTTAAACCTTTATTCCCTTTCCTCTTTTGCACAGGATTTATCAGAAGAACAATGGAATAAAAATCTTGAAGGAAGGATTATCAGGAATATTATTATTAAAACTCTGAACGTTGCAGAATCTTTTGATGAAAGGAAAAATTATGCAGATACAACATGGTTCAGAATTCTCGCCAACGATCTTCATTATAAAACAAGAGACTGGGTTGTAAAAGAGCGATTGCTTTTTGAAAGGGGTGATAAAGTTGATTTCAGAAATCTTTACGAGAGCGAAAGACTCCTAAGAAGCACAAATCTTTTTTTAGAAGTAAGAATAAATATTTACCCGGTTCAATCTTCTCCCAACGAAGCTGATGTTGAGGTAATTACAAAAGACAGATGGACTTTAACTTATCTTGCTAAATATAGTCCCGGGAGTGAATCGGGATATTTTGGTTTGAAGGATAACAACTTCATCGGTCTTGGTCATTCTGCAGATGCTGTTGTAACTTTTAATAATGATCCTTCAGTCGGCTGGGGCGGAAGATTCAGATATTCTGCACCAAACATAAAGGGATCTTATATTGATGCCGGATTAAGAATAGAAGCAAACAAGAGATTCTCAATTAAAAGCTTGAGTCTTACACGGCCATTTATAACTTATACAAAAGAATGGATCGGCGGTATCGAGTTAAGGTGGGAACAAAATACAATTGAAATTCCTGATTCAAATAATAAAATAGTTTTGAGATCATTAAACAGAAAGAGCCAGGACTTATGGGTTGGTAAAGCTTTCGGGTTTAATCTTCAAAATGAAATATTTAAAGAGAATTCCAATTTAATAACTTCAGTTAGAGTTTTTTCTCTTAATCATATTGAAAGGCCATTCACACCTTTTCAATACAGGATTTTCGAGAACAGCACTTTACTCCTTTTCGGAGCCGGCATAATTTCAAGAAGCTACTACAAAGACAGGTTTGTAGAAGATTTCGGAATTACAGAGGATATTCCTATCGGCGGTTCAATCAGTCTTTCCACAGGACCGGAAGAGAGAGAGCTGAGCGACAGATGGTATTTAGGCCTGGAAACTATTTACTCAGATTGGATTGAGGAGTATGGATACTTTTCAGGAAGATTGGGTTTTGGCACTTTCAAAAATAATAACTGGGAACAGAATACTTTTAATCTAAACCTGCTTTATCATTCTTATCTTTACAGGTGGAAGATATGGACATACCGATTATTTGCCCGTTATGACCTTCTGTTAGGTTATAACAGGCTTTCAGGAGAAAAAACTTATCTCTATTCAAGAACGGGATTGCGCGGAATTGAGAGAGTTATTCCTGAAGGAACAAAAAAAATGGTGCTTAATACCGAAGCAAGAATATTCAGTCCGTACCAGTTGCTTGGGTTTGTAATCGGAGGAATTGCATTTGCAGATTTCGGGTTTATTGCAGATGCCGACAGAAGTTTTTTCAGCAGCAGGTTTTACCAGGCTTATGGGGCAGGATTCAAAGTTAAGAATGAATCCATAATTAATGCGGCGTTTGAGTTGGTGTTTGTTTTTAATCCATATCATCCGCAAAACAGAGGAGCAAGTTTTTCAGTTTTATTATCAACAAATTTTGCAATAGGAATAAGGGAGATTGGATATTCCAAACCATTTGTAGAACCTTTTTGAAGTTAAACCGAAGCACCACTATGTAGGAGTTTTTTTGTCATTGCGAATCCCGATCTTGCCTGTCGGCAGACAGGTTTATCGGGATGAAGCAATCTCCAAGATTAACTGCCATCATTAATTTTGAGATTGCTTCGCTCGAAGACTCGTTCGCAATGACATTCTTAAGCTTGAATTATTTTCTTAAATTTCAAACAAAGAAATGGGATTAAAAAAAATAAAAATATTAGGAATCATTTTAATTGGATTAATTTTTTCCATTAATTCCTTTGCACAGGATACAACCACCAGCTTAGCTTATAAAAGTACAAAGCCAAATAAAAAACCTATTCCCTTTTACCAGCCTGATCTTGCTTACAGGATATGGCAGCAGTTTAGTCTAATAAGAGAAGCAAATGCTGGTAATGCTTTTGCACAGCACGAACTTGGATTAAGATATTTGCTTGGCGATGGTGTAATTGCAGATACTTTACAAGGTGCAGCCTGGATTAAAAAAGCAGCAGATCAGAATCTTACCTCTGCAATTTTTAATTACGGAATTCTTCAACTAAACGGATGGGGAGTTTCCTGGAACCCTTTTGAAGCATTTAAAAGTTTTCTGTCTGCTGCAGAATCGGGAATGGCACAAGCTCAACATATTGTTGGTTTGTTTTATACTGATAATCTTATAGTTAAAAGAGACTGGGCTTTAGCTTACAAATGGGTTAAGGAAGCATCAGATAAAAATTATAAACCTGCCCAAGAATCACTTGTTGAGTTTATAAATAAAATTCCAACAGATCAGCTTGATACTTCTTTTACAAAAACAGATAAAGATTTAAAGAGTTCCGGTGAAGAGAATTCTCTGGTATCCAGTCTTGGTTTAGTCTTTATAGATTTTGATGCTACCCTCGATACGATTAAAGAAGTTACTGATAAAATGCTGATAGATGATCTCTTAAATCCCGGAAATGAAATTATCGGAGACTCTTTATTAAAGGATAAAGAATATCTAAATGAAATTGATACAAATATAATTCCTAATCTTCTGAGATTAGCAGATAATGGAAGCCCGGAAGCATTAACAATTCTCGGAAGAATGTATGAGAAAGGAGTTCATTATAAAAAAGATGATGTTGCTGCAGCGTCGCATTATATAAGAGCAGTAAGATTTGATTCTCCAACAGCCGGCAAGCTTCTTTATGATTTGTGCAAAGATAATAAGTTCATTATGCAGGTTCAGTCCGCCGCGGCGGATTCTGATAAAGAGAAACCTGAAGCCATGTTTGTTTGGTATGGAATTACAATTTTAGGTTTTGATGTAAGAATTGCAGAATCAGATGCGCTTAATCTTTTAGTTAAGTCTGCTGCAAAAGGTTATCTACCTGCAGTGAATGAACTTGGTTTAAACTACTACACAGGAAATCTTTTAACCGAAGATAAACAGAAAGCTTTGGAGCTTTGGCAGTCAGCAGAAAAACAAAATAACCCTGAAGCAAAAACAAGAATTGCAGCAGGAATTATTTTTGGCGAAATATCCCGACAAGTCGGGACTGATGATATATCCGGATCAATAAAAATTCTCGAGGAAACTGCTGAGAATGGTTCTGTGCTTGCACAAGTTGCATTAGGTTATGCTTATGAGAATGGAGTTGGGTTAGAGAAAAGCAAATCTGAAGCTGTAAAATATTACAGGTATGCTGCTCAAAGAGGAAACCGTTTTGCTTATAAAGAACTTAAAAGAATTTATGATGAAATCCGTCCCACAGATTCTGAGTTCAGGGTTTATTAACTTTCCTAAAACAAATTGGATTAATGGAAGAATGGAATTTTGGAATAATGTTTTAAGATTTTTTTATTCCTCCAATACTCCATTTCTCCAATATTCCAGATTTTGTATTTAATAAAAGGCACCATAAAATTAATTCTGAATTATGATTAACTCCAAACTACCGAATATCGGTTCAAGCATTTTTGCTGTTATGTCTAAAATGGCGATTGATTATAATGCCATAAATCTTTCACAAGGTTTTCCGGATTTTAATTGCCCCGATGAACTTCTTAAACTCGTTGAAGAATACCAGGCAAAAGGTTTCAATCAGTATGCACCAATGCCGGGTGTTTCTAAATTAAGAGAACAGGTATCTAAAAAAATAAAAAAGGTTTACAGCAGGGATTATAATTTTGAAACTGAAATAACAATAACTGCCGGTGCTACCCAGGCAATATTTACTGCAATTACAGCTTCAATTCAAAAAGGAGATGAAGTAATTTTATTTGAACCTGCTTATGATTCTTATGCACCTTCGGTTTTGATAAATGGTGGAGTTCCTGTTTTTATTCCACTTATCAAGGGAAGCTACAAAATTGATTGGGATAGGGTTAAAGATAATATCTCAGATAAAACAAAAATGATAATCCTTAATTCACCACATAATCCGACCGGCAGTGTAATAACCGAAACAGATATAAAAATTCTGGAGGAATTAACCAGAAATACAGGTATTTTAATCATAAGCGATGAAGTTTATGAGCATATTCTCTTTGATGGACAAAAACATTTTAGTCTTTCAATATCAGATGAATTATATGAAAGGTCTTTTATAATTTCTTCATTTGGGAAAACATATCACACAACAGGATGGAAGCTTGGTTATTGTGCAGCCCCTGAAAATCTTACAAAGGAGTTCAGAAAGATTCATCAGTTTGTTGTGTTCTCAGTTAATACTCCTATCCAATATGCTTATGCAGATTTTCTTGATAATGAAGAGCACTATTTAAGTCTTAATAATTTTTATGAAAAGAAAAGAGATACCGCAATAAATTTATTACAAGATACTTTGTATAATTTTTCTCCCGCTAAAGGGACATACTTTCAACTGCTGGATTACAATAAAATTTCTGGTATGAATGATATGGATTTTGCTGAATGTCTTACTAAAGAATTTGGAATTGCAGTTATTCCGCTCTCCCCTTTCTATTCAAATCCATATAACGATAAAGTTATAAGAATCTGCTTTGCAAAAAGAGACGAAGTTCTTAATGAAGGAATGAACAGGCTGAAAAAAGCTTCTGAAATATTATCTGAACAGAAAACTGTTATTAAATAAATGATAAAAGCCCGGATTAAAAAGCTTTATAATTTCTATACAAGCAATTTAACTATGAAAGATGTTGAAAAGCTTGTGAAGCGGGATGTTCCTGAACTTTACGATTTTTATGTAAGAAAAATGCAGAAGCCTGAAAAAGTAAAGAATAAGTTTTATGATACATTTCTTTTTATCAAAAATCTTTTTGTTGAATTTCTGCAACAGCTTACCCCGATCCGGAGAATAATATTTTCTGTTTCCATTTTGATATTTATTCAATCCTATATTGTTAATAACTGGCAGTGGGCTGCAGTTGCATTTATACTTCTTTGTCTGTTGATTGCTTTTGAACTTGCTGATAAGCTTACTGCTAAAGATGAGCTTTCTGTCGCAAGGGAAATTCAGCGATCCTTAATGCCGAAGGAAGCACCGCAAAATAATTTTTATGAGATAAGCTGCTTTACAGAAAATGCTAAAGAAGTCGGCGGTGATTATTATGATTTTATTAGCAGAGATGATTCACCGGAAAAAATTTTTGTAATTGTAGGAGATGTTTCAGGTAAAGGAATGGCTGCGGCACTTCATATGGTACAGGTTCAATCTATTCTGCGGAATTCTGTTTTTAATCATAATACTCCCAAAGAAGTTCTTATTTCTATGAACAGAAACTTGAGAAGAGTCTTACCAAAGGGTTCCTTCTTTACAGTTTGTATTTCTTCTATTAATCAGGATGGTTCTGTTTTGCTTTCACGTGCAGGTCATCTTCCACTTCTTTATTATAAAAGAAAAGAAGATAATTTTATGAACATTACTCCTAAAGGGATTGGAATCGGAATAGCAGATAATGGTTTGTTTGAAAAAACTATTGAGGAAATCTGCATTAAACCAAAAGAAGATGACATTTTAGTTTTTTATACAGATGGAGTTATTGAAGCAAGAAATTTTAATAAACAGGAATTTGGGGAGGAAAAATTAAAATCAATTATAAGAATAAATAAAGATAATTCTCCTGAAAAGATTAAGAATGCAATTGTTCAGAATATTTCTTCATTCAGGGATGGAACCCCACCGCACGATGATTTTACATTGGTAATTTTGAAAACTAAAACGATTCAAACCGGAAATATAGAATAACTCCGTTAGGAGTTATATGTTTGTAGAATAAGAAATACGTAACCCACTTCGAACTCCAGCGGAGTTCTATGTTTCTAACCATTATTATCAAAAAAATTAAACAAATAAACATCTTTATATTTGATGCTAAACGAATTTAACATCTCTATATATTCTTCTCTGAATGTTTTTACTTTATGATGCTTTTCTTGATTATTTATATACTTTATTACTTTGTCAATTTGTGAATGAGAAAATGAAAACGCCCCATAGCCTTCTTGCCAATTGAACTTACCTCGAAGCCATTTTTTTTCATTGATAAAATCAGTTGACGATTTCTTTATATCCCTTACCATATCCGAAATTGCAAGAACTGGATTTAATCCAAGAAAAATATGACCATGATCTGGCATAACATTTATTGCAAGAAGTTTATTCCCCTTGTTTTGAATTATACCAGTTATGTATTTGTGCAACTCTTCCTTAAAAGAAGAATGAATTAATCTATCCCGATGTTCTACAGCAAAAACTAAATGAACATATAATTGTGTGTATGTATTAGCTATTTTAAATACCTTAAATTATTTTAATGAATTGATTTCCATACTGCTCCTATGGAGCAGAAATTTTATTTTTTCCTTTTTCTACAAACATTCAACTCCAATGGAGTTGTAAGCTAATTAATTATTCAAAGAACAATAAAAGGTTAACTCCGTTAGGAGTTATATGTTTGTAGATGTATATCTAGAATTTAATTTGAACTCCGTAGGAGTTCTATGTTACACCTGTCGATTTGTGAACCAAATCCGGATCTTTAACTTTAAAAAGAATTATCAATCCAACTAAGAAAAAGAAACCGATAGAAATAATAGCAAGCCTTTGATCTCCCGAAAGAAAACTTACCAAACCAAAAACAAGCGGACCTAAAACTGCAGAGCTTTTTCCAAAGAAAGAATAGAAACCGAAGAATTCTGTTTTCTTTTCAGGAGGAGTGAGTTTGGACATCATGCTTCGGCTTGTCGATTGGCTGGAACCCATAGCTGCTCCTGCAATTAAACCTACAATATAAAATCCCTCCTTATCCTGAACCAAATATGCAAGCAAAACAGTAACAAGCCACATAAGTAAAGTTATTACAATAGTTTTCTTCTGTCCGATTGAATCAGCCAGAATCCCAAGAACAATGGAGCCAGCTATTGCTGTTGTCTGAACTATGATAAAAAATATTAATAGCTCAATCTCAGTAAAGCCAAGAGTTGTGCTTGCATAATTTCCTGAGAAATAAATTACTGTATTCACACCTTCTATATAAAAGAAATAAGCGAGTAAAAAGAGAGCAAGGTTTTTATAATACTTCAGATGTGTTAGTGTTGTCCAGACACGACTCAACCCGATTGATAAATATGATTCAGTTCGTTCAACCTGTTTTCTATTATCCCTTAAAAAGAAAAATATTGGAAGAGAAAAAACAAGAAAGAATAATGCAGAGATTGGAAAAGTTACTCTTATATTTTCTGCCTGAATGAAAGGATAAATAATTGCAAGTGTAGCAATCGAACCGAGATACCCCATTCCAAATCCATAGCCGCTTACCCTGCCATAATTTTTTGGTACTGTTATTTCGGGAAGATAAGCATCATAAAAAATTAAACCAGCCTCAAAGCCAATTGTAGCAATTATAAAAATTGTTACACCCCAGAAAATATCACCTTGTTCAATAAAGAAGAGTAGTCCGGTAAAAGTAATACAGAGTAAAGTGAAAAATAAAAGGAATCTTTTTTTACCTGCAGAATAATCAGCAATTGCACCCAGAACAGGACCGAGCATTGCAGTTATTATCATTGAGATGCTTGTTGAGATGCTCCAGTATAAATCACCGATTGCTTCTCCGGAGGCAACAGTTTTTTTGAAGTAAACTGCATAAAGAAAAGTAACAACAACTATGGAATAAGAAGTATTAGCAAAATCGAAGAGAGTCCAGACAAAAATTTTACCTTTCTCTTTCATCCAGCTATTTTTTTACTGATGATTTTGTAATTGATTCCTCAACAAGTCCCCTGCCTGTTTTCTTAAGCTTCCCCGCTTCTTTTAATTCAGTGAGAATTGCATCTAAAATTCCGTTAATGAATTTACCGCTTCTTGCCGTGCTGTATTCTTTCGCAATCTCTATTGATTCATTAATTGAAACTTTAGGAGGAATATCAGGAAAATAAATTAACTCGCAAATACCAATTCTTAAAAGTATTTTATCAACTAAAGCAATCCTGTTCATTTCCCAGTTAGCAACCCGATCTTTAATTTTACTGTCAAGTTCCTCTGTATGTTTTATAACTTTTATAATAAGCTCAGTGGCAAATTCCTTATCTGCATCATCTACTATTTCTTCCATTAAAGAATCTATAGTAGACTTATGCCCATCCTTGTTCACTTCATAAGCATAAAGGATTTGTAAAGCCTTTTCTCTTACGAATCTGCGTTTAAATACATGTGACATAACTGTTATGGTTGTACCCTATTCCTTCACTCAAGGTATATGGTATAAAGGTATAGGGTATTGTTTAAAAAAATTACTTATGACTTATGACTGATTACCGATTACCGATTACTGATTACCAATGACCACCTACAAAGCAAAACACCAAAATATAGCAAGAGCAATACATTCACGCATCCTGTTATAAAGCATATTATCAAAGCTAAATTCAAGTTCAGAAGCAGCTAAAATAATTTTAAGGTTATAAAATCTGCTTATCTCACTTACTCTTGCCAGGTGATACTGATCCGAAATTATAAAAATATTATCATATCTTTTTGAGGAAGCAAGATTATTTTTAATAAACCTGATCTGCTCATTTGTTGATGTTGTTTGATTTTCTATAAATACATCAGTTGTATCAACATCTTTTTTCAAAAGATAATTTAGTGCTACTTCTGCTTCAGGCAACTCACCAGGGGCATTGCTGCCTGTTAACTGAATTTTATTAACGATACCTTTTTTGTACAGCTTAGCTGCTTTTTCTATCCTTGAAGCAAGTGTAGGACTCGGTTGATTATCAGACCAAACTGCAGCACCAAGAACAACTGCTATATTCTTGCTGTTTAACTTCCAGTTTTCAGAATAATTTTTCATATTTATTTCAATATAAAAATATGCAGCAAGAAGAAGAATAATTACAATAATTACCGAATTAAAGATAACCCTTAAAAAGATAAAATCTTTTTCGGTAAATATCCTTAACCATACATAAGAGATAAACATAAACTGAACAAACTGGTAAAGAGCAAAAAAGAATCCCACAATAAACTTATTAAGTGCCTGTTCAAAAATATAAATGCCGCTTGGTGGAATTTTTATATAAAGTGTAAGAAAACAAAACAGAAGAAGCAGAGAAGAAATTATTGTGTAAATAATTACAGGTTTGAAGTCAGGATTTTTTTTATTTCTGACTGCATAGATGATTATACCGGTTATAAGAAAGAGGGTAAAGAAAAGATTTACAATGTTACCTGTAACCGAAAAATCCAGGTTGGAGAAAGATAAATTTTGATTACTATACTTTATAAAATAAAGAATAAACAGGTGTGCAATAAGTGCAAGAATAACCGGAACTATTACTGTACCTTTAGCCTTAACCGGCATAGCAGAACATCAGCATTAATTTATAAATAACAAAGTCCAAACCAGGATTCTTTGGATTAAAGGATTTACATGATTCTTGATAGGATGTCCAAAGTAAATTTGAAATCATAATAAAGAGATACGTATAAATTCAAAATATAAAAGAACTCACTCTAATCTATCTTGGAAGAGAACAATTAACTTCCTTTGAAGTTAAAGAAATTAATCATTCCCTTCAATCCGGAGTCCATTGTTTATAATCAAGGAAATCTTTTAATCCTGAGAATCCTGGTTATGACAGATTTTTATTCCTGTCCTGCAAGCTGGGATAATTTTCCAACAACTTTCAACAACAGTTCCTTTATTTACATAGTCACCTTCATCAACATTTTTTGCAGTAACAACACCAGATATAGGAGCAGTTATTTTTGCATCGCTGTATTCTCTTTTGACAAAAATGTATTGGGATTCTGCTGATTGCAGTTCGAACTTTGAAGTTTCAAATCTTGTTTCAGGAATTGTACCTTCCTTAAATAAATATTCGTACCTGGTATAATCTTTCTTAGCTTTTTCATAATTAACTTCTGCAGTTAAATATGCTGCGCGTTTTAATTCGTCATCAAGCTGAATTAATATTGAACCTTTCGATTTATTGTCACCTACTTTTGCAAAAACTCCTGTAACTCTTCCGGATGCTTCTGCAACAACAGCTACATCATTACTGCCTATAATCGTTCCAATCAATTCAAGACTTTTTGAGACTTCTTTTTTACCAACAGTTTCTACATTTACTGAATAAGTATCAATAACATTTGTTTTTGATTTTGCTTCCAGCTTTGATTTGTTATTCATCAATATGAAAATAATCACTGCGAATAAAATCAATATTATTTTTAGCTTTTTCATAATTTTTTACCTTTCAGTATTTTCCTTTCATCTTTTTAAGCAACAGTTAAGCTAATCCGATATTATCCGGATCAGCATCTTAATTTTATAATGAGAAATCAATTTTTATTTTAATAACCGGATTCATTAGCCAATAATTGATCTAACTGAGCATGAAGAACATAGTAATCATAAACAGTGTTATAGTAATTTACCTGCGCCCTTGTAAGAGATACCATTGCATCAATTGTTTCCAATTGTGTTCCCACACCACTTGCATATCTTTTTTGTGAGATATCATAAGCGAGTTCTGCTTGTTCTATTGTAGCTTTATAAGAATCAAGCTGCTTTTTAGTTTGATCAATAGAAAGAATAACATCTTCTAAGTTATTCTTAAGCTGGCTCGCTGTTTTATCATACTGCTCTCTTGCTTTATATAGTTCAATTCTTGCCTGTTCAACTTTGGATGTTGTTTGAAATCCATCAAAGATTGGTATTTTTAAATTAAATCCGATAAAGACCGAATTGTTATATCTCCAATTACTAAATGGACGAGGATCATTTTCCTGGGCTTGTGTCTGCCAGTTTCCTATAAAATATAGTTCAGGAAAATGTTTTGTGAATTCATAAGAAACAGCATCATCCCGAAACTTAATACTTAACTCAAGCTGTTTTAAAGAAGGATTTCTATTCACCAATTCATCATCTAATTCCTCTGTATCTGTTAGCGGAATTTCCTCTAAGTAAAGAGAGTCATTAACAATAATTTCAGTTCCGAGATCAAGGCCTGTAACAAGCTTTAAAAGATTTTTTGAAAGCAGATATGAATTCTCAGACTGCTGAAGTTCTGGAATTTGGTTTTGATATTGTACTTTTGCTCTAATGTAATCATACTCAGGAACAACACCAGCATTAAACATTGCTTCAGTATTTTTAAGATTATCTTCTGCCCAGCTTAAATTCATCTCTGCCAAATCAACTACTTCTTCAGAAAGCAGAACTGAATAGTAAGCTTTCTTTACATTAACAATAACCTCATCTTCGGAAGCATCAACAAATTTTTCCTGGATTTCAGCATATGTTTCTGCAACTCTTACTGCTAGAAAAATAGCACCTGTAAAAAGAGGTTGTTCAAGAGTAGCACCAATGGTCATTGTGTTCTCTGTTCCCTGCGGAAAAGATCCACTGAAACCGATTTCCGGGGCATCTATTATTATAACTCCCCTTTTAAGGGCTCTTCTATAATCAGCAAAACCGTCAATCTTGGGAAACACAGAAGAACCCCAGGCTTCATCAACCTGCTCTTCTGCTATCATTTGCTCAAACCTGGCAAGTTTCAAATCATGATTATATTCTAATGCAAGTGCTATACTTTTCTGAAGGTCTAATTGAACAGATTCTGTTTTTATTTCTTCCTGAGCAAATAAATCAGATAATAAAAATGTTAACAGAAACGATAATATAATTTTCAATAGCTTACCAACCTTCCTAAAATGTTTATAGTAAAATATTTAATAAGTTTTAGTGATGAAAAAACTATTCGGTGAATTAAGGTTTTGCATAGGTGTATTCATCGAAATTTTTTGTTTTGTTATTTAGATTTAATTCCATCAAATAAAACTGAGAGAATAAAATTAATTTCTTCGTCAATTATCATATCTGGATAAGGACATACAATCATATGATGTATATAAGGAAATATCATATGATCATATAACACAACTAACTTAAGAGCATTAAACTTTTTTTGAGATTATTTTAAAAAACCAACTAAAATTTTATTGGGGAACAAATCTATTTAGTCTCAACAGAAATAATACAAAAACAACGGCTAAAACTAAACCAGAAAAATCAGCAACAAAGTCTAAAAACTCCATAGATCTTCCCGGTATAAAATACTGATGGACTTCATCAAAAATTCCGTATATGCTACCAATTAAAACAGTATATAGTGCATTCTTCCTTTTCAATGAAAGATATTTATTTTGAAAAATTAGAGTAAGATTAAGTAAGACTCCCAAAACAAAATAGCCAGTGAAATGATATCCCTTATCACTTACATCTGTGGTGGGAACTTTAATTGTTGGAAAAGATGTTGCTGCAAATAACACAATCCAGTAAAGAACAAGTGGAGTATAAACTAAAAGAACTTTTCTTTTTTCTAAGAATTTAAGCAAAACTTTTTCTCAAAAACTTAATAGCATTTGGTAGATTATCAATTATATCCGAAGCTGTGTATCCAAACTCAGTATATTTATTTAGCAGAAGATCTGCAGCTAAACTATGAAGATAAACTGCCGCAATAACAGCATCTTCTATATTTTTTAGCTGTGAGATTAAACCAGCAATAACTCCTGTAAGAACATCACCGGTTCCGAATTTTGCCATTCCCGGATTTCCTGCTGAGTTAATTAATGCTTCGCCTGATGGTAGAAAAATAATTGTCGGTGCGCCTTTCAAGACAAGATAGGAACCTGTTTCTTTTACAAACTCTTTTCCATACTTCAGAATATCTTTTCTTAGTTCATCCGGATTTACTCCAATTAATTTAGAGAACTCTCCTGAATGAGGAGTAAGCACAGATTTTTTAAGATTCAGCTCTTTATATCTTTCATTAATTGCGTAAAGTCCGTCAGCATCAATCACTTTAAATTTTGATTCAGTTGATTTGAATAGTTCAAATAACCCTTCAACTGTTTCTTTATCTCTGCCTAAGCCGGGGCCAATAGCCAAAACATCAGCCCATTTAATTCTATCTTTTAGATGAGGAATGTTTTTAGAAGTGAAATATTCCTTTCCATCATCATTATAAATTTCAACAATAACTTCTATAAGATTTTTATGAATAAGGTTCCTTACAGATTTAGGAAAAGCAAGTATTGATGAACCTGCACCAATTTTCAATGAAGCTTTAGAAGTCAGAATTGCAGCACCTGGCAATTTTCCAGAACCTGCAATAGTTAAAACTCTCCCCGCAGAATATTTATGAATATTTTTTTCTTTTTTGGGAAGAATTTTGATAACATCTTCCGGTTCAATTAAATAAACATTCGTTTCTAAACTTTCATAAAATCTGCTGCCAATTCCTATTTCTCCTTTAACAATTGCACCGGAGTTTGCAGCACCATCACCGAAAAATAATCCTTTTTTGAATTCTCCTAATGTTACTGTTAAGTCGGCTTTAAAGATTGTCTTACCAAATCCTGTATCTGCATCAAGGCCAGTTGGAATATCAATCGCCGATTTAAACGCTTTAATTTTGTTTAACTTTTCTACAATGTCTTTATATGGTTCGCGGAGTTCACCTTTTGCACCGCTGCCAAGCATAGCATCAATAATAACATTACAATCTTTTAACCAGTTAATATCTTTTACATCAGAGAATTTTTTGAGAGATATATTTTTATTTTGTTCCGAATACTTTCTAACAATTCTAAAGTTAATAAGGCAATCTTCAGAAAGTTCTGCTTCATTACCGATATAAATTATTTTAACATTGTACCCATTGTTGAAGCAATGTCTAGCTGCGGCAAAACCATCTCCCCCATTATTTCCTTTACCACAAGTAAAACCAATTTTTTTTTCTTTATCTCCTTTTAAAATTTTTTCTTCTAAACAATGATAAATTTCTAAAGAAGCACTCTCCATTAGAACAGATCCAGGAATGCCAATCTGCTTAATGGTAAATTCATCAACCTGTCTTATCTGCTCTGTGGAATAGAGTGGTATCATTAAAAGTTCAAGTTTAAGTGCAAGTTCAAGTTTAAGTTTAAGAAGAAAATTTTTTGATTTTTAACACAAATAAAATTAAAAGAGAATTTACTTCTCTTACAGATAAGAATAAAGTTTTAAGATGTTAAAGAATGGTAAAAATTATTTTTATCTTCTAACACTTCAGAACTCATCCCAACCCTTCTCCCCGTCTGCCAAAGTATTTGTTCGGCGGACAGGTTACAAAGAGAAGGGCTTATTTGAATTGACAACGTTACAAAAAGCTTTCTGACAAGGTTTATAAGGCAACGATTTGATTCCAACAAGTCTCTCTCTTTGCAAGAGAGAGATTAGAGTGAGTTCATTTATTTGGATAGATAGTTTTACAAGAACGATGTTATAAGATCAATAATACTACCCGGAGCTAATCCTAAAACAATAACAAGAAGGACGGAAATTATAACTGCAAGTAAACCTGTATTGTGGCTGCTTAAGGAAATTTCAGTCTCAGCATCTTTGAAATACATTAATACAACAATCCTCAAATAGAAATAAACACTTATAACGCTTGAGACAACACCAACTACAGCAAGCCAAACAAGATCAGCTTTAATTGCGGCAATAAAGACATAATATTTTCCGAAGAAACCAGCAAATGGTGGAATGCCAGCCAGAGAGAACATAAATACTGCAAGCATTGCTGAAAGAATTGGATGATGTGAAGCGAGTCCCGCATAAGAATTAATTGAAAGATTAGTTTCATCCTTTCCTTCAATAATTGCAACAATTCCGAAAGCACCAAGATTCATAAAAGTATATGCGGCTAAGTAAAAGATTATTCCGGCAACACCTTCATAATTACCTGCTGCTAAACCAATAGTCATATATCCGGCATGAGCAATAGAGGAATAAGCAAGCATTCTTTTTATATCTTCCTGCGCAATTGCAACTATGCTGCCGAAAAGCATTGAAAGAACGGCAATAGCTGAGAGATAAGGTGTAAAAATATTTTCAACGGAATTACTGAATACAGCAAAGAAGGTTACTATAATTGCAGAGAACGCTGCGGCTTTACCACCTGTTGAAAATAATCCTGCTACAGTTGTGCCTGAACCCTGGTAAACATCCGGAACCCACATATGGAATGGAAACGCAGCAATCTTAAATGAAAATCCGATTAGGAATAAAAGCATTCCTCCAATAAAAAGGATATTTTCAGTTAACTCTGTAAACCTGGAAGTAATATTTTCTATTGATGTTGTACCTGCTGAACCATAAATAAGAGCAACACCATAAACAATAAATCCTGTTGCAAAAGCACCAAGCAAAAAATATTTGAGTGAAGCTTCATTGGCGGTTAAACTTTTCCTGTTTATTCCTGCAAGCACATAAAAACAGATAGACATTAATTCGAGTCCCATGAAAATCATAAATAAATCACGGGCTCCTGCCATCAGCATCATACCAAGCACAGAAGATTGAAGCAGAATATAAAACTCACCAAAGTAAGCATCATACTTTCGAAGGTAATCAACAGAAAGCATAGAGACTATTGCTGCACCAAAAGTAAAGATGAAATAAAAAATATTAACATTCCCACCTGTCATAAGCATTCCGCTAAAAACATTTGATTGTGATTCTATTGTAGTTAAAGCATAAAACCCGGAAAAAAGAAATATTACTATAGAAATCCAGGGTAGAATCGCTTCGCTTTTTTTGGAATAGATTTCAATGAGCAGAGAGATAAGAATTCCCGCACCGATTATTACTAAAGGGAAAATGTTATAAAAGTCCTGCATATAAGTTTGAAATTTTCAATAAATAATATACTTTTTAACCTCACCTAATTCGCCGGGGCGAACTCTCCTTATTAAGGAGAGGACTTTTAAAGCGTGGCTTTCTCTCTCCTTGATAAGGAGAGGGACAAAGGGTGAGGTTATTCAATAAATAAAATATCTTCATCTGTTTCTTCAATTCTTGCTTTATGTTTTTCTTCAAGATAAACTGCAACTTTTTTATGATTTTTTATATCGAAAATGTTTTTCCCCTTATCCACAACTATCATTTTTATTGATTCATATTTAGAAATAGATTTCTTTAATTCTTTATAATCAGAAAAATAGAGATTAGTAAAATTATCATCCTCAATTATATTAATTCCTTTTGAGCTTGAAGAGAAATCCGTAATTATATCATCTTCAATAATTACTTTAAGGAAATGAGCATGAAATGGAAGTATTAAGCGGCTGCCATAATGCAAAGCAGCATCCTTACTTTTAATCACTTCATCAACTGTTTTCAATTTCAGCCTTTTCCTAAAAAGAAAATATACCAGATGACTGCAAATATAGGGATTAAAATAATAATTGAATATCTAAACATATAAGTAAAAAAGCTCGGCATTTTTATACCTGCTCTTTCACAAATTGATTTTACCATAAAATTCGGTCCGTTGCCGATATAAGTTAATGCACCAAAAAAAACCGCTGCAACAGAAATTGCCTGAAGATAAATATCATCTTCAATTACAAATTCTCTTACTTGTTCCGGAATGTTTATATCGAGACCATATTTGCCCATTGCTGCACTTAGAAAATTGAGATAAGTTGGTGCGTTATCTAAAAACCCGGAAAGTATTCCGGCTGCCCAGTAAAAAACCCCTGCATTTAATTCATCTCTTAGAACACCTGCTTCATGTGCAATAAGCTGGAGTGCAGGAATCATTGTTGCAAAAATTCCCACAAAAAGAAAAGCTACTTCCTTTATCGGTTCGAAATCAAACTCATTTGCTTTCAAAGCTTCCTGGTCGGCGGTTTTATATGAAAGATAAACCACAGAGAACATTATTATTTCTCTTATGCCAAATGGCAGAGGAGCTAAACTTGGAATAAAAGAAAGAATGGCAGGATCAAGAAAAACGGATAGAATAATTATTCCTAAGTAACCAAGATTTTTTAATCCTTTAAATTCAATCTTACCTGAAAAAGTTTGTGTCTTCTTTGATTCTGATTTTCCTTTATTTAATGAATCTGCAACAAAAAAAACAACGAGTATCATGATCATAGTTGGTATCCAGATATACCATACATTTTCAATAACCCAGAAGAAAGGAACACCTCTGAGGAAGCCGAGAAATAATGGTGGATCTCCAATTGGAGTTAAGGCACCACCAATATTGCTAACTATAAAAATAAAAAAAATAATGTGGTAAGGTTTTATTCTGTCTTTATTAATTTTTATAAATGGCCTTATCAAAAGCATTGATGCACCTGTTGTTCCGATGATGTTTGATATAACGGCGCCAAATGCGAGGAAGATAACATTCAGCAATGGTGTAGATTTTTTATTAACTCTTATAAGAATTCCGCCGGAAGCAACAAACAAGGAACTTAATAAAGCGATGAAAGAAAGATATTCAGCCAAAGTATGTAAAAGGCTTTGAGTATCATTAAGAAAAATCAGGTAATAAAGAACTGTAATTAGTCCCAGCCCCGTAGCAATTTTTGGATAATGATGTTCCCAGAAATGCTTGTAGAACAATGGTCCCGTTGCAATCATTAATAAAAGAACTATAAAAGGAAGAACCATTAAGGCATCAGGTAGTTGATGCTCAGTCTGCAATATCGTTGTTGTGCCTGAATCGGCTGCAAATAATGAAAGGCTTGATATTATAATTATAATGAGAATAAAAACAGAGGGAATTTTCTTAATCACGAATCTACTTTATCGTTACTTTTAGTGAGGGCAAAACCTGCTCGATAACTTTTGCAGTAGATTTCTCAGATATATTAAGGAAAGTGCTTGGGTAAATTCCTATCCAAACAATAAAAATAATTATCGGGATCATTACAAAAATTTCTCTTGAATTCATATCAGTTAAAGCTGCGAGCTTTTGATTTTTAACCTCGCCAAAAACAACTCTTTGGTACATCCAGAGTAAATAAACTGCTGCAAATATTACTCCTGAAGCGGCAAAAACTGTGAACCACCAATTATTAAGAACAGGAGATTTAAATGAACCGACAAGAATTAAAAACTCGCCAACAAATCCATTTAATCCTGGTAAACCTATTGAAGATAATGAAACAAAGAGGAGCATAAAAGAATAAACAGGAACAAGCCTGGCAATTCCTCCATACTCACTTATTTCACGAGTGTGTGTTCTTTCATATAATACTCCAACCAAAAGGAATAAAGCTCCTGTCGAAAGACCATGATTGACCATCTGAATGATTGCACCTTGCACTGCTTCTTGAGTCATCGCAAAAATCCCAAGTACAACAAAACCAAGATGCGCTACTGAAGAATAAGCAACAAGCTTCTTCATATCTTTCTGAACCATTGAGACTAAAGCACCGTAAATAATTCCTATTACAGCAAGAACAGAAATGTAAGGAGCGAAAGTAATTGATGCTTGAGGAAATAAAGGAAGACAAAATCTCAGCAAACCATAAGTTCCCATCTTTAGTAAAACTCCCGCAAGCATAACGCTGCCTGCTGTTGGAGCTTGCACGTGAGCATCAGGTAACCAGGTGTGCAAAGGAAATAATGGAACTTTAATCGCAAAGCTAAATGCAAATGCTAAAAACATCCAGTTCTGAATAGTGCTTTCAACTTCAGGACCGACTGAATATAATTCAACAATGTTTGTTGTAAAATATCCGAGAGGAGTTGAAGCATAAACTGCAAGCCAGATAATTGCAACAAGCATTAGCAGGCCTCCGAACATCGTATAAATAAAAAACTTTATTGCAGCATAAATTCTTTCTTTGCCTCCCCATATCCCGATGATGAAGTACATTGGAACAAGCATTGCTTCCCAAAAAATGTAGAAGAGGAATAAATCAAGCGATACAAAAACACCAAGCATTCCAACTTCCAGTATCAGCATAAAGAATGTAAACTCTTTTACTCGTGTTTTAATGCTTGACCAGCTTGAGATTAAAGTAAGAGGTGTTAAGAAAGTTGTCAGCAAAACAAGAAGAAGTGAAAGTCCATCAACTCCAACAAAATAATAAATATTTAAGTTCTCTATCCATGGGAATTTATGAGTGAATTGGAATTCCGGGTTCTGATTATCAAAATTAAAAAATACAATTAGTGATATTATAAAAGTAATAACAGATAAAGCAAGACCTCCATATCGTATTAAATTTTCTTTCCCTTTATCAATTAATAAAAGAAAGAAGCTACCTATAAAAGGTACTAACAATAAATATGTTACTAAGCTGCTGTATTCCATTTATAAACTCAAAATTATCCAGAATAAAGCTGCAGCAATTCCAACCATCATAATAACTGCATATAATTGTGTAACTCCCGTCTGCATTTTTCTGATTACTCCCGACATTGAACCGACAAGTGAAGCTGTTCCGTTAACTAAACCATCAATTATTTTATTATCAGTAATCTTCCATAGAAATGAATCAGAACCTTTAACAATTGGATTAACGACTGCTGCATCATAAACTTCATCAACAAAATATTTATTCCACAAAAGCTTATAAATTGATTTGAATTTGTTTGCTGTACTTACCGCGATAGACGGGTTCTTCAAATAAACATATCTTGCAAAAAATATTGAAGCAGCAGCACATGCTACCGAAATAGCCATTAAAAGTATTTCTTCAAAATGGGAATGTGAGCCATATATAATTAATTTTCTTTCAGCATTTTTAAAGATGGGTGAAAGCCAGGTATGAAAAAGATTTCCTTGCTCTCCAGAGAATATTTCAGGTACGCCAATGAATCCACCAATTACAGACAGCAGACCAAGGATGATTAACGGAATGACCATTACACCGGGAGATTCATGAGGATGAGCTTCATGCCCAAATCTTTCTTTACCTTCAAAAGTCAGGAAGTAAAGCCTGAACATATAAAAAGCAGTTATCAAAGCTGTTAACGCACCAATCAACCAGAATAAAAATCCGCCATTTGCAAATGAGTACCAGAGAATTTCATCCTTACTAAAAAATCCTGATAAAGGAGGAATGCCCGAAATTGCAAGTGCAGCAATTAAAAATGTTATTGCTGTTTTGGGCATATATTTTTTTAATCCGCCATAATGCTGAATATCCTGCTCATGGTGCATAGCGTGAATTACGGAACCTGCACCAAGAAA
Organism: uncultured Ignavibacteriaceae bacterium; assembly: GCA_964515875.1. GTDB lineage: Bacteria > Bacteroidota > Ignavibacteria > Ignavibacteriales > Ignavibacteriaceae > RBG-16-34-14. The sequence continues at coordinate 77,952 of CAZEWJ010000007.1, read as the reverse complement.
GAGTAGAGCTTTGAAGAAAGCATGAGTCATTACGTGAAAAATTCCTGCAGAAAAAGCTCCAACTCCCATTGCGAGAAACATATAACCAAGCTGGCTTATAGTTGAATAAGCAAGAACCTTTTTAATATCATTCTGAACAATACCGATTGTTGCTGCGAACAATGCTGTTAAAATTCCAATCACTGCAACTACAGTCATTATAGCAGGTGCAGAAGCAAAAAGGATTGAACATCTTGCAACCATATAAACACCTGCAGTAACCATTGTTGCTGCATGTATTAATGCAGAAACAGGAGTTGGACCAGCCATTGCATCCGGAAGCCAGACAAATAAAGGTATCTGTGCAGATTTTCCTATAGCTCCTATGAAAAGAAAGATTGCTATAAATGCAAATGTTGTTTGGGGAATATCAAACACAGCGGCTTTAGAAAAAACTTCGTTGAAATTCAGAGAATCAAATGTAAGATAGATGAGAAACATACCAAGAAGAAATCCAAAATCACCAATCCTATTTACAATAAAAGCTTTTTTTGCTGCATCGCCGGTTGTACCTTTTTCAAATTTCCTGTCATACCAAAAACCAATTAGAAGATAAGAGCAAAGCCCGACACCTTCCCATCCTAAAAACAATAAAAGAAAATTATCACCAAGTACCAGGTTCATCATTGCAAAGATGAAGAGATTCATATAAGAAAAGAACCTCCAGAATCCTTTATCACCATGCATATAACCGATTGAGTAAACATGGATTATAAATCCAACACCGGTTACAATCAAAGCCATTACAAGTGAAAGCTGATCAACCTGGTAAGAGAAGCTTACATCGAGGGAAGAAACTTTCATCCATGTAAAAAGATTTATGATTGTTTGTCTTTCTTCAACAGGAAGAGAAAGAGTTTCAAAGAAAGCAAAAACAGTTATAAGAAATGAAAGTCCAATTACCCCGCTTCCGATAATTCCGATTACTTTTTCCCCGAAAAACGGGATTTCACTTCGTTCAACATTCTTAATCCTGCTTCCAAAAAGTCCGAGGAATATGAATCCTGCAAGAGGAAGAAAAATTGTTAAGTACATTAGATTAATCATAGAAAAAACCAGCCGTATCCGCACAAAGTAAAAAGGAACTCACTCTAATCTCTCTCTTAAATAGAGTTTGTGTGAAAACATTAATTCGTCAGTCTGAGCGGAGTCGAAGACTGACATTTCAGAGTGTATTCACACTTCGACTTCGCTCAGTGTGACGGCAGAGTTAATTTTCACACAACCTCTTAAATAGAGAGAGACTTATTGACAATAAAACAGGTAGTGAAAATATTCTGTCAGAAAGTTCATAAAAGGATTTAATATTATAATAAGCCCTTCTCTTTGTAAGAGAAGGGTTGGGATGAGTTCCAAAGTGCTTAATGAAGACTATAAAATTTTGTTTATTCATAAGAAATTTTCAATTTCAAAATTATTTTGAATACCTACCACTTCAAAATATTTATCTCATCAATATTTACAGTCTGCTTATTCCTGAACAGAGCAATTATGATAGCAAGACCAACAGCAGCTTCTGCGGCAGCGACAGTCATTACAAAGAAAACAAATAATTGCCCAACGGGATTTCCCATAAAAGATGAGAAAGTAATTAAAGAAAGATTCGCTGAGTTAAGCATCAGTTCTACGGACATAAAAACAACAATTGCGTTTCTTCTTGTAAGAACTCCTGCAACGCCTACTATAAACATAAAAGCACTGAGGATTAAATAATATTCTATTGGAACAGACATAAAGCTACCAACTCGCTGAAATACTGAATAAAAATAAATTAATCATTTTATACCATGTCTGGAATAATGGAATTTTGGAACAGTGGAATATTTTCAATCAATCCTGTAAATAATAACCATAGTTCCATCATTCCATTATTCCAACATTCCATTAAATATTTCACTCTATTTTCTTTTTAGCCAGAATAAGTGCACCAATTGTTGCAGCAAGAAGAAGATAACCTGCAGCTTCAAATGGCAAAACATAATTTGTAAAAAGTTCCCTGCCTATGGTTTCAACTGTACCGGCATTTATGCTTGCCTGCCTATCGGCAGTAATAGTTGAAGAAGGAGAAGCAAAGAAAATTAAATATCCAAGCTGAACAAAAACCATAAAAGAAATTGCAAAAGCAAAAATTTTCATCCCGGGAATTTTGGAAACAGTTCCTTCGTGCTCAGGTTTAAGAAGCATAATTACAAAAAGGAAAAGAACCATAATCGCACCTGCATAAACAATAACCTGAGTAACGGCGATGAATTGTGCATTTAATAAAAGATACAACCCTGCAAGAGCACCAAAGTTTAAAATTAAAAACAATGCTGATATAACTACATTCGATCTCGTTATCATCAGAACCGAAGTTACAGCGGCAATACCTGCAAAGAAAATAAAAAGTATAATTTCTAAAGTCATTTATCTTAATGGAAGATGGTTGATGGTTGATGGAAGATGTTTTTAAAAAATTTTAAACATCTTATTTCTTCCTTTTATCTAAATTCTGTTGAGCTGTTAATTTTATTGACGTAAAAATCTTTTTAAGCTCAAAACTTTCATTTAATATATTTTTTAACTTTTCATTTTTTTTAGAATCTATAAGAATTGCATTTAAAACACGTAGCCAATAGTTGCTTTCACGAGCTTCTTTTAAAACAACACCAATCTTATGAACAAAATCCTTACCTAATTCTGCACTCTGAGCTTCTTCATAATTAGCACCCATTGATGTTGATGCTTTAGCTAATTGAAATGTAATAACTGCAAATACTTTACTTTTAGGTAGAGACTCAAGAAATAACAAGCAGTTGATTCCAAAATCAAATGTTCTATTTAGTAATTCTTCAGTTTGAGGATTCGTTTTTAATTCTCCATTAATTTTTTTATAGAAATTTGATTTCTAATTTCATTTTTCATTCTACTTTCCATCAACCATCTTCCATCAACCATCTTCCATCTTCCATCATCCATCATCCATCCCTACGGAGTATTCCTATAAATCATCCTCGGAAACGGAATTGTTTCCCTAACATGTTCGAGTCCGCAAATCCAGCCGACGGTTCTTTCTAATCCCAATCCGAAACCTGAATGCGGAACAGAACCATATCTTCTGAGATCAAGATACCATTCAAAAGCTTCTTGTGGAAGATTGTGTTCTCTAATTCTTTCAAGAAGTTTATTCAGATCGTCTTCTCGCTGGCTGCCGCCTATTATTTCTCCATAACCTTCTGGAGCCAGTACATCAAGTGCCAAAGCAAGATTTTCATTTTCCGGATCTCGTTTCATATAAAAAGCTTTTACCGCAGCAGGATAACGATGAACCATAACAGGACGATCAAATTGTTCCGAGATTATTGTTTCATCAGTTCCGCCTAAATCATTTCCATATTCAAACTCGCTTCCGTTCTTCTTTAAAATTTCAACTGCTTCATCGTAAGAAATTCTTGGTAAAGGTTTTTTAACATTCTTAAGCTTAGTTGTATCTCTCTCTAGAACTTTTAACTCTTCTTCCATATCCTTAATCACTGTCTGAACAACATGCTCAAGAAATTCTTCCGCAAGATCCATATTATCATTCAGATCATTAAAAGCAACTTCCGGTTCAACCATCCAGAATTCTGTAAGATGCCTTCGTGTTTTGGATTTCTCCGCTCTGAAAGTTGGACCAAATGTATAAACTTTACCAAGAGCCATTGCACCAGCTTCTGCATAAAGCTGTCCTGACTGAGTTAAGTATGCTTTTCCCAGATCAAAATATGGAGTTTCAAAGAGTGTGGATGTTCCTTCAACTGCGTTGGGAGTTAAGATCGGTGTATCCATTAAAGTAAATCCGTTGCCATCAAAAAAATCTCTTATAGCTTTTACTATGCGGTGTCTTATTTTTAAGATAGCAACCTGCCTGCTCGAACGAAGCCACAGGTGTCTGTGATCCATTAAGAATTCAATTCCGTGTTCTTTCGGAGTGATAGGATAATCGTGAGCTTCCTGTATAACTTTTAAGCCGGTTGCATCGAGCTCAAAACCGCCCGGTGCTCTTGGTTCTGCTTTAACTTTTCCTCTTACTTCTATTGAAGATTCCTGACCGATCTTATCTGCAGTTTCAAAAACATCTTCAGATACATTCCCCTTAAAATAAACGCATTGCAGGTAGCCTGTTCCATCTCTCAACACTAAAAACTTAATCTTTCCGCTTGATCTCTTATTATAAAGCCAGCCTTGTAATGAAATCTCCTGTCCGACGTATTTACCTAAATCCCTTATCGTTATTTTCTGCATTAAAAAGTAGAAATAGTTTGAAAAATTAGTTGTTAAATATATAGACGTGGTAAAAGAATTCAAAATAAGAGATATTGATTTATTTTGGTTTTGAAATCTGAAATGAATATTAATTTCTAATGGGAAGTTTTCTTATTCTATATCTGCTTTCTTCGACAATCAAAATAACACCTTCACTTAGTGCTTCCAATTCTTCTTTTAATATCCAGGAGAGCTTTTTATTAATATTAATGGGTGAGTAATTATTAAGTCTGAATAAGATAACACTTGGAAAAGAATCTTTAGAAGCAGCCAGTAAATCTCCAAAATCAAGGTCGCAGGTTAAAATAATTCTCCCCTCTATTTTAGCTTTTATAATTATTTGATCATCAGGCAGTGTTAATAATTTTTCGTCTCTGAGATGTTTCACATCAAAATTATTTTCTTTCAGCCAATTAACAGTAGAATAGGAAATTCCCATATCGGCTAAAAACTTATGCTCCTTTGGCATAATGAATTTCTTCTGTTGTTAGCCAGGCAGCATATTGTAAAGCTTCTTTTATATCTTCTTTCTCTAAATCAGGATACTCTTTTATAATTTCATCCTCAGATAAACCATTTGCAATTAAATTTACTATTAAAGAAACTGAAATTCTCATTCCTCTAATACAAGCCTTTCCACCAAGAATATTTGGTTCGAATGTGATTCTTTTAAATTCTTTCATAACATCTCCTTTTTATTAAACCCTTCTTGATTAAATATAAAGAGGGTGCTTTTGAATTCCAAAATGAGGAAGGAATAAAGCATGTTTATTCATTTGTTTCCGCAAAGGCAAGAAAGTTATTTGGTACAAACAAATTGTTAAAGGATATTGGTTATCATATATTAGCAGAGAATAATTTACAATCATGAATAAAACGAAAGAAAGAATAGAGTACTGGCTTGATATAGCTAAGTATGATCTTGATACAGCAAAAGCAATGCTGGAATCAAAAAGATATTTATATCTTGGCTTTATGTGTCACCAGGTTGTTGAGAAAAGTGTTAAAGCTTATTATTGGTATGTAAATAATTCTGAACCACCATATATTCATAACCTTTTGACTCTTTCTAAAATATCCGGGCTAGTGAATTTGCTTGATGAGGGTAAAAAAGAATTAATAAACGAATTAATACCGTTAAATATCCAGGCAAGGTATCCTGAAGATAAACTGGCACTTTTGAAATCTTTAAATTATAACAAATCCCGTTCTCTGTTAAAAAGAACAAAGGAATTTTACGAATGGATAGAAAAATTATTAACAAAGTAAAGAAATACTCTGAATTAGTAAAAGATATTATGGACGTTGATATGATAGTATTATACGGTTCTGCAGCAAGAGGAGAGATGAAAGAATACAGCGATATAGATGTTGCTGTAATTGTTGATGATTTAACAGAAGATTATTTAGAACTAAGCACGAAATTAGTCAGGCTTGTTCATAAAGTTGATATAAGGATAGAACCAACTTTATTAATCCGCAAATACAATAAGAGTGGTTTTATTGAAACTGTTTTGAGAAATGGGAAAGTAATTTATGCAGCGTGAGTTAATCATACCTTATAAAGCTAGCTAAATATAAAGAGGGTGCTTTTGAATTCCAAAGTGAGGGAAGGAATTAAAACATATTAGTAATCTCAACAGATGTCATCCTGATTCGTATTAGCGGAAGAAGGATCTCTAAAAAATTTTTTTCTAAAATTAAGGAATTATAATAAAGGTGAGACCTAAGATAAGTTTACCAAATCAGAAAGTGGGATTTGTAATGCTTCAGCAATTTCATGTAATGTATAAAGTGTGGGATTGACTCTTCCGTTTTCTAATTTCTCAATTGCCTGCCTGTCTTTATTGCAAGCTCTTGCCAAATCAGACTGATTCCAGCCCTTCAGAGTTCGAAGCATAATGATTCTTTCTCCAATTTTTTTCTGCAATTGTTCTTTTTTCACACATCAAATGTGTGAGAATAAAATAAAATTATTGTCATATTTTAAGTTGACAATTGCATTTAACTTCTTTATGTTATCCTTCAGCTATATGTCAGCGTTCAATCCACAAACTGGAATAAAAATCTTTTTCGATCTCAGAGTGTAGATAATATTTACACACAACTTGTATTATGATTAGCTAAGATTATTGACATTAGCTTTATGTTTATCTAGCTTGAAAGCGAGGGTTCCCAAATAGATTTCCTAACAATAAACCTTGAGATTCGCTGAATGGGGGTTCCCCTTTTATTATTTATTGTAGCTAAAAGCCGAAGATGGGATCCGACCATTTTCTATGCAGAATGCATAAAATTTATTAGTCCGATTATAAACAATAACATAAACAAAAAAGGAGTAATGCTATGCAATCATTTCGTCTGTTCGTTTTCGTATTTGTGCTTTCTTTTTTCAGTTCAGGAATAATCCAAGCTCAATGGGAGGATCCGGTATTGGCTGACGATACTCATAGTTTTGCTGAATGCTCTACTGGGATTGGTGGAGTGTATCTTTTTGCAGGTACTTCAAATGGTTTAGTTTATCGCACTCCTAATGGTGCTCAATGGACTAACGTCAGCAATGGCTTAAATACTTCTTCAGATATTTTATCTCTTTTAGTAGTACCTGATAGTGAGGGCGACACAACCCTTTTTGCTGGATTATTGTCTGGCAGAATAAGACGATCCACTGACTATGGAGATAACTGGAACGAACCTAACAACCTAAATTTACCGAATGAAAGTATTGGATTTCTGGTATCAATAGATACGATTATATTTGCCGGATTATCATCATACGCTGGAAGTGGAAATAGTAATGTTTATAAATCTGAAAATAAAGGAGATAATTGGTCACAAGCGGGACTTACTGCTCCTACTGTTCAATCTATCTTTTGTCTTATAACTATGGATTCCTATCTTTTAGCCGGAACGAATGATGCTGGATTTCAATTCTCAAGTAATAATGGGGCAAACTGGACTCAGTCTGGGTTTGTAAACGATGATGTTTATGCTGTTGCTGCCATTGATACTAATGTTTTTATTTCAGTTAATGACAGTGTCTTCCTGACAACAAACTTAGGAATTACTTGGACAAATGTCAGCAATAACTTACCGAGTGACCGAGTTTTGTGTTTTACTAAATATGGTCAGAATATTTTTGCCGGCACTCAAGATAATGGTATTTGGGTTACTTCAGATTATGGTGCAATTTGGGTACAAGTAAATGAGGGTTTAACTTCCGTTAGTACAGATGTTAATGCTCTCATTGTAAGTGGATCATATTTATACGCCGGAAGGGGTGGTAACAGTGTTAGTGCTTGGGGTGTTTTTCGGCGCCCCTTATCGGAAATGTCAGTTGAATTAATTGATAGTCAACTTCCCGAAAATTTTGGTCTCAAACAGAACTATCCTAATCCTTTTAACCCAAGCACAAAGATAGAATTTCAAATTCCATCTTCAGCATTTGTAGAATTAAAAGTGTTTGATTTGCTGGGAAGAGAAGTTGCAACATTGGCAAATGAAGAAATGCAGCCAGGAAATTATGAAACTACTTTTGATGGAGAGGGTCTTGCAAGCGGCGTTTACTTCTATCGCCTTCAAGCTGGTGAGTTTGGTCAAACAAGGAAATTGTTGCTACAAAAGTAACTGATATGAGCATAAGAACGGGTTAGAGGATAGCTTAACACTATCCCCTAACTCAATTATGCTATACTACTAGCAACATATATCTGGCATTTTCCTGAGAATTGCAACATTTCTTCTTCTTTAAAACTAATTCTCCTTTTACATAATTTATTTCCTGTCAAAGCACTAACCTTTGTTACCAGTAGTAAATAAATTTTTACAATAACTCAAATGATAAAAGAAAATTCATTCAACCTAATAATATTATTTTTTTACGATAAACAGACCGAGAGAGAGTTTATCAAGGATTATGCAGCAAGATCCGTAAGAATTATAAGACTGGGTTTTCTGCTTGCAAGTATTTTATTCATCGTTGTTGGTTTATTATTAGATAAAAGATCTTTTCCGGACAATCCTTTTATACTCGCTGGCTGGAGAATTACAGGTTCACTTATTAATATGGCGATTACATATAACAAATCAGGATTGTTCAATTATTCCTTAGCCATAGCAGCATATATCATTTTTGTTTACACTCTTTCACGACTCAGGTTTATTTATGCACTTGTATTGATATGGAGTGCAATTATTATTTACACAATCTGGCTCGACAGCATCTCTCCACCGGAAGGAATTCTCTCTCAGAATGTTGTTTCCCTTGTTGTTATAAACTTATTCGGAATGATCGCATGTTATGGAAGTGAACGTAACATTCGAGATGCATTTATTAATTCCAAACAATTGCAGATAAGCCGTCAAATGCTTGCTGAAGAACATAAACGGACAAGCTATGAGCTTACATCTGTTAAAGAACTGCAGCTTTCAATGCTGCCTGAAAAACTCCTTCTCTCGAAACAATTGATGTTGCATTCCATATGAGTACAGCAGCAGAAGTAGGAGGAGATTACTGCGACTACGTAAACGGATACGATGATTCTCTTACTTTTGCTTTAGGTGATGCGACAGGACATGGTGCACGGGCAAGCACAATGGTTATGGCAGTAAAAATGCTGTTCATTGAATATGCAGCAAGAAAAACTGTTTCAGGTTTTCTGAGACACGCCTCATCAACTATTAAAAATATGAAACTGCCTAAGATTTATATGACTTTAGCATTGGGAAGGATTACAGGAAATAAAATGGAAGTCTCCGGTGCAGGTATTCCCGCCGCTTTGCTTTATAAAGCAAACAATGGAATAATTGAATACATTACTTTAAAAGGAATTCCACTTGGTACTTTTGCTTCCAATAATTATGAAGAAAAAGAAATATTTTTAGCACCAGGGGATGTAGCAGTTTTTATGACTGACGGAGTTACGGAACTTTTTAATTCAAACGGCGAAATGTACGGAACAAAATTAATAGAAGAACAAATTAAGAAATATGCAGACTGTTCAGCACAGGAAATTATTAATCATCTGGTGAATGAGGCAGATAACTGGAGAGGGGCAGAAGCTCTCCGTGATGATATGACTTTATTAGTATTGAAAATTAAAAAGTGACCTAAAATTGTCCTAATTAAAATCTTAATTTCTTATTAAAAAGGAGGTAACATGCCATTATTTTTGGGATATTCATCATAAAGTTGATGGGTTAACATCCGAAGCAATCGCACATGCACACAAAAAGGATGTTGAAGTTCAAAAAAAATACGGGGTAAATTATCTTAAATACTGGTTCAATGAAAAAGATGGCAGAGTATTCTGTTTAGTTGAAGCTCCTGATAAAGAAACAGCCATTAGGGTACATAAGGAAGCTCACGGTTTATTAGCCGATGAAATTTTTGAAGTGAATGAAGGTTTCTAAGAATTTATTTAAGATAAAACCTGATAAAAGAGAAAGCAAAGTAAAAAGGCTTTAGCCAAGAAATGATTTGACTAAAGCCTTATTTTTCTTGGGGTCTATAAATTTCTACTTGAGTAATATAAACTTCTTCGTATCGGTAAAACCATTCGCAGTAAGCCTGTAATAATATACTCCTGATGCCAGATGGATTGCATTATATTTTATTTTATATAACCCGGGCTCTTTCTCTTCATTAACTAAAGTTTCAACCTTGTTTCCAAGTACATCAAAAATTTTCAGATTGACAAATCCGGAATTTGCAATTTGAAATTCGAAATTTGTAGTTGGATTAAATGGATTTGGATAATTCTGCCCGAGTGAAAACTGATTTGGTAAATTATTCAATTCAACTTCTACAATATCCGAATATTCATAAGAACCATCATAATCAACTTGCTTTAACCTGTATGAATATTTACCGGCTGTAACTGAATAATCAGTGAAGGAATAATTATGGTTTTGCTGCGTTGTTCCCGATCCTTTAATAAATCCTATACTATACCAGTTTACATTTTCTCTTTTCTTTTGAACTTCAAATCCTGAGTTATTCAATTCTGTTGCAGTTGACCAATTAATAATAACATCGGTTCCGTTTGTGTTAGCATTAAAACTTGTTAATTCAACTGGCACCACTGAGTCAAGAAGTTTCACCAAATAAACGTCTCCAAGACCTTGCCCGTATGACCATGCCCAGCCGGTTACTAAATAAGACCCGGCTTGCACTGATGCTACTGAAAAGGCACGATCATCACTGAATCCGCCTATTGTACTGGACCAAAGAGAATCACCTGTAGAATTTGTTTTTACAACATACATATCATAACCGCCTGCCCCATGAGAAGACATTCCTGCAATTATATAACCACCATCCTGAAGTTGCTGGATAGATTCACCTTGTTCTGCATCTACAGTACCATAAATTTTTTTCCATATTAGATTTCCATTAGCGTCCAATTTAATAATCAGAAGATCTGAGTCTGTCTGGAAAGATGTTTCTGTACCTGTTAAAATAAACCCTCCATCAGGAGTGGCCTGTATATCATAACATTCACTTTGCCACGAACCTTCATATATATTGCTCCATATAGCATTTCCTAAACTATCAGTTCTTATAATGTAAGAAGCCCAGGAAGAGCTTTGGGTAAATCCGCCAATTATAAACCCGCTGTCACTAAGCTGCTGAACTGCTAAGGCTACATCACCACCTTCATTTTCCCTGTAAAAGACTTTTTTCCATTGAACATTCCCGTTCATATCAGTTTTTATGACATACATATCATAATTACCAAAGCTGCCATGCATAAGCCAGGTTTGACCGGCAATAATATATCCACCATCGGAAGTTTGCCACACTGCATGTCCCCTGTCATCATCTCCAAAACCATAGTCATACTGCTTCTGCCATTGCATAATACCTGTACTATCGGTCTTTATCAAAAATGGATCAAAGGTCTGTGGATTCACTTCAGTCATGCCTGCAATGATAAATCCGCCATCCTGTGTCTGTTTCAAAGATCTCCCCCAATCATTCAACCCGAGATTGTATGTTCTACTCCATATCTCATTTCCTGAAGCATCGGCCTTCATTATGAGAATATCCTTTAAATTATTTGAGCTTTTAAAACCGGCAATAACTATTCCACCATTACTTGTCAATACCATCGATTCACCGCCATCCTGATCGGGACCCCCATATGTTTGCGTCCACTGTATCTCTTGAGCTAATACACTGGAGATAATAGTTAGAGCAAAAAATAAAATTAAGACAGTTGAAGTTGATCTACTTTTCATTGTTTTAACTCCTCCCAGGAAAATAAAAATTTCATTTTAGTCATTTCGATTTATTTTATTATCAGCATTTTCTTTACATTGCTAAAGTTTACATTACCGGAAACTGATTCGGCATTCAAAGAATAAAAATAGACGCCACTTGGTAATCCTGTTCCATCAAATTGATATTCATAATTACCGGCTTTCTGAACTCCTGAGTGTAATGAATTTATTGTCTCACCAAGACAATTATAAATCGTAAGTTTTGTGTTACTTTCAGTTGCTAAAGAATATTTAATTTTTGTTGTTGGATTGAATGGGTTGGGATAATTTTGTTCGAGATAAAACCGAGCCGGTATATTATTCACATCAACTTTCACAATATCTGAATATTCAAAAGTGCCGTCATAATCTATCTGTTTTAGCCTGTAAGAGTATTTACCAGCAGCTATATTTTCATCAGTAAAAGAGTAGGAATGTTTATCTATTGTTGTGCCGTTACCATTAACAAACACAATCGTACTCCATTCTTCATTACCAACTGCTCTTTGAACTTCAAATCCACGGTTATTTATCTCAGTGGCAGTTATCCAGCTTAGGATTACAACATTTTTTTCAACTAAGCCGGAAAATGAAACAAGCTCAACAGGTATAATAGAACCATTCTTTTTGAATATCCTTCCATTGTACCCGCCAAACCAGACATCACCAGAAGGAAATGCAGAGATTGAGTAGGGTAGATCAGGAAGGTATTGCGTGACTACTTCTCGTGACCATGTCACTCCTGCATTTGTAGTGTGGTATACCAAACCATCAAAGGAAAAGTTCTCACGACCCACTGCCCAAACTTCTGATGGACTGATGACGCTTAGATTAAAGAGATGGTCTTCCGTTGTTCCTATATCCACGATCGTCCACGAATTTCCACCGTCTATCGTGCGAGCTGCAAATCCATCCCAGCCGACCACCCATCCGTTGTTCTGGTCAATGAACCGCACTCTCACACCTGTGGGCTCTATGAAATATGGCGGATACCCTTGTTGAACCCATGTCGCGCCGCCATCCGTTGTTAGGAAGTAACTCCCGCCGGCAGTTGTGACCATACCATGCTGAGTATCCACGAAGTCAACAGAGTACATGTACGCTCCTGAACTGATCGCTTGTACCCATGTCGAACCTCCATCGGTCGTCTTATAAATCGTCTTCTGATGACCTAAATCCAGATCCAGACCAACAAGCCAACCATCCAGACGATTGACAAATTTCACATCTTCAATCCAAAAGGCGTCCGGAAGAACAGGATAGCCGATTGATTGCCACGTTATACCTCCGTCCGTTGTCCGGAAGACCGTGCCTCCCGGACCTGCTACAACTGCAAATCCGGTGTCAACGATTGAAACTCCGCGTAGACTTTCATCGCGGCCGAAAATCTGACCGGTGACTTCCAGTTTCTGTACGTCCCAATGGTTGCCACCGTTTGTAGTACACAGCACATACCCGTTATTGCAGGCTGCGATGCCAAAATTATTTGAGTACATCTGAAGGTCATAAATCTGAACTCCCATTCCATTGTTCAGCATTGCCCACGTTACACCGCCATCAGTCGAAGAGAAGATCAAACCTCCTTGCCCAACAACAAGACCATTCAAGCTGTCAAAAAAAGAGACCGACCAATCGGAAGGTAAGTCACCGAGTCCATCAAGCACCCACGCCCACGAGAACCCACCGTCGGTGCTGCGCCAGATGTCCCCCGCAGGTGAGACTCCTACAACGGTTGTGGAGCCGGTTCGTTCCAGGTCGAGAAGTCCGGTCGTGATTCCACCGGCGATTGCAGTCCATGTTTCGCCGACGTCCGTGGAACGGTAGATGGAGGTGCTGATAGTAGCGATCGCTTCTGAATTATTCATCCAGATCACATCGTTGGCGCTGGAGGGGAATTTCCTAACCCAGCTTGTGCCGGTATCCGTCGTCTTAAAAATCCCCGGTCCCGGGTCGACGAAACCGAGCATTTCTCCTCCAACAAGTCCAACCGCCGTATCACGGAAATCCATCCCGTAGATCACCGGGCATGATGGGTAAGCCGATTTTGTCTCCCAGTTTACTCCACCGTTCGATGTAAACGCCAACGAGCCGTTGCCGCCTATGAAACCGATCGTGGGAGTTATGAAATCGAGATGGTACATTGAACCGCCGGGTGCTGAGGTCATCTGGAACCATGTGGCCCCGCCGTCGCTGGTTCCCCAGGCATCAAAACCGTTGCCTATGAGATAGCCGTGAAGCGAGACGGCAAAGTGTACGGCGTAGAATGGATCAGAGCCCCAACCGCTGTACATCCGCGTTATCCACGTTCTGCCTGCATCAGTACTCTCCAGCAAAAGGTTTTCAGTGCCGCAGACGAACATATGAGTCGGCGACACGAATGTTGCACCTCCGAGGCTGTTTGCGGTCGGAAGTGGACTTTGAAGATTCCACTGTGCACGGGTTGTCTCAATTCCTGCAAATATGAGAGACAATCCCAACAGAATCAAAAAAACGTTTGCTTTTTTCATAATTTGACCCTCCTTTAAAACTAGAACAGGTTATTCGATTTCGATACTTACACTTCACACCTTATTCTGGATTTGAAACAAATTGTTTACCACTTTAATTGTTAGTTACTAAGCATTATCCAACAGCAATTATTTTCATTTGTGAGAATTAATATTAAAATATTCTTTCTTTAAAGAATCTTAATTCATATAGTAACATTCTAACATTAAATTGAGACATTTAAGAGCTTTCAAAATAACTTTCTTTCAATAGGATTTTCTAAATGTTCATAAAGTTTTATCACTCATTCTCTATTAAAAAATTGCATTTAATATTTGGAGTTCAGACTACTCAAAACCTAATTGCTTCCTTTATAGATTATTAAAGTTTGATTTCCAATCAATTCTTACTTACCTCAGAGATGTTGAAACTAAAACCATTTTTATTTAAGTTGATTTACGAGAGGGTAACTTACCTTGCGATCCATTATAGAATAAAACTCAGGGGTTATATTACAAAATAATCTTTAACAATCAGGAAAGATTTCTTATGACAACCTCTTCAACAAACCAGCTAAAACAAATTCCCCCAAGGGATGATTGGACAAAACCGGAAAAATGGGTTTGGGAACAGGTCTGTAAAGGTGAGATTGCAGACTTTAATTTTAAATACAAAAAAGATCTTGATCCCCGAAAAGAAGAAGGATGGACAGAAGAGCGTCTTATCAGTCCGAAATTTTTAGAGACTATTTTATTAGAAGATTCGTATTGCAGTATGCTTCACAGGCATGGAGTACATATTTCCGGAGCGTGGATCAAGGAAAAATTAGATTTAAGCAATGCAAATATTGATAACGAATTGCAACTAATAAAATTCCGCTTTGAAGATAATGTTGATCTGACTCTTCTTGAATGCAGTAACACAATTTCATTTGAAGGTTCGGCATTCATTAAATCACTTATTTTCAGCTATACTAAAATTGAAAGCTATCTTAACCTTATCGGAGTGAAAGTAGTTGGCGAACTCGATATGAACACACTTTCGGTCGGCAGCTCTTTGTTTATGAGAGAAGGCTCTGAGTTTAATGATATAATGTTGAGAAGTGCAAAAGTTGGCGGTCAATTAGACTTAAGCAAATCTAGAATTACAGGCATACTGGATATGGATTCACTTTCAGTTGGCAGTTCTTTGTTTATGAGAGAAGGCTCAGAGTTTAATGATATAATGTTGAGAAGTGCAAAAGTTGGCGGTCAATTAGACTTAAGCAAATCTAGAATTACAGGTACACTTGATATGGGTTCGCTTTTAGTTGGCAGCTCTGTGTTCGCACGTGACAATGCAGAATTTAATAATGTGTCTATGAGAAGTGCCAGGATAGATGATCAGTTAGATATGAGCGGAGTCAATGTTTCCGGTACTCTCGATATGGGTTCACTCTCTGTTGGCAGTCACTTGTTTATGAGAAATGATGCAAAATTTAATGAAGTGATCCTTATAAATGCTAAAGTTGAAGGTCAGTTTGATATGAGTAAAGTTAAAGTTACCGGTTCACTCGATATGAATTCACTTTCAGTAGGCAGCTCTTTTTTTATGCGTGATGCCGAATTTAATGATGTCTTTTTAGGTAACGCAAAAGTTGATGGTCAACTTGATTTGAGCAAAGCAAAAATCTCAGGTCAGCTCAATATGGATTCGCTTTCAGTAGGTAATACATTGTTTATGGGTGATGGTGCAAAGTTTAATGTTGTCATACTCAGATATGCTAAAGTTAATGGATTGCTTGATATGAGCGGAGCCATAGTTTCAGGAACACTAAGTATGGAATCACTTGAGGTAAACAGTCATTTATTTTTAAGAAACAATTCTGAATTTAAAAATATCTCAATGCTCGGAGCAAAAATTGGCGGTCAGTTGGATATGACAGGAGCGAAAGTTACCGGCGAGCTTTATATTGAATCATCCTCCATTGAAAAAAATGTTTTTCTTAGGGCAGAGAAATATGAAGGTCTCTTTAGCTTTACCCTCTCAAACGTTAATGGCAGTGTTTATATCTCAAGTGCCGAAATCGCCCAACTTGATTTTGGTGGTACAAATATCCGTGGTGAATTACATATAGGTTCTGCAGGTCAAAAGATAAAATGGCAGCAAAGCTCATTTATGAATTTACGTAATACGGAAGTCGGAGCAATAATGGATGCTGGTGAAGATTCCTGGCCGAATGAACTGAACCTTGATGGGTTTACTTATTCACGTTTAGGCGGACTCTTTGGTCAGGATGCACCATTAAGCAAGCAAATTGCTGAAAGAGATTCAAGATGGTTTGTAAATTGGATGGCTAAAGATAATAGTTATTCCCCGCAGCCTTACCATCAGCTTGCGGGAATTCTTAATAAGATGGGATATCCTGATAAAGCAAATGCAGTTTTATATGCAGCCAAGAACCGGGAAAAAGATGATGCTAAACAATCGAAGCTTTGGTTAAGATGGTTTGGATTAAGCATGCTGAAATGGACAATCGGTTATGGTTTTGGCGGACGATATTTTCGCTCATTAATATGGGTGCTCTGTTTAACCGTACTCGGAGTATTTGTACTCAGTACAATTGAAAATGCTTCGGCTCCAACTATTTTGGATAAAATCGGATTTAGTGTTGATATGCTTTTACCTATTATTTCTTTGGATGAAAGATATAAGCTTGATTTTTCAGGCTGGCAGCTTTACTATTTTTATTTCCATAAGCTTATGGGATTTTTATTGGGTTCTTTTGTTGTTGCAGGATTATCGGGTATTACGAAGAAGTGAATTATTATATTTTATCCTTTTGCAGAAGACTTTCTTGTAAATTATATTGTAGTTAATAAAGTAGAGGTATAAAATGAGCAGCAAGGAAATTATTAAAATTTTGTCCCATTCATTTACTCCTCTATACTTTATACCTATATACTTCTTAGAGAAAGGATAATATAATGCAAAAAATAATTTTCTATTTTTTATTTATTTTATTTATTACCGAAATCAAAGCTGCTCCAAGCTGCGGAACTGCAAACTGCCCCTTATACATAAATAATCCTTCCTTAAAGGGAATATTCTTCTTTGGTCTGTCACATGAATATATTTACCAGAACCAAATATTTGTCGGCTCGGGAAAAGCATTTGTTGGAGCCATACCTGAGCATCACGATGAAGTTTCTACCATAAATCAGATTACAAATCTTTCATTAGGCTACAGCTTTACTGATTATTTAACATTCAACGTTAATCTCCCTTTTATTCAACGTGAACATACTCATATAGATAATGAAGAAGATGAGGCTGTTCCGGAATCATGGAATTTTAGTGAAATCGGTGACTTAAACCTGATTTCAAATATATCTTTATTTAAGAATGAAGAAGCAAGGTCATCATTAAATTTAAATACCGGAATTAAGTTACCAACAGGAATTACGGATATTAAAAATTCCGAAGGAGAAGAGGCTGATATAACATTGCAGCCAGGCTCCGGTTCAGTTGATTATATTGTTGGTGCTACTTATACCCAAAATCTTAGTTCTGTTCCGGTTTTATCTGATTCAGGATTTTCGGAGCTCCCGCTAATTCTAAATATTAACTATAGAATTAATAATAAAGGAACTGATGATTACAAATTTGGAAATGTTCTATTTATTCATTTAAGCACTGCATATAGATTTGTAGAAAGACTTTCTTTTCTTATGCAGGTAAATGTAAAATTACAGGATAAAGCAGATGCTGGTACAACTAATGAACCAGAAGAAAATACAGGAGGGCAATGGGTGTTTTTAAGTCCGGGTTTAAAATTTCACATATTTGATAACCTTTCCCTTTCTTCATACATACAAATACCTTTATACCAGAATTATAATGGTATTCAGCAGGCAGCACCATATAATCTGCAATTTGCTGTTCAACAAGAGATAGATTTTCTTAATTAAGTTTTGATCATGATTAATAATCTCACATTTGGGATTTTTAAAAAAATATTTTCCATCTTAGAGAAGAATAATCCAGAGGGAATCTCTCCGTAATAATTAAATATAAAAGAAAGCTGGAATTATATAACATAATCACTGGCATTATCATTGCTAACTACTTAATAAATTTTTATGTTTGTCATCAACTGATGAAGAAAAGAATATCCATATTAACCTTAGCTCTTCTCTTTTTTGCTTCAACTACAGGATTACCTCTTGTACTGCATTATTGTGAAATGATGGAATCTGTATCTCTTGAGATCTGCGAAATGCACAAACAAAGTTCCTGCTGCGGAGAGGAAAGTAATGCGAATGTTTATATTACAAGTGGATATGATCCCTGCTGTTCAACTAAATTAGTTGATTCATCAGTTAAAGACAATTTTGTTATTTCAAAAATTGAACAAACACAAAAAAATTTATTGCCGGTTATTCTGATTATAAATCAGACTGACATCTATTCATTCGCTTCTTTCAATAAATTTTATAATGATACTTCTCCCCCACTACTAACAGATAATCATCTTTATCTAACCAACTCTATTCTTCTTATTTAATACTACTCCAAATTTCTTTGTATTGAATGTCTTTGCGAATCTTTGTGCCTTAGAGTCTTAGTGGCAAAATGTATTTAATCGCCACGAAGACACAAAGTCTCGAAGTATCACAAAGAATGTTCTGAATTAATCATTCTGAAATAAAAAAATTTATTGATCCTGATTTAGGAATCAATGGAGTAGTAAAATGATTGAAAAAATAATTTACCGGAAAGTATTAACAAGTTCGCATACGGAGAAATTATGAGAAAGATATTAAGATTTATTTCTTTATTCATTCTGATAACAATTCCACATAAAGGGATAAATGCACAGACATCTGACTACGTTTACATTGATAGTTTAGTTGCTGAAGCTTTACAAAACAATCCTGAGCTTAAAGCAGCACGTAATATAACGAACGCTGCAAAAACAAAGATAGATCAGGTTTCCACGTGGGAAGCACCGCAGGTCGGTATCGAATTTTTTCAAACACCGATAAGTTCTTTTCCCAATCCTATAAAAGATGGAATGGAAACAGATTATTTCGTCCAGCAGATGTTTCCTTTTCCCGGTAAGCTTTCGGCAATGGGTGAAGCGGCAGAGAATAATGCAAATATGTTTGAAGCTCAATTCAAAGCTCTTGAAAGAGAAATAATCAAAAATGTAAAGACAACTTATTATGAGTTATACCTGGTTCAAAAGAAGATTGAGCTGAACGAAGAGAACCAGGAGTTGCTGAAGAATTTCATCCAGATAGCAACAAAACAATATGAAGTAGGTATGGGTAAACAACCCGATATAATCAGAGCACAAACAGAACTCTCAACTTTAATTAACGATGGAATAAATCTTCAGAAAGAAAAAACTTCTATAGAAGCAATGCTTAATACTCTTCTCAGCCGTCCTGCAAATTTACCAATTGGAGAAACGAAAGAAATTTATGACAGCATACCGAGATGGGATTTCGGGCAGCTCAGTAATCTATCTTATAATTACAGAAATGAATTGAAAGCAATGAATTTTAATGTAGATATGTACAGATCAGAATTAAAAGCTTCAAAGATTGAATATTTCCCTGATATAATGGGAAGATTAATGTATAAAAATATGACTGGAACAACTGATTTCTGGGCTGCAATGATTGGAGTTAGTATTCCTTTAGCACCCTGGTCGCAGGGAAAATACACTGCAAAGGTTGAAGAGAACGAGCTTAATATAAAATCATCGGAAGAGCAGTACAAAAATATGCGGAATATGGTTTCGTATGAAGTTCAAAATGCAATAGTAAAAATTGAATCGAACCGAAACTTAGTTGAACTATATGGAGATACAGTTATTCCTCAAGCAGAACAGACTTTACAGTCTACAATTGCAGCTTATCAAACCGGCAAAACGGAGTTTTTAATGTTAATTGATGCATATAGAATGCTGTTGATGGTAAGGTTGGATTACTACATGTCTGTAATGAGTTTTATGGAAAGCCAGGCTGCCCTTGAACAAGCAGTGGGATTAAGTATTGAACAAATTAAAAATGAAATTAAGTAATTCTAATAATGGAGAATGAATGAAAAAGATAATTATTAGTGGCGTAATCTTTTTGATAATCGGTTTAGCAGTTGGGAAATTTTTCCTAGGAAATGGATCTGAAGCTTCTGACAAGAAAGAAAAGAAAATTCTTTATTACAGGAATCCGATGAACCCTCAAGAGACTTCTCAAACACCCAAGAAAGCTTCCGATGGAATGGACTTCGTACCCGTTTATGAAGAGGGAAAAAGCAATAGTGGTAAAAAGGAAATTGCATACTATCAGGATCCAATGCATCCATGGTTTACATCCGATAAACCCGGAGTATCTCCGGATTGCGGAATGGACTTAGTACCTGTTTATGAAGGTGATGAAGATGTTGAAGGAATTAAAATAGATCCGGTTACTGTTCAGAATATCGGAGTAAAAATTGAGACTGTTGAAAAGAGAAAATTAGAGAAAACGATTAGAACTATCGGCAAAGTTGAATATGATGAAACAAAGGTTTACAACATTAACATAAAAATCATGGGTTGGGTTGAAAAACTCTATGTTGATTACACAGGTAAATATGTTCAGAAAGGTCAGCCATTGTTGGAGATCTACAGCCCCGAATTGGTAAGTACACAGGAAGAATATTTACAGGCAATTAAATATCAGAAAAAAATGTTGAGCAGCAGTTCAGTTGAGGCACAAAAAAGTACGAATGAATTGGTTGAGAGTTCAAAGAGACGATTGCAGTATTGGGACATTTCCGAAAAAGATATAGATGAATTGGAGAAAAGAAGCACCCCTAAAAAGACTATGACTATTTATTCGCCTGAAGATGGAATAGTGACTGATAAGATGGTATTACAAGGACAGAATATTATGGCAGGAATGGAACTCTACAAAATTGCTGACCTTTCAAATGTTTGGGTAATTGCCGACGTATA
Organism: uncultured Ignavibacteriaceae bacterium; assembly: GCA_964515875.1. Classification (GTDB taxonomy): domain Bacteria; phylum Bacteroidota; class Ignavibacteria; order Ignavibacteriales; family Ignavibacteriaceae; genus RBG-16-34-14. The sequence goes on along the minus strand of CAZEWJ010000007.1, from coordinate 56,891 downwards.
TCAATATGAAGTCCCCTGGATAAAGAACGGACAGGAAGTAGAATTAAACTTATCATACTTACCAGGAAAATCTTATAAAGGACGAGTTACATTCATCTATCCCTTTTTGAACGAGGAATCTAAAACAGTAAAAGTAAGAGTGGAAGTAAAAAACACTGCAAACTATGATTTCAAACCCGGGATGTTCGCTAACGTTACAATAAAATCTCCGGTTTCTTTTGAAACCATCTCTGTACCAGAACAATCTCTAATCAGATCAGGTGAAAGAACAATTGCGGTTATATCCCTTGGCGGTGGTTACTTTGATCCTCGTGAGGTTAAAACAGGCGTAATTGCTTCTGGTTATGTACAAATTCTCGAGGGTGTAAAAGAGGGGGAAAAGATAGTGACATCATCACAATTCTTAATTGATTCCGAGAGTAATCTTAAAGCTGCCATTAACCTGATGAGAGGACATGAAGGTATGGATATGAGCCTGCCTAACGGCAAGGTAAACAAGCCGATGGATAAATCTCAGATGGAAGATGGAAAACGGAAGATGGATGATGGAAAAAAGAATGATGAAAAGATGGATCATGATCAGATGAAAGATGAAGAAATGAAAGAAGAAGATTCTCATTCAGGGCATGATGAAACTTCACCATTAATTAGAAAAGGTGTAATTGATTTAAAATCAATTGATAAGAACAAAGATGGCAAAGTTTTCCAGGATGTAATGGATTGGAATGTAATCTCTGATGAAGCCGGTAAATGCCCGATTTGCGGTATGACATTAAAAGAAGTTTCTCTTGATGAAGCAAAGAAAAATTTAATTGAGAAAGGATTTAAGGTTAAATGATTAGAACAGTCATTGCGAGGAGTGAAACGACGAAGCAATCTACAATAAATACTTTAAGATTGCTTCTCCCAACTGAAGCCGGGGATCGCAATGACAAACTGAAAATAATATCGGAGAAAAAATGTTAGAAAAGATAATTGAGTTTTCAATACGAAATAAATTTCTTGTAATACTTGCAACGCTGTTCCTAATTGGTATAGGGCTTTACTCCCTGTTTACTACACCAGTAGATGCAATTCCTGATTTGAGCGATGTTCAGGTAATTATCTATACTGAGTTTTCCGGACAATCACCAAGAATTGTGGAAGACCAGGTTACTTATCCACTAACAACTGCGATGGTATCTGTTCCCGGTTCCAAAGTTGTTCGTGGTTATTCATTCTTTGGCTACTCACTTGTCTATATAATCTTCGAAGATGGAACAGATATTTATTGGGCAAGAAGCAGAGTGCTCGAGTATTTAAATTATGCTCAAAAACGTCTCCCACCTAAAGTTGTTCCAACATTAGGACCTGATGCTACAGGTGTAGGCTGGGTTTATGAATACACACTTTCAAGCGACAAAAGATCACTGCAGGAATTAAGATCAATTCAGGATTGGTATTTGAAGTATGAGTTAACTTCTGTTGAAGGAGTTGCCGAAGTTGCAAGCGTTGGAGGTTTTGTTAAGCAATACCAGGTAACTGTTGATCCTGCGAAACTCTTAGCCTACAATGTTCCGTTAGATATGGTTGAAATGGCTATTATGAAATCCAACAATGACGTAGGCGGCGAAGTCATTGAAATGGGAGAGATGGAATTTATGATTAGGGGATTGGGGTATATTAAATCTGTTGAAGATGTTAAGAACATTCCTGTAATGGTCAATCCGATGACAAACACTCCGGTTTATGTTAATGATATTGCTGATGTAACAATTGGCCCGCTTATGCGTAGAGGATTAACTGAAAGTGATGGTCAGGGTGAGGTTGTTACTGGAATTATTGTAATGAGATATGGAGAAAATGCTCTAAGTGTTATTGAGAAAGTTAAAGAAAAATTAGAAGTGCTTAAGCAAGGGCTTCCTGAAGATGTAAAGATAACAGCCGCTTATGACAGATCATCATTAATTGAAAGAGCAATTGATACTCTTAAGGAAAAGCTGATTGAAGAAATTATAATCGTCGCGTTAATATGTATTTTATTTCTGCTTCATGCACGCAGCGCTATGGTTGCAATATTCACTCTGCCAACAGCTATACTGATGTCATTCATAGTAATGAAGATGCAGGGAATAAATGCAAACATAATGTCGCTTGGCGGAATTGCTATTGCAATTGGAGCTATGGTTGATGCTGCAATTATAATGATTGAGAATGCTCATAAACATATTGAGCATGAAATGTTGAAGCCTGAAAATGAACGAAGAGAGAGATGGAAACTTATCGGAGAAGCTGCCAAAGAAGTAGGACCCACTCTCTTTTATTCGCTTTTGGTTATTACAGTTTCTTTCATACCTGTATTTACACTTGAAGCACAGGAAGGAAGATTGTTCAGACCACTTGCATTTACAAAAACATATTCCATGGCTGCTGCTGCAATCCTATCAATTACAATAGTTCCTATCCTGATGGGATATTGGATTCGGGGAAAAATACTTCCTGAAGAAAAAAATCCTATAAATAAATTCTTAATTAAAATATATCATCCCGTTGTTGATTTCGTAATCAAGTATAAAAAATCAGTTTTATTGGGTGTACTGATTATCCTGGGCTTAACCCTCATTCCTTACAACAAGATTGGCTCGGAATTTATGCCTCCTTTGTATGAAGGCGACTTGCTTTATATGCCTACGACAATGCCGGGAATGTCAATTACTAAAGCTCGTGAGATTCTTCAGCAGACAGATAAAATAATCCGCACATTTCCCGAAGTTAATCATGTCCTTGGAAAAATCGGAAGAGCAGAAACAGCTACTGACCCTGCAGGTCTTGATATGATTGAAACTACGATAATGTTAAAACCTGAGGAAGAATGGCGTCCCGGTATGACAGTCGAAAAACTTATTGATGAAATGGATCGTGCTATTCAATTCCCTGGCTTAACTAATGCCTGGACCATGCCAATTAAAACCAGAACTGATATGCTAAGTACTGGCATTAAAACTCCTGTTGGAATTAAAATATCCGGACCAGACCTACAAGTATTAGAGAATATCGGAAAAGAAGTAGAAGCAGTTATGCGAACTGTTCCGGGAACTTTGAGCGCTTTTGCCGAAAGAGCTGTGGGTGGAAATTATTTTGACATTACAATTGACAGGCAGGAAGCTGCCCGTTATGGATTGCTGATTGATGATGTTCAAAAAGTTATTCAAACTGCAATGGGTGGTATGAGTATTACTAATACAGTTGAAGGTCTTGAACGTTATTCAGTTAATCTAAGATATAGCCGCGAACTGCGTGATAATTTAGAAGCAATAAAAAGAGTCCTTATTTCAACTCCTACCGGTGAACAGATACCTATGGGACAGATAGCCAAATTTGAAACTAAAAAAGGACCGATGGTTATACGCACTGAAGATACAAGACCTAATGCATGGGTTTATGTTGATATAAGAGACATAGATGTAGGAACTTACGTTAAGAATGCTCAAAGGATTGTGGCCGAAAAAATTAAACTGCCTGCAGGTTACAATATTATCTGGAGCGGGCAGTATGAATATATGCAGCGGGCACAGGAAAGATTAATGTATGTAATCCCGATGACATTATTCATCATCTTCGTCATCATATTCCTTAATACACGATCACTCATAAAAGTTGCAATTGTTTTTCTCGCAGTACCTTTCTCCCTTGTTGGTGCTTTTTGGTTTCTTTTCATTCTTGGATACAATACAAGCATTGCAGTATGGGTTGGTATAATTGCTCTTGCCGGGCTTGATGCCGAAACCGGTGTTGTAATGCTTCTTTATCTTGATGTTGCTCTAAAGGAATGGAAAAGCAAAGGTATGATGAACAGTTTGAAAGATTTAAAAGATGCAATTCATCATGGAGCTGTAAAGCGCGTTCGTCCTAAAATTATGACTGCTTCAGTTATAATTGCGGGACTTCTTCCAATAATGTGGAGTACCGGTGCAGGTGCAGATGTAATGAAACGCATCGCTGCCCCGATGGTTGGTGGTGTAGTTACATCTGTTTTGATGGAACTGGCTGTTTACCCGGTTATCTACTATTTGTGGAGATCCTGGGAAATGAAAAAGGAAGCCCATCAAAGAGGTGTGGTTCTGGAAAATTAAATTAAAAGGAGAAAATAAAATGATTTCATCAAACATAATTATTAATAAAACTAAAGGAGTACCTATCATGAAAACAAATTTGTTGAAATATCTTTCATTTCTTACAATCGTCTTTCTTTTTTCTGCAGGATTAATTTTCGCACAGGATTCAACTAAGCATAAACATTCTCATATGAATAACATGGAAATGAAGAAGGGTAATCATGACCAAATGGATATGAATATGGATAGTACAAAATCTAAACATAAGAATATGAATATGAATATGAATATGAAAGATCATAAAAATATGAATATGGATTCAAGTAAAACTAATAAAGAATCTTTGGTGAGAGAAGGTGAAATAGACCCTAAAGCAATTGATAAAAACAAAGATGGAAAAGTTTATCAAGATGTAATGGACTGGAATGTTATATCTGATGAACCTGGTAAATGCCCATTATGCGGAATGAAATTGAAAGAAGTTTCTCTTGAAAAAGCAAAAGAAAATCTTATTAAACATGATTTTAAAGTAAAAGAAAAATAATATAATCCTCTCCCCGATTCCCCTCTCTTTACTAAGGAGAAGGGCTGGGTGCGAGGTTGATGTGAGATGATAAAATGATTTGTAAATCTTACGGCATACAGAACAATGAAAAAAATAAATACGCATAAACTGCGGTGAAGAAACTGTTGGAGGAAATTCTGTTAATTGTTTATTGTGCGGGTTCGATAACGATCCACACTTCAGCTTTAGCGCAGGATTAAATTTGGATTTATAAAATTTTTGATGAGAAGTAAATTTTTTCTTTAAAGAAAAGGAGTAGTTATGCAATTATTACCCGATTGGGCACCAAACATTCATCCAATGATAGTTCACTTTCCGTTAGTTCTTCTAATCTTTGCAGTATTATTTGATACTGCAGGATTGATATTAAAAAAATTCACCTGGTTAGAAAAGTCTGCACTTTTATTATACCTGCTGGGGACTATAACCGCAAGAGCTGCCTTTCTAACCGGAAGAGCAGCATCAGACAGTCTGGATATTCCCGCTAATGTAATCACAGCAGTTAACGACCATGCTGATTGGGCAGAAATTACTTTATGGTTCTTCATTATCTATACAATAGTTCGTTTTAGTTTTGCTTTTGGATTTAAGTTTATACCATTTGCAAAAATAATTGTAATTCCTGTTGTTCTGATAGGATTTACCGGCATTTACTTTTTGTATAATACCGGCGATCGTGGTGCAAAGTTGGTCTTTGGATATGGATTGGGTACAGGAAATATTATCAAATCAGAAAGTGAAACGGGAGCGATAACAAACGAGTCCCGATCAAATCGGGATGATTCAACCTTTTCAGTAAAGGAAGATGGATCATGGAAATTAATTGTGAGTGCCGGAATAAATAAAGTCTTATCTGAACAATTTAAATGGATTGAAGGTTCGTTTAATGATTTAAACCCGATGTACGATGAAGAAAATTCCGTTTTAATGTTTCATTTGCAAAAGGAAGTCCCGCCTTTAGCGGGTTTTATATATGATAATAAAATCAAAAGTGTTCAGGTTACAGCAAAAATTAATATTGATGATTTTAATGGTGAACTGGAATTGATTCATCACTTCATAGATAAAAATAACTATGACTTTCTCAACTTAAAAAAATCGTTAGACCCGGCTACTGACGGGGGAGAAATATCTCTTTCAAGAAAAAGTAACGGAGAAATAGAGACTTTTGAAAAAGATAAATTCCAAAGTAATGGCTGGCTTGAAATAAAAGTTGTCAGCGGCGGATCTCACTTCAGAGGTTACGTAAATAATAAAATGATTGTACACGGGCATGATGGTGAACCTAAATCCGGAAGTGTAGGAATGAAGTTCTCAGGTACGGGCAGCATTAGTATTAAGATGATTAAAGTTGAATCTCTTTAAGAAGTACAGTAAAATGTTGCGTCTAGTTGAGATTAAAGAAGAAATTATAATAACTAATTAACAAACAACTGAGATAAAAAGATGAAAAAAATAATTCTCATAGCTGCTCTGATAGTAATTGGCTTTGTGCAAAATACTTTTGCACAAGACAGCACAGCCCAATATTTGCAAAAAGTAATCACCGATTATCTTAATGCAAAAAATGCGCTAACAAAAGATAATGCCGACAGCGTAAGCGTTTATGCAAAAATTCTCTCCGCCGACCTTCAAAGCATGCCGATGGAAAAATTTTCTGCCGATAAGCACGAAATTTGGGACCAGTATTACGAAGCATTAATAAACGATGCAAAGGAGATTGGAGGCAATGCTGATTTAAAACACCAGCGCGAACACTTCGCCGATCTGTCTTCAACCTTTTACAAAATGGCAAAGGCAATCGAAATGAACATTATTGATTTATATTATCAGTATTGCCCAATGGCTGATGCTTATTGGATAAGTGAAAAGTCCAAGATCAGTAACCCGTATATGGGTAAAAAAATGCCTACATGCGGCTCAACAAAAGAAACACTCAAGGCAAGTAAATGAGTAAACATTTTTCATCAAACTCCTTCTCAGGTTGAAAGGAAGCTAATAATAGAAAAAATCAATTTATGAAAAAGAAAATCATAATCGTTTTAATAATTCTTATTGCTTCAGCAAAAATATTTGCACAAAAAACCATCCGGTACGATTTATACATTGCTGATACCACCGTAACATTCGGAGAAGAAGAAACGCGTGCTATCGCAGTAAATGGAACGATTCCCATGCCTACATTGACATTTACAGAAGGCGACACGGCAGAAATATGGGTGCACAATAATCTAGATGAAGAAACATCCCTGCATTGGCATGGACTCTTTCTACCTAACCGGTACGACGGTGTGCCTAATCTTACGCAAAATCCTATTAAACCCCATACTACACATCTGTATAAATTCCCTATTATTCAGTCCGGTACCCATTGGTACCATAGTCATTCCCGGTTTCAGGAACAAATAGGCATGTATGGTGCTTTTATAATGAATAAAAGAAAAGAATGGGACATTCCGACACTTCCCATTGTGCTAAGTGAATGGACTGACATGAACCCCGAAGAAGTGCATCGCAGCTTAAAAAGCGCCACCGATTGGTTTGCTATAAAAAAAGGCACTACCCAAAGTTACGGTGAAGCATTGGTCAGTGGTCATTTTGGAACAAAACTCACCAATGAATGGAAGCGGATGAATGCAATGGATGTAAGCGATGTGTATTATGATAATTTTTTGATAAACGGTAAAAACCAAAATGAGCAGCCCCAATTTAAGGCGGGAGACAAGGTAAGGCTGCGTATAGCAAACGGCGGTGCATCCGACTATTTTTGGCTTACGTATTCGGGCGGCAAAATAACTGTAGTAGCCAGCGATGGTAATGATGTAGAACCTGTAGAAGTTGATAGGCTGATTATAGCCGTCTCGGAAACCTATGATGTTGTGGTAACCATTCCTGACAACAAAAGTTACGAATTTTTAGTAACACCGGAAGACCGTACCGGATCAGCTTCGTTATGGCTGGGGAGCGGAGAAAAAGTACCGGCAGCAAAGCTGCCAAGGCTGAAATATTTTGACGGAATGGAAATGATGAACGACATGATGGATATGAACGGCAATATAATTGAAATGGAGGGAATGAAAATGCAGAACCAGGAGATGGATATGAACATTGTTATGTACCCGGAAATAACAGGACCCGAAAATCTTGAAGATAATATGAAAACGGAGAACACGCCGGAGATGAAGATGGATGATACTATAAAAATGGATGGCAAGGAAATGCAGATGAACCACGGTGGCCATAGCATGGAAGGTATGGATAATGATAACTCAGATATTGTAACGCTTAATTATGGCATGTTGCGTTCACCGGAAAAAACAACCTTGCCTGCAGGGCCGCTAAGAGAGTTACGATTTGATTTAACAGGAAATATGAATCGCTATGTGTGGTCGATGGATAACAAAACGGTTTCCGAAAGCGATAAGATTCTTATCAAGAAAGGTGAAAACCTGAGGATCATTCTTTTTAATAACAGTATGATGCGACATCCGATGCATCTTCATGGACACGATTTCAGAGTGCTGAACGGACAAGGCGAATATGCTCCTTTGAAAAACATAATAGACATCATGCCAATGGAGTTGGATACAATAGAATTTGCTGCTTCAGAGCCCGGGGGAGATTGGTTTTTTCATTGCCATATTCTTTATCACATGATGTCTGGAATGGGCAGGATTTTCAGTTATGAAAATTCACCCGCAAATCCCGACTTGCCCGATCCTCAGAAAGCCCTTCAGAAACTGTTTGACGACGACCGTGAGTTTCACCCCATGGCGCGCGTAGGTTTGGAAAGCAATGGGAGTGATGGTGAAGCCATGTATGCCAATACTCGTTGGAAACTGCAAACCATATGGCATTTGGGTTATCACGGCAGACACGGCTACGAAAGTGAAACTAATGTTGGACTCTATCTTGACCGGATGCAGTGGTGGTTTCCTTATGTTGGGTTTGATTATCATTATAAAAAAGAAGGCGGACCTAAAAATATTTTTGGTAACGAAGAAAAAAACTGGTTTGGTCAAAAGAGTAATAAAAACAACCGTAAAACAGTTGTAGCAGGAATTGCATACACATTGCCTATGTTGTTTATAGCTGATGCAAGAGTTGATGGCAATGGAAAATTTCGTTTTCAATTAAGCAGGGAAGATGTGCCCATAACAAGCCGTTTACGTTTCAATATGATGATAAATACAGATAAAGAATACATGGCTGGCTTCAGATATATTGTTACCAAATATTTTTCATTTTCCACACATTATGACAGTGATATGGGCTTAGGCGCAGGTATTACTTTCACTTATTAAAATTTCAATTATCAGATCTTAACGAATTTGAAAAATATAAAATTACAAGGTTTAACTAACTAAGTCACCTTACGCAAGAATGTCATTCCGGCGAATGGAATGAGTCCGGAATCTTTAATTGCGATGAATTGTTTAGATTCTGGACAAGCCAGAATGACCAAATTATTTTTTTGCGTAAGGTGAGTAACTAAATTATAAATCAATATAAAGCTTGATTAACCTAAACAAAAAGGAGTAAAACAATGAAACCTTTCACAACATTCGCTTTAATATCTTTTGTTACATTGAATATTATATTCCTTGGATGCGGAGATAATAAAGATGAGAAGACCAAAATGCAAAGTGAAACACAATCTCAGACCAATTCAGAAATACCGAAGATTGGGAAAACCTGGGATGCTATTAAGAAGGGAAACAATGATTTAAAGAAAACCATCGAGGCAAATAAATTAGAGGATGTTCATAAATTCGCTTTCTCAATAAGTGATTTAGTCAATTCATTACCCGGTCAGTCAACAGGTCTGGCTTCTGACAAGATGGATAACTTGAAAAAGTATGCGAAACAAGTAGAAGAATCAGCAGTACTATTGGATGAATACGGAGATGCAGGCGATATGAAAAACACCATGATGAATTATGAAGCATTTAATAAGTCGTTAGAAGCAATAAAATCTCTATATACTGAAGAAAGTTTTAATTAATATTATTTTTTGAAATCTTTTAAAATTAAATTTTGGTCACGAAATGGTTCGTGACCATCGAATTAACTTACTTTAGAGGATATGTAAATAATAAAATGATCGTGCACGGACATGACGATGAGCCAAAACCAGGCAGTGTAGGAATGAAGTTCTCCGGTTCCGGCAGCATAAGTATTAAGATGATTAATGTTGAATCTTTAAAATAACTACAAGCTTAGTTGAGAAAAATTAATAAAAATGAGAATTAATTATGGAAATAATTATTGGTTTAGGTTTTATAGGAATTGTAGCGTTCTTTGCAATTAGAAAGTTCAAAAAAGCAAGTAAAGGAAAAGATTGCTGTAAGTAAAAGAACTATTTAAAAATATTTATTATTTTTATTAGTGGGATATTATGAACAGTATATTTATTGCAATCCAGAATATCCAGCCGAACCACATTCCTCCCAACATAAATAGAAATACCGAAAATAATGTGGTCAATTCCGGGTTACATTCTTATCTTGTTAAATATTTATGGTTTGATATTTTTAGAATGTTTATTATAAATAACAAAAAATAAATTTTATAAAAAATCAGGAGGAAGAAATGAGTTACTACTATAGTAAAATTATAGAGGATAGCTTTGAGAATACTCTGGGTAAAACAGAAGTTGCGCTTAAGCAGGAGGGCTTCGGAATTTTAACAGAAATTGATGTACAGGAAACCTTAAAGAAAAAATTAGATGTAAATTTCAAGAAATACAAAATATTAGGCGCTTGCAATCCTCCTTATGCTTATAAAGCATTACTGGCAGAAGACAAGATAGGTGCTATGTTACCTTGTAATGTTATTGTTATTGAACAGGAATCGAATAAGACTGAAGTTGCAGCTATTGACCCCGTAACTTCAATGCAGGCAGTAGAAAATGATAATCTTTCTTCAATTGCAGAAGAGATAAAGGCAAAGTTAAAGAAAGCCGTTGATAGTCTTTCTTAAGTACGGAGTGGATTACTAACGTGGGCAATCATAGTCCTCTTCTTAGCCGGCATTAAAAGTGCGCCGCCTTTGAATGATGTGATGAAGCTTGAAGGTAAAAGAGTTGCAATTAGTCTTGTTGCTTTTATTATTCTTTTTATGATTCCGATTCCACATTCATTTTATGAAACACTGGGAATAAATTGTCCTTATGTATAAAAGTTCAAAAGGACAGTAATTCTGTAACAAATTTGTAAAAATATGTAACCATCACGGTGCTGCATTTGATTAGGTTGATAATAGGAAAGACAAGAAATAATTAGTGAAAGAAGAAAAATAAAATGATAAATCGGGTAATAGCGAACCTGAAGACTGGGCAACAGCGGAACTGAAGAAAACAATAAAGAAAGATGTTAAACAAAATGAAAAATTCTAAAAATTGCATTGACGCTTGCCTTGCTTGCTCAATTGAATGTGAAGATTGTGCAACCTGTTGCATCAACTTGAATGACAAAAACCATTTAAAATGTATTGCACTTTGTCGTGACTGTGCAGACATTTGTGCCTTGTGTGCAAGATTTGCAGCAAGAGGTTCATCATTCTGTGATGCACTTTGCAAACTTTGTGCAGACCTTTGTAATGCTTGTGCTTCTGAATGTGAAAAACTTTCAGCTCACGATTGTTGTAAAAAGTGTGCCGAAGCTTGCAGAAAATGTGCTGCTGCTTGTGCTGCTTAATCACATTAACAGGGTGTGCAAAATAATTTTGTGTAAATGGTTAAAGTAAGAAAATAGTTAAGTGCTGCGAAGCGTAGCGAAGCAGCACTTAGTTTTATGAAAATCTTAACTGGTTTTCATTTACAAAAAACTAATTACTTTTAACCATTATCCGAATGGAGAATAATCTCATGAACACAAAAACCAATATACCTCTCGTCATCGCGTTTGTCGTCGTCGTTGTGCTTTTCCTGCTCTTCGGCGGCGGAGCAATGACCGGAGGAATGATGAATGGAAGCGGATGGATGGGTGAACGTAGTTGGATATGGATTCCTACCCTACTTGCACTCGGTCTCGGTGTCGTGCTCGGTTGGGTCATTTTCAAGAAGAAGGAGTGACCGAGCCGTAACACGTTTACAACTGAAACAACTTTAATTATTTTGTTCATTCATAGGAGTGACTAAAAAAGGAAGGAATAAGAAGATGACGAAACAAGAAATGCGTAGTTCGAGACGAAAACTTGGGCTAATTGTCGTAGCCGGTTTCAACCGGATATAGAGTGGGGAAAGATGAAGTGAGAAATGGGTTCCGTCATTCTCTCACAGGTAGGATGCAAATCAACCATACGCACTTCCCACAATGAGCAACACAACTAATCTTTGCATGCTATAACTATCACAAAGGAAAATAATCTTATGAACACAAAAACCAATACACCGCTCGTCATCGCGTTTGTCGTCGTCATCGTGCTTTTCCTTATCTTCGGCGGCGGGGCAATGACGGGAGGAATGATGAATGGCGGGATGAATGAAGAGATGAATGAAGAGATGAATGGAAACGGATGGATGGGTGAACGCAGTTGGATGTGGTTTCCCGCCCTGATCACACTCGGTCTCGGTGTCGTGCTCGGATGGATCATCTTCAAGAAGAAGGATTGACCAAGCCGTAACGCGTTTACAGTTCAAACAACTTTAATTATTTTTTTCATTTATGTGTATTAAAAAATACAGAAAGGAGAAGAGATTAATGTGTTTCAGAAATCATTTAAGAAGTTTATTAATCAACTCTTCTCACTTGGCGGTTTTTTGTTCTCCCATTGATTTTAATAACAGGTTTTTAGTGTAGGATTGTTATACATAACTAGAAGCAAACAAATGAAAGGATTGTCTTACAAGTAACTGTATAATGTGCTTTATCTGATAAGTAAATTCTGTAAACTTTGCTCATACTTTAAATTTTTATTATTTAATTATCTGGGAAAAAAGTAATATGAAACATCTCAATCATGACCGTGATATTCATCAGGAACATCAGCAGAACATTCCTCATAAGATGCAAAATGATTTAAATGCCGCGTACACTTGTCCAATGCATCCTGAGATACAGTCGGATAAACCAGGACGCTGCCCTAAATGCGGTATGACCTTAGTTCCTGTTAAAAAGCAAGTGAATAGAAAACCGGATAAACATGATAGTCAGTCCGGTCACACTATGAAGCCTCTTTCTGAAATGACTTTCTGGGAAAAATTGAAAATGAGTATGACAATGAGCATGGGTATGGAACATGGAGGCCTTGCTGGCAGAGAAATGGCAAAGATGATGGAGTTAGATATTCGCAATAAATTTTTTGTGGCGATTCTACTGACTATTCCTATTGTTGCTTACTCACCTTTAGGAGAGAAAATATTAGGGCTATCTTTACCTTCACCTATTCCTGTTTCCTGGCTGCTGTTTATTTTAACTACTCCTGTATTTTTTTACTCAGGCTGGATTTTCCTTTATTCATCTTATAAAGCATTTCAGGCGAGAACACTGAATATGGCTGTATTGATTGCAGTAGGTATTACTGCTGCATATGTTTTCAGCATACTCCTTACCTTTTTAGGAAACAATGATTCGTTTTATGAAGCGGCGGCAATGCTTGTAACATTTGTATTATTTGGTCACTGGATGGAAATGAAATCCAGAAGAGGAACAACAGATGCGCTTCAGGCTTTATTCGCTTTAGTCCCTCCGCAAGCAAGAGTATTTAGAAATGGCAAAGAAGATTTAGTTCCTACCTCCGAGGTGAAGCTTGATGACATTGTAATATTAAAACCGGGTGATAAAGTTCCTGTTGACGGCGAAATAATTGAAGGGGAAACTTCTATAGATGAATCGCTTGTAACAGGTGAATCTCTTCCTGTTTCAAGAAAACCCGGAGATAAAGTAATAGGCGGTTCAATTAATCAGGCAGGGTCCGTAAAATTTAAGGCAACAAAGGTAGGAAAGGATACCGCGCTTGCTCAAATCGTTAAAATGGTTGAAGAAGCTCAGAACTCAAAGGCACCCGGACAAAAATTAGCAGATAGATTTGCAAAATACTTAGTTATTGTAGCAGTTGGGGGTGGATTACTGACATTTCTTGTTTGGTATTTTATTTCCGGTCAGCCAATAATGCTTGCCCTCACATTTGCCATTTCCACAGTTGTTATTGCTTGCCCTGATGCTTTGGGGCTTGCTACACCAACAGCGGTGGCTGTAGGGACAGGTCTTGGTGCTAAACATAATATCTTAATTAAAGATGCAGCAACACTTGAGCAGGTTTCTAAAATCCAGGCAGTGGTATTAGATAAAACAGGTACTCTAACAGAAGGTAAGCCAAAGATAACCGCTATTGCAACCGCTGATGTTTTTAAAGCAGATGAGGTGCTTCAGCTTATTGCTGCAGCAGAAGCCAAATCTTCACATCCTCTTGCAAATGCTATCCTTGAGGAACTAAAAAATAAAAATCTTAGCTTACCTGATAAGGTCGAAAAATTCGAAAACTTATCTGGTCTTGGTGTGAAAGCCATAGTTGATGGGAAAAATATTTTAGTTGGTACTGCTAAATTAATGAGAGAAAATAATATTGATGTCAGCGCTCTGCAAAGTAAGATTGACGAGTTTTTATTAAATGGCAACACAATTATGATTCTGGCTGTTGATGGAATTGCGGCTGCGGTTGTTGGTGCTGAAGACCCAATTAAGCCAAATGCTAAAACAGCTATCAGCCGGCTTAATGAGATAGGTATAGAAACTGCTATGATTACAGGTGACAATCAGAAAACTGCCGAAATAGTGGCTAAGAAAATTGGCATTACCAGAGTTTTTGCAGATGTCATGCCTGAGGATAAAGCTAAGTATGTTAAGAAGCTTCAGAGTGAAGGTAAATTTACTGCAATGGTAGGCGATGGAGTAAATGATGCTCCGGCACTTGCAACGGCGGATATTGGTATTGCAATAGGTGCCGGCACAGATGTAGCTATTGAAACCGCAAAGGTTGTACTAATGAAATCAGATCCGGCTGACGTTTTACGAGCTATTCGTTTGAGCAAAGCTACTGTTAGGAAGATGAAACAGAATCTTTTTTGGGCATCAATTTATAATATTTTGGCTATCCCTGTGGCTGCAGGTATTTTGTTTCCTTCTTATGGGATATTACTCCGACCTGAATTTGCTGCCTTATTGATGAGTATATCTTCAATAATTGTTGCAACTAATGCCGTATTACTGAAACTTGCTGAAAAAGATTTAGTAACGGTATGAATGAATCTGGGGGTTGGATAGTGTGTGAATCCGTTGGGAGTGCGTGCTTATTCTTTTACTGTACCATGTGACAAGGAGCGGTTGCACGACTTTTTGTGGCGCATCTACCAGCGTTTACCGGAAAAAGGGTTGATTCATATTTTCAACCGTTCACATTATGAAGATATCCTCGTTCCAACGGCGCATAATCTTTTAGATGAAAAACTTATTGAACGCCGGTATGATTACATCAATTCTTTTGAGAATCAGTTAGAAGATAGCGGGGTCATTATCCTCAAATTTTATCTCCACATAAGCAATGATGAACAGGAGAAACGACTGAAAGAAAGATTGACAGATCCATCGAAAAAATGGAAATACAAAACATCCGACAAAGTTGAATCGAAAAAATGGGATAAATACATGCAGGTATATGAGAAAATCATTACCCGCTGCAGCCCGAATATTGCCTGGCAGATAATTCCGGCGGATGATAAATGGTACAGGAATTACCTGGTGGCAAAGACAATAGTAGACAAATTAGAAGCTCTTGAAATGAACTATCCCGGAGAAACTAATCAAAGGCATCATGGATGACCTTTATACAAATAAATTATAATGATAAACTTAATTAATTTTAATAAAGCATTGCTTGAACTATAAGTAAACATTCCAATTTCCTAAAGAATAGATGATTGATGTCTTTTGAGATGTTTTATATTCTTTTATTTTTTATTTCATAAGCAGCATTTTCTTTTTGAGAACATATTCTTTAATCCGGAGGACGTAGATATATGTTCCACTGGCAAGACCTGAGCCATCAAAAGGAATTTCGTAGATACCCGCAGGAAGTTCTTTGTCTAGTAGTGTCGCAACTTCCTGTCCGAGCAGATCGTAGATCTGCAGTTTGACCCGACTAATTCCTGACAACTCATACCTGATCATTGTTGTTGGGTTGAACGGATTAGGATAGTTCTGTTTGAGTTCAAATTTTACAGGCACTCCCCTGTCGAGTTCGACTGGCGAAGGTGAAGCAGGCCGAACTTTGATAATCTTCCCAACCGATGGGATATCATCAACCATAACGAACAATTGATAGTATCCCTCAAGAGCACTGAGAGAATCCAGGGGAATCGTTGCATTAATAGCATTCCCGTTTTGTGTAAATTGTAACTCTACGTAACGATTGTTGCCGCAATTCATAAAATGTGAAATGGAAGGCGTGGATATTATGATAACACCGGTGACCGCATTGGTTTTAAGAACATCAAATGAAATTTGTCCTCCCCTTTCAAAAACATTTTGAGACAAATTGACTATTTCCGGTCGTACGCCTCTGAATAAATATGGAGGTTTGAAAGCTTCGATCACACTGAAAGGCGGTTCATTGCCGGGCGCTCCTTCTCCGCCAACCATGATGATTCTTCCATCAGGTACTAAGACAGGAAGAGAATGATATTCACGATAGTAGTTCATCGCAGCTAATCTTCTCCACTTTTCTGTATATTGATTATAGATATCCGTAATATTCATGTAACCCCATTGATTGGTAGATGTTGTATCGCCAACATCTTCTTTATAGCCTGCAATCACCAAAATGCTTTTCCCGGGAAGTAAAACAGTTTTAGCACGGGAGCGAACAGGATTAAAGTTTGTGCCATAGCTCCAACTATTATTAACAGGGTTATACTTTTCAATAAAATTTCCGGGTACACCTGAAATGAATGACTTATATCCAATAGCAATAACATTTCCTTCCGGCAAAAGAACCAGTTCATGATCGCTATGGTCTCCATTTGGCATTCGATTGCTTTGAAGAAAATCCGCACTGGCAGTCCATTGATTGGTTACAGGATTAAACAATTGTGGAGGGCGATGTGTCATCAGCACATTTCCATTGTACAGCATAACAATCGGCGAGACTTCGTTACCAATAGCAATGGAATCAGCTAATTGCGATGTCCCTGCAGAGAGATCATACAACTCAGAGGTTTTTTCTCGAATTGGATTTTGTAAGCCACCGCCCCCGATAATTAACAATCGCCCGTCAATAAGTCTCGTCATAGTCGGATACCATCGGTTGCCAATCATATCAGGAAGAGTTTGCCAGCCCTGGGTCGAGGGGTCGTATGTTTTTACTTTTCTTCTTCCGGGTCCATAGATTTCCTGGTCAGTTCCGCCAACAAATACTATTTTTCCATCAGGCATCAAAAGGGGCGCCGCACAACCCTGTACAGTGTCGTCTCCCATAATGGATATTGTCTCATTCAACTCAGGATCAAAAACAAATGGGTCTATTGTATTGTGGCAATAAAATATTTTCCCGTCCGGCTGAAGAATTGCAAGGTCAGTCCCTCCCAATGGTTCCGGAGATTGTACTATTATATCCCATTGGCCAGCCTGCGTCTCGGGAACCAGATCAAAATCGTAATTGAAAACATTTCCGGATACTGTGATACTCATTTGCTCATACTCTTTTTCCAGGAAAGAGCATCCAAGCGAATAATTACCACCAGGAATATTCATGAATTGATATATGCCGGAAGTATCAACGCGAGTCTCACGAAAAAAAGTAGTATCGTTATTAAACAATGTAACCCGAGCACCTGCCATCCATTGAGTGAATGGCTGATCTCTGACGGCACCGCCTATACTGAATTGACTAAATACCTTAACGGATAGAGTGAAAAAAAGGGAAAACCATAATAATTGTTTCATAAGTTCTCCTTGCGATCCGGATGGTCGCGTGCTTGTTGCGGTCGAACCTTAACCCACAAAGATAACAACGCTGTTGTTTAGAAGCTACCTAACTTGCCAACCTCGGAGGTCATTTTGCATGAACTTTCCTGGCAGCGGTCATCCACTGCCATGCACTTGTGGATGATCAAGAAAATGCTCTGAATAAAGGTAAACAATAACTTTGCTCATAGTTTGTGGTTTATATAGCGGGATAGTTGCATCGGCTAAAAGACAGAAATGGAACAATTGTGTTACAAGTAACTGGCAGCTCTACCTGATATTTGTATCATAACATTTAAAATTCTATAATGTTTTATTATAAAGTATAAAGCTCTACCATCGATAGAAATTAGTTCGTTTAAAACATATGGTACAGGAATGATAATGCTTAAAAATATTTTTCTGATAATAATTTTTTCTGCGATCTTTATTTATCCCCAAGATGAACACAAACAACATAAGAAAAAAGAAAAAGAGTCTGTTGATACATCAAAACATTCCCAGCATACTGAAATGGAAATGCAAAAAAAATCTCACTCTGATGAAATGCATAACCGTCATGGTTCCGGGACTGCCTGGCTGCCTAACAATTCACCTATGTATGGATATATGAATGATACCGATAGTTGGAATTTTATGATTCATGGCAATTTATTTCTCCGTTACAACAATCAGGATATAAACAGAAACAGCAGCCGTGGCGATGCAAAATTTGATGCGCCTAACTGGGTAATGGTTATGGCAAGAAATAATATCAGTCATTCAGGTTTACTTCGCTTAACTGCAATGCTATCATTCGATCCGGTTACAGTCGGTGGTTTTGGTTACCCCCTGCTTTTCCAATCAGGTGAAACCTGGAAAGGAAAACCTTTAGTGGACAGACAGCATCCACATGATCTTTTCTCAGAACTCTCTGTTGAATATACTCATTCACTTAGCAATGATATAGATTTAATAGGATATTTTGGTTATCCTGGTGAACCTGCAATTGGTCCAGTTGCTTTTATGCACCGCACTTCTGCCCTGAATAATCCTGATGCGCCTTTGGGACATCACTGGCAGGATGCAACTCATATTACATTTGGCGTGGGAACCTTTGGTTTAAAAATCCATGATTTTAAGCTTGAAGGATCTCTCTTCACCGGAAGAGAGCCAAATGAGAACCGCTATAATTTTGATAAGCCCAAATTCGATTCTTATTCTGTAAGATTATCTGCTAACCCAACGGATGAATTTGCACTGCAGGTTTCGCATGCTTTTCTTAAAAGCCCGGAATCTATTGACCCTGACGAAAACATAAGAAAAACCACTGCATCTGTTATTCACAATAAAAATTTCATTGATGGAAATATCTTGAGTACTTCCCTTATATGGGGATTTAATAATGTAATTGACGAGCATAAAGAACATTCTGTTCTTTTAGAATCCAATTTAAAATTGCATAAAATTAATCTCTATGGAAGATTTGAATGGGTACAAAAATCTGGCGATGAGCTGGAACTTCCTAATTTACTTCACGATGATATTTTTGATATCACGGCTGTAACCCTTGGAGCTAATTACTCATTTTTCAGTTTTGCTAATACTATTGTAAATTTTGGAATGCAGGGATCAATCTTTCAACCAGATGAAATGCTTACTACTTTCTATGGCAGTAACCCTTTGTCTCTTGAGGTATATCTTAAAGTTTCACCAACAATGATGATACACTAAAAAAACATTAATAAAAAAAGATTGGACAGCTTTCATTAGATGTTATTCCATTTACTTACTATCCAATCTTAATTCCAAAACCTAACTCAATAGATTTTAGAATTTGAAACTGATAAAATTAATTATCAGTTTCACTTTGTAATATACTTCAAAAATTTTCTACTTTAAATATCCTGTTGTCACTTTTTATTTTGGACTTCTACTAATTCAATGAATTAGTGTGTCTTTTTTTACCAATCAAAACAAGAGCAAGAATGACAGTAGGAGTTGAAACCTCAGCTTTAAGTAATTGTAATACAGGAACATCGCGTTATATTACCTGCCTGATTGATCAACTGCAAACCTTTGATGATGATATAAAATTATTTTCTTCACTTGATTTCGGAATTAATTTTCATCTGAAGAGAAAGGGAATAGAAAAGTTTCTATACAGGAATTTTTATCTTAATAAGGAAATGATTGAGCAAAAAGTTGATTACGCTTTTTTCCCGGATTATTTTATGCCTCTAAATTTTCCAATCCCTTCTGCAATAATAATCCACGATCTCTCCTTTCTTTCACATCCACATTTTTATTCAAAAAGTTTTGTTTCATTTTATAAATACCAATTGAAACAAACATTAAAAAATAATCCATTAATACTAACTATTAGTGAAAATACTCGTGCATCAATAAGTAAATATCTAAATATAAAAAGAGAAAATATCCATTTGCTTCAGGCTTATTCTGATTTTGGCAATAAACATATTGAACGAGATAATAAAAACTATCTTCTGTATGTTGGCCATATCGAACCGAGAAAAAATCTTTACTTTCTGATAAAAACTTTTCTTAAATGGAAAGAAATAACCAAACCTGATCTGAAATTAATTATTGCTGGTGAACTCTGGATAAAAACAATAGAAACTAAAAAAATTTCTAATGAGTTCAGAAGTCATCCTTATGTTGAGTTTACCGGCAATGTAGATGAAGATAAACTTAAAGAACTTTACAGAAATGCTTCTGGTTTTGTTCATACAAGTTTTGCTGAAGGCTTTTGTCTTCCTGTTCTTGAAGCTATGCATTACAAGCTTCCAATAATTTGCTCTTTTAATTCAGGAGCGGAAGAGATATCCAAACCTTATTCAATTATAATAAACCCATATAGTGAAAAAAGTTTGTTAAAGGGTTTTGATAAACTGTTTGATATAATAATAACAGAAATAAAGATTGAATACGAAATAAAATATTCTCCAGAACTAATGAGAAATCAGCTTGCAGAGGTTATTGATATTCTGAAATCAAAAATTAATAATAAAATTTTAATTTCAATTCCATCTGTAGAAAATAAAGAAGAAGCTGTTGAAAAAACTCTTCTTTATTCAAGTCTTTTTAATTCCGGAATAAACAAAGAACATTTTCATAAATCAGTTTTTGATGTTGAAATGAATAAGGAAGAACTGGAAAAAGTTTTATTAAAGTTATACATCCAGAATAAAATTTATTTTAAGGATGATACTGTCTACTTAAATTATTCCTTTCCGCTCAACTATAAACCAAAAGTGAAACCCAACCATCTGAAGAACGAGAGAGCTTTAAAGCTTTTAGATTTTATTCCTTTCATTTCCTCCGCTTCTTTAAGCGGAGGTACAGCACATTATGGATATGAAAATCACAACGATATAGATTTTTTTATAATTACAAAACCAAATACTCTCTATATTGTTTATGCACTTATTCATTTTTTATCGATTTTATTTAAGGTAAGAAAAGAATTGTGTGCTAACTATTTAATTGATGAGCGTGGAATGAGAATAAAATACCCACACGATTTTTACATAGCCCATCAGATAATTTCTTTACAGTCAATTAAAAACAAAAAACTGCTTAATTCTTTTTTCAATCAGAATTTATGGATTAAAAAATATTTCCCAAATTTTTCCTGGAACAAATTTGAAGGAAATAATCATCCACGCAAAAATTTATTTCTTATTCCCATAAACAAATGTTTTAAATTTTTATACAGACTTATTTACAAAAAACAGTTAAAAGAAAATCAAAATAAAACTTCAATATTGCTGGATGAATTATCAATTAAACTTCATACAAATGATAACCGGCACAGAATTACTGAAGAGTTTTTTAATGCCTGGAAAGATTATAAGGCAGGTACTATAATTATTTCTGATACAGAGCATATTAAGAAAAGAATCGCTGTTCAATGAGAATATTAATAGGACAATCATATTTCAGAGTTTTGGATCCAAAAGAACTAACAAGAAGAATGCCTTATCCTCCGCTGGGTACTTTATATGCAGCAGCAATTCTAAAAGAGTCGAAGCATGAAGTAATATTTTACGATTCGATGATGAGCAGTAATCCTGATGAGTTTATAGAAAAGATTGAGACAGAAAAACCTGATCTTATTTTGCTGTATGATGACGAATTTAATTACCTGACAAAAATGTGTCTCTCAAAGATGAGAGATAAAGCAGTTGAGTTTATAAAGAAAGGAAAAAGCAGAAACATACCTGTTGTAGTTTACAGTTCAGATGCAACAGACTTTCCCCATCACTATTTATCTGCCGGATGTGATGCAATTATCTATGGTGAAGGAGAGGAAACATTAAAAGAAGTTGTTGCTTCTTTCAACCGCAATTCTTTTGAAACCGATAAATTTAAAATCAATGGATTGAAATTTTTATTTAATGGTTCTATCTATATGACAGCTAAAAGAAAATTACTGGAAGATTTGAACAGCCTGCCTGACCCTGATTATTCATTTATTGATATGAATGCATACCGGAGTGAGTGGATAAATAATCATGGATATTTTTCAACAAATATTTCAACCACCAGAGGATGCCCTTACAGATGCAACTGGTGTGCAAAACCATTATATGGACAAACTTATAACTCTATTTCACCTGAAAGAGTTGTCAATCAAATTAAAAATTTAGTTGAAAATTATTCTGTGGATCATTTATGGATTACAGACGATATCTTTGGCTTGAAACCAGGCTGGATAAAAGAATTTGCAGTTGAATTAAAAAAACATAATATCAAAATTGAATACAAATGTCTCACTCGTCCTGATCTTCTTTTAAGAGGAGAAACAATAAATGATTTAAAAGAATCAGGATGCAAAGATATCTGGATCGGTGCTGAATCGGGAAGCCAGAAAATTCTTGATGCGATGGATAAAGGAACAACTGTTGAACAGATTTATGAAGCTTCAAAGAGAGTAAAAGAAGCGGAAATGAATATTTCATTTTTTATTCAGTTCGGCTACACAGGAGAAAACAGAGAAGATATTAATCTTACAAGAAAGATAATCAGAGACTGCATGCCTTCCGATATTGGGATCTCGGTTTCTTATCCTTTGCCCGGGACATTATTCTATGAAAGAGTAAAAAATGAATTACAAGATAAAACCAACTGGGAAGATTCTGACGACCTTGATACGATGTTGAGAGGCGTTTATGAAAGAAATTTTTATAAAATCCTTCACCATTTTGTTCACTCGGAATACAGAATTTTTAAAATCATAAGAAACAGGAATTGGAAAAAGTTTCATTACTTCCTTTTTTATCTTGGGAAAATGTTTTTCCTAAGATTAAAGATGAGTAGGTTTCTTAAAAAACAAAAACTAAGCATCAGTAATTCAATATGAACCTTACAGACATAAAGAAAATAAACATTGGCTTTGGCAATATGGCTGATGAATATGATGCAATGCAGGATACAAATATTCCTGTTAAAAAAATGCGTAAGAAATTTTACAAAACTGTTGAATCATTTGTTAAACCACCCGCCGATCTTCTTGAACTTAACTGCGGAACAGGGATAGATGCTTTTCATTTTGCCAATGAAGGATATAGTGTAACTGCCACCGATATTTCAGATAAAATGCTTGCGAATGCAAGGAGCAAAGGTACACTTAAAAATCTTTCATTTGAAAAACTGAATTTGAATGAACTAAACACTATAGATCGCAGGTTTGATTTAATAATCTCGAATCTTGGTGGAATAAACTGTCTTGATGATCTCTCAAAACTGAGTAGCGATGTTTCGGAACTATTGAATCCCAGAGGACTTTTTATTGTTTCAGTTATGCCTCAGTTTTGCTTGTGGGAGTTTTTATTAATATTTAAAGGTGAGTTTAAGAGAGCTTTAAGAAGATTAAAAAGAGATGGTATTGTAGCCAATGTTGGAGGAGAGAAAATTTTTGTAAAATATTATTTTCCCCAAAAGCTTTATAATTATTTTAAGAATGATTTTTCTCTGAAACAGACAATCGGTTTGCGTATATTCGCTCCGCCTCAACCTGCTTCTCACTGGTATCAAAAACATCCTTCTATAACAAAATTCCTGGATTCTGTTGATGATAAAATTGAATCGTTTTACTTCTCATCTTTCATCGGGGATTACTATATAGCTGTTTTTCAAAAAATATAAAATAGATGATGAAAAAAGTTTTTATATTTTTTTTAATTCTTGCAGGCCTGCTTCTTTTTATTTTTCTTTTCAAATCAGAGATTTACAGAATAACATCTAATACTGAGTTAAAAGGTGAGCAAAAAAATAAATTGTATAATCTTGCACTGCAAGCTAAAAATAATGGAAACCTGCCAATCTCTTCTCTCCTTTTGAACAATAATGAAATTATTGGTGAGGGATATAATACTGTTGCAAGAGATTCTGATATTACGGGGCACGCAGAGATTAATGCTTTACAAGATGCAATAAATAAAACGGGTTTAACTGAATTTATGAAACTGGATAAAAAGGGAATAAAACTTATCACTACACTTGAACCTTGTGAAATGTGCAAGGGAGTTTTGCTATATTATAATATCAGAAATGTTCATTTTATAAAAGAGAAGTCTCTTTCTGTTAACTTAAGCAGCAGTTATAATGAACTCCGTTACCAGTTAAATAAAAAACAGGTCTCATCACCAGAGTTACTCGATTCTTTATCCAAACTTCATCCTGATTATTAGTGTTGAGTTTTTATCCTCCCTTTACGAAAGGGAGGATAAAGGAGGGTTCTTTTCATGTAATTCTATGACTTTTATTTTAATCCTGTTTACAGCATCTGCATTGTTAAATACTTCTTCATTTCTAAATCTTAAAAAGATTATTCCTAATGATTCTAAATAATTCTGCCTTTGTTTATCATATTCCAATTCTTCATCTGTTAAATGTGTTTCCCCATCTATCTCAATTGCCAGCCTAAGTTTTGGACAATAGAAATCAAGAATATAATATTTAATGCTGAACTGCCTTAAAAAACCTTTCTTCTTCTATTTGCCTGCGAGGGATATTTAACCAAATAATTTTTTCAGCAAGAGTAATGTTTTTTCTCAGATAACGCCGTTTCTCTTTTTCAGACTTCTTATTAAATAATTCTGTCATTAATAGTCTGTATGAAGTTTTTTAATATCAAGTTTGCCAAATGATTTTTCAGAAGCAAATTTAAAACTTTCCTCCCTTTTAGAAAGGGAGGACAAAGGAGGGTTAAATTTTCTTAAAAGTATTATATCATTAAACCAAACCCCTCCCAGCCTCCCCTTTCGTAAAGGGGAGGAGAATTGCACTGAGCCTTGTGAAATGTGCAGAGGAGTTCTGCTGCATTATAATATCAGGAAAGTTCATTTCTTAAAAGAGAAATCTCTTTTTGTTAACTTAACCAGCGGTTATAATGAATTCCGTTACCAGTTAAATAAAAAACAGATCTCATCTTCTGAGCTCCTTGATTCTTTATCTAAACTTCATCCTGATTATTAAAAGTTCATCTATACTTTATAATTCCAATACACTTTTTAATTGATATAATTAAATATTTAATTTAAATTTCTCCCATATGCAAACTATTTCCTGGGAAGAATTCATTAAAGTAGAACTTCGGGTGGGAAAAATTATTTCTGCAAAACCTTTCCCATCGGCGAGAAAGCCAGCTTATATTCTCGAAGTTGACTTCGGTGAGGAAATTGGTATTAAGAAATCGAGTGCGCAGATAACTCATCTTTACACAATGGAAGAGCTTGTAGGTAAGTTGGTGGTAGGAGTTATGAACTTTCCCAATAAGCAAATCGGATCTTTCATCTCAGAATGCCTGATTACCGGCTTTCACAATGAGCAGGGTGAGGTTGCATTGTGCGTTCCGGATAAGCCGGTTCCATTAGGAGCCAAGCTGCTTTGAAATAAAGAGCTAACTTGGGTTTCAATTAATCCTTTTAATTTTTATTTTCTCTCCCGTCAATCATAGTTCATTACTTAGATCCATACAAAAATATTTCTTAATATGATGGTAAACAAAAGTAAAAGTAGTTTTAATATTGCCTCAGTCTTTTCATTTTTAATAGGTTGTGTAGGACTTTTATCAATAATCGCTTTAGATAAATTCTACTGGCATACACCCATTTTTGTGGCGGATACCTGGCCCGATTTTTCCAGAGGCCATTTAATCCGTAGTGCTATTATTTTCATCTCTGTTATCGCTGTGTTTGGAAGTCTGATTGGTAAAAGGAAACCTAAGTTAATATTAATTGAAAATGACGAAATGTATTTAGAGCGTTTTAGCATATTTGGAACTCTCTTTCTTTCAATTGTTTTTCTATTACTATTTATCTTTCGGCCACCTGCTTTTAACAACTTATCTTTAGAGGGCGGATTACTCGAAAATACTCAGTTTTTATTGCTTATAAGCTGCTCTATTATTTTTGTAATTTCTTTTTTTAAAAGTCGCAATAATTTAAATATCCCAAAAACTATTCAATGGACAGATGCATTTCTGGCTTTTGTTTTCCTTTTAATAGCTATGGAAGAAATTTCATGGTTTCAGTGGATATTAGAATACGAAACACCGGAAATGTTTGAAGATAATGCCCAAAACGAAGTAACTCTCCACAACTTTGCTACCAGTTTTTCTGAAAATACATACTACTTTGGATCATTTGTTTTCTTAGTAGTAATGCCATTTATGCGATTATTATTTCCTTATTTTTCTAATAATAACATCCCAAGATTATTTGTAGCACGACCGTTTATTGGTTTAATTGGTACCATAGCCTGTGCTTATAATTTTGATATGTGGAATGAAATTTTCATGCAAATAACTTTTTTTAGCAGCATAGTTATTCTTTTTGCATTTTCTATGTTTAGCATCAAAAGTAATGAAAGGTATCTAATTATTTTTATAATTTTTCTTATTGTTGTAACCCAGGTATTGTTTTTAAATAATGGTGAAAATTTCTTCCGCATTGCCGAGGTTACAGAATATAAAGAGTTCTTTCTTCCATTAGTATTTTTTATTTATTCCTTAGATGTATTCATTCATATAAATCAGATACCTTTACATAAAAAAGGAAGCAGGCAATAAAAAAATTATCTCTCCAAGTAAATCAGAACTAACCAAAAAGTTCTTTGAAACCCCTACTTAACGTTTTTGCAAACAAAAAAGCCTGCCCATATTTCAGAGCAGGCTTTTCAATTAAGATCCGTTATTTTTTTTACTGACGGCTAAAATCAATGTGCATTGTTTTGAATTCTTTTCCTTCAAAATTCATAAACATTTCCATAACATGATTATTATCATCAACTATCTGCATAGTCTGTCTGAATGGTTCCTCTTTCCCTGTCATAGGATCAACATAAGTTCCTTCCATTTCAACCATCTTAGTTGCTTCATTATATTTACCTTTAGACATCATCATCCCGGTTCCCAGATTATCAACCCATGTAGCATAAAATTCTTTTGAAGCATTATCATAAGCGAGAAGATTCATTCCTTCCATAGGCATTCCCATAAAATTACCTGTGTAAGTTGATTTCTGGTATCTTCCTCCAAGTATCATCTCATTTGTTGACATTCCTTCGTTTTCCATCGGTTCTGTACCCGGCATCATCCACATTGTTAATTTAGTTTTCCATATACCATTTCCTTTTGCAAGCATCTCGTGTGTCTTGCTTGGAGTCATATATTCCATCCAGGCTTTCATTTGCTCATCATTTGCAGCTGCATCCTCTTGTGCAAAAGACTGCATTGAAAACATCATTAAACAACACACCATTGATAAAAGAAGTTTTTTCATTACGCACCTCCTGATATTTTATTTATTAATAATTTTTATATGAATTACGAATTGATAAATTTAAGCGTATCGAAACTATCGAAAGAGGTAAAGAAAGTCAAACTTTATTTGATGAATGGATTTTATATTTTATAAGCCAAGATGTTTTTCTAAATTTACTTTATGAAGATAAACCTGAAAGTAGTTTTTTTAATAGTGTCCGTAAGTTCTTTAATAGGATTGATTTACAATTACTTCTCCCCTTCAGGAATTCCATTAATAACTGAAGAAAATAGATTACAATGGGCTGAAGATTCACTTTTTAATTCAACTTATGAAGAGAAATTTCAGAAAACGGATACTCCCGATAAAACAAAAAAAGAAGGTGTAACTGAGAATCTGAACTCATTCTCAGATAAGAATAAAGAGAAAGAAAATAAAACTGATGACGAAAAGAAATTAAGTACAAAATCTAAAAAGAAGGAAGAAAAGGAACTTTCAGAACCTGCTGCAATTAATCTTAAACAAGCATACAATCTCTATCAGCAGAATGTTCTTTTTATTGATGCGAGAGAACCTGCTGATTACCAAAATGCGCACATAAAGAATGCAATCAATATTCCGTTCGATCATTTTGATGAATACAAACATTTGCTTAATAATATTGATAAGGAGAAGATTATTGTTACTTATTGTGCAGGAACAGATTGCGATCTTAGCGTACTTCTTGGCAATATGTTATTTGAAGTGGGATATAAAAAAGTCTACATTTTTTTCGGCGGATGGAATGAATGGCTTGAAGCAAATTATCCTGTAGAAAAAGAAAATCAGGCTGAAGAATGAAAAAATTTTTAGCTAATAAATATCTTCTACTTTTAAGCAGATTAATTCTCGGTTTTATTTTTATTTATGCAGGAATGGAGAAGATATCAGACCCGGAAGGTTTCGCAAAAGCAATTAATAATTATAAGCTGCTTCCTTTTTCATTTGCAAATATGGCTGCACTCATTTTACCCTGGATTGAAGTTATAGTTGGAATACTTTTAATCTTTGGAATAAAAGTAAAAGAAAATGCGTTTATCATTTCTTCTTTGCTTTGCATTTTTATAATTGCAATTGCAATAAGTCTTTTCAGAGGATTAAATATTGACTGCAGCTGCTTCGGAACTGTTGGTGGTTCTAAGGTTGGAGTAGAAAAACTGCTTGAGAACTCTCTTCTTATGCTTTTAGGAATACAATTAGTTTATTTTGGCGGAGGTTCGATAAGTCTTAATAAAGAAGGTTTAGGTTGATTTTATATAGGTAGCCGCAACTTTCAAGTTGCGGAATTAAATTAAAAACGTCCCGATTGAATCGGGACGACTTCCTCATAATAAAAAAATTATATTACCTGTTCAAAACTTTAACAGCTATATCTTTTCTGTAGTACATTCCTTCAAAGTGAATTTCTTTTATTGCTTCATAAGCTTTTTCTCTTGCTTCTCTCAGATCATTTTTATTAAGAACTGCTGTAACTCCTAAAACTCTTCCTCCACTAGTAACAATTTTGTCATCAACTTCATCAGTACCGGCGTGATATACAATTATTTTTTTTTCATTTATATCCAAACCTGTAATCTCAAATCCTTTCTGATATGAATCGGGATATCCTTTTGAAACGGCAACTATACAAACAGCACATCCATCTTTATAATGAACAGCATTCTTATCAAGCTTTCCGTTCGCAGAAGAATAAAGCAGCTTAAGAAAATCTCCTTTAAGAATTGGAAGCACAACCTGAGTTTCGGGATCTCCAAAACGGCAGTTAAACTCAACTACTTTTGGTCCATCTTTGGTAATCATTAATCCTGCATAAAGACATCCTGAAAAAGGAGTACCTTCATTCTTCATTCCTGCTAAAGTTGGTTTGATTACTTTATTTTCTATTTGAGATAATAAATCATTTGTTACAACAGGAGCCGGCGAATAAGCACCCATTCCGCCAGTATTTTTCCCTGTATCTTTTTCTCCAATTCTTTTATGATCCTGGCTTGAAGGAAGACAAAAAAAATCTGTTCCATCAGTTATAGCAAGTATTGAAGCTTCCTCCCCTTCCATAAATTCTTCAATAACAACCCTTTCTCCTGATGAACCAAAAATTTTATCCACAAACATTTCCTTTAAAGATTTTTCAGCTTCATCATAATTATTACAAATTATTACGCCTTTACCGGCAGCAAGACCATCAGCTTTAATAACAAGAGGATATTTTGATTTCTTTAGGTAAGAAATTGCAGTTTCATACTCATTAGAATTGAACTCAACAAAATCAGAAGTTGGAATATTATATTTCTTCATCAGCTTCTTAGCAAAAGATTTATGAGCTTCTATCTGTGCAGCTTTCTGGCTTGGTCCAAAAACTTTAAATCCTGAACTTCTTAAATAATCACTTAAGCCATCAACGAGAGGCTGCTCTGGTCCGATTACAACCAAATCTATTTTTTCATCTTTACAGAATTGAAGAACTTTATCTCCGTGAGAAGGGTTAATTCTGATATTCTCCCCAATTTGTTTTGTCCCCGGATTTCCCGGCATAATAAAAAGTTTATCAAGCAGTGAGTTTTTGCTTATCTTAAGTGCTAAAGCATGCTCTCTTCCACCTGAACCAATAACAAGCACTCTCATAAAACATCTTTCTTCACAATTAACTGCAATTGCTTGGCAAGCTGTTCAGTCAGAACATCTCTTCTGTATTTTTGCAATATATTTTCATCAGGTTTGGGAAGATCATTACTTTTATAAAGTTCATAAATTTTTATTAAAGTATTTTTGATTTCATCAACATTATCAGGTGCTGTTATAAAAGATGCGCCATATTCCTCCAGAGTCATTTTTGCTACACCATCAGGTATACAACCTAAAATGGGTTTTTGTGTACCCATATATTCAAGAAGCTTTCCCGGCAGAATTGCATCAATATTTCTTTTCCTGCCAATCATCAGCCAGAGAAGATCGCTTGATATAATTTTCTTTACAGCTTCTTTATGGTTCATATAACCGAGTTCTTTAACAAATTCTTCCAGGTTCAGTTTAGTGACAAGTGCTTTGTTTTCTAATCCAAGATATCCTACAAAGTTAAGCTGGATTTTATAAGCAATATCAGGTCTTTCGATAACGAGCTTTTTAAAAGCATGAAGAAAATATTTAGGAGTGTTATACTCCATAAATATTCCTGAGTAAGTTACTATCATCTTGTCATTAGATTTAGGATCTGGTTGAACATTTTCAAAATCCTGCGGATCAAAACCGTGAGGGATTATTACAACATCATTAAATGTTAAGAACTTGTAAGTCTTAATTAATTTTTCTTTTATCTTCCTGTTCGTTACAATAACTATATCAGCAGATTTTAATGAAAGATATTCCATTCTTTTATGCAATGTTTTGTGAACAGGAGTAGGATAAAATGCAAAATAGCTGCCATACCAGAGATCTCTATAATCAACCATAATTGGGACATCAAATTCTTTTTTTAATTTCCTTAAGTAATAAAAAGAGGAGAAAGGAGGGACTGTTACATAAAGAGCATCAAAGTGTTCATTCTTCAAAAGCTCCTTTACTTTTTGTGAAGCCAGTTTTGACCAGGAAATTTTATTATCGGGAATAAAAAAAGTTTGGCTGATCCTGCTGAGAATTTTTCTTATTAATTCACGCGGAGGTTTAATAGTTCCGAATTTTGATAATAATGCATTAGGTTCCTTAGCACCAACTCTGATTATTCTAATATCAGAATTATCTGCTTCTTTAGATAAAGATTCATCGTGGGCAAAATAACCAACATTTCCTGTAGTAATTACTGTAGGTTCCCAATCATAATTCTTCATGTATTTTACAAACTTAAGCGTTCTCTGAACCCCACTTAAACCCATTGGTGGAAAATAATATGCAACTACTAATACTTTATGCATTTGAATTATATGGTTGGAAAAGAAATAGTGCCCTCTCTAAAATCATCATGTTTGCAGATGATAGTTAGGAGCTTCCTGAGTAATAATTACGTCATGCGGATGACTCTCTATCAATCCGGCTAAGGTAATCTTAATAAATTTTGTTCTTGTTTTCAGGTGATTAATATTTTTTGAGCCACAATATCCCATTGACGCTCTTAAACCGCCGGCAAGCTGATATATTGTATCTGCAAGCGGTCCTTTATAAGGAACTCTTCCTTCAACTCCTTCAGGAACTAGTTTAGCAATATCATCTTCTACATCCTGAAAGTATCTGTCCTTACTTCCTCTTTTCATAGCAGAAAGAGAACCCATACCTCTGTAAAGCTTAAAGCTTCTTCCTTCAAATAAAATTGTTTCACCAGGACTTTCTTCAACTCCGGCAAACAAACCTCCGATCATTACGGAATCTGCTCCCACTGCAATAGCTTTTGCCACATCTCCGGTTTGCTTAATCCCGCCATCAGCTATAATAGGAATTCCTTTTTTCTTAACTCCGCGGTATACTTCTGATATAGCTGTTATCTGTGGAACTCCAACACCAGCAATAACTCTTGTTGTACAAATCGAACCAGGTCCAATACCAACTTTAACAGCATCAATACCGCAATCAATTAAATCAAGTGATGCTTCATAAGTACCTATATTGCCTGCTATTATTTGCTCATATTTAAATTTTTTCCTTGCTGCTTTAATAACCTTCATAACTCCAACAGAATGACCATGTGCTGTATCAATAATTATAGCATCAGCACCAGCTTTTGACAATGCAGCAATTCTTTCTAAAGTATCTAACGTTATTCCAACTGCTGCTCCCACACGCAATCTTCCATGTTCATCTTTACAGGCATAAGGATGTTTCTTTTTCTTTAAGATATCTTTGTATGTTATCAAACCTTTTATAATACCATTATCATCAACTACAGGAAGTTTTTCAATTTTGTGTTTCTGAAGAATCTTCTCGGCTTTCTCAAGATTGGTTCCTAATGGGGCTGTTATGAGATTCTCTTTTGTCATCAGGTCTTTAACTTTCAGTTTCCTGTTAGGTTCAAATCTGAGATCTCTGTTTGTTAAAATTCCAACAAGTTTATTTCCATCATCAACAATAGGTATTCCGGATATTCTGTACTTCTTCATTATCTCGAGTGCATCACCAATAGTTTTATTAGGAGTTAGTGTAATAGGATTTCGAATCATTCCACTTTCTGAACGTTTAACCTTATCTACTTCCTGACATTGTGCTTCTATGGACATATTCTTATGCAGAATGCCAATTCCACCTTCACGTGCAATTGCAATTGCCATTTCAGATTCAGTTACTGTATCCATAGCGGCTGAGATGAAAGGGACATTAAGCTTTATTTCATTTGTCAGACGGGTTGTTATATCAACTTCTCTCGGAAGAACAGATGATTTTCCAGGAATAAGAAGGATATCGTCAAACGTTAATCCTACCTTAATATTTTCTTTCTCTTTAATAATGACCTCTCTGTTTTAATTAATCAAAAGCTGCAAAGCCTGTTATATCTTCACCAATTATAAGTGTATGCATCTCGTGAGTGCCTTCATAAGTTTTCACTGATTCCAGGTTTGCTGAATGCCTCATGACAGGATATTCATCAAGTATTCCATTAGCTCCAAGAATTTCTCTTGCTACTCTTGCAATGTCTAAAGCTTTCTCACAGTTGTTTCTTTTAGCTAAAGAAACCTGGGTATGTTTTAAAGTATCAGCATCTTTCATTCTTCCAAGCTGAACATTAAGAAGCTGTGCTTTGGTTATTTCAGTTAACATATAAACAAGTTTTTCCTGAGTCATCTGGTAAGCAGCAATTGGTTTGGTGAACTGCACTCTTGTCTTTGCATAATTTAAAGCTGCATCATAGCAAGCCATCATTGAACCGACAACACCCCAGGCAATTCCATAACGTGCCTGATTAAGACACATTAAAGGATTCTTCAAACCATCTGTTTCAGGCAAAAGATTTTCTTCCGGAACAAA
Source organism: uncultured Ignavibacteriaceae bacterium (assembly GCA_964515875.1). Taxonomy (GTDB): domain Bacteria; phylum Bacteroidota; class Ignavibacteria; order Ignavibacteriales; family Ignavibacteriaceae; genus RBG-16-34-14. The sequence continues at coordinate 23,518 of CAZEWJ010000007.1, read as the reverse complement.
AACATCAGCAAAAATTAACTCTGAAGTAACCGAAGCCCGAAGAGAATGTTTGCCTCTCATTTCAGGTGCGGAAAAGCCTTTCATTCCTTTCTCTACAAGAAAACCTTTTATAACTCCATTAAGCTTAGCCCAGACAACTGCAACATCGGCAATAGTTCCATTTGTTATCCACATCTTGGCACCATTAAGTTTGTAACCGCCATCAACCTTTTCAGCTTTGGTTACCATCCCTGAGGGGTTTGAACCATAATCCGGTTCCGTTAAACCAAAGCAGCCAATCTTTTCTCCCCTGGCAAGTTTAGGAAGCCACTTTTCTTTTTGCACCTCACTTCCAAAAGTAAAGATAGGATACATAACAAGGGCACTCTGCACAGAGACAAAACTTCTTAATCCGCTGTCGCCTCTTTCAAGTTCCTGCATAACAAGTCCGTAAGCTACATTATTCATATCGGAGCCTCCATATTTTTGAGGCAAAGTTGAACCGAACAAACCTATTTCCGACATTTTGGGAACAAGCTGAAGCGGGAATTTTCCTTCCCTGTTGTATTTTTCTATGATCGGAATGACTTCTTCACTGACAAACTCTCTTACAAGATTGCGAATCATCAACTCTTCTTCAGAGAGGAGAGACTGGATGTTAAAATAGTCCACTCCGTTAAATTTATTCACACAGCACCATGATTATTCATTGTTACAAATTAAAATTATCAAATAGGGTTGTGATAATCAAACTTTACAGAAGAAGTATCTTGCCTATATATTTGAATACGATCTTTTACCAGTACTTAAATAGATTCGGCATTTTCTATTAATAAAAAATTGGGATTTTTTTGCACATGAATTGGTATCAGAAAGAAATAAAACTTGCACCAAGAAAAAGGGGCTTTCATATAATAACAAATGAAATCACTTCTCAATTTCCTGAAATAAAAAAAATTAAAAAAGGAATTCTGCATATCTTGATAAAACACACCTCAAGCTTCTCTTTCAATAAATGAAAATGTTTCTCCCGATGTCCGTTCTGATATGGAAAAACATTTTAATAAAATGGTCCCTGAAAATATGAGTTATTATGATCATAACTCAGAGGGATCCGATGATATGCCTGCACATATTAAAGCATCCGTTTTAGGAAGCAGTACATCAATACCAATTACAAATGGAGATTTGAATCTCGGTACCTGGCAAGGAATTTATTTATGCGAACATCGCAATAATGGTGGAATCAGAAAGTTAATTGCAACAGTTTGGGGAGAATAAACAAGTTCAAGTTCCCGCCTTCGCTATAGCTTCGGCGGACAGGCAAGTGTAAGTTCAAGAAGTTTAAAGTTCCAGGATTTTCTTGCTCTTGAACTTGAACCCCATAAGTCACATCAAACGTGAAACGTCAGACGTGAGAAGGCCAATCAGCCGTTTATCGTTTTACGTCTTTCGTCTGAAAGCGTCAGAGTACGATTAATATGACACTGACATCATTTTAAAAGTATCATCTTACCAACTTTAGTAAAATGTTTATTTGAAACTTTTGACTTAGCTTCTATTCTGTAAAAATAAATCCCACTGGCAAGATTACTTGCGTTAAAATTACTTTTATATTCACCAGGGGTATTTTCATCGTTTACTAATACCTTCAATTCTCTCCCGATTATATCATAAACTTTTAGAATAACATGAGACACTTCAGGGATTTGGTATGATATAGTCGTATATGGATTGAAAGGGTTTGGATAATTTTGTAATAAACAAAAAGATGACGGTATAGAATTCATATCATCTGTACTGCTAAGCACAACCAATGATGACCAAGGATATGTATCTGTCACAATATAAGCACTTGCGCCATCATTGTAGCTCTGAATATGTGCCTTCCAGTTATAAGTTCCTGCTGAAGAAGGTGTCATATGGAAAGTAAATATTTTAGTGCCGCCTCCACTAACCGATTGCGATGAGCTTAATTGATGGAAATCCCAAGGACTTGTCTGATTTTTATCAATCCAAAGTTCAACCTTCACGTTTCTGGAAAATGATAAACTATTTTTTACTGTAATCTGAATTGTATCTTGTTCTCCAATGTTCGGATTGGCTGGGGAAAAACTATAGTTATTTAAATATGGCCAGTTACGTGTAAAATTGCGACTAACATTAGGACTGTTTATTGAAAAATTTTCATCGCTTCCCCAAAATTCGGTTGTATCTCCCCCATCATAATAAGCTTCATAATTATATATCCCATAGGGTAAATTATTAAAATCTGCACGACCGGAACTGTTTGTCAAATCAGAGCTTATTAAATTCCAAGACTGATCATATAATTTTACATTTACATTCGGTACAGTATTTCCATTTACATTGTGAATGTAGATATCCAAATCTCCTACTTGAACAGGTACTATAAAAGCTGTAGACCATAGGTGAGTATCTGTTACAATATATTCGCTTGCACCATCATTATAGCTCTGAACATGTGCCTTCCAGTTATAAGTTCCTACTGAAGAAGGTGTCATATGGAAAGTAAATATTTTAGTGCCGCCTCCACTAATCGATTGCGATGAGCTTAATTGATGGAAATCCCAAGGACTTGTTTGACTTTGATCTATCCAAAGCTCGACCTTCACGTTTCTGGAAAATGATAAACTATTTTTTACTGTAATCTGAATTGTAACTTGTTCTCCAACATTCGGGTTAGGAGGAGAAAAACTGTAGTCAAATAAATATGGCCAGTTTCGTGTAAAATTGCGACTAACATTAGGACTGTTTATTGAAAAATTTTCATCGCTTCCCCAAAATTCGGTTGTATCTCCCCCATCATAATAAGCTTCATAATTATATATCCCATAGGGTAAATTATTGAAATCTGCACGACCGGAACTATTTGTCAAATCAGAGCCTATAAAATTCCAAGATTGATCATATAATTTTACATTTGCACCAGATACAGTATTCCCATTTACATTGTGAACGTAGACATCCAAATCTCCCTCTGGTAATAGATAACTTATAATTAGTTTTGGCGTATAGTTATTTCCCTGCTCATTTGAATAGAATGTCGCTGAAGCTTCACTGGTTGTAGTTATTAATTGAAATCCATTATTTTCATTGGTTTCTGACACCCAGCCTTGAACAATTTCTTTAACGTCATAACTTTCGTACTGAGTATGTAGTATTTCAAAATAGTATGGAGGAGGTGGAAAAGTACCATATGGCATATTATTCCAAGTGACACCTGTTTCTGTCCAAGAAGGTGTTTCTTCAAGTCGTTCAATCCGAAGAACAACTCCATCAGTATTATTGAAACAATATAATCTTAGATTAGCACTTAATATGGTGGCATCCGATGGAATGGATGATAAATTAAAAAATAAAAGACTTGCCGCATAGCCATTAGCACCTGATTGATTTTGTACAGCTAAAAAAATACTATTACCAAAGTTCATGTCAGGTGTAGCTGAGAAACAAGCTGCATCTTTTGTAGGATATTTTGTTACTACGGTTTGTGCAGATGCAAATGTAATTCCTAGTATTAAAATAATTGTTAAGTATATTTTATTCATTTCATACTCCTTATGAAAATAAATTACTTATAAACCATCTTCTTAAAGTTCACTATTTTTTCTTCACCCATTCTATTGATATAATAGTATATTGCAAATAAACAATAAGAAAATGGATACTCATCATTGAGTATTTCATAGCAACGTACTGAGTAATTTTATACTTATTGAACGATCAGGAGAGATTTCTTAATAAAGCGGATAATTCATTAGTAGTTTTAGCCCCTGTTTTTTCAGGTGTTATGCCAAATGTGAAACGGCAATCAAAGTTCAAGTTCCCGCCTTCGCTGTAGCTTCGGCGGACAGGCAAGTGTAAAGCTTGCCCCGATAACAATCGGGATTCAAGAACGGAAACCATCCAATCTCGGTTCCGTTTAACTATGACGGGCATGGTATTCATAGCTGTTGAGCTCTCCAAATTGGAAGTTCACGTAATCGGATTTGTCCCTCAGTAACGCTAACAATACAACCCTTTTGAATCTGCTCCTCATACTGCGTGATGATTTTCTCAAGATAACGATTCACATTATTTGGATTCATGTTGCGAAGCCTGAATGTAATAACACTTGGTAGCTTAGCTTTGCTGAATGCAAGCAGCTCTCCAAAATCAAGGACGTGAACTAAAAGCACACGATTTTCTTTAAGAGCTTTATTCATGATTTCATTATCAGGCAGACGATCAAGACTTTACTCATAAAGATGTATAGCATCGTGTCCTTTATTATTCATAGCTTTAACAGTTTGAGATGAGATACCCATATCTGCAAGAAATCTCATTCTTAAGTCAACTCTAAAGGATGAATAGTTTCTTCAGCTAATAAAGCTGCATATTGGAGTGCTTGGTTAATATCTTCAGGTTCAAGATATGGATAAGCTTTAATAATCTCCTCCTTGCTCATACCATTAGCGACCAGGTTAATCACTAAAGCTACAGTAATACGCATTCCTCTGATACAAGTACGCCCACCCATTATGTTGGGGTCATAAGTTATTCGCTCTAATTTATGCATAGTACAACTCTGTAAATTTTTATTTGATTTTAGTTAAAAGATAACCAAAAAATTTCATCAATAAAAACAAATTGTTGTGGTTAATTACTGGTTGTATTTGCCATCTTTTTTCTCAGGTGTTAAGTCAAATGTTAAAATGTTAAGACGTGAGATAAATTTTAAAAATGCCATGCTTAGTAATCACTTAAAAGCTTCAATAACTCATTGCTGGATTTAAGCCCTGTTTTTTCCAGTATATTTCTCCGGTGTGTGTCAACGGTGTGCTTGCTTATGAAAAGTACCTCGGATATTTGCTGGCTGGATTTTCCCTCAAGCAATAATTTAATTATTTCAATTTCTCTATCGGTAAGTGAAAACTGAGATTTTAATTTTTCAGGAAGGATAATTTTTTGTTTTTCTTTTTGTAGTTCATTAAACCTGTTTATTGTTTCTTTAAGTTCATCAATATCAACCGGCTTAAGCAGGAAATCAAATGCAGCATTGCGGATTGCTTTTATTGCATACTGGTTATAGCCAGTTACAAAAATAAAAGTCGGAAATACTTTCTTCTCCCGTATTTCCCCGACAACATCAAACCCGCTCTTTCCCGGCATCTCAACATCAATAAATACAATATCGGGAGTTAAGCTGACAGCTTCCTTAATTCCTGTATCAGGATTTTTTTCCTTTGCTATTACTTCTACCCCTGAAATTTTGCTGAGGAGGCGTTCAAGTCTGTCGCAGGCTTCCTGTTCATCATCAATAATAATGCATTTTATATTTTTTACGGATTGTTCAATCAATTTTACTTAAATCCCAAGCGAATGAAACAATTGTTGTAAAAGTAATATAGCACTCCTATGGAGTGCAGTGGTCCTGGGGAATTATGTGTTTCTACAAATATTTAGCTCCTCTGGAGCTTTCCTGTATTGCATTTCAGTTCCTAACTCCGTAGGAGTTAAATATTTGTAGAACTAAGTAATCCCAAACACCCCGAACTCCGTAGGAGTTCAATATAAGAATTTAGATATATTCGATACCTATATACAATTGTGTTTTAATGATTTATACAAACAACAACTAAAATAATGTAATAAGGTTAATAAAGTACATGTTTACTTATGTTACTAAGGTTTGTGTTTCTACGTTTTCCATAACCTTAGTAACCATCTGCATCCCCTGGTAAATTGACCTTATTACCTTATTGTACCTGCCTGCAGGCACGCAAGTAAGACAAGGTAAGAAGGTTAATAAAAAGCGTTTACTTATGTTACTAAGGTTATTTTCATCTTTACAAGTTTAGTTTATGATTAAGTTTTATCAACAGGAATTTTAATCAACACTTCAGTACCTAAAGCATTTTCATTCTCATCAACAAGGTCTTTTACTGTATAGGTTATCCTGATTTTCATCAGGTTGTAATATAGATCCAGAATTTGTTCAAGTATTATTAATCCTTTGCCTGTACTTTCATCCTCATTTTTCTTTGCTTTTTTCCTGCCTATACCATTGTCGCGAATTATAATCTGGTACTCTTTATTATTGTTATAAACAGAAATAAATAATTCCCCATTCCCTTCCAGGTGCTTCAAACCATGCTTTATTGCATTCTCTACAAATGTATGAATGAGCATCTTTGGTATTTTAATGTTCAGGTTTGTGTTTTCAATGATATCAGTTTTCCAGCAAAATTTGCTGCCGTTCCTGAACTTTTCCAGTTCGAGATAATTTTCAACATAATCCAGTTCATCAGATAAAGTGGTTAAGATTTTATCCGAGTTCAAAATAGTCTGCCGTAAAAGTTTGCTATATTTCCCAAATACATAATCGGCTTTTTCGCGATCCTGCTTGTAAAATAAAGAACCGATTGAGTTAATGATATTAAGTGTGAAGTGCGGATCAATTTGGTTTTTAATAGCCTTAAGCTGAAGTTCGGCTATTCTTTTCTCTGTTTCATATTTCAGTTCTGCCCTGTGCTTCTGTGCTTTTTGAATCAAAAGAATTAATAAAAGAATTAAAAAATAAACCCCGGCATATACCGGATATCTTAAATAATATAAATAGTTAAATTGGTATAACAGTGTAAGTTCCTCTTTATCGGACGACACTACCAGTTCACGTGGTCCATTGTCGTTTAATTTTAGTGAATAACTCCTTATATTTCCAATACCTGCAATATTTGCAAAAACATAACTCGAGAAATCATTTCTTGTTACAATTAGTTTATCAACATCTTTACTAAAAAAAATGAGTTCATCTTCATTATCCTCATCAACATCCTCGGAGAAAGGGATTATATTACTGAGTGGCAGGATATAGTTCTGACTCATAATATTAAGATCCGAATCAAATTTTTCAACTTGCCCGGTGTTCTTTATTATATAAAAACAGTTTTGCTCATTACTGGCATATAAGCTTGCGCCAAACCATTCAGGTGTAAAAGAGAATTTTTTCTCTTTAATTAATTCTAGTTCAGAACTAAATATTAGCAGTGAACATTGATGCTTTTCTATTCCAGTATAAATATTTAAACAGACAAAATACTTTTTATCATCAGCAATGATGGAAATTATATTTGAATTAGAGGGATAAAATCCAATAATAACAGGCTCGTATTTGAAGGAAAGATATTCATCAAAACACAATAACCAGGCAAACATATCTGAATACGGATCGTGTAATTTACTGTTTCCAACAGCATCACTGGCAAATATTATCTTCAATTCATTGCCGGTAGTATCAATAGCTGATATTGTTACACTAGCAGAACTCTCAGATGATAGATATAAAGTATCATTAGCAGGATCATATTTACAAACTCTTCTCGGCTGTATTGAATAGCCAACGTTACAGGAGAAATAAAATTCATTAGTTCCGTCTTTATTTGAGTCGTAGAAAATGTGAGGAAAAATACCGCAATCTAATCCACTAGTTTTTGGTATAAAATCAATTACAAATTTGTCTTTGGTTATGAATCTGTTTTCAAAAGGATTAAGGCAGTTTAAATAAATTTTGTTGTTCTTGAAAAGAAAAAAATATATTGATTTGAATCGGTTATTTCCGATTTTAGAAACTATAAGTTTTGATGTTGTAAGAAATTTACCTTCGAAATTCCACTGATCAATAACTTTATTATTATCAAAAATTGTTAAGGAAAAAAAATCTTTTTGAATTTGCATAATTTCTATTTTTTCACTAACACCATCATTATTAAAATCAGCATAATAATACACCAGGTTAGGCTCAATTTTATTACGCTGAATCGTTTCTATTTTATATTTGTTAAAAATTAGAGGCAGGGTTATTATTATAACAATAGCAATAATAAAACTTATTACATACGGATTCGTTATTACCTTAATGAATACACTTTTATATTTTTCGTAGTTTTTAATTGTTTGTGGTTTTTGCAATGTAAGTTCTCCTTTTTGAAGGTTTTAACTTAATGCTTAATAATATCTCTGATTACGAAACCCAAGAAATATTTATTCTGCTTGTTTCTACAATTTCATCAATCAATTTTTGAAGCAAATTATGATTATTCGACACTAACCCATTTTATCCTAAGACTAAGGTATGAAATGCTATCCCTGCTAAACATACTGCAAACTAAGAGAAAATAGTTTTTATAGCAAGAAAAATCAGGAGTTTCTTCAAACTTGATGTTAGTAAATAGTAATTTAGGAATGAAAGTTTAATCGGCTTGTAAAAGATTCTCTTGCTCTTGAACTTGAACTTACACTTGAACTCACTCCTCCTTCTTCCTACTCATAACCCCATTTCTTTTTATTGGTAGCAACTTCTTCAGGTGTGGGCATTGGTATATCCGGCCTGGTAGGAACAAATCTTGGCTGCCCGACTATCCTTGCATTCAGTTCAATATCTTCCTTAAAAATATCGGGAACAAGATCATTTTCAAAGATAGCTTCCCACGGACATTCCGGCACACAAGCATTACAATCTATACATTCATCTGGATCAATTAACAGCATATTTTTAGGAATGGTCGGGTCATCACCGGAATATTCATAAATGCAATCAACCGGACAAACCTGTGTGCACGCTATATCTTTACAATCCAAACACAGTTTTGTTATTGTGTAAGCCATATTACTCCTTATATTTTTATGAATCAGGAAACTGACGAACGATTGGAATTAAGATAATGTATTCTTCGGAAAAGATAAATACCGTAATTAACATTTATCTCATTTATATTTAAATCGGTTATTTTAATTTTACTTTTCGTAATCATAGTCCTGATCGTACTTTTCTCAGTTAAGACGATTAGGATTAAGAGTACAATTACAAATTCTGAAAAAAAGAAAATGAAAAAGAAAAAAGTATTATTTGTTTGTCTTGGAAACATCTGCCGTTCACCTTCCGCTGAAGCTGTATTGAAAAAATTTATTAAAGATGAAAACCTTGAAGATAAGATTGAAGTTGATTCATCGGGTACAATTGCTTACCATGAAGGCGATCCATCTGACCCAAGAATGCAAAAGCATGCAGCAAGGAGAGGATATACTTTGGATCATATTGCAAGAAAATTTAATCCTGAAAAAGATTTTGCCGAATCAGATTATATCATCACGATGGATAATAAAAATTATTCTGATGTTATTGCACTTGATGTTAAAAAGAGATTCAAGAATAAAATTTTTAAAATGTCTCAATTTTCCCGCAATATAAAATTTGATGAGGTACCTGATCCTTATTACAAAGGCGTAGAAGGTTTTGAAGAAGTGCTTGATATATTAGAAGATGTTTGTAAAGTTTTACTGGAGAAAATAAAAGATGACCTTGAATCAGAAAATAAAAGATGATATTGAAGAAGCAACCGGGATTAGAATAAAATCAGTTTCATCTTTATCGGGCGGCTGCATAAGTAACGCTTATAAAATAACCGATGATGGGGATAAAAATTATTTCCTGAAATTAAATTCATCTCCCAAAGATCTTTTTACTAAAGAAGCTAATGGTCTTACTGAACTCAGAAAAGCAAATGCAATAAGAGTTCCTGAGGTTCTGCTTTGTAAAGAGGATTTCTTATTAACAGAGTTTATCTCGCAAGGAAATCGTTCCAAAAATTTCTTTGAAGATTTTGGAAGGCGTTTCGCTGAATTGCATAAATACAGTGGAGATAAATTCGGTTTCTATGAAGATAATTATATTGGTTCTAATCCTCAGATCAACATTCCTGATCCAAATGAAGAGGATAATTGGATGGAATTTTATTTCAATAAAAGAATACTTTACCAATATAAACTTGCAGAGCAAAATGGTTATGCAACAAGTGAATTAAAAAATGGGATCTATCAATTAGAAAAAAAGATTGAAAAAATTATTGGTAATTCAACAAAACCACCTTCCCTTCTGCATGGGGATCTTTGGGGTGGAAATTATACTGTTGATGAAAATGGAGATGCATGTCTTATTGATCCTGCTGTTTATTACGGACACAGAGAAGCTGATCTTGCAATGACTAAATTATTTGGCGGCTTTAGCAATGAATTTTATAAATCTTATAATGAAGTTTTTCCTTTGGGGGATAGTCATGAATACCGGGAAAATATTTATAAACTATATCATGTCTTAAATCATCTTAATATTTTCGGAACAGCATATTACTCGCAAGCAATTTCACTGATTAAATTTTACTTAAAATAATTTTAAAGCATTATTTTTTAGAAACTCCTCTTGACTTCCTAAAAATATTTATTTATATACAAACCTAAATTTCCTTACTTTATTAGGGAATATTCTAATAATCCTAAAATATTAAAGAATTACTAAGTAATTAACTAATAAGAAAATTTTCAACAATAGATGAAATTACTAAAAACAAAAAGAGGTTATCCTAAATGGAAAATAAAATAATCCTTGATACCCTGTGGGTTCTTTTCACTGCAATGCTTGTTTTTTTTATGAATCTTGGATTTGCGATGGTCGAATCCGGTTTTGCACGCAGTAAGAATGCTGTGAATATTCTCTCTAAAAACTTTATCGTATTTGCCGTTTCTTCACTTGCGTTCTGGGTAATTGGCTGGGGTTTGATGTTTGGAGATGGAAATGATTTATTTGGATTGAATGGATTGTTTGGATTAAGCGGGACTGATAATAGTCCTGAAACAGGAGACGCTTATTCCGGAGTTTATTCTGCAATGAGCTGGGCGACGGTTCCGCTTCTTGCTAAATTTTTCTTTCAGCTTGTATTTGCCGGAACAGCTGCTACTATAGTTTCGGGCGCTGTGGCAGAAAGAATTAAATATATTTCTTTTATAATCTTTTCTTTTGTTCTTGTAGGTTTTCTTTATCCTACCACGGGACACTGGATCTGGGGCGGTGGCTGGCTTGCTTCTCTTGGATTCTGGGATTTTGCCGGTTCAACAGTTGTACATTCCGTTGGGGGGTGGGCTGCACTTGCTGGCGCAATAATACTTGGACCGCGTATCGGGAAATATAGAGACGGAAAAATATTCCCCATTCCCGGCCATAATATGACATCTGCAACCATTGGTGTAATGGTTCTTTGGCTGGGATGGTTTGGATTCAATCCCGGCAGCACAATGGCAGCGGATCCCACAAGTATCGCAAGGATTTGTATTACTACAAACAGCGCCGCTATTGCCGGAATACTGAGTTCAACAGCAGTTGCGTGGATAGTATTAGGTAAACCCGATTTAAGTATGACAATTAATGGCTGTCTGGCTGGTCTTGTCGCAGTAACAGCACCTTGCGCTTTTATTAGTGTAGAAAGTTCACTTATTATCGGAGTAATTGCCGGCGCTTTAGTTGTTTTTGCTGTATTATTCTTTGATAAAATAAAAGTTGACGATCCGGTTGGAGCTTTAGCAGTTCATTTAGTAAATGGAATATTTGGGACAATAGCAGTGGGGCTTTTTGCACAAGATGTTTTTGCACCAGGTACAACTGGAAACGGACTTTTCTTTGGCGGAGGTTTTGATCTTCTAACTCATCAACTTATCGGAATAGCAGCTGTTGGAGCTTTTACATTTATAATTTCGGCTACTGTTTGGATCATAATAAAGAAAACTCTTGGATTACGTGTTTCTGAAACTGAGGAGGTTGAAGGGCTTGATGTTGGTGAACATGGAATGGAAGCTTATCCTGATTTTGAAAAAGTATCTTAAATTTTTTGATGGACGAATCAATCTATTAAAATTAAAAAGGAGTTTATAATGAATTATATATTCAAGATAATTTATTTGGTTATACTTATCTCCCTTTCAACTGTAATAATTTTAGATGCTCAGGATTTTTCCGGATATATCGAATCATCATATAATTACAACTTCTCAGGAGGAATGACAAACTCACTACGCTCTTATGATGCTAAAGCAAATCAGATATTACTAAACAATTTTCATCTTGTAGCATCAGGAAGTCCATCAGATAAAGTTAGTTATGCTGCTGAATTAGATTTTGGAACAGATGCCGCCGTACATGGTTTACTGCATCAAACCTCAATAGGGGCCGGACCAGTTGCGGTTGATTTACAAGAAGGTAATGTGACTTATTCTTTTTCGGATAAGTTTAAATTCACCGGTGGTAAATTTGTAACATTCCAGGGAATTGAAGTAATTGAAGGTCCTCTTAATCCAACAATTTCCCGCGGTTATCTTTTTGGGTTAGCTGAAGCCTTTACTCATGTAGGTGGTTATTTTAATTTTATACCTTCAGATGTAATTGATATAAAAGTTGGAGTTATTAATGGATGGGATTTGTTGATAGACAATAATATGGATAAATCTATTATCTCGAGATTAGGAATTAATTTAGGCTATCTTTTAGCTTTTGGAATTTCATTTTATACAGGAATTGAACAAGTCAATTCTGAAAATTGGAGAAACTCAATTGATTTAACTGGAGTAACGAATGCAATTTCAGGTTTAGCATTATACTTTCAGGGTAACTATGGAATCGAAACTTTTACAGATACTTCCGGAACAGATTTGGACACCAAATGGTTTGGATTTACTCTCCAGCCTGTAATTGCATTGTCTGAAACTTTTGATTTAGGTTTACGTGCAGAGTATTTTGCTGATGACCAGGGAGCCAGAACTGGCGTTCCCGGTTTAAATGCTTTTAACCTAACCTTAGTACCTTCACTAAAATGCGAAGGCATTACGTTCAGATTTGAATATAGATTTGACAGTTCAAATAAAGAAATATTTATTGAAGAAACCGGCATCTCAGATAATTCCAGTACAGTTTCATTTGATGTTATTTGTACACTTTAAAATCAAGTTTATCTTGAATAAATAATTTATTTAAAAATGAAAATAACAAGAGGCTATTAATGGAAAAAATAGAAGCTATCATAAGACCTCATAAGCTTGAGGAGGTTCAGGGTGCTTTAAACGAAGCTGGATTTCCCGGTCTGACTGTATCTGAAGTAAAAGGGTACGGCAGGCAAAAAGGACATAAGGAAATTTATCGCGGAACAGAATACAACATAAATTTTGTCCCAAAAATTAAAATTGAATTAGTCTGTTCGGATGACCAAACCGAACAAGCCGTAGATATTATTATTAAAACTGCAAAGACGGACCAGGTTGGTGATGGGAAAATATTTATTTACAATCTGAAAGATGCAATAAGAATAAGAACTGGGGAATCAGGTGAAGGAGCTTTGTAGGGAAGGCTTAGTTATAGGGTATAGGGTATATGGTATAGAGGTATATGGTATAAGGATTTCTTTTTATTTCGATATCCAAAAAAACTTCTTTGATTCTTGATACTGGAACTTGATACTGGATTTTCTATCCTTTATACCTTATACCCTATACCCTATACCTTTATACTACTTCTTTCCTATCTTTGCATTATTCTAATCAAAAGGATTAACATGAAAACAATTACAAGGTATTTCTTTGAAGGTCTTATTGTTATACTTCCAACTGCCGCAACAATTTATTTTGTATATCTCATCTTCATAAAGATTGATGGCTTGTTCAACTTTAAAATTCCTGGAATAGGTTTTCTTATAACCTTAGGTTTAATACTTGTAGTTGGATTTATTGCCTCAAATATTTTTACAAAAGGATTAACTAACCTTTTAGAAAACATTTTCAGCCGTTTGCCGCTGGTAAAATTAATTTATAATGGAATTAAAGATCTTATAGAAGCATTTGTTGGTGATAAAAAGAAATTCAACAAACCTGTCCTGGTCAAAGTTTCTGAAAATAGTGATATTGAAATTCTCGGTTTTGTTACCGAAGAGAACCTTGATATGCTTGGAGAGAAAAATAAAGTTGCTGTTTACATTCCCCAGGCATATAACTTTGCAGGAAACTTAATTATCGTTTCATCTTCCCATGTAAAGATAATTGATGCAGGAGCAGAGGAAATAATGACATTTATTGTGACAGGTGGATTAAGTAAGAGCAAGTAAGATGGAAGATGTTTGATGGAAGATGGAAGATGTTAATTAGGGTTTCTCGGAAAAGATAGTGTTTGTTAATAAAATGTGGTTTCTATAAATTTATATTTAGTTAAACCTAGTAAAATGAAATTACCTTCTGATGCAATAATTGAAGCGGCAAAAATAAGAGATTATCTATTATCAGAAAGAAAAAGAAATGACAAATCAAAATGGTTGGCTGAAGCAGGTTACAGCCAAAATAATTGGCAAAGATTAGAAATGGATTTGCGGACTCAAATATTATCACTCGATGCTATTCCTATTGATCAAACAAAATATGGTCAGACGTTTGATATAAAAGGAATTCTAAAAGGACCTAATGGAAAAAAATTAAAGGCTCATTCTGTTTGGATGACTGAATTCGAATCTAAATCTACTAAGTTTATAACAATGTTTCCCGATAAGGAGTAAAGTAATTATGAAATTCAAATTATTTAAGGAAGTATCTTTACTTAAAGATATTCCTGAAAAGAAATTAAAAAAGGGTGATGTGGCAACTGTTGTTGATCATCATACATCAGAAAATTATGTAGATGGTTATTCTTTGGAAGTTTTCAATGTATTTGGAGATACCATAGCTATTGTAACAGTATCTGAGTCTGATATTGAAACTTTAAAAGAAGATGAAGTATTTAGTGTTCGTTCACGAGAATTAATTTAATTCTGATAGTTTTCATTCAACCTTGCGTTCATTCATTCTATACCTTATACCTTATACCTTATACCAAAAAGTTTTTTATATTAACACTTCCAAATCAATAATTAAAAAATGAAAGTATTAAAATTCGGAGGGACATCTGTTGGCTCTGCTGAAAGAATGAAGGCAGTTGCTAATCTTATTTTAAATGATGAACCAAAAATTGTTGTCCTTTCTGCAATGTCCGGAACAACAAATGCACTTGTTGAAATTTCTAATGCTCTTTATAAAAATAAAACTGATCAGGCAAATGAGATTATCAATTCGCTTGAAGAAAAATATAATCAAGTAGTTGATGAGCTTTTTTCCAAAAAGGAATTCAAAAAGAATGGAAATGAATTAATTTCATCTCATTTCGGTTTTATTCGTTCATTTACAAATGATGATTTTTCAGGAACAGAGGAGAAGAAATTACTTGCACAGGGAGAATTAATTTCTACAGGACTCTTTCATCTTTATCTTACAGAAATAAAAGCTGATTCCGTTCTCCTCCCTGCTTTAAATTTTATGAGAATAGATACGAACTATGAGCCTGATGACTACTATATAAAAGAAAATCTTACCAGGGAACTTCAATTATATCCTGATAAAAAATTATTTATTACACAAGGCTACATCTGTAAAAATCTTTTTGGAGAAATTGATAATCTTAAAAGAGGCGGAAGTGATTTTACTGCATCGCTTATAGGAGTTGCGATCAACTCTGAAGAAGTGCAGATATGGACAGACATAAGCGGCTTTCAAAATAATGATCCGAGATATGTAGAAAATACTTATTCCATTTCTCAATTATCTTTTGATGAAGCTGCAGAGCTTGCTTATTTCGGTGCAAAGATTCTTCATCCATCAACAGTGCTGCCTGCAAAGCTCGCAAATGTTCCTGTAAGATTAAAAAACACAATGAAGCCGGATGATGAAGGAACATTGATTACAGATAAACCGACCGGCGATGGAATAAAAGCAGTCGCCGCTAAAGATGGAATTACTGCGGTTAAAATAAAATCGGGCAGGATGCTTTTGGCTTATGGTTTTCTAACAAAGGTATTCCAGGTTTTTGAACACTTTGAAACTCCAATTGATATGATTACTACATCCGAAGTTGCTGTGTCTGTTACAATAGATGATGCTGCAAGATTGAGAAGGATTGTTGATGAACTAAAAAAAATTGGTGAAGTTGAAGTAAGCAAGAATATGACAATCATTTGCCTTGTAGGGCATAATATAATGAACCAGAAAGGCTACATTCATAAAGTATTTGAAGCACTAAATTACTTTCCATTAAGAATGATTTCATATGGGGGAAGCAGACACAATATTTCAATCCTGATTCCTTCCGAAGAAAAGAAAGCGGTTTTAGAAGCACTGCATAAGAGTTTATTTTGATAAGAAATTAACTCATTGTTCTTTATATTTTGATTATGACTAAAAAATATTTATCCAATCTTTTTAAAACTTACCAAAAAGGTGATGCAAGAGAAGAATCTTATTACAAACATCTTGCAGATTTTATTTTAGAGTTTTCTGAATCCCAAAGAAGTAAGAAGATTGATATAACAATCCTTCCTAAAAAGACTCAAGCTGGAAATCCTGATTTTAGAATTTGGGATGGTAAACAAAAAATTACAGGTTATATTGAAGCAAAAGATCTCGGTGTTGATTTAGACAGAATTGAAGATTCAGAGCAAATCGAAAGATATTTATCAACCTTCCCAAATGTTATTCTAACAAACTTTACAGAATTCCGTTTATATAGAAATGGTGAGCCGATTGAAAAGGTATCTATTGCCAGACCATTCGTAATTAAAAAGCTTTCCACTGTTCCGCCTCTTGAGAATGAAGATAAATTATTTCAACTGCTTGAAAGATTTTTGGATTTCTCTCTGCCAAAAACTTTTACCGCAAAAACTCTAGCTGAAGAGCTTGCAAAAAGAACACGATTCCTTAAAGATGAAATTGTAACTGAAGAACTACGGGAATCCGTCCCGGCTCTGTCGGGGAAATCAGGAACCAAATCAATTCAAGGTTTTTATGAAGCTTTTAAAGAGTTTTTAATTGCAGGAATTAGTGAAGAAGAGTTTGCTGATCTTTATTCTCAGACAATTACTTATGGTTTGTTTGCTGCACGTTTACGAGCCGGAGATGAATTCAACAGAAAAGCTGCTTATACATACATTCCTAAATCTATTGGATTACTAAGAGATATATTCAAGTATATCTCTTTAGAAGATATTCCAAAACAAATGGAAATTATAATTGATGATATTGCTGAAGTGCTTGCTGTTTCCGATGCAAAGAAAATTCTTGATAAATACTATCGTGAAGGAAAAGGAAGCGACCCGGTTTTACATTTTTATGAAACTTTTCTTTCTGTTTATGATCCTGAAACAAGAGAAAAGCGTGGAGTTTATTATACTCCCGAACCAGTTGTTTCTTTTATTGTCCGTTCACTGCATCAAATTCTTAAAGATAAATTTAAAATGTCTGATGGATTCGCTTCAAAAGATGTTATTCTTCTTGATCCTGCCGGAGGGACTCTTGGCTTTTTAGCAAAAGCAATTGAAATTGCAGTAGAAGAATGGGAAAGTAAATATGGCAAAGGAGCAGTAAAAGCTTTTCTTAAAGAACAGGTTTTACAGAATTATTATTCATTTGAATTAATGATGGCTCCTTATGCAATCGGGCATATGAAGATGTCTTTTCTTCTTGAAGAGCTTGGTTACAGGATGGAAGATGATGAACGTGTTAAATATTATTTGACCAATACCCTTGATATGAAGGAACTTGAAGAAACTAAATTTCCGGGAATGTCTTCACTATCTACGGAAAGTCACGAAGCAGGAAAAGTAAAAAAGCAGGTTCCGATTCTGGTTGTGCTTGGTAATCCCCCTTATTCAGGTCATTCTTCAAATGTTGGTGAATGGATTTCTGAAGAGATAAAAGAATATTACAAAGTTGATGGTAAACCTCTTGGTGAAAAAAATCCTAAATGGCTGCAGGATGACTATGTAAAATTTATACGTTTTTCCCAATGGAAGATAGATCAGGCAGGTGAAGGAGTTTTAGGGTTTATTACAAACCATAGTTACTTGGACAACCCAACCTTTCGAGGTATGCGTCAATCCTTAATGAACAGCTTTGATGAAATTTATATTCTCGATCTCCACGGTAATAGTTTAAAGAAAGAAAAAGCTCCTGATGGAAGTAAAGACGAAAATGTTTTTGATATTCAACAAGGTGTTGCAATTGCATTCTTTATTAAATACAAAAATGAGAATAAAAGAAATAAAGTTTTTCACTCTGAGATTTTTGGTTTAAGAGAAGATAAATACAAATGGCTTTTGAAAAATGATATTAACAAAGTTAAATGGCAGAAAGTTGTACCTTATCCGGAGTTTTATCTTTTCCTTCCAACAGATAATAAGCTGCTTAATCATTACAGTTCATTCCCAAAGATTACAGAGGTATTTCCCGTTAATAGTGTAGGTATAGTAACAGCAAGAGATAATTTTGTAATTGATTTTGATAAAAAGAAATTAGAAAGAAGAATCGAAGAGTTTCGTAATCCTAAAATTGATGATGAGATAATCAAGCAAACTTATGATTTAAACGAAAACCAAAGCTGGAAAATAAAAGAGCAGAGAGAAAAGCTGCAAAAGGATTTAGACTGGAAAGACTCAATAACTAAAATACTTTACCGCCCTTTTGATGTTCGATGGATTTTATACCATGACGAAATGATTGAAAGATCAAGAAAAGATGTAATGAATAATTTATTAGGTAAAGAAAATTTAGCACTTATAACTTCCCGTTTGACAAAAGGAGAAAAATTTAAGCATGTGCAAATAACTGATAAGATTGTCGAGGTTATTTGTATGTCACCCAAAACTTCGAATAATGGATTTGTTTTTCCGTTATATATTTATAAAGCTCAAAAGAAAAAAAATGTAATTACGCAATTTATGATGTTTGAACCTGAAACAGAATATGCAAAACGCCGCCCAAATATTTCATCTTCAATCTATGAGGAATTGATAAGGAAACTCAAAAAAGACATTATACCTGAAGAAATATTTTACTACATCTATGCTATTCTTTACAGCAACATTTACAGAAACAAATACGCAGAGTTCTTAAAAATAGATTTTCCACGTGTTCCATTTACAAAAAATTATAAACTATTTATTAAGCTTGGTAAGCTTGGTGAAAAACTTGCAGAATTGCATCTGTTAAAATCAGAAGAATTAGAGAAAACAATTACAAAATTTCCTATCAGTGGAAATAACAAAGTAGAAAAATTAGAAGTTCAATCATTCATATCAGATTCCTTATCAGGTAAACCTTTAAAGCATTATAAATCTAATGTGGTATTTATAAACAAAGAACAATATTTTGAACCAATCCCTGAAGAAGTTTGGAATTACCAGATTGGAGGTTACCAGGTTTGCGAAAAATGGTTAAAAGACAGGAAAGGAATAACAATCAGTTCAGAAGAAGTAAGAACATATTGTAAAATTGTTACCGCACTTTCCAAAACAATAGAACTGCAAAAAGAAATAGATAAACTTTATGAAAGTGTTGAAGAGAATGCTATCTAGAAATTTGTGGTTTAGTATACTCTCTTACTAACAGCAAAAAGAAAAGAGAAATTATATGATTATCGGTGCACATTCCATTATTTATAGTACGAATCCTGAAGCCGACCGCACTTTCCCGCGGGATGTTCTTAAACTAACGAATGTTGATGCAGGTGAAGGATGGTTAATCTTCGGATTACCACCTGCAGAAGTTGCTGTTCATCCTTCCGATGAAAACGACGTTCATGAATTCTACCTGATGTGCAATGATGTAGAGACATTTGTTCAAGATATGAAGAAGAAAAATATTAGCTGCAGTCCTGTGCAAGATGAAGGCTGGGGTTTACTCACTCAGTTAACATTGCCTGGTGGTGGAAAACTTGGTGTCTATCAACCGAGACATGCACGTTCCAAGACAATTAGCGCAGAGAAAGCTAAGGAGAAGTCTGCAAAACGGACAGCAAAGAAACCTGTGAAAAAAACTGACAGAAAAAGACCGAAGAAGAAAAGAAAATAATAACTCTTATCAAATCTGTTAATTGAGTAATTTAGATTTCAAAAAATCCATTATCTACTATTCAGCAACAAGCATCAGGCATGATAGACCGACAACTTAATTACGGCAGGCACTTAATTGAAAAATTCCTTAAGAATTCTGCCAATCCAAAAATAATTCTTGATTTAGGTGCCGGTGGCGGTAGTGATCTGATAATTGCAAAAAAGAATTATCCCAATGCTGAATTACACGCTGTAGAAGTTTATAATCCTTATGTCGAAGAATTAAAAAAGCAAAATATTATTGTTCATCAGTTAAACATTGAAAAAGATCCTCTCCCTTTTCCTGATAATTCTGTTGATATAATAATATCAAACCAGGTACTTGAGCATCTTAAAGAAATCTTCTGGGTTTTTCATGAAGCAACCAGGATATTAAAAAAAGGTGGTTCATTTATTATTGGTGTTCCTAATATTGCTGCACTTCATAACAGGATAATATTTCTTTTTGGAAAACAGCCGACACCATTAAAGAATTGGTCTGCTCATGTAAGAGGCTGGTCAAAAGATGACTTTAAAAAGTTCTTAAACAACTGTTTTGCTAATGGATATTTTATAAAGGATTTTGGCGGTAGTAATTTTTATCCTTTCCCTCCCCTGCTTGCAAAACCATTGGCAAAGTTATTTCCTAATTTAGCATGGGGTTCTTTTTTTCATTTAGAAAAAAGAAAAGATTATAAAAATGAATTTATTGAGTTTCCTATAAAAGAAAGATTGGAAACTAATTTTTATTTAGGAGAATAAACAGAGTTAAATATGTTCATCGGTCATTTTGGTGTTGGGTTAGCAGCTAAAAAGATAGATAATAAACCATCTCTCGGTACATTATTTTTCGCTTCACAGTTTATAGATCTTCTTTGGCCCTTCTTTCTTCTGCTTGGAATAGAAAAAGTGCAAATTGATCCTGGTGTTTCTGTTTTCACTCCATTGAATTTTGTTTACTATCCCTTCTCTCATAGTTTACTTGGAGTTCTTTTTTGGGCATTACTCTTTGGTGCAATTTATTTTCTTATAAAAAAGAATTTAAAGAGTGCTGTAATTTTAGGAATACTTGTATTAAGCCATTGGATACTTGACCTGGTTTCACACATTCCTGATCTTCCTATTAGTCCTTGGAGTGATTTGAAAGTAGGATTTGGTTTATGGAACTCAATTCCGTTTACAATTATTGTTGAAGGGCTGATATTTATTATCGGTTCTTATCTTTACATTAAAGCAACTAAAGCAGAAAATAAAAGAGGCATATTTGCTCTTTGGAGTTTGCTAATATTTCTAATAATTGTTTACATTATGAATGTTTTCGGACCACCTCCCGAATCAGCAGACGCAATTGGTTATGTTGGTTTATTTCAGTGGCTCTTAATTGCCTGGGGATATTGGATTGACAGGAACAGAAAAAGTATAAATTGAATCATAGATCACATTTTAAAAATAATATCAAAGAGAAGAATACCATTCAAATAATTTTAATGCCGGGAATCAACATTCTAATTGTATTTGCAGTAATTACTCATTAAGTTAAAAGAAACTTAATACATTAAATATTTACTGCGGGCAGTATAATTTCTTTTCAATAATTAATTTAAGGAGGGAAAGATGAAAAGCATTTCTATTCTCAAAATTCTTTTTGGTACTGTTATATTTATCGCTTTAGTTATAATTAGCGGTTGTACTAAAAAAGAAGATGCAGACAAAATTCCAATTACAACTTCTTCAGAAGAAGCAAGAGCAGATTTTATAAAGGGACGTGATCTTTTTGAAAAGCAGAGAGTGCAGGAATCACTCCAGTATTTTGAAAGTGCAATTGCAAAGGATAAAGATTTTGCTTTAGCTTATTACTATCACGCAATTGCTAATCCTACTACAAAAGGATTTTTTGAAGACCTTGAGAAATTAACAGCTTTAACAGATAAAGTTTCCGAGGGAGAAAAATTATTAATTCTTGCTCTTAAAGCCGGAGTAGATGGCAACCAGGCAAAACAGGAAGAGCATTTGAAAAAGTTAGTGGAGCTTTATCCAAATGATGAAAGAGCTCATACCCAGTTGGGAACTTTTTATTTTGGTCAGCAGGAATACCAGCTTGCAGTTGATCATCTGAAAAAAGCATCGGAAATTGCACCAGAGTATTCTGCAGCATACAACATGATGGGATATTCTTATAAGAACCTTGGCAATTATGGTGAAGCAGAAAAAGCTTTCCAAAAGTATATTGAGCTTATTCCTGATGATCCCAATCCTTATGATTCCTATGCTGAACTGCTTTTAAAAGAAGGAAAGTATGATGCTTCAATTGAGCAGTATAAAAAAGCTTTAAATATCAATCCGAATTTTATTGGTTCTCACCTGGGTATTGCAACTAATTATACATTTCAAAAAAAATATGATGAAGCAAGAAAACAATGCGATGCTTTATACGGAATGGCAAGAAATGATGGTGAAAAACGTGCAGCCTTATTTACAAAAGCAATAACTTATGTAGATGAAGGCAATATAGATATGGCTCTGCAGGAAATGCAGAAGCAGTATGAATTAGCTGAAAAGATAAATGATGCCGGTGATATGTCTAATGATCTTAACACTATGGGTAATATTTTATTTGATGCAGGACAATATGAGGAGGCTAAAATAAAATATGATCAGGCTCTCACGATAGCTTTAAATTCCAATCTGCCTGAAGAAATAAAGGAAACTACTAAAAGGTTGGACATTTATAACCAGGCAAAAATTTTATTAATGAATGGAAAACTTGCTGATGCAAAAACCAAAGCAAAAGAATTTGGCGAGAAAGCAACTATGGCAAACAATACATTCCAGGTTTGGTTATCACACGAACTTAATGGAATGATAGCCTTGAATGAGAAAGATTACAAAAAAGCCCAGGAAGAATTTATGCAGGCAAACCAGCAAAATCCATACACTCATTACAGATTAGCTTTAGCTTACTCAGGTGCAGGGAATAAGGAAGAAGCAAAAAAGCATTTTGAAATGAGTAAGGATTTTAAGGCTTTAACAAATTTAAACCAGGCTTTTGTAAGAAATAAAGCAGAGAAAATGCTGGCAACAGATTTAACTTCACCTAAAACTTATTAAGGAGAGGAACTGAGGGTGAAATTAATATTTAAGTTGTACTTTAATTCATAACTTGAATTATTTATAGACCCAAAATAAAAACCCGTCGTACGACGGGTTTTTATTTTTAAATAGAAAGATGTTTACTTAATTGTAATTGTTCTCGGTTTAATTCTGTCATGCTTTGGAAGCTTCACAGTTAATTGCCCGTTTTCAAAATGAGCTTCGATCTTTGATTCATCTATACTCTTGCTGATCCTGAATTTCCTGTAATAGTTCCCAACCTCGTTTTCATTCAGAACATATTTCCTATTTTTTAATTCATCATAATTTACTTTACCAAAAATCGAAAGCGAACCTTCTTCAAGTTTGATCTTTAGAACATTTCTTGATACTCCGGGCATGTTTGCAGTTAAAACAAAGTCATTCTCTGTTTCATATATATCTACAAATGGAGCAACAACAGCTTCTGTTTCGAGAACTTCTTCCCACTTTTGTTCTTTCTCTTTTATTTTTACCATTTCTTTATTATCAGACATTTTTTATCTCCAGTTTTTATTATTTAATTAAATAACTACACTCTGTCATTACGAGTTACCAATAAAGGGATTGCCTTTATTTATCAAAAGAATGAC